>JANQJR010000034.1 GCA_028281525.1 Magnetovibrio sp.
GCACCTCCCGCGCCGAGCACCAGGGTGTTACCGCTCGGCCCCGTGCCGGGCTTGAAGGCCTCCAGGATCACGCCGCTCTTTTTGCCGTGTGCCGGCAGACCGGTGGTGGCGTCGACACGCACCAGGTGAATGCCGGGCGGAATGCGGAACGGGATCGACGGCTGGCCTTGCAGGGCCGCGGCCATGAAATCGCGAAAAATCGGCGAGGCCACAGACGCGCCTTGTTCGCGGGGACCGAGTGAGCGCGGCTCATCGAAGCCGGTGAACACACCGACGGCCAAGTCGGGACTGAAGCCCAAGAACCACGCATCGAAGGCATCGTTGGTGGTGCCGGTCTTGCCGCCCAAGGGCTTGCCCACCGCGCGCGCGCGCCGTCCGGTGCCGCGCTGTACCGTGCCTTCCAGCATGGAAACCATTTGATAGGCGCTCGCGGGGTCGGTGATCTGCGGACGCTCATCCGGAATGGCCGGCACCTCCTGGCCCGTCCACGCCACCGCTTCGCAGCCCTGGCACGGACGTTGGTCATGGCGGTAGATGGTGTGGCCGTTGCGGTCCTGGATGCGGTCGATGAAGGTGGCTTTCAACTCCTTGCCGCCGTTGACCAGCATCGCATATGCCGCCGTCAGGTCGAGCAAGGTGGTTTCGCCCGCACCCAAGGACATGGCGAGCTGTTCCGGCAGGCTTTGATTGATGCCGAATTTCTCCGCATATTCGGTGACCTTGTCCATGCCCACGGTCTGGGCCAGGCGCACGGTCATGAGGTTGCGCGATTTTTCGATGCCGAGCCGCATGGTGGACGGCCCGTAGAATTTCTTGGTGTAGTTGGCGGGCCGCCATTTGGGCAGCCCCGGCCCCTGGTCGATCACGAACGGCGCATCCAGGATCAGGGTGGACGGGGTGAAGCCACTGTCCAGCGCCGCCAGATAAACGAACGGCTTGAAGGCGGAGCCCGGCTGGCGCTTGGCCTGGGTCGCGCGGTTGAATTCGGATGCATCGTAGTCGTAACCCCCGGTCATGGCCAGCACCCGGCCCGTGTGCGGGTCCAACGCCACGATCGCGCCTTGGATTTCCGGAATCTGTCTTAAGGCGAATGTGTTCGACGGGTATGCGTGGGTCTCGGCATCCTTGCCTTTACCGGTGGTGTAGCTGAAGACCTCCTCCACCGCGACCACGTTGCCGACTTCCAAAACGTCCGCCGGTCTGTGCACCACTTTGTCCAAATACTCGCCCTTGAGCCATTTGCGCGCCCACTTCATCTCCCGCATGGGGATGAAGCCTTTGCCCACGCCTTGGATGACGATTTCCGCTTGGTTCTCATCCATGGCCGTGACGGCGGCGAGTTGCCAATCGCGCAACCCCTTGGGCCTTTTCATGTCTTTGAGGTTTTGGATATACGGCCCCGGCCCTTCGAAATGCGCGACGGGTCCGCGCCAGCCGTGCCTGCGGTCGTATGCGATCAAACCGGCGCGCAAGGTGCGCTCCGCGATTTTCTGCAGATGCGGATCCAGGGTGGTGTGTACGCTCATGCCGCCGGTGTAAAGCGCGCGCTCGCCATACTTGTCATACAGCTCCCGGCGAACCTCTTCGGCGTAATAGTTGGCGGTGATAAACTCGGTCGCGGCGCGGTCCTCGACCACCAGATCGTCCGCCTTGGCCATGCGCGCTTCGGCGGGCGTGACATAGCCGTCTTCACGCATGCGCCCGATAACCCAGTCGCGCCGCACCAACGCGGCCTTCTTCTTGCGGGTCGGATGATAGTTGCTGGGTGCCTTCAACAATGCCGCCAAATACGCGGCTTCGGCGATGGAAAGCTCATCTAAGGATTTGTTGAAATAATTCAGCGCCGCCGCCGCGACGCCGTAAGAGCCCGCACCCAGATAGACCTCGTTCAAGTAAAGTTCCAAGATGCGGTCCTTGGTGAAGGCATGCTCGATGCGAAACGCCAGGATCGCTTCCTTGATCTTGCGCTCGTAAGACACTTCGTTGGTGAGCAGGAAGTTCTTCGCCACCTGCTGGGTGATGGTCGATGCCCCCACTGGCCGGCGTCCGCTGCCGTAATTCTTGATGTTGGTGAGCACCGCGCGCACCAGCCCCAGCGGATCGATGCCCGGATGAGCGTAGAAATGCTTGTCTTCCGCCGCCAATACCGCGTGAATGATGCGCCGGGGCATGGCGCGGATCGGCACGAACACGCGCTTTTCCGTGGCGTATTCGGCGAGCAGACGACCGTCGCCCGCATGCACGCGGGTCATCACCGGCGGCTCGTAGTGCGCCAATTGCTGATAATCCGGCAGACCTTTACCGAAGTGCCACACCAGATAGACCCCCGCGCCTGCTGCGGCAACGCCACCGAACAGGAGCAATCCGAACAGCACCAGGACAATCTTGAAGAAACGCTTCATGGGCACTCAATAAACCAACAATATGGCTCTCATATGACTATTGGGTCTTCCAAGGCACGAGAAAAAGATGCGTTTCAAGGGATAAAACCCGCGCCCGGGCTTAACGCGCGCGCGCTTCCTCGGTACCGGTAAAGTGGCGGTCGATCCCCTTGACGATGGCATTGGCCAATTTCGCGCGATACGGTTTGCTCAAGAGATTGCGCTCATCTTGGCGGTTGGACAGGAAGCCGGCCTCCAGCAGGACCGAGGGCATATCCGGCGCCTTCAACACCGCGAAGCCCGCGAAACGGTGGGTGTTGCGCAGCAATTTGACCTCGCGGCGAAGCTCGCCCACCAGCTCCTGGGCGAATTTGGCCGACTGATTCATGGTTTCGCGCTGCGCCAAATCCAACAGAATGTTGGTCACATCCTTGGTTTCGGTGCTGAGATCGATCCCCGCGATCAAATCGGATTTGTTTTCCTTGGCCGCCAGCTTGGCCGCTTCTTTGTCCGAAGCCTTTTCGGACAACGTATAAACCGACAGTCCCCGGGTTTTGCGGTTGGGCACCGAGTCCGCATGGATGGAAATGAACAACTCCGCTCCCGCTTCACGGGCGATTCTCACCCGGTCGCGCAGGCGCAGGAAGATATCCCGATCACGCGTCAAAACGACCTTGTAGCGTCCGGTCTTCTCCAACGCCTTCTTCAAATCGCGCGCCATCGCCAGGGTGATGTGTTTTTCATAGGTCTTCGACACGCCGATGGTGCCGGGATCGACGCCACCGTGCCCCGGATCGAGGGCGACGATGCGTTTTCCGGGTATGGTGGGTTTGCGCGGGGGCAACAGTGCGGTTTTGGTTCCAGCGTGAGCGCCCGGTTGCGCGGGCGTGACGATGGTCGGCGGCCCATCGGGCGTCACGGATGCGACCAGCGCATCCAAACTTTTGCGCGCCTTATCGCGTTGCGCCGCCAGGGTTTCCAGAAACACCGTTTCACTGGTGGGCGCCAGATCCAGAACAAAACGCCAGCGGTTGCCTTGCACCGGACGCAACATAAAGCTCTTTTGCACACTGACGGGACCCTTGACGTCCAGAACCATGCGCGACGTCCCAGGTGCGAACAGGCCGTAACGCATGCGGCTCAGCAAGCCTTCGTTTTCCGGTAGGTTCTTTTCATCCAACCGCCAATCCACTTCCGGCAGGTTGACCACCACGCGGTAGGGTTCGGGTAGGGTGAAGATATCGAACTTGACCTCCCGATCCAAATCCAGCACCACGCGGGTCCGCTCCCCGTGTTGGCCGATCCGCACATCGGAAATCTTTGCCTGGACGCCGCCCGCGGCGTGCACCGGGTCCACGGCCATGCCAAACGCCATTGCCGCCACGGCCAAGCTGGCGATCAATCCGCGTGTGAGCGCATGTGGTCTCAACAGGGAGTTCAAAAAACGCATGAAACGACCGATTCCAGCCTTTGGTTATGAGGTTCGCGCCGGATGCCTGCGTCAATCGGACGAACGTATCGTTCCAGGATGTCACATCACTGTCATCCCGGAGTTCATAATAGGTCAATAAGATGATTGTCGAATCAATTTACTACCGTTATCTTAACCTCGACCATTGAGAAATGGGGAAATTCCCCTTTTTCGTGGCTAGGAAAGAGTTTTCCGCAAGCGCGGAGAGCGGACGACAGCCAAAATCGCGGTGAAATTCCAAGATATTAAGCTGTCACGCGGTTCCACCAGAGGGCCGGGCGAAACCTTCTCGCCCCCTTGGTTCAAGGAATACCCCCCGCGCCCGCGCGCTTGCGATTGAATAAAGGTTTCAACCCCATGCTTGCCAACAGCGCGCAAGCCGCAGCGACATATACCCCTGCCGTTCTTGAGGAAGGAACGGCAATCCTGTTTGCATGCGCGCGTGGCGGCAATCTTAACAGCGTGTCCACCTCCGCCCCGGCACAAGGCCTGGGTGGTCGAGGGCACCCCTGGAGTTCCAAAGCAAATGACCAAACGCATGCTTATCGATGCGGCCCACCCGGAAGAAACGCGGGTCGTAGTCGCAGATGGAAATCAACTTGAAGATTTCGACGTAGAGGTTTCGTCCCGAAGGCAGCTTAAAGGCAACATCTATCTCGCTAAAGTCGTCCGTGTGGAGCCGTCGCTCCAAGCGGCCTTTGTCGATTATGGCGGAAACCGGCACGGTTTCCTGGCCTTCAGCGAAATCCACCCCGACTATTATCAAATCCCGGTCGACGACCGCCCCGAAGCCGATGATGCGGAATACGCCGCAGAGTCCGCTGAGGTCGAAGACATTCCTGAAAGCACCGACAAGTCCGAAGACGATGCTGAGGACGCGGTCGACACAGGCGCTGAAACGGCGGATGAAAGCGCCAAAAGTGAGGCCGAAGGCGAACCCGCTGACGTGTCTGTTGACGCCATCGCCGCCGAGGCCGCGCCTGCGGACAGCGTGAGCGAAGAAGTTTCTGAAGAACCGCTGGAAGACGAGGCCGAGAACAAAGCCGCCGACAGTGCCGGAAACGAAGCCGAAGACGGCGAACCTGGTGAAGACGGCGATGAAGGTGATGATGGCGACGAGGGTCCCGTCGAAACTCTTGGTGGCGACGAAAGCGATGAAGTCGAAGAAACGCAAAAGCGCCGCACGCCCAGCGCCAAACAATACAAAATCCAAGAGGTCATCAAACGCCGTCAGGTTCTGCTGGTCCAAGTGGTCAAGGAAGAACGCGGCAACAAGGGCGCAGCGCTGACCACTTACATGTCACTTGCCGGACGCTATTGCGTGTTGATGCCCAACACGTCGCGCGGCGGCGGGATTTCGCGCAAAATCACCAACTCCGCCGACCGCAAGTCGCTCAAAACCATCTTGTCGAGCCTCGACGTTCCCCAAGGTATGGCCGTGATCCTGCGTACGGCGGGCATCGGGCGCACCAAAGCCGAAATCAAACGCGACTTCGAATACCTCATCCGGCTGTGGAACAACGTGCGCGATTTGACCTTAAAGTCCGTCGCGCCGACCCTGGTGCACGAAGAAGGCGACATTGTGCGCCGTTCGATCCGCGATCTCTACACCCGCGACATCGGCGAAATTCAGGTCGAAGGTGAAACCGCGTACCGCGCCGCCAAGGACTTCATGAAACTGCTGATTCCCAGCCACGCACGTAAGATCAAGCAGTACAAGGACACCGATGCGCCGCTGTTTCGCAATGCCGGCGTGGAAAACCAGTTGGATGCGATCCACAATCCGGTCGTGCACTTGCCGTCGGGCGGGTACCTGGTGATCAACCCGACCGAGGCTCTGGTCTCCATCGACGTCAACTCGGGCCGTTCCACCAAGGAACGCAATATCGAAGAAACCGCGCTCAAGACCAACCTGGAAGCCGCGGAAGAAGTCGCCCGCCAGTTGCGCTTGCGCGACTTGGCCGGTCTGGTGGTCATCGACTTCATCGACATGGACGTAAACCGCAACAACTCTCAGGTCGAACGGCGCATGAAGGAAGCGCTGAAACACGACCGGGCGCGCATCCAAGTCGGCCGCATCAGCCCGTTCGGTCTGTTGGAAATGTCGCGTCAACGCCTGCGTCCGAGCTTGATCGAAACGTCTTCGGAACCCTGCCCGCATTGCGGTGGCACCGGCATCCGCCGTTCCACGGAAAGCACCGCATTGGTGGTTCTGCGCGCCATCGACGAAGAAGGCGCGAACCGCCGCGCCTCGGAACTGACCGTGCACGTGCCGACTTCGGTTGCGCTCTACATCCTCAATCATAAGCGCGGCGCCATGGCCGAACTGGAGAGCAAGCACGAAATGCAGGTGTTGCTGACCAACGATGATTCGTTGATCCCGCCGGACCTGCGCTTGGAGCGCACCAAGAACCTGGACGGCGAAACCATTTCCGAAATGGTCGCCGCCCTGCGCTCCGAAGCGCAAGAAGAAGGCGGACGCAAACGCCGCCGCCGCCGCCGGGGCCGCAAGCGCGACGAAGAGGCACAAGATACACAACTTGACGCAATTGAAGCCGAAGCGGAAACCGCGGACTCTGAAGTCGGTGAGGACGGTGAAGAAAAGAAAAAACGCCGCCGCCGCTCGCGTCGGGGCGGGCGCCGCAGGCGCAAGGCTGCCGAGGTCGCTGCGAGCGAAAACGGCGAAGACGTCGTAAGCGAAGAAACTCAGGACGACGCAGACGCGCCCGAAGAAGCTGAAGCGGCGCCGGAAAGTGACGAAAAGCCCAAGCGCCGCCGCGCGCGCCGCCGCAAGAAAAAAGACGATGACGAGGGCGCATCCGCAGAAACCGTCGAAGCCAAATCCGAAAACACGGCCGAAGCCGAGACGGAAGGCGAAGAGAAGCCCAAGCGCCGCCGCGCGCGTTCACGCAAGAAAAAAGACGATGGTGCGGACGTCAAAGCCGGCGAGGCGGCATCCGAGGACACCGGCGAGACGGATGTGGAAGCGGACGAAAAACCAAAGCCCAAACGCACCCGGTCTCGCAAGAAGAAAGACGAAGACAAAGCCGACACGGCTCCCGCACTGGAACCGGCCAACGACGCCGCCCCTGAACCGGACACGTCCGAACCCGCCGCCGCGGAAGACCCCGCGCCGAACCCGGCCGTTGAAACCGTGGTGGTGGGCGAAAGCGAAGACAAGCCCAAACGCAAGGGTTGGTGGAACCTGGGCGGTTAAGCCCTCCGCCATATCACCTCAAACAAAAGGCGCGGATTATTTCCGCGCCTTTTTCTTCTATAGCGTTTGCCGGAAAACCTTCAGCCGCTTCGCCGCTTCGGCCATGTCGTCCGTGCCGCCCGCGAAGGAAAAGCGCAGGTAATGGCGCCCGCGTCCGGGGTCGAAATCCACGCCCGGGGTCACCGCGACACCGGTCTCGGCCAAAATCTTTTTGCAAAACTCCGGGCTGTCGCCGGTCAGATCCGTCACGTCGGCATAGATGTAAAACGCGCCCTGGGCATGGCTCAACTTGTCGAACCCGGCCTTAGGCAATTCATCCAACAGCAAATCGCGGTTGGCCTTGTAGCGCGCCACGTTGGCATCCAATTCTGGCTGGCAATCGAAGGCTTCGACGGCGGCGATCTGCGAAAGCGTCGGCGCGGAAATGAACAGGTTCTGCGCTAAACATTCCACGGGCCGGCCTAAACTTTCGGGAAACACCAGCCAACCCAACCGCCAGCCGGTCATGGAGTAGTATTTGGAAAAGCTGTTGACGATGAAGGCTTCCGGCTCGAACTCAGCCATGGTGTGGGCGGGTTCTTCGTAGGTGATGCCGTGGTAGATCTCATCCGACACAAGGCGGGTTCCCCGCGTGCGGCAATACTCCGCCAGCGCAGCCAGCCCATCCTGACCGATCATGGTGCCGGTGGGATTCGACGGCGATGCGATGATCAAGCCGTCCAGTTTGCCATCCACACGATCCAGCAATTCCGGTGTCGGCTGATAATCCGTTTCCGGGCCGGTTTCGATGTTGACGACTTCGATGCCCAAAGCAGTGAGGATGTTGCGATAGGCCGGATAGCCGGGGCTGGCCAACGCCACCCGGTCGTCCGCGTCGAACGCGGACAGGAACGCCAGCACGAACCCGCCGCTGGACCCGGTGGTTACCGCGATGCGCGCCGGATCGATGGCCACGCCGTAGGTCTCTTGATAGTGTCGCGCGATGCGCGCTTTCAACGGCGGCACGCCGAATGCGTCGGTGTAACCCAGGAGTTCCCGGTCCAGGGCATCGCGCGCAGCCTCCAACACCTTTTTTGGCGCAGCGGTAGACGGTTGACCGACCTCCATGTGCAAGACGTCTTCACCCGCCACCTCACGGGCGTTGGCAGCACGCATCACGTCCATGACGATGAACGGCGATATGGCGCCCCGTTGCGCGGCTTTCAGCGTCATATATCCGGATTCCCTATTTCATCATCTCATCGATCCCGCCGCCAAGCCGGAGCCGCGCGGGTCCGCCGCCATCTGGCAACTCTCAGGCGTGGTGGGCAGTCCGCCCGGGCACCACAGCACGTTCACCTGCCCCAACACTGGAGTTGCAGCAATACGGTGCCCCAGGGCAGTCAAATGGGCTTGCACGGCGGCCTCCAGCCCCGGTTCATGATATGTCACATCCGGATCGCCACCATTGTGCACACGGGGCGCGGCCACGGCATCCACAGCCGATTGCTCCAATTCGACGATGCGCGCCACCACACTGGTCAACGCCGCCGGGGCCGCAACCCCGCCGTTCGCCGCTGCGGCCAAACGGAACTCATTGGAGTTTTCATTGACCATTAACATCGGCGCCAAGCCAACCGGACCCCGTCCACCGGTGCCAGGGGCGGCGGCCAACAGCACGCCGCTGCCCGCTGCGATGCGCCCAACGCCAAAGCTGGCGTTCATGGTGACCGCACACACCACCGCGTTGCCGAAGGCATCGGCGGCGGCAAAGGATGTGGTTGCCGGGCTTTCATGGCGGTTTCGCGGACGGGGCGTGAACTGCCCGGCGTCGGTTTTGCGTTCACCCTTCAAGCCCTGGGCCAAGGTTTCGATGCGGTTTTCGTTCACCAGCGCGCCGACTTCCATGGTCCCACGCCCGCGCGCATCCAGCCAGGTTTCGCGATCTGCGAAAGCATGGAGCGACGTTTGAGCCATCAAATGCGCGCGCTCTCCTTCGCTACCACGACCAAATCCGCCACTGAGACCAGCACTGTAACCACCGTCTTCGATTACCATCGCCAGCATGATCGCCGCTTGGCTCGAAGCGCTGGCGGGCGGGGGCGCGAAATGGGCGACTTCATCGCCAACCTCGACGCGCACGCTGTCGCGCCATTTGGGCGTGAAACCGCGTAGCTCCTCGATCGTCAAAGACCCGCCGGCGGTGTTGACCGATCCCACAAAGGTATTGGCGAACGGTCCTGTATAGAACGGCCCCACGCCACGCGCACGGATCATACCCAGCGTTCCGGCCAAGTCGAATTGAACAATCGGCATCCCCTCACCCGCTACCGTTTGGCCAGCTTTTGACGTGAACATCTCCCGCGCGCCCGGATCGGCCAGCAAAGCCGGACCGATGGCGGACAAATCACGTGCAAAGGTGCGTGAAACCGGATGGCCGAACCGCGCCAGATTTTCAGCGGGCGCGACAACTTGACTCCACAAAAGAGCTCCATGACGCGCCTGCAACGCGAAAAAACCCCGGGGATTGCCCGGTATTGCGGTGGGCCGGTCCGATCCTGTGGGAATGGACGTGGGCGCGTCGGCGGTGAAATCCAGAACGTCCGTACGTCCGCTTTTTCTGTCAAAAGCCACGCACATCCCCCCACCGCCGAGCCCGGCGCGCGACGGCAACGTAACCGCCATCGTGAAATACATGGCCGTGGCCGCATCGGCGGCGGTGCCGCCGGACGAAAGCATGTCGCGCCCAATCAAAGCAGCGCGGGGCTCATCTGCCACAACTGCGCCAAAAAAGCCCTCTACATAACCAATGGATCCCCGGGCCAGTTCCGACTCCCCAGACCCGCACGCCGCCAGGGCCAGGGCCGCCCCGCCAACCAGGGCACGGAGTGTCGATTGACGGACCCGCTTGGCGGTTCTAGGCTGCCGGTCGAGGGATGGATTGGATTTAGGCCGGAATTGGATACGATTGGCTTTCAACATGTTGAGACGTGTGCTCACCCCACTCACCTTTTCAACTCTTTTTAAGTTCCTCTCGCTACGCCGCGCGATCGCGGGCGTGCTGGTCGCCGCGTTGAGCGTGACGTTGGTCAGTCCCCCGGCACTGGCGCAAGGAAAACGGACCATCATCCGCGACGCGGAAATTGAAAATATCATCCGCGACTACACAACGCCACTGTTGGAAGCCGCCGGATTGAACCCCGCGCAAGTGCGCATCCGCATGATCCAAGACAAGTCCCTCAACGCCTTTGTCGCAGGCGGACAAAATATCTACCTCCATACCGGCTTGCTGGTGGGAAGCAAGGGGCCGAACGCGGTGATCGGTGTGATCGCCCACGAAACCGGTCACATCGAAGGCGGACACTTGAGCCGCACGCGCGCCGCGATCGAGGACGCCGCCATGATCCAGATGATCGGCACGCTGCTGGGCGTGGTCGCCGCCGTGGGTTCGAACAACCCCGATGTCGGCAGCGCGGTGATCATGGGCAGCCAAGGCAGCGGCCAGGGTGTCTTTTTAAAATATTCCCGGACCCAGGAATCCGCCGCCGATCAAGCCGCGATACGGCTGCTGGACGACACCGGACAATCCGCCCGAGGGCTGGAAGGCTTTCTCAGCCAATTGGGCGATCAGGAAGTCTTAAGTCCCCGCTACCAGGACCCGTATGCACGGACCCACCCCTTGAGCCGGGAGCGTATCAACACCTTGCGCGCGCACATCGCCAATTCTCCATACTCCGACGTTCAGCCGTCTGCCGATAAGGTCTTGTCGCACCAGATCATGGTGGCGAAACTCTATTCGTATATGGAGCCGTTCGAATATACGATGCGCAAGTATCCCGAAACGGACTTGAGCTTCCCCGCCCGTTACGCCCGGGCCATCGCGCATTACCGTAAACCGGACATCAAAACCGCGTTACGCCTGATGGATGAACTGATCGTTGATCAGCCCCGCAATCCTTACCTGTGGGAAATGAAGGGCCAGATGCTGTTCGAACACGGCCGTTCCCAGGAAGCCCTGGAAGCGTACCAACGCGCCCATCATTTGGCGCCGGACGAGCCGCTGATTGTCGTCGCGCTCGCCCGCGTTGAACTGGAATCCGGTCGGCCCGAACTGCTCGACAAAGCCATCGAACATTTCCGAACCGCCACACGGATGGGTACGGACAGCGCCTTCGTCTGGCAACAGTTGGGCATCGCTTACGGCCGTAAAGGGGATATAGGTATGAGTTCGCTCGCCTTGGCGGAAGCCGAATTGCGCCGGGGCCAGTTCGCCAACGCCAAGTTCCAAGCCGAACGCGCGGCGTCGTTGCTCAAGGAAGGCTCCAGTGCGCACCTGCAGGCGCTTGACCTTCAAGAAGCGATCAAGGTCCAAAGAGCGCGTCAGAAACAAAGATGACAAGTCCATCGGTTCCGAGAATAGCGGTGTTTGGCGCAACGGTTTTAATTTTGGCCGCCTGTGCGGACCCATCTGTGCGCCCCAATCAGCCCAGTCCCGAAGGCCACCTCGCCATTATGGGCCCGGAACCGGGCTTTCGCCTCGACGCGCCGCCTGAGGACTGGATCATCTCCGGCGGCGGTGCAGAACGCACAGATAGCCTGACTTTGGTCAACCGCGACGGCATGCCGGCGGTAGAGCTGAAAAGCGGCGCAGAGCGCATCATCGCCGTGCGCCGGGTCGATGCGATGATGCTGGCGACGCCGTTTCTCAGCTGGACGTGGCACCTGACCAATCACGGCCCCGGTATCCATCCCGTGCGCTTGGTGGTGGGCTTTCACGGCGGCGCACCCGAAGACGCCGAGACGGCCAAACAAGGCAACGGCCTTCCCGAACACGACCGCGCCATCGCCCTGGTGTGGGGAGATACGGCGTTGCGCCGCGGCGCCCTGAGCTTGCCCCCCCCTGACCGGCCTTATGAAACGCCGATCTACACGGTGCGCGGTGGGCGCGAAAACACACGGACATGGTGGCAAGAAGCCGTCGATCTATCCGAACTCTACGCCAAGGCCTGGCCGGGCGATGATCGGCGCAGAACCCGTATCAGTTTCATCGGCTTGGCCGCCGCGCCGACACCGACGGTGGTGCGCGGGCGCTTATCCGGGATATTGCTGACACATTGACGCCATGATCGCCATATATCACTGAAACCAATATTCATTTCGAGCGGGAGAACCCCATGCGCCTTGTAAAATCCATTGCCGCCGCCTTGCTGATGGTATGCGCGCCCCTCACCGCCAGCGCAGAGGGGCCGCTCAGCCTCGAAGAAAAAGCGGAAATCGAACAGGTGGTGCGCGACTACCTGCTGAAAAACCCGGAAATCATCGCCCAGGCTATTGGCGAGCTGCAGCGGCGCGAAGAAGTGGCCGCACTCGAACGCCAGCGCGCAGCCATGAAGGCGATGGCCAAGGATTTGGGCTCCAGCCCCCTCGACCCCGTGATCGGTAACCCCGACGGTGATGTCACCGTGGTGGAGTTTTTCGATTACCGGTGCGGTTACTGCAAACGTGTGTTTGAGGACGCGCTGGCTCTCATCAAGGAAGACGGCAATGTTCGCTATGTCCTGAAAGAATACCCGGTCCTGGGCGAACAAAGCATTTACGCAGCGCGCGCCTCCATGGCGGTATGGTTGCATCAACGCGATAAGTATTTCGATTTCCACAGTGCGATGTTGTCCAGCAGGGGCGCGCTGAGCAATGCCAAGGTCATGGAATTGGCGCAGCAGAGCGGCGTCAACACCGGCGCCTTGGCCGTACAAATGCAAGACGGAGACATCGACAAAGCACTTACCACCACCCGTGCCCAGGCCGACGCGTTATTGATAACCGGTACGCCTTCATTCGTTATCGGCGAAGCCCTTGTGCCCGGCGCGATTCCGTTGCCGATGATGCGAAAATTGGTGGCGGTCGCCCGCGAAGCCACTGTGAATTAGGTGGAGAAATCTGGCTCTTAACAATCTGGGCGGGGCAGAATTTCGATTTTGGTCATGTCCATTTCCAGGACATAATCTCCGTAATCGATCATCCACCGAACCGGAATACCGTTATCGAGATAATCGGCTTCGATTTCATACATGGGTTCGCTGGCCCGCGAAACGGGATCGAAATACGCCAACCGGAAGGTCCAACCGGGACGTTTCACGGCATCGAGATTAAAGCGCCCGGCGATTGTGCCTGCGCGTTTGGACAGCGTACTGACAAACGTTACCAAAAGCTTGGAGCCTTCCACGCTGATCCCTTCAAACACCATGTTTTGCAACTGGGTCTTGCCTTGGCCAGCCTGATCCAAGATGTATGCGGTGTGCACCATGGGAAACAACGTGTCGCTGGACAGGGCGAACACCGCCGCTTCGGGCTTGGAGAATTTCGCCTCCCCGCCGTCCGCGCCCATGCGCGCGCCACCCAAGATGGTGGGGCTCACGTCATCGCCCATTACGGTGAAACGGTAATGGGCGCCGTCACTCGATTCCCATGACGAAAAGTTCATCGGCCAGGAAATGACGTCGCCGTCCGTGGTCTCGACATGCGTGGTGCCGGCCTGATTGACCAGCCACGCATCACAGGCTTGCTTGACGCCATAGGCCAACTGCCCACTGGCGGAAGCAAACCCCGCGCCGGGTTTGGCCGAAGCCATGCGAATATCGTAAACGGCGCGATACGAAACCAAATTCGCCGCCCAGACGTCTTTGGTAAAAGCCATCATCACGGCACCCGCCGCAACGACACCAATCAGGGAGTTCGAGAACATGCGCATCTGTTTAACGGGCCTGGTCATTGTCAGCCCTGACAGCTTACGCTTTCATATGACGAAAAGAAAGCCGTGTTTAGGATCACATGCACGTGAGTATGGGCCCTAAAGCCGGGACGCCACTTTGGTGGGATCAATGAAGAAAATATGCAGGCCGATGCGCCGGGTCTTGACCATGCGCTTGGCCCACTTGGGCTTCACGTAGGCGGCGTGATAAAAGAGCGCACCGTGGGTCGGATCTTCGACCTCGCCCTGCAACGCGGCACGGGCAATTTGCTGGGCATCATCCCAAGCGGTGGCGTCATTGGGATGATCCTTCTTGCCGTCACACCACCAAGAGAACTGACAGCGGTTACGCCGCTCACCGCCTTGGCGCACGACACCGCACACATCATTGGGAAACGCTTTGGAATTGACCCGGTTGAGCGTTACGGCCGCGACGGCCTGCTTGCCAAGCTCAGATTCGGAACGCGCCTCCCAGTAAATGTTGAGCGCTAAACATTGCTCCGCCCGCACGTCGTGTGACGATGCCTCAACATCCTGAAATGCGCTGTCCGCACCGATGAACAGCGTCGCAAAAACGATGAAAAAAGCCGGCAAACGAAACCGCCGCATAACTTCAACTCCGCGCACGGAGCTCCCAGAACACAAATTTAGATTTATCTAATGTAATTTTATCTAATATATGGTTTGCCATTGTCCAGAAGGGAATCTTCAAGTTTGTGCAAGACGCCGCCTAAGTCGTTGAAACGTCGTTTGACGGATGGCAAAAATGCCCGCTAGGTGTGGCAAATTCGCCACACACACCGCCCCGCGAGCCGCTACAATTGACAGGATTCGGTTTTGAGAGGACTCCCATACCAAACTTCTTGAGGCGACGATGCACATCACGCGAGAGCAAATTGACCAATTGCAGACCGCGACGGCCGCCTTGCGAGACAATCTTGAGGATGCGCTTCTTGCCGTGTATCTGCATGGATCGGCGGCTTCGGGAAATATCCATCCACAAAGCGATATCGACCTGCTTGCAATCGTGGATCGCGGATTAACTGAAGATCAACGCGATGCCTTGCTGACTACCCTGCTGCAAATTTCCAGCCGGCATCCTGCCGTGCCCAACGGTAGGCGTTGCATCGAGGTCGTGGTTTTTCTTCTTTCTGATCTCGCGGTGGAACACTTCCCAGTGCGAACCGAATTCATCTATGGCGAATGGTTACGGGATGCGTATGAGGCGGGCGAGAAACCGGCGCCCACGCATGATCCGGAATATTCACTTCTGCTTGCGCAGGCCCGTCAGGATGCCGTCCCCCTGTTCGGCCCGGACGCGTCTGAAATGCTACCCGAAATCTCCAACAAACACGTCCGCCTGGCCATGCGGGGTATGCTCCCAGTACTGCTGAAAGGGCTGCTAGGGGACGAACGTAACGCCCTTTTGACTCTTGCCCGAATGTGGCGCACGGCCAGCACGGGGGAGTTCGTGACGAAGAATGAAGCCGCCACTTGGGCAATCCCACACATCCAAAACCGGGACGCCGTAACACTGGACTATGCACGCAGAGCCTACCTTGGCGAGATCGCGGACGACTGGAACAGTCGAGGAGACGCCGCACAGCGGCTGGCTGAACATCTGGGGGATCGCATCAACAAATTGCTACACAGTGATGGACCCTAGCTGACTTCACTACTTGATGAACCGGGCTTAGCCTGATCATGCAGCCTGGTATCAGTTCGACAATGCCGGCTGATGATCGATGGGCAACAGGAGCCCAAATTCGGAGCCGGCCGCATCCTCGCGCCGCCGCGCCCAGACTTGGCCGCCGTGCTCATCGGCGATGCGATTGACGATCGCCAACCCCAGCCCGGTGCCCTTGGCCCGCGTGGTGATGAACGGTTCGAACAGTTGATCCGCGATGTCGTCTGAAATGCCGGGTCCGGTGTCCAGAACGCGGATGGTGATCGCGCCCGGTGCATGTTCGTATTCCGCTTGGGCGCGCAAACGCACCTCCCCACCACCGCCACCTTCGGCGACGGCTTGGATGGCATTGTGCAAATAGTTCTGCACCGCTTGCAAAATCTTGGTGCGGTCGCAGTGGATCATCGGCAGGCCCGTACCATAGCCCTTTTCGATTTCGATCCCATGCGTGTGGGCGGTGGGCAACACCGCCGCCACACAGGTGTCGAGCATATTGCAGGTATCTTGCCATTCCAACCGCACCCGGTCGGGGCGCGTGTACGACAGAACATCGCGTAAGATGCTTTCCATATGCTGGACTTGACCGAGTGCAATTTCGATCTGATTCAGGGTGTCGGGATCGTCATTTCCGCCCTCGAGAATCTGCAAGTTCATCTTGACCGTCGACAGCGCATTACGCAGGTCGTGTGCGATCATCACCGACATGCGCCCCATGGACGCCATTTCTTCGTTCTTCGCCATCTCTTTGAGCGATTGCAGCATTTGATCCAGCGCCTTGGCAAGCACTCCCACTTCATCGGTGCTGCGTACCGTGATCTCGACCCCATCTTCGCCTTCGGCGATGGCGTTTGCGGCTTCGGTCAACGCCGTCACGGGACGCATCAACCACGCCGCAGCCGTGCCCAAGGCCAGAGCAAGCAACACGCTGATGGCGGCCAAAGTGACATAGAGGTGCTCGCGCAAGGACTCGCCGATGGCATTGATTGCAGCGCGCGACAAGACTGCGCCCACCACCCAATTACGATATGGGCGGTCGGGATCAGGAGAGGCAACGCGCAGAGGCTTCAAGGACACGATGTGCTTGTCGGTGGCGAAGCTCAAACCCGCAGTGTTGTTGGGCACCGACATCCAATCGGCCCAGCGTTCCATGATTTGAAAATCCTGAGGCAGACTATCGGTGTCCTCAAACTCCCAGGCGAAGGTCTTGGAGGCGTCTGGGTGGTAGAGATATTCCCCCGTCACATCAGTCACCACGGGATAACCGTATTCATCGTGCCGCTGAAAGTTTTCCGCCAGCTTGGCGAAATCGACATTGATCACCAACACGCCCAAACTGTGTTGACCGGTGTTGTCGTAAACCGGCGTGGCGACGCGAAAGACCGGCTGGCGAGGTTCGACGATCACGCCGTGCTCCCGGTTCAAGTCGATATGCGACACGAACATATCACCCGATTCCAGACGCAAGGTATCACTGACGTAATAGCGTGCGCCCTTTTGCTGCAATTCATAAGGTTGGCGGATGACGATCGCGTTCGCGGCCCGTTCGACGCGTACGATTTCCTGACCGAAGTTGCCGGCACTGATCAATCGGACCTGCAAGTAAGTCGGGTTGGTGTCGATCAATCGCGCAAAGACCTGTTGCAATTCGCGTAAATTGACCGGGCCGGGCAAGGCGCTCAGACTTTTACGCACCGACAGCATGGACGACAGCACGCGCAAGTGCGCTTTGGCGTTTTCCACCTCTGCGTTCAGGATGCGGCTGTTTTCGTGTACGTTCTCTTCAACGCCCTCCAAGGCGTTGTCGACGAGAATTTGGGTGACCCGGTCGATGGTATGGAAGGCCACCGCGAACAGCGTCAGCGCCGAAATCACAAACGTGAACGTAAAAACTTTAAGCGACAGCTTCATGGGGAAAACCGTAACGTCCAAATACCGGTTTGCCTAGAGCGCGATCGCCTTAATCTTGGTCACTTTGTGGACAAGATTAAGGCGTGAATCGCCCTCTAAACATTTGATGAGAGACGGATTCACGTCTTAGTCTGCATCGCTAAAGCGATTCAGATTAAGACGATCCGGCTCTAGGGTCGGATCGTCTGAGGTGGAACCACTTTCGTGTTTCCGCCTAAGACGTGAATGCACCCCTCATCCATGTGTGAGAGGCCGATGTGTGAGAGGGCGATTCACGGATAAAGTTGACGCTTATTAAGCATCAACCTCACCCGATCGCGCTCTAGGCGGATCGGCCGTTTACTGCTACACTCCGCATCGGCAAAAGGTAATACACCCTATTTCGCAGTGCGTTAGTCTAATATTCAGGGATGTGAACCATGGCGCAAGTGCTCATCGCGGATGATGATGTCGCCATCTGCAAGACCTTGCAGATGCACTATTCGCGCAATGGTTATCAAGTCTACTTGGCCCATAATGCCGAGGACGGCTACCGCGAGGCGATCGCCCACGATGTCGATCTGGTGATCACCGACGTGCGCATGCCGGGTGCGGACGGTTTTTCCCTTTTGGCACGCATACGCGATGAACGCCCGGCGATCCCCGTGATCATGATGACCGCCTTCCACGACCTGGACACAACCGTCCAGGCCATGCAAGGCGGTGCCGTGGACTACATTCTCAAGCCGCTCGACATTCAGGAACTGGACAGCGCCGTCGACCGGGCCATACACCAGAAATCGGAAATGGATTCGGTCGTCCAGCTCAAAGGCAGCGACGGTGCACCGCAATTGTTGGTCGGCCAATCCACGGCCATGAAGGACGTTTTCAAACAGGTCGCCATGGTTGCGCAGAACCCCGTCACGGTTTTGATCCAAGGCGAGTCCGGCACCGGCAAAGAGCTGATCGCGCGCGCCATCCACCAGGCAAGTCCGCGCCAAGACATGCCGTTCATTGCGGTCAATTGTGGCGCGCTGGTGGAAACCTTGTTGGAAAGCGAAATGTTCGGCCACGAAAAAGGCGCGTTCACCGGTGCGGTGTCCGCCAATCCGGGCAAAATCCACGCCGCCAAGGAAGGCACGCTATTCCTCGACGAAATCACCGAACTGTCGCCCAGCATGCAAAGCCTGTTTTTGCGCGTGTTGGAATCGCGCGAATACATTCCCGTCGGCGGCACCGAGGTCAAGATCAGCAACGCGCGTTTCATCGCAGCAAGCAACGTTGATTTGGCCGCAGCGGTCGCAGCGAAAAAATTCCGTGAAGATCTGTTCTACCGCCTGAACGTCATGAACATCCAGTTGCCGCCGCTGCGCGAACGGCGCGAAGACATTCCGGTCTTGGTCGATCACCTGATCCAGCGCATCAACCACGACCTGCGCAAGAACTTTTTAGGCGTGAGCGCCGACGCCATGGAAAATTTGCTCCGCTACGACTGGCCGGGCAACGTGCGCGAGTTGGACAATGTGTTGATGAAAGCCGCGGTGATGGGCAACGGCGACATGCTGTCGTGCAATCACTTTCCCGATGAGTTGTGCTTGACGCAGGAGCCGGCACCGAAATCGTCCGGCAACGGCCATGCCCGGCTTTACGCCTCGCTGGTGTCCGACGCCGGAAAATTCAGCGACGGACAACTGCCGCCGCTCAAGGACATCGCAGCACAATACATCCTGCAGGTTCTGGACCATACCGGTTGGCACAAGGGCGAGGCGTGCAAAATCCTCGGCATCTCCCGGCCCAAGCTGGAACGCCACATCAAAGACGCCATGGAAAAAGAACGCAAGCACTGACACCGCGGTCCATACACAAAACCCCCGGCCAAAGACCGGGGGTTTTCTTGTGTAAAGGCTAGGGTCAGGACCTGATGCTGCTTATTTCAACGCCGCTTCGATAGCGCTGCGCATGCGCTTATCCATGGGGTCTTCGACGGTCCCGAAATAATCGATGATCTGCCCGTCGCGCCCGATCAGGTATTTGAAGAAATTCCAAGACGGCGTGCCTTTCTCACCCAGTTCGGCCTCGACCCATTTGAAGAACGGGTGGGCGTCATTGCCGCGCACATGGGTCAAGTCCGCCATGGGATAGTCAACACTGTAATTGGTGGAACAGAAGTCCTTGATGGCATCACCGGCGCGGGGCTCCTGACCGAAGTCGTTGCTGGACACGCCGACCACCATCAGGCCCTGGTCGCGGTAAGTCTCCCAGGCCTTTTGCAAGGTGCCGAACTGGTGCGTATTGCCGCATTGGGTCGCGGTGTTGACCACCAGCAAAACCTTACCGCTGTGATCGCCGAGCTTGATCGCATCGCCGTCGATGCTTTCGAAAGCATAGTCATAAGCGCTGCCCGCCGCCAAAGCGGGCTGAGCCAGGACCATCGCCATGATGGCCATGATCAAAAATCGCACGGTTTTTGGAAACATGTCAGAGCTCTCCTCTTCGGGGTGGGGTGAGGATTAGGTCACGAACTCATTTGTTTTCAGCCGTCCACGTATCGTAAAACGCCTTGGAACGGTCGATCTGGCCCGGGGTCATGTGACCTTCCAGTTCTTCGATCAAAGCTTCGACCTTGGATTTGTCATCCGACGTCTCCATGTCATCCAAGGTGATCAGGAACCAGCCGCGCGCCTTGATGTAATCGGGGTTGGAACCGTAAGCCAGCGGCACCGCTTCACCGGTTGCGTACATGATGGCGAGGTTGTACTTCGCCGCAGCGCTACCCTGGGACGCGGCCTTCTCATACCAAGCGACGGAGACATCGGGATTCTTTTGCAAGAACGCTTTGCCGTGCTGATAAAACAGGCCCATGGCGAATTCCGCTTCGGGCACTTCCTTTTTGGCGGCCTTGCGGTAGTGTTCCAACGCTTTCACCTCGGACCGGTCACCCCCCAAACCACGCTGATACATCGCCCCCAGGTAGTAGTGGCCCAGCGGGTCGCCATGCCCGGCGGCAGCGGTAAAGGCCACGCGCGCGGCGGTGTAATCT
>JANQJR010000055.1 GCA_028281525.1 Magnetovibrio sp.
AAAATCAAGGTGGGCCGTTTCCCGTTCCAGGGCAACGGCAAGGCCATTGCTTTGGGCGAACCGGAAGGCTTGATCAAGGTGGTGTTCGACGACAAAACCGGCGAGCTCTTGGGTGCGCACATGATCGGCGCGGAAGTCACCGAACTGATCCAGGGATACGGCATCGCCATGGAACTGGAAACCACCGAGGCCGAATTGATGCACACGGTCTTCGCACACCCGACGCTTTCGGAAATGATGCACGAAAGCGTGCTCGATGCCTTCGGGCGGGTTATCCACTTCTAGGCCACCAAGCGAAGGAACTGGCCCGATGACCATCCAAGTCCGCGACTTAAATCCCCAGGACGAAACCCGCTGGCGCGAGTTGTGGGCGGGCTATCTGGAGTTCTACGAGATTCCAGACCTCGACCCCAAAGTGACGGACAACACGTGGGCCATGTTGACGGGTGAGCGTCCGGACGTATTCGGATATGTCGCGGATCTGAACGGAACCGCCGTCGGTTTCGTGCATGGCGTGGAGCATGCCAACACCTGGGTTGATCGGCCCATCTGTTATCTGGAAGACTTGTTCGTCGACCCATCTGTGCGGGGACAAGGTGCTGGACGTGGGCTCATCGAAGCCGTCATCGCCAGGGCCAGGGAAAATGACTGGGGACAAGTCTATTGGCGCACCGCAACTGGCAACCCGGCGCGCAAACTTTACGATCAAGTCGCCGACAAGATCGACTTCGTCACTTACGTTCACAAATTGGATTCGAAAGAGGGCTGCTTAGGAGGTGGCCCTAGAAGCTTTTGACCAGGGCAATCCGGACGCTGTTGTGGACGTAGTCCACCTTGTGGTTGAAACCGTCGGCGCCAAACCGGGTGTTGATGTCGTGCCTTTGCTTCAGGATGTTGGTAAACCGCGTGTGCAGGTATTCCGCCTTTACGGACCAGTCATCCGTGAATTTGTGCTCATAGCCCGCACCGGCGGACCACCCCAGTTTGAATTTGCTTTCGGTGACACGGGTATCTAACGGATTGAACGTGTCGGAAAAATAGTAATCGTAATTGAGGCGCGTCATCGCCGGCCCAGCGGAAGCGAAAAACAGCGAATTGTTTTGTGCATAGCCGACACGCGGACGCACACTCACGATCCATTCCGAGGTGACTTTGGTGCGGACGTTAAAGGTGTGTGTCGGCTGCGTTAGATAGTTGATGGGGCCGGACCCATATTGCTCGTTGAATTTGCTGCGGGTGACGTCCGCTTCGAGCCCGGCGACGATATTGCCGAATTGCCGGTTCAGGCCCGCCAGCGCCCCACCGGTGAGGGTAGTGGCATCGAGACTCCGCTTGCCCTGGGGATCGATCAATCCATGATCGGTGGTGTTGAAATAATTCAGCCCGCCGATGGTGTTGGCCTGTGTGTCCGCCGTTGCTTCGGATAGGCCCAAGGCCAACCCCGCATAATACCCATCCCAATTGGCGGGTTGGCTGGTACCGTCCTCAGCGGATGCGGCATGCGATGCAAGCATCAGGGCAAGGCCAAAAGAACAGGCAACAAAACGGAACTTCATTTTTTCATGCCCCCCCAAGACAGGATCCACCGAAACAGCAATCACCAGTTGCCGCTTCTCAATACTATGGCACACCCCAAAGACACAATGGTAATTATGGAAATGGCGCATCCGACTGAGCTGTAATATAAATTTTTTTATCTGTGATGTTTTATAAAATCATGAAACATTATGCATTTCAGGTCTTCAGTAGATTGAAAAAACTTATTTTTCATGATCTTGACCTGAATTTTAACGGTCATTGTCATGTTTTGAGAAATATGGACAAAGAAGACACGATTGCGGTTTTGTATGCATTGGCCTGCGATACCCGTTCAAATCTTGTCCGCATCCTGACGAAGACGACGAGTCAGGACGGGCCGGCCGCTGGGCGAATCGGCGGGCCGCTCAAAGTGGCCCCTGTGCTTTCAGAAACAACCACGCCGGTTAGCGATTGGGTTCGCGACGCCGCGTGATTATATTGTCGATACGAACCCGATCCGAGGAAACGATACATGAGCCAGCAAGACCATCACGACGTGCGCAAGACCGTGCGCGACAGCTACGCCACCATCGCCACCGAGGGCGGCAATTCCGGCTGCTGCGCGCCGACTGCAAACGGCGCTTCCGCCTGTTGCGGCACACCGGACGATGCCGAGGTGCCGACAGCTGCGGAAATGTCGGCTTTTTGGGGCTATTCCGACGAAGATATGGCTCAAGTGCCGGACGGGGCGAACCTAGGCCTCGGGTGCGGCAATCCCCAGGCCATCGCGGAAATGAAGCCGGGCGAGACGGTGATCGATCTGGGTGCGGGCGCGGGTTTCGATGCGTTTTTGGCCGCAGGCAAGGTCGGTGCGGACGGCCACGTGATCGGCATCGACATGACCCATGAAATGCTCGCCAAGGCGCGCGGCAACGCGACCAAGGGTGGCTATCAAAACGTCGAATTTCGCTTGGGTGAAATCGAGTATCTGCCAGTCGCCGACGATACGGCGGATGTGATCATTTCCAACTGCGTGATCAATTTGAGCCCGAACAAACCCCAAGTGCTGCGCGAAGCCTTCCGCGTGTTGAAACCGGGTGGGCGTTTGGCGGTTTCCGATGTGGTGGCGACGGCGGAATTCCCCGACGACATCAAAAATGACGATCATCTGCTGTCCGGCTGCGTCACTGGGGCCTCGATGGTGGATGAATTGCGGACTTGGTTGGAGGACGCGGGCTTCGCCAACGTGCTCATCGACGTGAAGGAAGAAAGTCGCGCGGGCATCGCCGATTGGGCGCCCGGACGCGGCATCGAAAACTATGTGGTGTCCGCCATCATCACCGGCGAAAAACCGGGCGGCGGGTGCTGCGGCGGAGGAACGTGTTGATGGCCACCGCCGAAAAACAAAAATACCGTCATCCGGAAAAGCGCAACCGGCCGGACAACCCAAGCCCCCGGAAACCCAAGTGGATTCGGGTCAAGGCGCCGACATCGAAGGCATACGGCGAAACGCGCAAGCTGATGCGCGAAAAGAACCTGCACACGGTGTGCGAAGAAGCCGCGTGTCCCAACATCGGGGAGTGCTGGGCGGCCAAGCACGCCACGGTGATGATCTTGGGCGACATCTGCACGCGCGCCTGCGCGTTTTGCAACGTTGCCACTGGCAAGCCGGGCGCGGTCGACCCCATGGAACCGGAAAACACCGGCATCGCGGCCCGTGAAATGGGCTTGAAGCACATGGTCATCACGTCCGTGGACCGCGACGACCTGGATGACGGCGGGGCGCGACAGTTCGCGCTGTCCATTCAGAAGGTGCGCGAGCTTTCCTCCGGCACCACGGTCGAGGTGCTGACCCCGGACTTCCGCCACAAGGACGGCGCGTTGGAAATCGTCATCCAAGCCAAGCCCGATGTGTTCAACCACAACCTGGAAACCGTGCCGGGGCTTTATCCGGGCATTCGCCCGGGGGCGCGCTATTTCCACTCCCTGCGTCTGTTGGACCGGGCTAAGGAAATCGATCCGTCCGTGTTCACCAAATCCGGCCTGATGGTGGGCCTGGGCGAAACGCGCGAGCAGGTCCTGCAAGTCATGGACGACATGCGCAGCGCCAACGTCGATTTCCTGACCATCGGCCAATACCTACAGCCCACGCCGAAGCACGCAGGCGTGGACCGGTTCGTGACGCCGGAAGAGTTCGACGAGTACAAAAAGCTGGCGCTTGCCAAAGGCTTCCTGCATGTGGCCTCGACACCCATGACCCGTTCCAGCTACCATGCGGACAAGGATTTCGCCCAGCTCAAAGAGGCGCGCGAAACCCAACTCGCCAAAGGTTAAGCTCAACGCCTAGGGTCCCATGGCCTCTCATTCCGAAACGCAGGTTCTGCCGTTCAGCGCACAGCAGATGTTCGACATGGTGATCGACGTCGGCAAATATCCGGATTTTCTGCCCTGGTGCGTGGCCACGCGCATCAAGTCGCGCACCCCCGAAGAGATGGTCGCCGACATGGCGGTGGGCTTCAAAATGATCCAGGAACGCTATACCTCCCACATCACGTGGCAGGAGCCGACCCACATCCACATCAAAGACGCCGGCGGGCCGTTCAAATACCTGGAAACGGATTGGAAATTTCTGCCGCGCGCGGAAGGCTGTCAGGTTGATTTCCGCATCGATTTCGAATTCAGCTCGGCGCTGCTGGAAAAGGTCATGGGCGGGATTTTCACCGAGGCCGCGCACAAGATGATGCAGGCGTTCATTGCCCGCGCCGAAAATATTTATCCTTAAATTCAAGTTGTTGCCGCGCAACAATTAAGGAGAAGCTTTAAGCCGCTTTCCACCGCCTGGATGCGCACCCGGTGGCGTTGGTCTTCATCGTCGCCGGGACCGGGATCGAAAACGTGGCGCTCCACTTGGGTTTCCATGCCATCGCGCGCGCAGGCCATATAGACCAAGCCCACGGGTTTTTCGGTTGTGCCGCCGCCGGGTCCGGCGATGCCGGTCACGGATAGGGCGATGTTGGCGTTCGCGTTTTGGGTTGCGCCCTCCGCCATGGCGCGCGCCACCTCTGCGCTGACCGCGCCGACGTGATCGAAAAGCTCCGAGGGCACGCCCAGCATTTGGGATTTGGATGCGTTGGTGTAGGTGACGAAGCCCCGGTCCAGAACGTCGCTGGAGCCCGGAATGGCTGTGAGGCAACCCGCGACCAACCCGCCGGTGCACGATTCGGCGAGGGCCAAGGTTAAACCGTTTTCGCGACAGGCATCCAACAGGTCCTCGGCCATGACGTAGAGGATTTCCGGATACATTTTATCCTCCCCACCCGCTCAGGTACGATGCGCCATAAAGATGGATCAGGTAGAGCGCGCCCAAACCCGCCACGCCGGCCAGCACGTCGTCGATCATCACTCCCCAGGCCCCGCCGATGGCGTGGTCCGCCCAGGAAATGGGCCAGGGTTTGAGCACATCGAACATCCGAAACAATACGAAACCGGCGAAATAAAAGAGAGGATCCAAGGGCGCGGCCAACAACACGATCCACTGTCCGGCCACTTCGTCGATCACGACCGCACCGGGATCATGCGCACCGGTCTTGTCCATATAGACCTTGGAGGCCCACACCCCTAAGGCGAACACCAAAACCGTTGCGGCCAGCAGAGCGGAAGCGCCGCCGGTCTCCACGATTACCCAGGCGAACGGCAGCGCGCCCAACGATCCCCAGGTGCCGGGGGCCTTGGGCAGATATCCGGCACCGAACCATGTCGCCAGCAGCACGCCCGGGTGCGCGAGACTGGGGCGGACCGGTTTCGGATTATTTGCAGGTTCTTTTGTGTTTTCTGGCGAATCTGTGACGTCGGTCATGGTGGCGATCCGGTGGTGATGGCACTCTCAGGTCTAGACTAGGTCACGGGCTCATAAATGGCATGGAAATGGTATGAGCGAATTTGTTCACCTGCAAGGCGCAAGGACGCGGGAAACCGGATTGGTTTTCAAGTCCTTGCAACGCGGCAGACGGACACATGCGCCATTTCTCATGCCATTTATGAGCCCGTGACCTAGCCATTGAAGATGGGGGCTGGAAGCCCGTAAACCTTTTGGAGGCGCTGCAGGCATGTCTAGTTCTCTTGACATTTTTAGGTCTAACACTCTGAGAAACAAAATATATTTTTCTACTTCATGCGAAGGTTTTACAGTGAAGAAAGCGTTAAAAAAGGCTGAATTCACTTGCATGCTGGCCCTTGTGCAAGTACGTTTTTTCGGCGCTGTACGCATGGGGTATGGCAAAGCGGGGCGCCAACCCGGACCAACCCCAAATGTGCACCGCGGATGTGGGGAACCTTTTCCCAAATTCAGCTTAAACCTCAACTGGTTACCCACCAGCTTGCGGATCGGTTTGGCCTCGGACGGGATAAGGGGCCGTAACATGAGGGGATGTAACGTTTATGACTGACAAGCGGCACTGGGGGCCCGAAAACGGGAGAATGTCGTTTCTCACCACGCTCCGCGCCTGGGGCGATGAGCGTTTGACCATCCTTTTTCCGCATCGCCAAATCATGTTCCGCTCCGAAGCGCGCTTGTCATGCCTCAACCTGACGCCGCGTTTGCAAGGTGCGGTCGCGGGGGTGGTGCTGATGTTCGGCGGTTGGATGGCCTACACCACCGGCTCCATGATGTATCATGAGATGGAACTGGCCGCGAAAGATGCGCAGATCGCCGACGTGCGGGTCGCGTACCGCTCGCTCTTGGGCGAGGTCGCGGACTATCAGAAACGCTTCTCCGGCGTGGTGCGCAACCTCGAACAGAACCACGCCATGATGCTCGATCTGGCCGGCCAGAACTCGAAACTGCAAAAAGACCTCAAGTCCCTGAAGACTTCCCGTAAGGAGCGCGCCGAACTGGAGTCCGCGCGCGTCGTCATGTCGGAGCATTTAAGCGACGTGGAAAGCCAGATGCAATCGTTGGCGGAGCGCAATTTTTCGCTCAAGGACGATCTGAGCACCATCGAAACGGACCTCCAGGACGCGCTCACCGAACGCAACACGGCGCTCATGGAAAGCACTCAGATGCGCCGCGACATCAAGATGCTGGAAAACAAGCTGGTGAGCTTGGAAGAACAGGAGAACTCCACGGTCGAGCGCTTGACCGAGCAGTCCGAGATGTTCATCACTTCCATGGAGCAGTTGATCGAAACCGCCGGGCTCGACGTCGAGGACCTGATGGCGGGCGACGAGGATCTGGTCGCGGGCCAAGGCGGCCCGTTCATCGAACTGCAAAGCGACGGCCGTCCCGCCGGACGTTTGAAAGCCAAATTGCAGAACTTGGAAAGCCGCCTGGCCTATTCCGAAAGCCTGCAGACGGTGATCCGGAAAATTCCCTTTGCGGTGCCGCTGCACGGCTATTACGTGACCTCGAAATACGGTAAGCGCCGTGACCCGAAGAACCGCAAATGGGCCATGCATTACGGCGTGGACTTCGGCTCCTCGCCGCGCGCCAAAGTGTTCGTCACCGCGCCGGGCAAGATCACATTCGCCGGTTGGAAGGGCAGTTTCGGCAAATTGGTTGAAGTCGATCACGGCGCGGGTATCAAGACGCGTTACGGCCACCTCAGCAAAATTTCAGTTAAAAAGGGACAAACCATCAACTTTGGGGATAAGATCGGTGTCATCGGCAGCACCGGACGCAGCACCGGCAAGCACCTTCACTACGAAGTGCTGTTCCGCGACAAGGCGCTCGATCCCATGAAGTTCATCAAGGCAGGTCGTTATGTTTTCAAAGAATAAGAAAACCGCACCCCCGTCCCAACCCAACCAGCCGCGCGCGGTGCCTTCCATCATCAGCGCGGATTTGAAAATCACCGGCGATCTGTCCAGCACCGGCGAAATCCAGGTCGATGGCGAAGTGACGGGTGATATCCACTCCAAAGTTTTGCTGGTTGGCGAAAGCGCATCCATCAAAGGCGAAATTCAGGCTGAAACCGTGCGTGTGCACGGCCACGTCAACGGCCAGATCAAGGCCAACTTCGTCAATTTGGCGAAAACCGCCCATGTGGTCGGCGACATCCTGCACGAAAACCTTTCCATCCAGGAAGGCGCATTCCTGGAAGGCCACATCACGCATATGAGCGAACAGCAGATCAACGAAGCGCGCGGCATCACCACACCGCCCGCTTCCCCGGCGCCGACTGCCGCGCCCGCCCAGGACAAACCGGCGGAAGAGCGTGTCAATCTGGTGGTCAAAGCCGGTAATCCGCCCGCCAAGGGCCAGGATGCCAAGGCGCAGCCTGCGAAGAAGGGCGGTGAGGCCCCCAAGGCCGCGTCCGGCAGCTAACAACAGCACGTCCTCCATTCAAACGCGCGGCGGTCCTAGGGTCGGATCGTCTGAGGTGCAATCGCTTTCGCGTTTCCACCTCAGACGTGAAGCCGTCCAGCCGCAAGTTGCGCAATAGAACGTTCACCGAAAGTTACCGTCATTGCGAGCACATAAAGTGCGCGCGGCAATCCATAAGCTTGTTGCGGAAAAAGCTTCTGGATTGCTTCGTTGCAGCTCCGCTGCACCTCGCAATGACAACAAAGCTAGAGGTTGACCTCGTAGCCGCCGTTTTCGTTTGCAGGCTGCCGTTTGCGGCACTTGTTCGTGGTCAAGGCCTGGGGCTCGGCAGCTCTGATATAATTCGCGCCGCACGTGGACAATGAACACGTGGATATGATCCATTCGGGGACGTTGATCATGAAAACGTTGTTTGTGTGTGTGGCGATGCTTGGACTGATGGGAAGCATTTCGGCGGCCGTGGCCTCACCGCCGCCCGCGTATGAAGGGCGGAGGCTCTATGTGTCCTACTGCCAGCTCTGCCACGGCCCGGGAGGCAACGGCGACGGCCCCCTGGCGCAGAAGCTGGAAATCACGCCCGCGGATCTGACTACCACTTTGCGTTCACGTAGCGATACGATCCTCAAGAAAATCATCACCGGCGAAGGCCGCCAGACCATCACCGGGCGCACACGTCATAACCTGCTGAGCGACGCCATGCCCCAATGGCGGGAGGTGTTCGACGACGCTCAGATCGATGCCCTGATCGCCTATCTGCGCTTTCTCAGCACATCCAAGCACCCATTGATGGAAGATCCGGAAGTTGGCTACCGGCTTTACCAGCAGTACTGCACGGTTTGCCACGGCGAAGAGGGCGAGGGTGACGGCGTCATGACCACCTTGATGAAAATCGAGCCCACCGACCATTCCAGCCCGACGGCGATGAGCTTGCTCAGCAATGACGATATGCTAGAAGCCATCCGGGGGGGCAGGGGAGATTTCATGCCCGCCTGGGACGGTATCTTGAGTCGCGCGGAGATCGAGGCCCTGGTCAGCTATATCCGCCTTCTGTCCAACTGACGGCAAAGATCACTTCTGCACCACCCGGTCGGGCACCATGTAGGCGCGATAGACGCCGAGGTTTTCCAGAACGCGCTGTACGTAGTTGCGGGTTTCGGTGAAGGGGATCATCTCCACCCAATCGATGATGTCGATCTCGTCCGCGCGCGGATCGCCGAAACTCCGCACCCAGCGGCGTACCCGGTGGGGACCCGCGTTGTAGGCCGCCAGTGCCATGGGGTACGAGCCGTCGAAGGTCTTGATCATGTCGCCCAGATACACCTGGCCGATGATCAGATTGTAGTTGGGGTCCTTCAAGAGCTTGTCGCGGGAATAGGGCAGGCGGTTGTCCTTGGCGACGCGCCTGGCGGTAGCGGGCATCACCTGCATCAAGCCCCGCGCGCCCGCGTGGCTCTTGGCGCGGGTGTAAAACTGGCTTTCCTGGCGGATCACAGCCAGCACCAGGGGCGTTTCCACCGGGTTGCCGGTCTTGGGCCTGGGCGGCGTGATTTCCGGGTAGCCCAGTGAGCCCAGCGGAAAACCGGCCCGCTCAGCCTTCTTCGAAATTTGCACCGCCATATCGGGCCGCCCATGGGTTTCGGCGAAGGCTGCGGACAAACGCTTCCAGCCCTGGGTGTCGTGCGCCTCGGCCAGTTCCAACAACAAATGGCGCGTGCGGTTTTCCAGACCGATTTCGGCCAGGAGCGTCACCGCGCGTTTGAGGGGGTGGCGGTTGAAGGCCTGGGTTTCGCCGTCGGACGGCAGGGCCAGCCTTAAGCGGTCCGAGGTTGAAAGCCCCAGCCGGGCGCGCGCCAACTGGCCGTAATAGGTGGTTGAATGCTCAGCGGCACGGGCGAGGAAGCTCTGCGCTTCTTCTGTGCGGCCCAGGGTGGTGGCCGCGCGGCCCGACCAATAGGCCCCGCGCGCCACGCTGATGGGGAATTTGACGGACGACAGCATGCGTTGGAAATGTTGGTACGCTCGGTCCGGGTCATTAAGAAACCGAAGCGCGATCCACCCCGAAATCCATTCGGCTTCGGAATACTGAGCGGCGTCCTCGGCCGTCAGGCCATGCCCGGAGGTGATGTCGTAAGCTTTCTTCGGCTTGTCCTTTTGCAACAAACTGCGTGCCAAAATCGCGCGTTCCTTCCACCACTTGTCGGGCCGGATCGGGTCGCCCGCTGCGTCCTTTAAAAGATCGGCGGCGGCTTCCGTGCGTCCCTTGCGACGGCGCCAGCGCATCCGTTCATAAACGAGGCCGGGATTGTCAGCCAGTTCCGGCGCGATCTTTTGCAAATCGCGGATGGCTTTGTCGACGTTGCCTTCTTCCTTCATCAGCCACAGCCGGGCGATGGCGAGCTTGCGGTTTTTGTTATCCACCTTCCAAATCTGGCGGCGCGCGGGCCAGTAGCGTTCCTCCCAGATCAGGCGGTCCAGGCGGGCGATGTGGTCGGCTTTGGTGATGATCTTGCGGTGCTTGCGGTAGAAATTCTTTTCCTGGGATTTGGTGAAGTTGCCGGTGATCCAGATGTCGCGAAAGGCTTTGTGGGCTTGGTCCGTGAGGCCCAGTTTCACTTGCGCTTCGGCTTTGCGCACCCGTCCGATGGTGGACACCGGCCCACCCATTTCATCGAACCAAGCCATCACCTCGGCCGCCGTGAATCTCGAAGGCATGGTTTCCTCGGCGCGTTTGAGCATGGCCTTGCGTGACGGCCAGCCGTCGTGGCTGTCGAGAAAGGCTTTGACGTCTTTGAACTTGGCAGGCGTGTTGGCGGCGGTCAGGTAGCTCCACACCAAAACCCGGACCAAGTCCGGGTTCTTGACCCGGCGTGTGAGTTTCAGCGCATCCTTGAAGCGGTTGCGGTCGATGGCCTTGTACACCGCCTTGGCGGTTTTGGCGTCTTGATCGGAAATTTGCTTGGCATAGGCGGGCTGCACCACCGCGCCAAGCAGCAAAATGGTCAGGACCGCAAGCGCCCAGAGAGCGTTCTGGATGGGTGGGGAGAAGAGGGCGGGAAACCGAGCCTGAGCGCGCACGTCCGATCCGTTCCTGTTAGCCGAGCCCGAATTGCGAAAAATGTTACTGGCAAAGGCCTCGCCGCTCAACCCGGCAGGTCGGGAAAAGGCGCACGTCGCGCTGGACGGCGGGGGCGGGAAACGCTAAGTTCCCCGCCTTGAATTTGGACCTTACCCCACCTAACCCCAGGAGAGCTCAGATGTTCACGGGATCTTACGTCGCCCTCATCACGCCGTTCCAGGATGGAAGCGTCGATGAAAAAGCCTACCAGTCGTTCGTCGACTGGCAGGTGAAACAGGGCACGAACGGTTTGGTTCCGTGCGGCACCACGGGCGAATCGCCGACGCTGACGCACCAAGAACACCACCGCGTTACCGAACTGTGCATCGAAGCGGGTGCCGGCCGCGTGCCGGTGATGGCGGGCACGGGGTCGAACTCAACCGATGAAGCGATCGATCTGTCGCGTCATGCCGAAAAGGCGGGCGCGGACGGTCTGTTGGTGGTGACGCCGTATTACAACAAGCCCACCCAGGAAGGGCTGTATGCGCACTACAAGGCGATTAACGACCAGGTGGGCATTCCCATCATCATCTACAACATTCCCGGCCGTTCCGTGATCGACATGTCATTGGACACGATGAAGCGTCTGGCGGAGTTGCCGAACATCAAGGGGCTCAAGGACGCCACCGGCGATCTGGCGCGTCCGGTGATGGACGCCCGGGAACTGCCGGATGATTTCAGCTTGCTGTCGGGTGAAGACGCCACCGCCATTCCGTATCTGGCGGCGGGTGGTCACGGCTGCATTTCCGTCAGCGCCAACATCGCACCAGCGCTCTGTGCCGAGCAGCACGCGGCCTGGGCGGCGGGCGACGTTCAGCGCGCGATGGCAATCCAGAATGACCTGATCCCGGTGCACGCCGCCATGTTCTGCGAAAGCAGCCCCGGTCCGGTGAAGTATGCGGCATCCCTGATGGGGCTTTGCAATGCGGAAATGCGTTTGCCCATGGTGGACATCGCCGACAGCTCCAAGATCCAGGTGGAAAGCGCCATCCGTGGCCTTGGCCTGATTGACTGACCGGGAGTCTGATCGGGGGCATCATGGCGAAAAAGAAGAAGAAAAAGGGGCCCGTCGGCGATATCGTCGCGCAGAACCGCAAGGCGCGTCACGACTACTTCATCGAAGACACCGTCGAGGCCGGGATCATGTTGAAGGGCTCCGAGGTCAAGTCGCTGCGCCGCGGTTCGGCCAGCATTGGAGAATCGTACGCCGTGGACAAAGGCGGGGAGTTGTTTCTCACCAACGCCTATATTCCGGAATACGCACCGGCGGCCAAGCACAATGGGCATGAGCCCCGGCGTGAACGCAAGTTGTTGCTGCACCGGCGTGAGATCGACCGTCTCATGGGCAATGTGGCGCGTGCAGGCTACACCATCGTGCCCTTGAGCATCTATTTCAACCCACGCGGCATCGCCAAGGTGGAACTGGGCCTTGCCAAGGGCAAACACAAGGCCGATAAGCGCCAAACCAGCAAGGATCGCGATTGGAAGCGCGACAAAGCCCGCCTGATGGCGCACAGCAAGCACTGATCAGGTAAGCAAAAATGAGGAAAGGGGCGTTTCATGAGTGACGAGGACCAGGACGACGCTCCCTTCGGTCTTTCCGGTGATCGTGCGGGTACGATCCTGGGCGACGTCAAACGCAAACTCATCGACACCAAGGAACAGTGGGCCCGGGATGGCCGGGGCATGAGCGCTAAGGCGCCGCAAAGTGCCTCCGGGGACAAGCCCCGTTTGCCGCCGGGTCAGCGTTTGACCCAGGATTTTCCCGTCCTGGATTTGGGTATACAGCCCGCCATAGCCCTTCGCGACTGGCGTTTGACGGTGTCGGGCCTGGTGGAAAATTCCATCGATTGGGGCTGGGAAGACTTTCGCGCCCAACCGCACACCAAGCTCACCACCGACATTCATTGCGTCACCACATGGTCGCGCTATGGCAACGCATGGGAAGGGGTTTGCGCCGAACAGTTCCTGTCCGTCGTCAAGCCTAAGCCCGAAGCCGCCCATCTGATTTTCCACTGCCATGACGGTTACACCACCAACGTGCCCTTGAAAGCCTTCGCAGACGACGACGTGATCATCGCGCACAGTTGGAACGGCGAACCTTTGAGCCGCGAACACGGCGGTCCCATCCGGCCCATCATCCCCAAACTGTATTTTTGGAAGAGCGCGAAGTGGTGCAAGCACATCACTTTCTTGGATAAGGACGCGCCGGGATTCTGGGAGGTGCGCGGCTACCACAACAATGGCGATCCGTGGAAAGAGGAACGTTACGGTTAGAGGAACCTCTTCATAAATATGATGAAGTTCCATCCGTTGCCTGCGATAATGGTCGCCAAGGCATCTTGAACTGATATATAGCTCAGCTACAGGTAGCAATCGTACGAGCGAGGGGGGCGCAGTGGCCGAAATACTCGTCATCGACGACGACACGGATATTTTGAATTACATTCGCACGGCGCTGCAGGATTTGCACACCGTCACCACTGCCAACGATGGTGAGCGGGGTTTGTTCGAATGCGAACGGCGAACCTTCGATTTGATCATCACGGATATCTTCATGCCGTTTCGCGACGGCCTGGATATCCTGCGCGAAGTCAAGAAATCCTACCCTGGCGTCAAGACCATCGCCATAACCGGGTATGCCGCGAAAGGCAACGCGGATTATCTCAAAGCGGCGGAAGCTATGGGCGCGAACGCCACGCTTCCAAAACCGTTCACGGTTGAACAATTGTTTGACGCCGTGGAAGGCGTATTGACGCATTAGCACTTTGACTTTTCTTTTGAGTACGTGGGTTTTTCTTGCCCTCGGCGCACCCGCGCCGTAAAATTGCTGCATTGCACAAGAAATGGTGTGAATTTGGCCGCTTGGCCAACATCGCCTGTGAAATCAAAGGACATCCCCACGCATGAGCAGCCCTGACAAGCAACGTCTTCACCTGGTTTTCGGCGGTCACGTGAAAGACCCCCAAGGTATCGAGTTCGATGATCTCGACAACCTCGACATCGTCGGTATCTATCCCAACAACGCGGAAGCCCTGGATGCCTGGCGGGCCAAGTCCCACGCCAACGTGGACGACGCCAACGTGAAGTATGTTCTGGTGCACTTGCACCGCCTGCTCGAGGACCCGGAACACGAAGACGCGTAATCCCGACGATTGTTTCTGCCTTTGCACAACCCAACCGATGATCTGTGGCGAATCCGTTCGGTGCGGCGGTTTGGTTTGAGATGAGTGGGTCGTTGGCTTTGGGAGAGAGCTGGAGCGCGTTTATCCGCGGTTCGGATCGTTTTCGTCGTCGTCTTGGTCCAGCTTTTTTCCGGAGAGCTTTTTGTCGATCAGTTTTTGGTTGGCGTCCGTTTGGTCCTTCAAGGCTTTCGGTGTGCCGTGCAGGACGCGGTTGGTTTCCGCGCGCTTTTCTTTTTCGGCGCGGGCCTTGGCTTTTCGGAACTTGTTGAGGTTGACGATCTCGGCCATGATGGATCTCTGTGGAGCCAGCCCTTAACTGTTCGGCTCCGTATTGAGCAGGTACTGGGCGGCTTTGGCGTAATCGGTGAAATGGGGATAGGCCGGGAAATCGTCCAGCACGTTTTGCGGCGAACGGAAAAAGGCGCTGACGTGCGCGGCCTGGATCATGCCGGTGTCGTTGTAACTGTCGCCCATGGCGGCGGTGACGAAGTTCAGCTCCTTGAGCGCCTTTACGGACTTGGTCTTATGGTCCGTTGTGCGCAGCCGGTAACCACTGATATGGCCGTCGTCGGCGACGTCCAAGTAGTGGCAAAACAGCGTCGGCCAGTCGAGTTGTTCCATCAGCGGCTTGGCGAAACCGTAAAAGGTATCGGACAGGATGATCACCTGGGCTTGGCTGCGCAACTCATCTAAAAATTCCTTGGCGCCGTCCATGGGGCCCATGTCCGCGATGACGCTCTGGATCACATCCATCTTGATGCCGTGCTCGTCCAGCACCTTGAGCCGGTGGCGCATCAGTTCGTCGTAATCCTTGATGTCGCGGGTGGTGAGTTTGAGCTCTTCAATCCCCGTCTTGGCGGCGACGCTCAGCCAAATCTCGGGCACCAAAACGCCTTCCATATCCAAACAAATGACGCGCATGAAATCCTCTATGTAGATATCCGGAATCGATTGAAACGATGCGGGGATGTTAGCAAAAGCGCAGGGGGGTGCAATGCCTTAGGACAGGCTCCGATTACTTTGGAAGATTGCGGAACACGTCGTGGAACATCTCTTCGGTCAGCCGTCCGGTGTTGGTGTTGTAGCGCGAGCAGTGATAGCTATCGGCCAGAATCAAGCCATTGCTCAAATCGTGTTGCGCACAATGGGCGAATTTGAACGCGGACTGTTTGAGCCTTAAGGCTTTCAGCACCGCGTTGTGCGCCACCGTGCCCAGCGCCACCAGAGCCTTGAGATTGGGCATGGCCTGGATTTCCGCCGTCAGATAAGGATTGCAGGCTTTGATTTCAGCGCCATTGACCTTGTTTTCCGGCGGCACGCAGCGCACCGCATTGGTGATGCGTGCATCCGTGAGTTCCAGACCGTCATCGGCGCTGCAGCCGTAAGCGCCGGTTCCCAAACCGAACTTGAGCAAGGTGGGATAGAGCAGATCGCCCGCGTAATCGCCGGTAAACGGGCGTGCGGTGCGGTTTGCGCCCTTAAGCCCCGGCGCCAGCCCGACGATCAGAATCTTCGCTGACAATGGCCCAAAGCTTTTAACCGGAGCATTGTGGAAATCCGGATAGGCCGCGCGGTTGGCGGCGCGATACTCCGCCAAGCGGGAGCAGGCTGCGCAATCGGGATCGGGTTCAAGGGCCATGGGCAGGGAAACGTTAGCGGTTGTTCTGGAATGTGGAAGCTGGTGCAGGTTGGGCTAAGCCATGACCGTCACATTGCGGTTTTCCTTCGCCATGTAAAGCGCTTTGTCGGCTTCAACGTAGAAATGTTCGGCATCGGATATGGCTGGGCCTTGCTGCGCGGTGCCGCCGATGGAGACGGTCAGGTGCTCGGATATCGTGCTGGCGGCATGGGGGATTTCCATGGCCTCCACGCTCTTGCGGATGGTGTCGAGAAACAAAAACGCATCCTCGCGCCCTGTGGTCACGAACAGAACCGCGAACTCTTCCCCCCCGATGCGGAACGTGTAATCGTTGGGCCGACGCATGCAGGATAGAACGGCCTTTGCGACCCGTGATAGCACAACATCACCTTTAGGATGCCCGTATAAGTCGTTATATTTTTTGAAGAAATCGATGTCGATGATCGCCAGGGCGAGGCACGTGTTGTTGCGTTTGGCGAGACCGATTTCGTGCTGCAGGATGTCTTCATATTGGCGACGGTTGCCCAGCGACGTGAGATTGTCCGTCAAAGAGAGTTTCTTACTGGTCAAGTCCTGAAGGATGCACGTGTAGCCTTCCACTTTGTAGTCACTGTTCAGGTTGGGCAGAATGCTTATTTTCGCCCATTTGGTGACGCCGTCTTGCGTGGTGCGTTTGAGTTCACCACTCCAATCCGCGCCAGTTTTCAATTGCCGCCAGATCGTATCTTCCGCGATATGGTCGTTGTCACCCGTCAAAAAGAAGTGGCTGGGGCGGCCCAATAGGCTGTCTTTCACCACATCCAGATAGCGACACATGGCATTGGTGATTTCCTTGACCAGGCCTTCTGGGCTCAATTGTGCGATCATGATGTTCTGATCGATCAGGTAGCTGCGTTTTTTGATCTCTACCTCCGCAAATTGTTGGCCGCGGAAGATATAAACACTGATAATGATGGCCGTTACCGTTGCCAGGGCCGATAACACCCCCATGAGCACCACGGATTGTTGTGCGTTTCGCGCCGAGCTTTCGCGAAACTCGGCGGCTTTTCCGGCTGCGAAATCGACCAGTTCATGGGTTTGTTGTTGCAACAACTGAACGTGATCGGCTCCTTTGCCCTTGGTGATATCGGCGGCGGCGGCGATTTCGCCCGCACGTGTCAGCGCAATCACTTCGTTGCGGATTTCACGCCATGCGACGAAGCTTTGGTAGACCTGATGGATTTGCTCTTTTTTCCCGAGAAACCGGTCGAAAATGATGCGGAAATTGCGAAACACTGCCTCTTCGTGCGCTGAAACCTTATTGCTCGCAGCGTTGAGCTGGTCGCTGTTTTGCGCCAGCACCACGTCTTTCATATAGCGGTGCATGGAGATCAGGTTGGATTCGATCTGAAGCGCGGCGTTGCTGACCGTGAAGGGGTGGTTGTAGAGCCGTTCCGTTTCCGCCGAGATCGATTTGACCTTGTAGACAGATAACACGCCGATCGTCACGACCAGCAAAACGATCATAGCAAAACCGACGATGGTTTTGTTGAAGCTGTTCTTCAAAGGGGGGTCTACCTAAACAATTGGCCCAATATCGATTGCGCCGGTTGCCCGGGCCGGCAGCGGACCCTAGCATACACACGTATTTCAATCGAGCATGCCAAGGCTTGATTGGTATTATAAATTGTCCGGGCAGGTAAGACCAGTTAAATCAATTCGGCGAAATCGCCTGGTGTTTTCGGCATGTCCGCGCCGTCTTCTTCGGGGGTGGGTTGATCGTCGGCCGGCCCATTGTCCGAACTTGGCACGTCTTCGCGCAACGGGCGCGGCGGACGGTCGCCACTGCGGCCGATGCTTTTTTGCAAATCCATCAGTTCAATGAAGTTGTCGGCTTGGCGGCGCAGTTCATCGGCGACCATGGGCGGGGACGATTTCACGGTGGACACGACGGAACAACGCAAGCCTTTGCGTTGGATCGCTTCGATCAGACGGCGGAAGTCTCCATCTCCGGAAAACAGCACCACATGGTCCAGATTCTCGGCCATCTCCATCACATCGATAGCCAGTTCGATATCCATGTTGCCTTTGATTTTGCGTCGACCGGCGCTGTCGGTGAATTCCTTGGTCGGCTTGGTGACCATGGTGTAGCCGTTGTAGTCCAGCCAGTCGACCAGGGGACGTAGCGGCGAATATTCGGCATCGTCCATCAGGGCGGTGTAGTAAAACGCGCGCACCAAGTGCCCCTTGCTGGCGAAATGTTCCAGCAGGCGTTTGTAGTCGATATCGAAATCCAGGGCGCGGGCAGCGGCGTAAAGATTGGAGCCGTCGATAAAGAGGCCGATCCGCTCTTGGGGGTAAAAAATCATAAATATCAATCCTTTATGATGAATGAAAAACGAGGCATATCCGAAATACGGTGGATGGCTTATAGGTAGGCTCAACGCAATCGGGGTGCAAGGGGTTTCCAGCGCCTGTCACCCGCAAACCTGGATTTACGATCATGATTCTCATCGGCATCGGCGCGAATCTGCCGTCCGAGACATATGGTTCGCCCTTGGAGACATGTGAGGCCGCTATCGCCGCCTTGGGCCGACGGGAGGGAATCAGGGTCGTTCGCCGCTCGCGCTGGTTTGAGAGCGCGCCTGTTCCCATGAGCGACCAGCCCTGGTACGTGAACGGCGCATGCGTGGTGGAGACATGCTTGGATGCCGCCGCATTGTTGCGCCAGCTTCACAAGATCGAATCCGAATTCGGGCGGGTCCGGGGAGAAAAGAATGCGCCTCGGGTGCTCGATCTGGATCTCTTGGCTTACGATGATCTCATCAGCGATTCGTCAAATGGTATGGACATCCCCCATCCGCGTCTTCACGAACGCGCATTCGTCTTGCTTCCGTTGCTGGATTTGGTGCCAGGATGGACGCATCCCGTGATCCATGTGTCTTTGGAGGCACTGATCGCGCAGTTGCCGCCAGAGCAGATCATACGCCCGATCGAGCCTATCCATGGCAGCCTTGAAGTGGACGACGACCCGGATGAGCTTTAAGTGCACGTTCCATGTGCGCCGTGTATTATAACTGTCTAATACAAAAGGCTTTTTTGACACGTTGCTTTCCATGCCATATTGTTTATCGAGACTTAAGTTGCTGAGCGCTCATCTCTAAGGTGCAATGAACGGCCTCGCTTTTCCTTGGGGGGGAATGGCGGAACCCGCGTAGTCTCGGCAGTGTCAGTCCATAGCACGGGGGATCGAAACATGAATTTTGTAAGAAAGACAAAGTTTGGCGCAATGGCGGCCATTTCTGCTTTTGGTTGCATCGTGGCGTTCGGAAATATGGCTTTGGCGGACGAAGGCGAAGACATGGACGATGTCGACGCCGCTGTCATGCATGTTCTCGAAGACTATGACATCGCCATTGGCTACGATTACATTGCAACTTTGATGCGCTTGCCCAACGCTTTTGGCGAAGGAGCCGCGTGCGTTGTGTGTCACACCTCAAACGATCCGAAGAAAAGTCCCAATGGGCTCGATTTGACGTCGTGCGAAGGCATCAAGAAAGGCTCCGTTCATGGCCCGATGATTGTGCCCGGCAAACACTATGAAGGCACGTTCCGCCGCCGCATGCGCGATAACCGGATGCCTTTGGGTGTGCGGTTCGATGTGCCGAAAGACATGCCGGCGATGCAACATATGAAGCAATGGATTGCGAACGGCGCCAAAAACGACGAATTGTTCAAGACCAAAGTCTTGCCGTCGTTCAAGGACCCAAATGCCTATGGCGGCGAACAGTCCTGTGTGGAATGCCATATGTCCAATCAGGAGCCACCGTCTTTCCACGAATTGGACCTGACATCGCATAAGGGTGTGATGCTGGGGGCCGACGCCGTCGCCAAGGCCGCGGAAGGGCTGCCGCCGGTGAAAGTTGTGATTCCGGGCAAGCCGATGGAAAGCAGGCTTTACCTGCGCGTCACCGAAAACCGCATGCCCGGCGGCATCGGCGCGGACCAGAGCCGCGATCATCCGAATATGCATGTCATGTTTAGATGGATCGACCAAGGCGCGAAGTGCAACTGACGCCCGTTATGGCGGAGTTGCCCCAGAACATCCGGAACCGAAGCGCATGGCGCCGTCTTCTCGATTCGGCTTTGGCCGTTTTGGTGGCGGCGCCGTGTCTTTGTTTCACGCCGGCCACCGCAGACGAGGGCGCGTATACGGTCGTGGCACGATGGCAAACCGGCAACACGGCCCTCAGACCCGTAACTTATGAGAACGGGGTTGTTTTTGCTGCGGGCGAATCGGCCCTTGAAGCATGGGATACGGAAAAAGGTGAACGGCTTTGGGCGCAGGCTTTGGATTCGCCCGCGGATTTCCGCCCGCGATTGGCGGGAGATGCGATTCTCGTGAGCGGGCGCGCGTTCATCAGCGCATTCGACCAAGCCACAGGACAACCGCTTTGGTCCTACCGTCCAGGCTTGCCCGTCGGCGCACCGCTGCATTTCAGAGGGCGCATCTACGTTGGCGTCGGCCATTTGATGACGGCGCTCGACATGGAAGGCGAGATCGTCTGGTCACGCTCCACCCAAGACAAAAAAGCCATTTGGTATGGGCCGGCATCTTTCGGCGATGACACCGTGCTGTTCGGCCCCGGCGACGGCAAACTTTACGCCCTAGACGCCGCAACCGGTGACGTGAGGTGGATTCTGGACCAGGCGGAGAAGTGGCAATACCTCCGCCAGCTTCATATTTCCGGCGCGACGGTTGTGGCTGGCGGTTACAAGGATAACATCTTCGGTATCGATGCCCGGACGGGTAAGCCCGTTTGGGACTGGTATTCCGGCAATTTCATCAATTCCCATCTGGTCTATGGCGGGGTGGCGTACCTGTGGTCGCCAACGGGATGGGTGTATGCGCTGGACGCGGAAACCGGGGTGCGCAACTGGCGCACCAAGTCCGATTATTTTCCGCGTAAGGACGGTAAGCGCCGGCCGTGGGCGCCGGTGATGGCGGAACTTGTGGCGGATGATCGGGGGCTTTATATCCTTGATATGAAGGACGTTTTGCACATCTTGGACCATGTTACCGGAAAGGAATATGCCACCCTTCAATTCAAGGAGCGATTACGCCCTTATGTCGCCCTTATCCCCGGTTCGTCACAACTCATTTTGGGGACGCCAGCGGGGGAGCTTTTACACGTCGAATTAAAATTTATGTAGTTTCCCAAAAAACAATGGCTTAAGCTGTCGGCACAAAAATTCGCAACAGCTTAAATAATGCAGCAAAATGGGGTGTGTCATAATTGCCACACCGGCTAATAACATTCTGATAAGCGGATAAAACATGTTGCTCTCTGGTTGTGATGCGTGTAGACGAAAAGACATTGGAATGTTCCGTTAAATCATCTGTGTCAAAAAAATATGTGAGCTCGATACCATGAAGAAACTCGTTTTTGCAGCCGTTGTTGGTCTGACCCCGGCTTTGATAGGAACTTCCGCCCTTGCGGGCATGATGGATTCCACCTACGTCGGGCTTTCCGGCGTCGCTTCCATGGTTGGCGATGTCGATGCCAATAACGGTCGTGGAGTTGGTGGTGAGGTGAAAACCACGGCTGATATCGACACCAGCTTGGGGGTGTTGGTCCGCGCTGGTAAGAAATTCGACGCATTCCGTGCCGAGCTTGAACTTGGCTACCGCGACATCGAAGTGGATAGCATCAAAACTGCAAATGGCGCTTATTCGAGCTCTTCCGGCGATGCCAATGCATACTCGGTGATGATTAACGGCGCTTACGACTTTGAAATGGATGCGCCCGTTACCCCGTATGTTCTGTTGGGTGTTGGCGCCCTGCATGTTGACGGCGATGTTGCTTACACGGACGATAATGGCCGTGCAGAGACGCTGTCCGCCGATGACACGACCGTTGCCGCGCAGATTGGTCTTGGTCTGAGCTACGAACTCACTTCGAGCATTGATCTGGTCGCCGGCTATTCCTTCCTGGGCGCGCCGACAGGTGCAACCGGTGAAGACGAAATCATTCAGATTCACAGCGCTCAGATTGGTCTCAACTATTCCTTCTAAGCGTTAGGACCCGGTAGGGGTCTTATAATCCGAAGACTTTTTATATGGGCCGTGTCCTCTGGCAATTGAGAGCGCGGCCCATATGCTTTCTGGACCTTGTCCAAGATATTGCAGTCAAAAGCGGGTTGGTTGTCGTGGAGCTTTTTTACGTAATTTTATTTCGTAAAATGTTGCCTTCCTGGGTTCAACCCAATATATAATCCGCAGATTCACTTACGTTTATGGAGAGCCTGTCCAATGGCCCGTGTTACCGTCGAAGATTGCGTGACCAAGATTCCGAACCGTTTTGAACTGGTGATGACCGCTGCGCAGCGTGCGCGCGACATTTCCGCCGGTGCGGACCTGACCATGGAACGCGACAACGACAAGAATCCCGTCGTCGCCTTGCGCGAAATCGCCGATGAAACCGTCGATTTCGATGCGCTTCAAGAAACCCTGGTTAAAGGCCTGCAGCGCTACGTCGAAAGTGATGAGCCCATCGAAGAAGAAATGGACGTGCGCGCCTTGCAGCAAGACGTGAGCGGCGAAACCGGCGAAGCGGACGAAGCGGCCGAGGTTGCCGAGGACGAGTTGACCGTACACGACGTGGCCGCAGAGGATGTCGCCGACGCGATGGCCGAAGCCGAAGCCATGATGGAAGGGGCCGAAGTCGGAGAGGAATAAGTGATTGGGCACGCTCAACGTTGCATTTTTTCAGCGTGCCGCCCTCTTAGGCTCACGGCCCCCCAAACCATATCTGAAAAGCCCTTTGCTCCCCAGCCGCATGAACGGGTCGAGTGGAGGGTTTTGGCATGATCCGCCAATTCGAACTCGTCGAAACCGTTAAATCCTACGACCCGCAGGCGGATGAGGATCTGATCAACCGCGCCTATGTCTACGCCATGAAAGCGCACGGTTCCCAGGTGCGTGCTTCGGGCGATCCGTACTTTTCGCACCCTTTGGAGGTTGCGGGCATCCTGACCGGCTACCGCCTTGATGCGGCGACCATCGCGACCGCGTTGCTTCACGACGTGGTGGAAGATACCGGCGCGACCATCGAAGAGTTGGAAAGCCTGTTCGGCGAGGAAGTCGCCAAGCTGGTCGACGGTGTGACCAAGCTGACGCAAATCGAACTGCAGTCCGACCATTCCAAGCAGGCGGAAAATTTCCGCAAACTGCTGCTGGCCATGTCCGAAGACATCCGTGTTCTGCTGGTCAAACTGTCGGATCGGCTTCACAACATGCGCACGCTGCATTTCATTAAAAAGCCGGAAAAACGCAGGCGCATCGCCACGGAAACCATGGAAATCTTCTCGCCTTTGGCCGAGCGAATCGGCATGCAGGAGATGAAAAACGAACTGGACGACCTGTCGTTTGCCGAAATCAACGAGGAAGCGCGCGACAGCGTCTTGAAGCGCCTCGACTACCTGCGTGACGAAGGCAAAACGCTGGTGCCGCGCATCATCGACGAATTGTCCGTGACGCTCAAAGAGCACGGTCTTGACGCCGATATCACGGGCCGCGAAAAGACGCCGTATTCCATCTGGCGCAAGATGCAGAAAAAGGATGTGCCGTTCGAAGCCATGTCCGACATCATGGCGTTCCGCATCGCCGTGGACACGGCGGAGGACTGCTACAAGGCCCTCGGGATCATCCACAACGCCTATCGGGTGGTGCCTGGGCGGTTCAAGGATTACATCTCGGTGCCCAAGCCCAACGGCTATCAGTCTCTGCACACCGGGATCATCGGTCCGGAAAAGCACCGCATCGAAATCCAAATCCGCACGCGCGACATGCACGAAGTGGCGGAAAACGGCGTTGCCGCCCACTGGCAATACAAACAAGGCGAAAAGGTCAGCGGTAAGCCCACCGACGGCAAACAATACCGTTGGCTGCGCGAGCTTTTGGAAATTCTGGAAACGGCGGCCGAACCCGAAGAGTTCTTGGAACACACCAAGCTGGAGATGTTCCAGGACCAGGTCTTTTGTTTCACACCCAAGGGCGACCTGATCAACTTGCCGCAAGATGCAACGCCGGTGGACTTCGCCTACGCCGTGCACACGGAAGTGGGGGACCGGTGCGTCGGCGCGAAAATCAACGGGCGCATGATGCCGCTGCGCACGCGACTTAAAAACGGCGACCAGGTGGATATCGTCACCGCAAAGACCCACACGCCATCGCCGACCTGGGAAAACTTCGTCGTCACCGGCAAGGCGCGCGCGCGCATCCGCCGTTTCGTACGGCTCAAGGAACGCGACCAGTACGTGGAACTGGGCAACGCCATGTTGGAACGCGCTTTCGTGGAAGAGGACTACCCGCTCACCGAAAAGGGCTTGAAGGGCGTTCTCAAAATCTTCCAGAAGGAAACCGTGGACGACCTGATCGCCGAAGTGGGCATGGGTCACACCTCCGCGCGTGACGTCCTGGAAGCCGTCTATCCCGGCACCAAGAAGGAAAGCGTGGCGCGCAAGCTCGGCAAGATCGTGCCGATTTCCAAGGCGCGGGCCAAGAAGGCGCAAAAGAAGGGCGAACGTCACGGCATTCCCATCCGCGGCCTGATCCCCGGCATGGCGGTGCACTATGCGGGGTGTTGTCATCCGCTGCCGGGGGACCGCATCGTCGGCATCATCACCACCGGCAAAGGGGTGACCATCCACACCATCGATTGCGATATCCTGCATCAATACGAGGATCAGGCCGAACGCTGGATCGACGTGTCGTGGGAACAGGATGAAAAGTCGCCCAACGACAGCCACGTTTCGCGCGTGCATTTGACGCTTCTGAACGTACCCGGCGCCTTGGGCGCGTTGTCCAATGTGGTGGCGCGGGGCGAGGGCAATATTTCGAACCTTAAGATCGTATCGCGTTCCGCGGACTTCTACGACATGTTGGTCGATGTCGAGGTGCGCGATGTCAAACACTTGAGCGAAATCATCGCCGCGCTGCGCGCCACGCCGGAGATCAATTCCATTGAACGTGCGCGGGGATGATAAGCCCGGTTTTCTTTAAGATTTCATACGTTTTCTCTACATTCCGGCGACATGTTTGACCTATAGTGCGGTCATGTTCCAACGACGCGATAAACACTCGGTTTTGATGAAGGTGCGCCAGTTCTTCTGGCCCACTGCCGGCTGGCATCGCTCCACCCGGTACGTGTTCCATCGCGTTGCGCGCATACCCGGATCTGCTTATTCCATCGCGGCCGGCGTCGCCTGCGGGGCGGCGGTTTCGTTCACGCCGTTCATCGGTTTGCATTTCGTTCTGGCGGCGGTTCTGGCTTACGTGATCCGCGCCAACATTATCGCTTCAGCCATCGGCACGGCTGTAGGCAACCCGTGGACGTTCCCGTTCATCTGGATTTTCATCTATAACGTGGGCATCGAGATTCTCCGCGCCGACGGTGTGGACGCACAGGCGGTGGACTTCCTGGACGTCCTGACCGAAAGCATGGAAGCGATCTATCGTTTGGATTTCAATTATTTGGCGGACACGGCCAGCCCGGTGCTGTGGCCGATGTTTGTGGGCTCCGTACCTGTGACCATTGCGGTGTGGTTTCTCTTTTATTTGCCGCTCAAGCCCATGGTCATCAAATACCAAGCCGCGCGCCATCACAGGCGCACCCGTAAATTTCCCGACCAACAGGATCAGCTCTAATGACCTCCCCAAGGATTCGTATTCATTCAAGTGACGTAACGGGCGTTCTTTCTGGCGAAGCCCGAAGGACAGTGACTTTTTTACGCAATGGATCATTTAAATGAGTATGAACCCTAAGCTGCGTCTTGGCGTGAACATCGATCACGTCGCCACCATCCGCAATGCCCGGGGCGGGGATTATCCCGACCCGTTGCGCGCCGCCAAACTGGCCGCTGCAGCCGGCGCCGACGGCATCACCGCGCATCTGCGCGAAGACCGCCGCCACATCACCGATACCGATATTCTGCGCCTGTGCGATGAAATCGATCTGCCGTTGAACCTGGAAATGGCGGCGACCGACGAGATGCTGGAGATCGCGCTGCGCCACAAACCGCATGCGGCGTGCCTGGTGCCGGAAAAACGCGAAGAACGCACCACCGAAGGCGGTCTTGACGTCGTCGGCCAGCACAATACTTTGAAGCCCTTTATCACCAAATTGTTGGATGTGGGCGTGCGCGTGTCCCTGTTCATCGAACCGGACGTGGAAGCCTTGGACGCCGCGAAGGCCCTCGGCGCTCCGGTCGTCGAACTGCACACTGGGGCCTATTGCGACGCCCCCAATGGGGCGGAACGCGACATCCAGTTCGAACGCATCGCCGCCGCCGCCGCCCATGCGGATACACTGGGTCTGGAATGTCATGCGGGACACGGCTTGACGTATGACACGGTCAAGCCCGTGGCGGCGATTCCCAACCTGATGGAGCTCAACATCGGCCACTTTCTGGTGGGCGAGGCGATTTTTGTCGGTTTCGAGGCTTCGATCCGCGAAATGCGCCGCCTCATGGACGAGGCGCGCTCTGGGGCGAGAGACGCATGATTCTAGGCGTCGGTACCGATCTGTGCGACATCCGGCGCATCGAGCAGACGTTGGCGCGCCATGGCGAACGGTTCGTCCAACGCCTCTACACCGAAGAAGAACGCCAAAAAGCGGAAAAACGCGGCGATGCGCGGGCCAACCGCTATGCCATGTTTTTCGCCGCGAAAGAGGCCTGCGCCAAGGCTTTGGGCACCGGTTTTCGTCAAAATGTTTACTGGCGCGACTTGAAGGTCGGCAATCTACCCAGTGGCCAACCCATCATGACCCTTTCCAACGGGGCGTTGAACAGGCTACAAAGCCTCACACCCGATGGGTATGAAGCGAAGATCGATATCTCGTTGACGGATGAATATCCCCTGGCCCATGCCATAGTGGTGATTTCCGCCGTACCGAGGAACAACGGATCTGACACGAACGGACAAGACGGATAAAGCATGGACGACAATTCCCTGGACGTGGATGAACTGCTGAATTCCAAGCCCGGCCCCAAGGAGGAGTCCCTGTGGGACACCATCAAGACGGTCGTCTATGCGGTCGCCATCGCGCTGTTGGTGCGCACCTTCGCGTATGAGCCGTTTTCCATTCCGTCGGGTTCCATGATTCCGACGCTGTTGGTGGGCGACTATCTGTTCGTTTCCAAGATGTCTTACGGCTATTCGAAGCATTCCTTGCCGTTCAGCCTGCCCCTGATCCCAGGACGTGTCTGGTACGACGAACCCGAGCGCGGCGACGTGGTGGTGTTCAAGTTGCCCACCGACGGCAGCACGGATTACATCAAGCGGATCGTCGGCCTGCCCGGTGATGAAATCCAAGTGCGGGGTGGGGTGCTGCACATCAACGGCGAGCGGGTCAAGCGTGAGCGTCTGGGTGATTACGTCTACAAGGACACGCGCGGTATCTTCCACAACACGGCACGCTATTTGGAAACGTTGCCGGGCGGCGTGTCCCACGAAATCATTGAAGAGTCGGATACCTTCCCAGCGGACAACACCGCCGTTTACAAGGTTCCGGCAGACCACTTCTTCGCCATGGGCGACAACCGCGACAATTCGCGCGATTCACGCTTTCTTATGGACGTAGGGTTTATCCCGAAGGAAAACTTGGTGGGCCGTGCGGAGGTGTTGTTCTTCTCGAACGAAGGCACGTTCTGGCAGGTTTGGACTTGGCCGTGGACGCTGCGTTTCGAGCGGTTCTTCGAGAGCGTGGATTAAGACGCGCGACATGCCTGCCGATCCTGACAAACTACAAGACATCCTGGGCCACAGCTTCACTGACGGTGATTTGCTGCTGCAGGCCTTGCGCCACGCGTCCACCACTCAGGTACGCACCAGATCCAACGAGCGGCTCGAATTCTTAGGCGACCGGGTTTTGGGATTGGTCATGGCGGAAACGCTTTACGCTCAGTTCCCGCGCGAGGAAGAGGGCGAACTGGCGCGCCGCTTCGCCGGACTGACATCGCGCGATGCCGTGGCGCGGGTAGCGGATTCCATCGATCTTATCGATTTCGCCCGCACCCAAGATGTGGACCCGGAAACCCTGGCGCGGTCCCACGCGTCGGTCGCCGCTGACACCATGGAGGCGGTGTTGGGCGCTCTCTATCTCGACGGTGGCATCGATATCGCGGCGGCCTTCATCCAAAAGCACTGGGCCGGGCTGATCGAAGAAGACCTGCGTCCGCCCAAGGACGCCAAGACCGCGCTGCAGGAATGGGCCCAGGCCCGCGGACTGGGATTGCCGACTTACGAAACCCTGTCTCGCACCGGACCGGATCACGCTCCGACCTTCGTCATACGCGTGAGCGTTCAAGGTCACGGCATCAATGAAGGCACCGGCTCGTCGCGCCGCGCTGCCGAGCAAGACGCCGCAACCGGTCTTTTGCAAATTTTGGGAGGCGGGCAATGACGGGGCAACCGGACCGCTGCGGTTTCATCGCTGTGTTGGGCGCGCCCAACGCCGGCAAGTCGACCCTGGTTAACCGGGTGGTGGGGGCCAAGGTCTCCATCGTGAGCCCGAAGGTGCAGACCACCCGCGCGCGGGTCATGGGCATCGCCATTCAAGGTCGCACCCAGTTGGTGTTCATCGACACGCCCGGCATTTTCCAGCCGCGCCGCCGTTTGGACCGCGCCATGGTCGCCGCCGCGTGGGGCGGCGCGGGGGACGCGGATGTGACGTTGCTTTTGGTGGATGCATCGCGCGGCGTGGACAAGGACACGGCGGCCATCATCGAACGTATGAAAGAAGAAGGGCAGCGCGCGCACTTGGTGCTCAACAAGGTCAACAAAATCAAGAAGCCGCAGCTTCTGGAATTGGTGGCGCAACTGAACGACACAGGCGTGTTCGAAGAGACCTTTATGATTTCCGCCTTGCGTGGCGACGGCGTGGACGATTTGGTGGCGTTCCTGGCCGGCCGCATGTCCGAAGGGCCGTGGCATTTCCCGGAGGATCAAGTCTCCGACATGACCGAACGGCTTCTCGCCGCAGAGATCACCCGCGAAAAGCTTTATTTGCAGCTGCGCCAAGAACTACCCTATGCGACCACGGTGGAAACCGAAACCTGGGAAGAACGTCCCGACGGTTCGGTCAAGATCGAGCAGGTCGTCTTTGTCGAGCGCGACAGCCAGAAATCCATCATTCTGGGCAAGCGCGGTCAGCAGATCAAACAGATCGGCTCAGAGTCGCGCAAGGAACTGGAAGAGATATTGGACACCAAGGTGCACCTGTTCCTGTTCGTCAAGGTGCGCGAAAAGTGGGGCGACGACCCCGAACGCTACCGCGACTGGGGCCTGGATTTTAACGCTTAGTCCGACGTTTAGGATGGCGCAAACGCGCCGATCGCCCGCCCGGCGGCTTCCTGGGCTCCCATCAATGCATTGCCGCATCCCAACAGCATGGTGGCATCGGCGTCCTGCGCCTTGCCGTAAATTTTCGTATAGGCGGCTTGGTCCAGGGTAGCCTGTTTGTTGATGGCTTGCTTGTCCATCGCGGGAAACGTGGAGACGACCTGCTCCATGCTCGACAGGGTCGTTTGCATCGCTGTAAACGCCTCGGCCGCAGCATTGAGACTCTCTTCCGTGGGGGGCGTCTTTTTTTTCAGATCGCTGATGACCGCGTCGACTTTTCCAAGCTCTCCGTAAAAAGTTTTATACAGAGGCTCCAGCTTCTTCATGTAATCCGGGCCACGGTACTTTGCCTGGGTTGAGGTGTAGACCGACCAGGCTTCCGCGGCAACGGTTTGGTAGATGTTGGTGCTCATGTTGCGAAACTCCTGGTTTAAAAGATCGCGGAACTGCCATAACCCAACCACGTAAACCCGCTGGTCCAGGCTTCTTGGCTGGAGGGATGCAAAAAGCTGTCAAAACCCAAAGGCACGATGCGTGGATCTTGATTGACGATGGTGCCTCCTGTGATCCCGGCTTGGTTCGCCACCGCCGTTGCGTTCCACAAGGCGGGATTGTTGGGCTGGTTCCAGTGTTGAAACAATCGGTCGCGCGCTGCGGTTACGAAATTCGGTGCGCCTGCATTGTCATGAATGAACAGGGTGATTTCGCCGTCGTATTGCATGGAACGGTAGGTCCAGTTGCTGGTGCCGACGACCAGATAATCATCATCGAAGATGGCCAGTTTTGAATGGGGGTACGCCTTTCGCGTGTTTGCGCCGTTGGCCAGGGAATACATCACATTGGCATTCGGGCCCGGGGTGTAGCCCCAGATGTCAGCAAAATCGATGCTGCGTTGCGTCCCGCCTTCGGTGAAGTTGAAGCGGTAGCCCGTAGCGGGATTGAAGGTCGCGGTTTGCGCCGGATTGCCCAGGTTCGCGGTCACTTGTTGTCCCGCCATGGCGGCCACGGCGACGGTGCGCGGCTGGCGGCGCAACCGGCTCCAGATTCCATCGATGATGTCGATGGATGCCAGATTGGGCAGGGATAGCTCCAAAAAGGTATAATACATCAAATAGGACGCCATGCCCTTCATACCCGCGGTGATGCCCGTGGGGTTGTCGACCACGGCGATGACTTGTGGCGCGGGTCCGCCGACGCCTCGCACCCGCCGGGCGAGTTCGCGAACTACGAAGGGGTCGGTGAGGGCGTAGTTCTCCAGATAGACCAGGTTGTTCGCGTTGCGAATGCGTTGGCACAGCTGCGTGCGAATATCGGCTTCGGGCGGCGTGGCTTCGATATTGTTGGTGCAGGTGCGGATGGTCAGGTTGCCGGCGTTGCCCTGGGCGGGGCCGATGGCGTTGTTCGGGGCGGGGCCATTGGCCGGCTGTTTGTTCCAGCGGCGCACCCATTCGCCTTCGATATCATCGACAGCCGGTCCGGTTACGCTGACGCCGGTGTCGTGCCAGTAGTTCGCATTGTTGTGCAGGTGGCTGGAGAGATAACCGCCGGATATGTTGAACCCGCCAACCAAGGCCTCTTTTGCGCCATTGATGGAAATCAGTGCAATCTTCTGGTGATTGCTGCAAAACTTCATGTCCCCGCCATACTCTTCCTGATAGAGCTGAATGGGCGTGTAGCCGACCACATGCGTAGCCGCGGCGGTGGCGTTCGTCTGGTTGACCCAGGTTTCCAGCCAGTCGTGATCGACCATCAAGGGATTGCCTGCCCAAGCAATGATTTGAACGTGGTGCCCGGCATTGGCGATGTTCTGTAGAACCGTCGTGAAGGGCGAGGCGGCTACGACCGGTCCCGGGCCGCCGGCGCCACCGCCGCCGTATCCCGGCAAAGTTAAAGTATTGGCGATCATCCAATACGCAAAACGCACGTAGCAATTGGCCTGTCCCCGAACGCCGTTGGCGATCAGGTCGTTCAGGCTGCGGTGCATATGACGAAAAAATTCGTTACCATCCAAGAGAAACGTAACGGCATTGTTGTTAGTGGTGTTTTGCATAGAGTTATCCGCACGAATCAGGAATAGCCCATGAGCAATGGGCTTGCTCTATACCGACGCGGACGGGTAGCGCTTGTGAAGTGAAGGCGTGTGACGCAGAGACGGGGCTGATGCGGCGTCCATGATCTTGCCGCAAAGTTAGGCTTTTCTGTAAGACAGCAACGCTATGTGAGGGGCGCGATGAAACCGATCACCTTGTTGACGATTGTAAGCATAGGGCTGGCCGTTGCCGCGTGCGATGACCCGGACCCTGCGCCGCGTGATTCCGCTTCATCCCACGCATCCCAGCCGGAAATGATGATGATGGCCGATGCCGGACCCCAGGGCCTGACGCGTAGCGGTGTCGGCGCGATGTCCGCGAAAGCGGGCGGGCCGCGCATGGAAATCGGACGCAGCTATGCGGTTGAGATCACCGACGGTGCGGTCACCGAAGCCATGGAGGCCGACCGCGACATTTGTCTGCAACTGGGCTGCATGATCACCGCCATGCACACATCCCAAGCGGCGGGCTATCCCACCGCGACGCTGGAGGGCCTGGTGCCGCAAGACAAGGCCGGTGATTTTCACACCCACATCGTGAACGCGCCGGACCGGGTGATCGAAACCTTCCATGAGAGCGCACAGAACCGTGAAGAGCAGTACCAGAACGTGCAGGCTCGATTGGAGCGTTTGGAATTCATGCGCAAGCGTCTCTATGCGCTGGCGGACCAGAAATCCGATGAGGTTGGCGAGCTTTTGCAGGTGGAACGTGAAATTTTGCGCGTGGACACGGAAATGGAGCGTTTGACCCGCGAACGCAGGGGATTGGAAAAGGTTACCGACAATGTGCGTTTCACACTGAACTACCGCGAACGTCCGCCCAAGGCCGGGGACATCGATTTCTCGCCGTTCACGGACTTGCTGTCGGATGCGGTGAATACGGCGATCTCCGCCGTGCGCATCACGGTGCTGTGGTTCGCCCGCTGGCTGCCGGTGATCGCTTTGGTGTTGGTGGGCTGGTGGTGGCTGCGCCGCCGGGGCCATGACCCCGACGGTGACGGCACGTAACGCAACCGGGATTTAGCCCAGAAGGACCTAACTCAAGAGGACTTTTTGCGCGGCATCGGACGCCCCGCCGTCGCCGGTGGGCGCGCCCAAGTCCGTGAGCACGCCTTCCAGGGCCGCCAGGCACAAAGTCACGTGACGCGGTGAGGAGCTTTGGCCCATCAGGCCGATGCGCCACACCTTGCCCGCCAGCGCGCCCAGTCCCGCACCGATTTCGATGCCGAAGTCAGACAACATGCGCCGGCGCACCATGGCCTCGTCGACACCTTCGGGTACCGTTACGGTGTTCAGTTGCGGCAAGCGGTAAGCCTCATCCACCAGAAGGTTCAGACCCAGAGCGTTCAGACCGGCCTTGAGCGCTTCGTGGTGGCGCTGGTGGCGCTTCCAGGCGTTTTCGACGCCTTCATCCTTGAGCATCACCAGGCTTTCGTGGAGCGCATAAAGCGTGTTGACCGGCGCGGTGTGGTGATAGGACCGTGTCGAGCCTTCGCTGCTCCAATAGCCCATGATCAGGTTCATGTCCAAGAACCAGCTTTGAACCTTGTGATTGCGCCCGCGAATGACGTCGAGCGCGCGATCAGAGAACGTCACCGGGGAAATGCCGGGCACGCAGCTCAGGCACTTCTGAGTGCCGGAATAACACGCGTCGATGTTCCATTCGTCGATCAGCACCGGGCTGCCGCCTAAGCTGGTTACCGCATCCATGATGGTGAGCATGCCGGCGTCCTGGGCCAGCTTGGAAATTGCGGCCGCATCCGACTGAACGCCGGTGGAGGTTTCCGCGTGCACGAAGGCCACGGCCTTGGCGCCCGGATTGCCTTGTATGGCGTCCGCGAGCTTGTTCAGGTCCACAGGCGTGCCCCAGTCGTCCTCGACCTTGATGGCGGTCGCGCCGCAGCGTTCCACGTTTTCGACCATGCGCCCGCCGAACACGCCGTTGATGCATACGATCACGGTATCGCCCGGTTCCACCAGATTGACGAAGCAGCTTTCCATGCCGGCGGAACCGGGCGCGCTGACCGGCAGGGTCATCTGGTTGGTGGTTTGAAAGGCGTAGTGCAGCAAGCCTTTGATCTCATCCATCATGAGGATGAATTCGGGATCCAAATGGCCGATGACCGGACGGCCAAGGGCTTGCAGAACGCGGGAATGAATGTCGGAGGGACCCGGGCCCATGAGCATGCGGCTCGGGGGGTGAAACGAAGAAACGGTCATGATTTTAATATCTCAAATAATCCGTGGCCAAAAACAGCGAATGGGGAGGCCGCCCCCATAGTTAGGCGGTAGCGAGAAGAATTTCAACATCCGCGCTTTAGGCGGATACAATGCCGACCATGGACTGGTCCGACGACGCCATTGTTTTGAGCGCACGACGGCACGGCGAAACGTCGGCCATCGTGACCCTGTTGACCCGCGCGCGAGGCGCGCACGCAGGGTTGGTCAAAGGCGGCTTTTCCAAGCGCACCCGTCCCACCGTCGAACCCGGCAACCGGGTCCACGCGTCCTGGCGGGCGCGTTTGGCGGACCATTTGGGGCACTATCACCTGGAAGCCATACACAGCCATGGCGCCCAGCTGTTGGACGCGCCGGACAGGCTGGCGGGGCTGAGTGCGGCCCTGGCCGTGTGTGCGGCGGCGTTGCCGGAGCGCGAACCCCATCCGGCGCTCTATGAGGTTCTGGGTGCGTTCTTGGAAGCCCTGGAAAACGACGAGATTGGCCGTCGTGTGGAGGCGTGGGGGAGCCTTTACGTCAAATTCGAGGTCGGCTTGCTGCAAGAACTGGGGTTCCGCCTGGATTTGGACCATTGTGCCGCCACTGGCGCGACGGAGGGGCTTGTCTGGGTTTCGCCCAAATCGGGCCGCGCGGTGTCGCGGGAAGCCGGAATCCCTTACGAGAACCAACTGCTGGCGCTGCCAGCGTTCGTGCGCGAAGAGGGCGCGGTCGCCCAATCTCCCGGGGACGTGCTGCAAGGCCTGAAGCTCACCGGCTATTTCTTGGAACGCCACCTTTTTGCGCCCCACGACCAACACCTGCCCCAGGCCCGTGCGCGGTTGGTGGAACGCGTGCTCGCCAGCACGGCGTGAAACCTGCCCCACAAGGCCGGCGAAGGCCGACATCAACTTAATTTAGAAGCCTCGTTCCAGAAGTGCTTACGAAAAGCACACGAGGCCTTCACACGTAGTGGCGAACTCTGTTTATGATTCTCGTATATATAGAATGTTTTCAAAGGCCAAGGGCCTATAATTGCCTATGCTTCAAGGTTTTTCTGGAAGCGTTGGGAGAAAGGTTTCATCTGTCCAAATTGGACAGTTCGGTTGTTGATTGATTGAACGTATTTGTTGATGGTCAAGGTTGCTTTAGAGGGGGACGTAACACGCCAAATGGATCACACCCGCCCGATTTCTCCGGCATCAATTGCCGTGCTTAATACGTTGAAGAGCATGTTGAAGGCATATGAGCAGCACTGGGGTAAGGAGCATCAGGATCTCAAACTCAGCCTCGTGCTTGAAATTGTGAGGTCCGAACACCCGTTGGATGTTTCTTCCATAGCCGCGGTTTTGGAACGCCCCCGCACGACGATTTCAAGAACGTTGAAGGATTGGGAAGAAAAGGGGATGTGCAAACTGATCAGGCAGGGGCGTCGTATGGAAATCTACCCCACGGAAAAACTTGCAAATATAATTGAAGAATTTTCTCAAGAAATAATAATTATAAACAATAATTATATTAAAAGAATAAATATAGATTAATAAAAATATTAACGAAAGAGTGGGCGCTATGGCAGATGTGAATATTATGCATGAAATCATACCCTTGATCGAGGGTGGTGATTTCAAGGAAGCGATTGAGCGTTTCAAGCGCTCTCCTGTTATTGAGAGCATGGGCATCCATAACCACAGCGATGCCGTTTACGGTCGGATATTGGAAGGTCGACTTCTTTATATCTCGATGCAGGGCAAAATCGCGGAAGATCGGTGCTGCATAGCGGCATACATCTTGAAAAACTGGCTCAACCACTTGGAAAACGAGCCCGTGGCGAATGTAAACGGGAAGCGCATGCAAACGATCGAAACGTCCATAAACCTGTCCGCCGGGTATATGGTGCGGGTGTTGTGCGTGCCGTGTAAGGATCCGTGTAAAAAGCCCGATAAAGTGGATACCGTCACGCCTCTCAAATCCGAATGCCGTTGCCGTCGCGTCGTTCCAATTTGGGAGCGCATTCGCGCTTGGCAGTCCGAGTTGGACAAGAAGGGATAGGGTCAGGACCCATTATTCTGTTGCGTTTGGTTTGCGAAAACCGTTTCCTGACAAGGAAAAAACGCGCCGGAAGTGCGACACCACTTTCAAGAGGTTTTGACGCCGTTCAGGGAGCGGTTTTCACAAATCCGGTGGACGAGGCGCTTTTTCGCCTGGGCGTCGTTTTCAAGTCCTTGTAATGGGTGGCATTATGACGGCCTTGATGCCTAGCCCAGACGAAAAGGCGCCACCGCCAAACGCATCACAATAATGAGTCCTGGCCCTAGACCTCGCCAGTCCATACACCCATCCAGTTTCCGTCCGATTGGGTGGAAAATCTCGGGTATAATGGGCGCGGTTTTCGATTCTCTTGCATGTGCCACGACGATTATGCCCGATCCTACCCCCCTTGGAGATATCCGCGACACCCGTTTGGCCGACGCTTTGTCGGAACGCTATCTGTCCTATGCGCTGTCGACCATTATGTCGCGCTCGTTGCCGGACGTGCGTGACGGCCTCAAGCCGGTTCACCGCCGCCTTTTGTATGCAATGCAGCAATTGAAGCTGGATCCGGCCTCCGGCTTTAAGAAATGCGCCCGCGTGGTCGGTGATGTGATGGGTAAATACCACCCCCACGGGGACATGGCGATCTATGATGCGATGGTGCGTTTGTCCCAGGATTTCGCGGTTCGCTATCCACTAGTGGACGGTCAGGGCAACTTCGGCAACATCGACGGGGACAACGCCGCCGCCATGCGCTACACCGAGGCGCGCATGACTGCCGTGGCCATGGCGCTTTTGGACGGGATCGGTGAAGATACGGTCGATTTCCGCCCGACATATGACGGCGAAGAAGACGAACCAGAGGTCTTGCCGGCCAATTTCCCGAACCTGCTGGCCAACGGCGCCGCGGGCATCGCGGTGGGCATGGCCACAAGCATTCCGCCCCACAATGTGGGAGAGCTGTGCGACGCGCTGAAACACTTGATCAAGTTCCCGGGCGCGACCATCGACAAACTGGTCGATCTGATTCCCGGCCCCGATTTTCCCACCGGCGGCGAACTTGCGGAAAACCGCGAAGCCATTGTCGAGGCCTACAAGACCGGACGGGGCGGGTTCCGCATCCGCGCCAAATGGGCAAAGGAAGATTTAGGCAGAGGCACGTATCAGATCATCGTCACGGAAATTCCGTATCAGGTGCAAAAGTCCAAGTTGATCGAAAAGATTGCGGAACTGATCACCAACAAGAAGCTGCCGATCCTCACCGATGTACGTGACGAAAGCGCGGAAGACATCCGCATCGTTCTGGAACCGCGCACCGGCAAGGTCGAACCCGACATGCTGATGGAACAGCTCTATAAGCTGACCGATCTGGAAAGCCGCTTTTCGCTCAACATGAACGTGTTGGATGCGGCCAACACCCCGCGCGTGATGAATTTGCGCGACGTGTTGCGGGCCTTCCTGGATCACCGCATGGTAGTTTTGGAACGCCGGTCCAAAAACCGCTTGGGCCAGATCGAACGCCGTCTGGAAGTTCTGGGCGGCATGCTGGTGGCGTACCTGAACTTGGACGAGGTGATCCGCATCATCCGCGAAGAAGACCATCCCAAGCAGGCCCTGATGGACGCCTTTGAACTGAGCGAAGTACAGGCCGAAGCCATCTTGAACATGCGGCTGCGCCAACTGCGCAAACTTGAAGAAATGGAAATCAAGACCGAAAACGATGTGCTGGTGAAAGAACAAAAAGAACTGGGCAAGCTTCTCAAAAACGAAGACCTGCGCTGGAAAGCCATCACCGACGAGATCAAAAACATCAAAGAGAAATTCGGCCCCAAAACGGACGTCGGCAAGCGCCGCACGACGCTGGGCACAGCGCCGACGGCGGTGGTGGTGCCGCTCGAAGCGATGATCGAGCGTGAGCCCGTGACCGTGGTGTGTTCCCAAAAGGGATGGGTGCGCGCCATCAAGGGCCATCTGACCACCGATCAGATCAAGGACTTGAAGTTTAAGGAAGGCGACAAAGGCCGCTTCGCCATCCCTGCGCAGACCACCGACAAGCTCTTGGTGTTCGCCACCAACGGGCGGTTTTACACGCTGGGGTGCGACAAGCTGCCGGGCGGACGCGGACACGGCGAGCCGCTGCGTCTGATGTTCGATCTGCCCAATGACGCCGACATCACCCAGATGCTGGTCCATGCGCCGGGACGCAAGCTGATCGTCGCCGCCGACACCGGCCACGGCTTCATCGTGCAAGAAGATGAAGTCCTGGCGCAGACCAAGAACGGCAAGCAGGTCTTGAACGTGTCCGGGGATGGGGAGGCTGCGGTCTGCGCCGTCGTGCCCGAAGGGGCGGATTCGGTCGCGGTGATCGGATCAAACCGCAAGATCGTCATCTTTCCCATGGAAGAGGTGCCGGAAATGACCCGCGGCAAAGGGGTGATCCTGCAACGCTACAAAAAGGGCGGCGGCGCGGTGCTGCGCGACGTCAAGGCCTTCACCCTGAAAGAAGGCCTAACATTCCCGTTCGGCAGCGGTTGGCGCACCGAAACGGAATTGCTGCGCTGGCAAGGCAAACGCGCCGGCGCCGGCGCCATGGCGCCCAGGGGTTTTCCGACGTCCAACACCTTTTCATGATGGGCCCAACCGGCTTGCGCCCCTCCCTTGTGACGCTAGGACCTATGGGCCATAATACGGGCCTTTATGGATTTATGGCTGTTTTAAGAGGTTACCCATGCCGCATGCGATGCACCACCATTACAACACTCTGATCAGTGAGATTTGGCCCACCCATGCAAGCCGCGCCAACATCGTACGCGGTACGGTTCTGGCGTTGCTCGGCTCGTTGCTGTTGACCCTGGCGGCCAAGGTTCAGGTACCGTTCTATCCCGTGCCGATGACCATGGGCACACTTGTGGTTTTGGGCCTAGGCATGGCCTATGGCTGGCGTCTCGCAGGTGCAACCATGTTGTTATACATGGTGCAAGGGGCCATGGGCTTGCCGGTGTTCGCCGGCACACCGGAAAAAGGTATCGGCATCGCCTATATGATGGGTGGCACCGGCGGCTATTTGATCGGCTATGTGCTCGCCGCCGTGACCGTGGGCTGGCTCGCGGAAAAAGGATGGGATCGCACCATGCTCGGCACCGCGCTGGCGATGTTGATCGGCAACGCGGTCATCTATGTTCCCGGTCTGATTTGGCTGGGCGTTCTGTTCGGTTGGGACAAACCGATTTTCGAGTGGGGCTTCACACCTTTCATCCTGGGTGATGTCACGAAAGTCGCGCTGGCCACCGCGATAATGCCGCTGGCTTGGCATCTTCTGGGCAAATATAAAAAACAGGACGGCAATTCGGCATGAGCCAATACGGCGACAGAGGTCTCGACACGGGGCGGTCGACTTCGGCCGCCCCATTTGACATCGAAAACCTACAAGACTTTTTGCAAGGTCCATGGCGGTTCGAGCGCAAGGTGCACGACACCTTGATCGACCAGCAAGGCGACTGCCTGGGCGACGCGTCGTTCTTGGCCGATGGTGACAAGCTCATCTACCGCGAAGAGGGTGAGCTGAAGATGGGCGATATCGAAACGAACACCGAGCGGGAATACCACTATACCTTTCCCGCACCCTCTCTGGCGGAGGTGCGCTTTCCCGACGGACGGTTCTTTCATGTGTTGGATTTGACCAAGGGCATCGTGCGTGTCGAACACCAATGCGGTGATGATACCTATCATGGCCTGTTCCGGGTGCTCTCGGATAAGGCGTGGCTGTCCGTGTGGCGGGTGACGGGCCCGAAGAAAAACCAAGTGATCACCACGCATTATCTGCGGGTGCCGGTGTCCTAGCGATTAAGGTCATTGCGAGCGGCGAGGCCGCGAAGAAATCCAGAAAAATATAATCCTGGATTGCTTCGTCACTGCATCCCTCGCAATGACGGTGTAGCGTTAAAATTCCAGCGAGATGTCCCGGTGCATGGACTGGCAACCGGCGATTTCCGACGCTTGGTCCGATGTTAGACGCCTTTGCTGGCGCAGGCCGATGTTGGGGCGGATGGTTTGCTCGTAGCCGCTGAGCGCCGGAGCCACAGACATGTTGGCGCTGGAGCGCCACGCCATCTCGGCTTCGAGCTTCGCCACGCCCGCAGCCACGGCCGCTTGCGCTTCGGCCAGATTGAACCCTGGAACCAGCGCGCGCCGCGCCTTGGTGAACTCGGCCTTGATGGCGCTTGCGCCCGCGATGGGCGTAAGCGCGCCTTCGACGGCGCGCAACGCATCGACGACCCCGGCGGTATCGTTCACCGTCGCGCTTGCGAGAACCGAACCCAGCGCCCGGATTTGCGTTTCCAGTCCTGCCAGTTCGCCGGTGTGGTCCAAAACTTCCAGTACGGTCTGCACCGGTGCGTACGCACCGTCCACGGTGCGCCGGTAATCGCGCCGCGCATTCTTTTCCGCCTTGGACAGGTCCTGGTACTGTTTGCGCAGCGCCTTCCAGTTCGCCGGAATGGTCGCTTCGATTTCGCGGATTTCGGTTTGCAGGGCCGCAATGCTCGCACGGCGGCCTTCGATAGCCGAAGCCGCGCCGCCAAGGTTGCGGGCCCGGCGGATATCCTGTTCATAGCCCGCGATGCGCTTCTTCAACTTGCGCACATCGGCCTGGATGTCGCGGACCTCGATATGGACCGGGCGGTAGTCCGGAACGAATGCGTCCAACGCCGCCTTAGCGTCGCGCACCGCCTGGACTTTTGCGAAGGTGGCTTCGGCCTTGGCGAGGCCTTCGCCAAGGGAATTACGATAAGAGTCCGGCAGTGCACTTAAATCCAAGGCCTTCGCCGAGGAGATCGCGCTTTGCAACTGACCCGCTTGCGCGTCATACCTGGGGAACAGGTACTCTTCGACGCAAAGCTGCAGGCGCGGGTTGCGCGGTGGCGGTGCGGTCTCCGACGTCAGATTCACGCGGTTGGGCAGATAGTTCACCAAACTCGGATACACGCCGACGATGGCGAGGCCTAAGAGTTGCAAAGCAATGAACGGAATGACGCCCTTATAGATTTGCGTGGTCTTGACCTCGGGTGGCGCAATGCCGCGCAGGTAGAACAGGGCGAAGCCGAACGGCGGGGTGAGGAACGAAGTCTGCATGTTGACCCCGATCATGACGCCGAGCCACACACCGGTGATGTTGGCGGATGTGTCGGCCAACAGGATCGGGGCGATGATCGGCACCACCACCACGGCAATTTCGATGAAATCGAGGAAGAAACCAAGTATGAAGATCACCGCCATCACGACGATGAACTTGGTGAGGAAGCCGCCGGGCAGATCGCTCAGGAAGTGACGCACGATTTCCTCGCCGCCGAACGCTCGAAACGCCGCCGTCAACATCGCCGCGCCCAACAGGATGATGAACACCAGCGCGGTGGTCTTGGCGGTGTCGATCATCACTTCGCCGAGCGTGTTTTCGATCCGCATGGTGCGCCACGCACTCCACAGCACCGCCGTCATCAACGCGATCACGGCGATCAACGCCGAAAAGATCGCCGCCCAGTCGCCGGAATCCTGGATGTTGCGCACGTTGATGGTGTTGAACGAGAGCAGCAGCGCAATCGCAACGATGGACGCAATCGCCAAAATCGCTGGACGGAACGCGCCGGGCTTGCCGTCCATCAAACGGTATCCGGCCATGATCATGGCGCCGATCGCGCCGATCGCACCCGCCTGATTGACTGTCGCCACGCCCAAGACGATGGAACCCAACACCGCGAAGATCAGCGTCAACGGCGGCACCAGGGCCAGCGCGACGCGCTTGGCGAAGCCTAAGTCGTAATCGCCTTCGAACGGTACTGGGGGGGCGGTTCTCTTGCGCACCAGCGCCATTATCAGGATGTAGGTCATGTAAATACCGACCAGAACCAAGCCCGGCAGCATCGCGCCCATGAACATTTCGCCTGCGCTGGTGGACGTCAGGTCGAACTCCGACGGCATGGAGAATTCGCCGGTGATCTCCCGGTAGTCGGCCTTGCGCAATGCCGAGGCGCGATCCGTGGCGCTGGATAATTGATCGGCCAGGATGATCAGCACGATGGACGGCGGAATGATCTGACCCAACGTGCCGGATGCGCTGATGGTGCCGGTGGCGAGCGAGGTCGAATACTTATGGCGCAGCATCACCGGCAGCGAGATCAGCCCCATGGCGATCACCGTCGCGCCGACGATACCGGTGGTCGCCGCCAGCAGCGCACCGACGAACACCACGGAAATGCCCAGGCCACCCGGGATCGGGCCGAACAATTGGGCCATGGCGACCAACAGGTCTTCGGCGACCTTGGAGCGCTGCAGCATGATGCCCATGAACACGAACAGCGGAATGGCGATCAAGGTGTCGCGTTCGGCCTCGAAATAAATGCCTCTGAAATTGGTCACCGCCGCGTTGAGCCATTGCAACGGGTCGCCTTGGTCGAAGTAGGCCGAATTGTCGCCCGCAAAGATCCAGCCCGCCGCCGCCGCCAGACCGATGGTGATCAGCGCCGAGCCGGGCAGCGCGAACGCCACCGGATATCCGGACGCCAAGGCGCTCACCAGCAAAACGATCAACAGGGCGAGGAAAAACAGTTCCATGATCTAAACGGCCGTTTCGTACTTGTGGTGAGGATGGGTTTCAGGCTCGTCGATCACGGTGCCGGCGTTGTCCAGAATCATGGCACAAAACTGCACCAGCATGCTCAGCGCATAGATCATCAAAAACCCGGCCATCAGATATTTCACGTACATGCCGTAGCCGCTTTGCGTCACCTCATAGCTGAGCATCGGCGCGTTGATCAGGTTCGACGGCGACCACATGCCCAGTGTCAGAATCACCCAACACACCGGCAGCCCCAACAGCAGGCTGCCGATGATGTTCGACCACGCTTTTCCGTGTTCGGAGAAATTGTTGTAGAGGATGTCCACCCGCACGTGACCTTCTTCGAGCAACGTGTAGGAACTTGCAAATAAGAACAGGGATGCGTACCAGAACCGCACCAGGTCGCCCATGAACGCCTGTTCGTAGGAAAACACGAAGCGGCTCAGCACGATCTGCAATTCGGCGAAGACGATCAGCAGCGCCAACCAGGTAAAGCCCAGCGTGCGGGTGAACAGGCCGACGATGAAGCCCAACGCCACCAGTGGGTAGTGGACGTAAGCGCCGCGGAAACTGGCGCGGCCCAACTGGTCCGCCAAGTCCGTGCCGAACAGGGCCGGCAGCAGGCCCTCCACACGCAAAAACGAAATCGCGCCATCGACAAGGCCTACGAACAGCACCGCCCAAAAGGATGAGCGTATGATGTAGGCGCCAAGCGCGCTCAAGCGGTCGGCGTCCATGTGCATCGAGATGTTTGGCGTGCGCAAGACCGCATAGACGATGGCCGCGATCGGCAGGGCATTGAGCAGCACTTGTAGCCAGCCCAGCATCTGCGCATTGGCGCTGAGGCCGCCAGAACTTCCAAAACCGGATGCGATGAAATTCAACAACCCCGGCCAGCCGGCCCAGAAATTGAGGAAATTGTTGACGACGAACAGCATGCCCATGGCGGCCACGCTTAACGCAAAAATGCGTATGCCCAAGCGCACGGCCGTGTTGATCTTGCTCAGCGATTTTACACTGGAGGAAGGGGCGGAGGAGGAGGCGGTTTCAGTGCTCATGACGGCCCTTCAGCTTTGCGCACGTCATTTCTTGAATATGAATCTCACAATTTGAAAATGAAGAGAAAACGGAGCCGAAGCTCCGTTCCCCGTATTTCGATTTTCGCCGATCAGACGCCCAACACGCGGTTGCGTTGCGCGATATATGCCTGGTCGGAAATCTTCGACCACGCGCCCAAATCCTTACGCGCCGCGACGAAGCTGGTGTGGATGCGTTTCGCAAGTTCGGAGTGTTCGAGCACCGTGGCGAACACCTCATCCGCCGCCATGCCGAAACTGTCGTAGATTTCGTCGTCGAATTTGCGCAATTGCACACCTTCGTTGGTCACCAGATCGGCCAGGGCTTCACCGTTCTTGGCGTTGTATTCGGACATCATGATGTCGTTTTCCGCGGCCGCGGCGGCTTCCAGAATATGCTGGTCGCTCTTGGACAGCTTGCCCCACCAGGACGCATTGACGCCCATGGCCAACGTCGAACCGGGCTCGTGCATGCCCGGATAGTAGTAATACTTGGCCGCTTCATAGAACTTCATGGCGCGGTCGTTCCACGGGCCCACCCATTCGGTGGCGTCAATGGCGCCGGACACGAGGTTTTCATAGATCTGGCCACCCGGCAGGGACACCGGGGAAGCGCCCAGCTTGGCCATGACGTCGCCGCCCAGGCCCGGGATGCGCATTTTCAGGCCTTTGAGATCGTCGGCGGTGTTGATTTCCTTGTTGAACCATCCGCCCATCTGCACGCCGGTGTTGCCCGCCGCCATGCACTTCAAGCCGAAATCGCCGGCGAGTTCGTCCCACAGTTCCTGGCCACCGCCGAAACGAATCCAAGCATTCATTTCCGTATAGGTCAGGCCGAAGGGCACGGAGGTGAAATAGGCCCAGCCCGGATGCTTGCCTTTCCAGTAGTAGTCGGCGGCGTGATAGCCCTGGGCGTTGCCCGAAGCGACTTCGTCAAACGAATCGAACGCACCGACGCGTTCACCGGCGGCGTAGTATGTCACTTGGATACGGCCATCGGTCATGTCGTTGATGCGTTGCGCCAAACGTTGCGCGCCGGTGCCGAGACCCGGGAAGTCGCGCGGCCAAGTGGCGACCATGACCATTTCGATGCGCTCTTTGTTGATCATCGGCGCGGCGGGAGCCGCGGGGGTCTCGGCTTTCTTTTCTTCTTCTTTGCCGCAGGCGGAAAGCGCGACGGCGCCGGCCGCCAGGGCCGCACCGGTTACAAAGTCACGACGTTTCATAGCGTTTTATTCCTCCCAGAAGTTAAACCTGCAACGCTCTTGGCGGCGCTACGCGGATACGGTTTCCTCCCAGGATCAGGGAGGTCATACATACGAGCCTATCGTGAACGACAAGCGCTTCGCAATGTATAATTAAACATTTGCTCCACAATCAGTGGAAAATAACTCATTTGTGGTATTTTGTTTTAGCCGTTGATTTGCAAGGCGATAGGAAGATCGCGTTTATCGTGACGCGCTCTCGCCGATGCGTTTCCAGCCATCGGGGGTATAGGCTTCCAAGGGGCGGAAGTTGCGCTTGTAATCCATCTTTGGGCTGCCTTGCACCCAATAGCCCAGATAGACATGCTCCAACCCCAATTCCTGGGCGCGCTCGATCAGCCACAATACCACGTAAGTGCCGAGGCTGCGGCGGCTGTCTTCGGGATCGAAAAAGCTGTAGACGGCGCTCAAGCCGTCGCTTAAGCGGTCGATCAGGCAGCCGGCCAACAAACGGCCTTGATGATCGCGAAACTCCACCAAGTTTGAATGGACAGGCGTTTCCTCGACCAAGGCGCGGTAATCGTTTTGCCCCATCAGCGCCATGTCGCCGTCGCCGTGACGCGCGCTGATGTAGGCGCTGAACAGCTCGAACTGTTCGCGGGTGGCGATGGCCGCGCGTTCTTCGACGGCCAGGTCGTCGTTGCGATTGAGGATGCGTCGCTGCGTGCGGTTGGGCGTGAAGACCTTCACCGGCACCCGCACGGAAACGCACGCCGAACAACCATCGCACACCGGGGCGTAGGCAATGGTGTGGCTGCGCCGAAATCCGGCCAGCGACAGTTTGTCGTTCAACTGCCCGGCGTCCAGTCCCATGAGTTCCGTGACCATGCGCCGTTCCACACGGCCCGCCAAATAAGGACACGGCAACGGGGTCGTGGTGAAGAAGAAGTGGGTGTTGGACGCGATGTTGTGGCGCATGGCGCATTTCCAAGGCTGTTTCCTTTATGAAAACAGACAAATCCCAGGGCGGCAACCCTGATGGCAATACGGCTTATTCCTCTTCGGGGCGGATGATGCTCGGCGGCGGGCCGCTGCGTTCCTCTACGGTGGGTTCGGGTTGCTCGCCCGTACCGCGCAGCAACACGATGGAGAGACGGCGGTTGCGCGCGTTGGCGGGATCATCCGGCAGCAAAGGCACCGTTGCGGCCTTGCCCACCACGCGGGAAATCCGTTCTTCTGGAACCCCCATGTTCAGCAGGCCACGCCGCGCGGAGTTGGCGCGGTCGGTGGACAGTTCCCAGTTGGTGTAGTCCTGGCCGCCACCGCCAAACGGCACCGAGTCGGTGTGCCCACTGATGGCGATGTTCTGGGGCATTTTCATAATGATTTCGGTCACCAGGCCCAAGACTCGCTCGGTGTGTTCGTACATGACGGCGCTGCCGGAGGGGAACATGGACAAGCCGTCCTGGTCCACCACCTGAATTCTCAAGCCTTCGGGCGTGTTTTCGACCATCAGGCTTTCCGCCAATTGTTGAAATTCGGGCAGGGTTTCCAGGGCTTCCTTGAGTTCCTGTTCGGCCTTGTCGAATTGATCCTGCTCCGCCTTGGCCTTGACCTCTTCGGCGTCCATTTCCGCCTCGACGGGTTCGTCCTGCAGGGCTTCGCCGCCGGAACCGGCCTTGGGCGGGGGCAGGTCCATGGTCACGGACGGGCGTGACACCGTGTCTTCCAAAGCCCCGTCAACGGCTACCGTAGTGCCGCCCAAAATCTGGCCGGAACCCGATTGCGATACGGAGGTCACGGTCGGGGCGAAATAGTCCGCGATGCCTTCCAACTGCTCCTGGGTTACCGAGTTCAACAGCCACAGCAACAAAAAAAACGCCATCATCGCGGTAACGAAGTCGGCGTAAGCGATTTTCCAAGCGCCGCCGTGGTGGCCGGCAGCGCTTTTCTTGATCTTTTTGATGACAATAGGTGGTTGGTCCATCGACGTGCGACGCCCCCCTGACTATTCGACGTTGCCGACGTTTTGCAAGGCTTCTTCTAAGTCCTGGAAGTTCGGACGCAGATGGCCGGGCACCGCTTTGCGGGCGAATTCGACGGAGACCTGCGGGGCGTACCCCTGCATGTGGGCAAGGATTCCGGCCTTGATGACCAGGAAGTAGTTAGCTTCTTCCTTGAGCGTCGAGCCCAGGCTTGCGGCCATGGGGCCAACGAAACCGTACGAGAACAAAATGCCCGAGAACGTACCCACCAAGGCCGCACCGATCAGATGGCCGAGAATTTCCGGCGGCTCCGTGATCGATCCCATGGTGTGGATGATTCCCAGCACGGCGGCGACGATGCCCAGCGCCGGCAGCGCTTCGGCCAGCGCCGTCAAGGCATGTTCCACGGCGTGGTCGTGTTCGTGGTGGTTTTCCAGCTCCACGTCCATGATGTTTTCGACTTCGATGGGATTCGACGTGCCCAGCGTCAGCATGCGCAGATAGTCGCACATGAACTCCAAGGCGTGGTGATCGTGAAGGAAGCTGGGGTATTGGTTGAAGATGGTGCTATCGTGAGGATTTTCGATATGGCCTTCCAGCGCCAAGTCGCCCTTGCTTTTGGCAAGTTTAAACACCGTATATAGCACGCTGAGCAACTCTAAGTAGCTATCCCTACTGTACTTCGCGCCTTTGATCAGCTTGCTGAGGCTGCCCATCACGCCTTTGAGCACCGAGCCCGGATTCGAAATCAAGAATGCGCCGATGCCGCCACCAAAGATGATGAGGAATTCGAGCGGTTGCCACAGAACCTCAAGGTGACCGTCGGCCAGAGCATAGCCACCCAGGACACACGCAGTAACAACAACAAAACCGATTATAAACTTCATTCAGCGACGCACCCCGTAGGGACCTCTCGTGCTTTGGTTCTTTGTTCGTTTGGTGCCCAGGGGCCAAACTATCGGGTGTAGGGCTCTAAGATCAAGTTATTTCCAGATATTTGCCAGATATTTGAACGTTCCGTGACATCTTTTCAAAAGATCGTGCACGCGCTTCTGTGGACTTTTGCGCCTATTCGCAATAAACATGCGCGACCCATTGGCCGAAGCTGTTGCGATTGGGCTGGCGGGGAAACAATTTCCATTGCGGCACATGGGGCAATACCTACATAAATTCCATGCCTTGGAAGGGAAGATAGCCCGTACTGGACCCGTCTCATGACTATGGAGAGAGTAAGAACCTTGACCTCGCATCCTTTGCCGAACGACGAGTCCGCGTTCAGCCAACGCGATTTCCGCAACGCCATGGGCAGCTTCGCCACTGGCATCTGCATTGTGGCCGCCAACACTACCGACGGTAAAGCCGTCGGCATGACGGTCAATTCTTTCTCTTCGCTTTCCTTGGACCCGCCGTTGGTGCTGTTCTGCCTGGGCGTGGAATCGACACGCTCCCAGGCCATCATTCAGGCCGGAAAATTCAATATTTCCATGTTGGGCGCGGACCAGGTGGAGATATCAAACCATTTCGCCAAGCCGGGTGAGGGGCTGGCGTTGGACGGCATGGTTGCGCCTGGGGAAAATGGTGCGCCGGTGGTGCCGCATGCATTGGCGGTCATCGAATGTGATTTGGACTCCCAGCATGTGGGTGGTGATCACATCATTATGGTCGGTCGGGCGACCCGTGTCAGTGTCGCGCCTGAACGCGACCCGTTGCTGTATTTCCATGGCTCCTATCGCCATATCGGCGACAAGGTCTAGTGGCCGAAACCAACCCCTCAACGCCGCCCAAACATTTTACAGGGCGTTCCTTAGGCGTGCTGCCACGTGTTTTGGCGGCGCAGGTTCTGGCGCTTGTGCTGATCGTGGGGGCAGGGTGGGCGATTGCCGTCTTTATGGTGCCGCCCGCGCATCCCCCCCTGTGGGCGGCCGTGGTTGCGCAAGGCGCACTGGCAGCGGCTTTCAGCCGGACATTCGGACTGACGGGAAAATGGCTTGTGGCGCAGTTCGTGCTGCCTGCGATGGCCTGGAGCGCTTTGACGCTGGAGATTTCGGCCTGGGTTTTTCTGCTGGCCTTCGTCGCGCTGTTCCTGGTCTTTTCCAATACCCCGCGCGAAAAGGTGCCTCTTTACCTGACCAACGCGGCCACCTGGGCGGCGTTGTCCGAATTGCTCAATCAAGAATCCAAGCCGGGGCAATTCGTTGACCTGGGCAGTGGTTTGGGTGGAACCTTGGCGTATCTTGCCCGCAAGCACCCGGACTGGACCTTCACTGGCGTGGAAACCGCGCCGGTACCATATATCATCAGTAAATTGAGACTGATGACGCGCCCCAATGCGCATATCCGCTTTCGGAGCTTTTGGAAGGTGGATCTTGCGGGTTTTGATGTGGTCTACGCCTTCCTATCACCTGCACCCATGCCCCGGTTGTTGGCCAAAGCCGACAGCGAAATGCGGACGGATGCGTTGTTCATCAGCAATTCGTTTTGGGCCGAAGGGCATCCTTACGACGGTCAGGCGGAAGTTAGAGATTCTCGAAAAACATGTTTGTTTTTCAAAAGATTATAAAGATACATTTCGGTTTTGCATGAGGTCTCCTTGTTTTTTTGGGGATAATTTTTAAGAAAATTGCCACAAAGTGATGTATATCACAGTCAATGAGATGTGAACCTGTCATAGTAAGGACTCAAGCAAGACCGGGGGAAACCCGTAGCGAAATGTGTTACTGAGGACATCGTGTCATGAAAGTTTGGGACCACATCAAGTATAGGGATCATCTGCATCGCCGTGCGGAAGAGTTGCTGAAGCAACCTGGAAACCGCCGGGTGTCTGATCGCTCCGAGATGAAGCCGTTGTCCCCCGCAGCGCAGCGCAAAGTCGATATGGAGCAGCGCCTGCAGGGCTCGATGTTGGGGCCGCGCAAGCGGCGCAAAACAGATCGCTGATTTCGTTTAGCCCGCGCGGTCAATCCGGTGTCCCGCTGAGAATGCGGGTTTCGAAACCTTCGCGGTTTAAGACATTCACCAAATTTTCCACGTGCCTGCGGTCGAGCGTTTCGACCGCAACGTCGATTTCCGTTTCTTTCAGCGCCACGTCCGAAAACAGCCGCTGGTGATGGATTTCGATGATGTTCGCGCCGCTGTCGCCAATGATCTTGGACACCACCGATAGGGCCAATGGCATGTCGGGCAGCTTGATGCGCAGGCTGACCAGTTTGCCCTCACGGGCCAAACCGCGCATCAGGATGCTGGAAAGCATACGTGAATCGATGTTGCCGCCGGACACCACCAATCCCACGGTGCGGCCTTGAAACTTCTCGCGGTTGGCCAACAAGGCGGCCAGAGGCGCCGCGCCGGCGCCTTCCGCAATGATGCGCTTTAAATCCATGAACGTCAGCAGCGCTTGCTCGATGTCCAACTCGCTGACCTTGAAAATGCCGTCGACCACTTTCTCGATGATCGCCTGGGTGTTGGGCGATGGCGTTTTGACCGCGATGCCGTCGGCAATGGTTTGGCCGTAAGGGGCGTTCGTATGCGTTTTGTAATACGCGTCGAACATGGACGGGTAGGTGTCGGCCTGCACGCCGAAAACTTCGACGCCCGGCTTTAAATGCTTGGCGGCGATGGCGACGCCGGAAATCAGTCCGCCGCCGCCGATAGAGGCGATGATCGAATCCAATTGCGGTTGATCTTGCAACATTTCCAGACCGATGCAGCCTTGTCCGGCGATAACCTTTTCGTCGTCGTAAGGGTGCACGAACGTGTAACCCTCCGCCTCTGCCAAAACGATGGCGTGATCGCGGGCCTGAATAAAGTCGTCGCCTTGCAGAACCACTTTCGCGCCCAAGGCTTCGGTCCGTGCGATTTTGGTGAACGGCGTGTTGGTAGGCATGACAATGGTTGCTGGAATGCCCAATTGGCGGGAAAAATAGCCCACGCCTTGGGCATGGTTGCCTGCCGATGCCGCAATCACCCCGGCTTGGCGCTCAGACTCGTTCAAGGACAACAGCTTGATCAGCGCACCGCGCACTTTGAATGCGCCGGTGTGCTGCAGGTTCTCCAACTTCAAAACGACGTTGGCACCCGTCAGTTCGGAGAGCCGCGCGGCGGGAAAACAGGGTGTGCGCAGCACCCGGTCACGCATCAGTTCTTCTGCGCGTTCAATGTCCTCAAAGGTTACGTGCATGCACTTCAGCCACTTTCCAGTCAAATACCGCCCCTAAGGGCGAACGTGACGGGGGAGTGTACAGCACCCGTAGGTCTAAACAACTGCCAGAAAGTGTGGTTTGTGCGGCTTCGCACATAGCGAACATGCGCCGTGAAGCGTGATTGCCCCTGTTGGGTCAATCGGTTACACTTTAGCGAAGTGGAAAGGCTTGAGGCCATTTTTGTGTTGCGCCCGGGGGGGCGCATCCCCCATATCTGTAGAGCATCGTAATCATATTAGTATATCCCCTGGGGGGCCCGCGCGGGGAAAGAGGGAGTTAAGGTTTATGACAAGTCAGGCACTCGTCACCGCCGGTTCTTCGGATATCGACGCCGTCGGCAGCGAAAACTTGGAAGAATTCGTAACATTCAACATCGCGGGTCAATTGTTCGGCATTCCGGTGCTGATCGTTCAAGACATCTTGGTGCCGGAAAACATCGCCTCCATTCCTTTGGCGCCACCGGAAGTGCGCGGTTCCATCAACCTGCGTGGCCGCATCGTCACGGTGATCGATGTGCGCGTGCGGTTGGGCCTGGAGCGGCGTGAAATCACTCACGATGGCGAATTTGAGGTGGAAGATGATACGCTCGAAGACGCCGCGCCCGAGTTGGAAGTGATCGAAGGCGGTGCGGAAGAAGCGGAAGATACAGAGGCAACCGAGGAAGACGCCGCCGACACGGCGCACGAAGCGGTCGAAGCCGTCAAGCGTAAGAAACGCCAGCACATGATGGGCGTAACCGTCGAACACCAAAGCGAGTTGTATACCTTGCTGGTCGATAGCGTCGGCGACGTCATCAGCCTCAGCAAGGACAGCTACGAAGGCAACCCCAGCACACTCGATCCGGTGTGGCGTGAATTCGCCAGCGGCGTCTATCGTCTGGACAGTCAGTTGATGGTGGTGCTGGACGTGGAACGCCTGTTGGATTTCAAGGCTCCGGCGACATCGATGGGTGTCTAAACACTTAACCTAATCAAACGAAAACGGCGTCCAATCGGACGCCGCTTTTGTGTGGGTAGGCATGTCAGTTGTTTTTGGGCCGGACCCTAAGCATTCAGCTTCTTCGCCGCTTCGGGCGCGAAGTAGGTGAACACCCCGTCCGCGCCGGCGCGTTTGAAGGCCAGCAGGCTTTCCATCATCGCCGCGTCCCGGTCCAACCAGCCGTTGGCGGCGGCGGCCTGGATCATGGCGTATTCGCCGCTCACCTGATAGGCATAGGTCGGCATGGCGAACGCGTCCTTGATACGGTGCACGATGTCGAGGTACGGCAAGCCCGGCTTGACCATCACCATATCCGCTCCCTCGGCCACGTCCAAGGCGACCTCGCGCATGGCTTCGTCGCTATTGGCCGGGTCCATCTGATAGGTCTTCTTGTCACCCTTGAGCACGCCGCCGGAGCCCACCGCATCACGGAACGGGCCGTAGAAGCCCGAGGCATATTTGGCGGCATACGACATGATTTGCACGTTTTGGAAGCCTTCTGCGTCCAGTGCCTCGCGTACAGCCTTGACGCGTCCGTCCATCATGTCCGACGGCGCCACGACGTCGCAACCCGCGCGCGCCTGAACGACGGCCTGCTGGCAAAGCAACTCCACGGTTTCATCATTGAGGATTTTGCCGTTACGGACCAAGCCGTCGTGGCCGTCGGCGTTGTAGGGGTCCAGCGCCACGTCGCAAATAACGCCGAGTTCGTCGCCGTGCGTATCCTTGATGGCGCGCACTGTGCGGCATACCAGATTGTCGGGGTTGAGCGCTTCCTTGGCGTCCGAAGTTTTCAGGGCCGGATCGGTGTTGGGAAACACGGCGATGGCGGGAATGCCGAGCGTCTTGGCTTCGCCCGCGGCCTGGACCACCAGATCAAGGCTCAAGCGCTCCACACCCGGCATGGAGATGACGGTTTCACGTTGGTTCTCGCCATCAACGATGAACAAGGGCCAGATCAGATCATCCACGCTCAGGCCGGTTTCGCGCACCATGCGGCGCGACCAATCGTGTGCACGGTTGCGGCGCATGCGAACGTGCGGGAAGGATCCGGTGGGATAAGTGCTCAAATGTCCAAACCTTTGCTGTCCGTAAAACCTGCCGTCGTCAGACGAACATTTCTAACGCCACATTCCGTATTGTCAAAACGCGCCTCACTCAGGTCTCAATTATCGGCATAAAATATCGCCCACGCGCCAGAAACCAACAGAAATCTTTTCTCGAGACGTCCGAAGAGGTATGACAGTCCCATGGTTTTTCGTCACACAGGTGGTGGACACCCCTCGGGCTCGATGGAAGTGCTGTTCGAGTTTCAGCACTTGGGCCACATCCTGCGCGTTGTGGCGATCGATCCCGTGACCGCCACCGAAGTCACCATGATTGCCGACCCGAAGCACGGCCGCGAAACCATCAAACGCTTGGCTGCGCGAAAGCTCCAATACGTCTTGAGAAAGAAAGCCGCCAAGGCGGCGAAAAAAGACGGGCTCGACAAGTTGGTTTGAACTCGACGCCAAATTCGCGTGCACACTCCTGTGGAGCGTTCCAATTCACGTGGCAGCCCTGTATAATAACGTGTGATGTAACTTTCCCCATTTCTCGGGGAAGGTAGGGTGTTATGCTACTGCAACTTAATATTTTTTTGCGCTCGGCAATTGCAATTATCCTGATCGCCGGTTTTTTCATGATGGCCGTTCGCGCCGAAGCGAAGGATGGCCCGGTTGAGTTGATCATCCTGGAAACCATGGTCCTGGAAGCCATACAGGAACGGACCGCCGCCGTGCGTAAACGCCTTGCGGAAATCGATTTGCGACAAGGCGAAACCGTCAATATCCGAGTGTTGAACGCGCTGAAGGACAAGACCAAGGGGATGGCTATGCTGCGCGCCGCCATCGCCGAAAAGAAACCGGATCTGGTCATCACGGTCGCGACCGTGGCGACCCAGGCTGGCCGGGAAGTCTTGAAGGATACGGATATCCCGCAGGTCTTTTTGTTCGTTTCCGACCCGGTCGGGGCGAAGGTAATCGATTCGGTCGGTCGGCCCAGCAACTCAAACATTGCCGGCCATGTGCACATGTTGCCGCGTGATATTCATCTCAACATGATCATGCGTCTCATCACCTCCATCGATGCCGAAAGGCCCCTGCGGTTTGGGCTGTTGTATTCGGATTACCCGTCGTCCCTGAGTATGAAGAACAAAATTCTCGCGGCCGCCGAGCAGCGTGGCGACGTCATCATCCATGCTTACGAAATCAAACAACGGCCCATGACCACGGGGCTGGCGCATATGTTGGAGGATGCGAAAGCGGGGCTCCGGGAACTCGAAACCAAAGCCGATTATATCTGGCTTGGTGAAGGGCCCTTGGGACGCAATGCCGCCTTCGTCGAACAAACCCTGCACTTGGCCAACAAGCCGGTGATCGCGGGGGCATCCATGGAAGGTGCGCGTGCAGGTATCTTGATCACGCTGGACAGCAATCCGGAAGACGACGCCCGGGAAGCCGTGATTTTGGTCAACGCCATTTTACGCGGCCAGAACCCGGGCGAGATTCCGGTCATGCGCACCAGTTCGTACCGCATCGGCATTAATCTGGGCACCGCCCGAACCCTAGGTGTTGAAGTACCGCCGGATCTGCTCGCAAACGCAAGCCGCGATCTGTATTGGTAAATTTGTCTTGGTGGGAGAGACCATTATGTTCAACAGACTTTCGTTGTGGACCGTTTGGGCCGTTGTCGCCATCGGTCTCTTTCTGCCGTTTTTGAGCCACGCACAGAACCCCGCGTCACCGCCGGGCAATCGCACCTACACCGTCGGTTTCGCGCAAGACCATATGGCCAATGACTGGCGTGCTGCACAGGTGCGTGACGTTAAGCGGGCGTTGGAGAAACATCCCAACATCCGGTTCGTCTTCACCGACGCCAATGGCAACACCGCGCAACAAATCGTCGACATTGAAAATCTCGCCGCCCAGAACGTCGACGTGTTGATCACCAGCCCACGCGATTCCGCCATCATGACGCCGGTGTTGTCGAAAATTTATCGATCGGGCATTCCGGTCGTGTTGTTGAGCCGCATGGTCGAAGGGAAAGACTTCACCACTTTTATCGGTGCATCGAACATCGATATCGCCACCAAGGCCGCGCACTATCTCGGCAAACGCTTGAACGGGAAAGGGCGTATCCTGATCTTGCAACATATCCCGACATCCACGCCCGGCCGCGACCGTACAAATGGTTTCCTTGACGCCATCAAGAACTATCCCGGCATTGAAATCGCCGCGATCAAACGTGCGGATTCCCTACGTAACCTAGCCGTCAAGCGCGTCGAAGAGGCGTTGAACGAGGGCCTGCAATTCGATGCCATCTATGCCCAAAGCGACAGCATGGCGAGCGGCGCGCGCCTGGCCTTGATGAAGGCGGGGATTGATCCCGCTACCGTTCCGACGATTGGTATCGATTACATCGCCGAAGCGCGCGACGCGATCATCTCGGGGCAACAAGACGCCAGCTTCACCTATCCGACCTTTGGCACAGCCGGAGCGGAAACCGCAGTCAAGCTTCTCATGGGCGAGGCGGTCCCTAAAATAATTACGGTCGAAAGCAAGCTTATTACCGGCGACAATGCTGAGGAAATCGAGCCCATCTTCTAAGCACACCCCTAGGCTGACTGGCCCTACACACAATGAACATACGTCAAAAGCTCACGGTTTTTACCATTGGCGCACTGGTTTTGGTGCAGGTCCTGGTGGGGGCTTTGTTTGCCTATCTGCACTCGCAACATTTGTCCGAGCAAGCTTACGCAAACATCTCCAACGCCTTTGTCGCGCTGGATGATGAAATGATGTCATTAAACCACCGCTTGGCGTCCAACGCGACCACGCTTGCAGGCCGTAAGGATTTCATCTCGTCGGTGTCCATGATATCGGCTTACCAAGACGTCGTGAACTATCGGCCGTTGGTATTCGATGTCGAAAAGACCTTGTTGAGCCGCGAGCTGTTAAAAGCTGTGCGCGCCGCCCAGGTTGACTTAATCAGCGTATATACGCCGGAAAACGAATTGATCGCCTTCGCTGGGCGTTTGCCTTCCGGTGACTACGTATCCGGCATCCGGTCTTACGAAGACGGTCAGCCCGTTCTCAAAACAGAGTTTCCTGGCGGTCAAGGAGCTTCGGCAAAGGCGGAGCTTCCAACCATTCTGGATGCGTTGCCTTATCAAAGCCATTTGGAGACCGGCGGCACCGATTATCACCAATGGGCTTTCGGTCTTTATGTTGAAGCGGCCGAGAAAATCAAACGCCCGTATCCGGACGGCAGCTTCCAGGAAATCGGCAGCATTTGGGTCCGGGAACAGTTGGACGAGGGGTTCGCCAGCGCCATTTCGCGAAAGAGCGGAATCCAGTTCAGCTTCATCATCCCAAACGGCATCAACATCGGCAACATGGCGGGGCAGAGCCTCATACGTTATACGGAGGACCTTTCCGCCTCAGCGTCAGATACCAACGAACCGGGGCATTTCGTGCGGGCGGAAAACCTGGATTTCTTCCTCGGCTACAAGTCTTTGCAGTTGGTGAACGGCGAGGGTGTCCTGATGCTGTTCGGTGCGCCGAAATCCGTTTTGTGGGGCGGGGTGCGCGATTTCCTCATTGCCACATTCTTTGTCCTGGCCGGTAGTTCTTTGCTGATCATTCCAGTTATGATGATGTTCATGAACAAGACCCTCAACGAACCGCTCGCGACGCTGATCAGCGGCGTCGACTCGCTGCGCGAAGGGAAGTTCAAACGCATTCCGTCGATCAGCTCTCACGATGAAATACGGGACTTGGCGGATTCCTACAACACCATGGTCGAAGCCATCGAACAACGTGAAGACGCGTTGCTGCTGGCCAAAGAAGAGGCGGAAATCGCCAACCACACAAAAAGCATGTTTCTCGCCAACATGAGCCACGAATTGCGCACGCCCTTGAACGCGATCAACGGCTTTTCGCAGCTCATGACCGAAAAAACCTTCGGTGACATACCGAAGCCTTACGACGAATACGCCAAGCTGATCAATGAGAGCGGCCTGCACCTGCTGCACATCATCAGCGACATCCTCGACATGACCAAGGTCGAGGTCGGCAAGTTCGAACTGAACGAAGAAAGCTTCGAACCGTCCACAATCATCAACGAAGCCATAAAACTGACCATGACCGATGCCACGTTGAACAAGGTGAGCGTCGAAAAGAACCTGGAGGGCAATTGCGTATTGTATGCCGACCCCTTGCGCTTCAAGCAGTGCTTGTTGAACTTGCTGTCCAACGCCTACAAATTTTCCTCCGGCGGCCGGGTTATGGTGCGCTCCGAAGCCCAACCCGACGGCATGTATGTGTTGGCCATCGCCGACAATGGTGTCGGCATGACGCCCGAACAGGTGCAACGGGCGTTGGAACCCTTCACCCAGGTCGGCTCCGGCGTGGACCCGCGAATTCACTTAAGCCAAGGGACGGGACTGGGGCTGACCCTGACGTCGAGTTTGGTGAAGCTGCACGGCGGAACATTGACGATCGCCAGCGAACCGGGCGTCGGCACCACGGTCACCATCACATTCCCGAAATCGCGCTGTCAGCCCATTGCGTCTTCTCCACAGAACGACGCCGCAGACTGATCTCGTCACGGCCGGCGGCGGGCAAAACGGTTTGAAACCCGGTTTCAATCCGATAACATTTGGCACGGTCCGGATTTAGAGGACGGACGAATTGTCACAGGGGAACAATCATGATCACGAACCGCGTCGGCCAACGCTTGACCACGGCCTTGATCGCCGCCGCCATGACGTTGGGAGCCGCCACATTGGCGCATGCCAAGGATGCCCATGTCGCCATCACCCAGATCGTCGAACATCCGGCGCTGGACGCTGTGCGTAAGGGGGTCAAGGACGTCCTTGCCGAAGCCGGTTACGAGGAAGGCAAGAACCTCAAGTGGTCGTATGAAAGCGCGCAGGGCAATACCGCCACCGCCGCGCAAATCGCCAAGAAATTCGCAGGCGCAGGCCCCGACGTGATCGTCGCCATCGCCACGCCATCCGCACAAAACATGGTCGCCAGCACCAAGACCATTCCCATCGTGTTCAGCGCCGTCACCGATCCGGTGACCGCGAAGCTGGTCAGCGACCCGATGCGCCCCGGTAAGAACGTCACCGGCGTGACCGACATGACACCGATCGCCGCGCACCTGGCGCTGGTCAAGCGCGTGGTTCCTGATGCCAAGAGGTTGGGCGTGGTCGCCAACCCCGGCGAAGCAAACTCCGTGTCCCTGGTCGAGCTGATCGAGCAAGAAGGCCCCAAGGCGGGCATGAGCGTCAAGGTCGCCGCCGCGACCAAGTCGGGCGAGGTGCTGGCCGCCGCGCGCTCCTTGGTTGGCAAGGTAGACGCCATCTACATCCCCACCGACAACACCGTGGTTTCCGCGTTTGAGGCCGTGGTCAAGGTCGGCAACGAAGCGAAAATCCCGATTTTGGCGGGTGACACGGACTCGGTTAAACGCGGCGCGGTCGCGGCCGCGGGCTTCAATTACTATGACATCGGCCGCCAAACCGGCGACATGGTGGTGAAAATCTTGAAAGGTGCGAAGCCCGGCGACATGGCCGTGCAAGGCGTCGCCAAGACGGACTTATACTTGAACGAAAAGTCCGCCAAGTCCCAAGGCGTGGTCTTGCCCGCCGACTTGGTCGGCGAGGCCAAGGACGTGATCCGCTGAAGCGTGTCTCTGGATAGCGTGATATGAGCCAAATCGCATTTCTCGGCGCGATCGAGGTCGGACTGCTGTTCGCCTTTGTGGCGTTGGGCGTTTATTTGTCCTTTCGCGTTCTGCAGTTCCCCGACTTGACCGTCGACGGCAGCTTTCCGTTGGGCGCGGCGGTGTGCGCGGCGATGATTGTTGCGGGCTACAACCCATATGTGGCGAGTCTCATGGCGGCCATCGCCGGCGCCATGGCAGGGGTGGTGACGGCGTGGCTTAACGTGCGTCTGAAAATTCTTCACCTGCTGGCGTCGATCCTGACCATGATCGCGCTGTATTCGGTGAATCTCCGCATCATGGGACGGCCCAATGTGGCGTTGTTGGGGGAGACGACGGTGTTCACGCCGCTGGAAAGCCTTGAGACGCCCATGTACATCACGCTGCCCATCGCCCTGTTCGTGCTGGTTGTGATCGTCAAACTGGCGCTCGATTGGTTCTTGAATTCCGAAGTGGGGCTGGCGATGCGCGCCACCGGCGTCAATCCGCGCATGGCCCGCGCCCAAGGCATCCACACCAGCGGTTACATCATCGGCGGCATGGCGCTGTCCAACGCGCTGGTCGCCTTCGCGGGCGCCTTGTTCGCACAAAGCCAAGGCGCCGCGGACGTGACGCTCGGCGTCGGCGTCATCGTCGTCGGGCTGGCTGCCGTGATCGGCGGCGAAGCCATCATCTCCACCGCAACGGTGTTCCGCGCTACCATCGCCTGCATTCTCGGCTCGATCCTGTATCGCTTGGCCGTGGCCGGGGCGCTCAACGCCGACGTGCTGGGGCTTAAGGCGCAGGACTTGAACCTGATCACCGCCGTACTGGTGGCCTTGGCCATGGTGCTGCCGGGTGTGCGCATGCCGTTTCGCGCCGGACGGGGGCAGGGCCGCAATAAGGGGAGGCGGCGGATATGATCGAAGCCAAAGGCTTGGCCGTCACCTTCAACCCCGGGAGCCCGATGGAAACGCCCGCCATGCGCGGCATCGACCTGGCGATACCCGAAGGCGAGTTCGTCACCGTGATCGGCTCCAACGGCGCGGGCAAAAGCACCTTCCTGAATGCTTTGGCGGGTGAGCTCAAACCGGACCAGGGCAACATCCTGATCGACAACCAGGACGTCACCAACTGGCCCACGGCCAAGCGCGCCGGATTGGTCGCGCGTGTGTTCCAAGACCCCTTGGGCGGCAGTTGCGCCAACCTGACCATCGAAGAAAACCTGGCTCTGGCGCAAGCCCGTGGCCGCAACCGCGGTCTCGGTGCGGCGGTGTATGAGAGTTTGCGCGATGAGTTCCGCGCGCACATCGCGCGTCTCAATCTGGGTCTCGAAAACAGGTTGGGCGATCGCATGGAGCTGTTGTCAGGCGGGCAGCGCCAAGCGGTGAGCCTTTTGATGTCCGCGTTGCAACCGATGAAGATTTTGCTGCTCGACGAACACACGGCGGCGCTGGATCCCAAGACGGCGGCGTTCGTCTTGGAACTGACCGAGGAAATCGTGGCGGAGCGGGGGCTCACCACCTTGATGGTCACGCATTCCATGCGCCAAGCGTTGGACGTCGGCAATCGTACCGTGATGCTGCACGAAGGCCGCGTGGTTCTGGACGTTCAAGGGGACGAAAAAAAGGGCATGACCGTCGAAGACTTGCTGCATATGTTCGAGCGTGTCCGCGGCGCGGAACTCGACGACGATAAGCTTTTGTTGAGTTGAATATCACCTAATCCATGGTGCTATGACGCGCTGACGGCTCGACATGTCATATCAAAATCCTTTGAGGACAGGGGTGGCAGAGGGAGCAAGGGGGGCCACCGGATTTTGGCTGCGCCGGACCAAGAGTTGGCGTGTTCAAGCCTCATCCATGCCTTTATGTCACCAAGCCTCAAAGCTGCAACCAAGTCATCATGGTCGAACCGGGTGGCGGTGCAGACTGAAGTGTGCTATGCTGCACTGCACAATGAGATTGCTTTTTCACTCTTGAACGTGTAGAAAGATCGGCCCACCGGGAAGATTCCGGTGGCAAAAACAGCAAAGCGAGGTTGGGAACCATGATCCAGATCGTACGCGCCAAACTGCACGGCATCCGCGTCACCGACGCCAATTTGGAATACCAGGGCTCCATCACCCTGGACCCGGAACTGTGTGAACGCGTCGGCATCATCCCGATGGAATTCGTGGACATCTGGAACAAGAATTCTGGCGCACGTATTCAAACTTACGTGATCCTGGGCGAGCCGGGTTCGCGCTGCTGCGTACTCAACGGATCGGCCGCGCGCACCTGTCAGCCGGGCGATGAAATCATCATTGCCGCACGCGAATACGTCTCTCGCGACGAGATTTACGACATCAAACCCAAGGTTCTGACGTTCAAAGACAACAACGAAATCGACCAGGAACTCTATTACGATGTCTTCGAAACGCCGGAGCGTGCGCATAACTTCCGCATCATGAACGGCGACAACGTGGTCGACTTCCGCGACAGCGCCAAAAAATCCGCAAATTGAGCTCTCAGCCCTTTCATTTTAAACGCACATTAGGCCCCGCTAATACTTGACTGTTTTGGTAGGTCTTCCCATATCTTAAGCATCATCGGACGTACCCGATGCACCAAGAAAAGGAGACCCCGAAATGTCAAATTTTATCCCGAATTTTCCCAATGACGGCGTGGTGACCGTGAACCGCGTCCTGTTGAAACCCGAATTCGATACCGACGACCTGCAAGAACGCGTCGCGATGCTTTGCGAAAACGTCAAAACGTATCATTCCGAAACGGGTTTTTGCGGCGGTTTCGTCATGAACAACGCCGGTCTCGTGTCCAACGAAGGCAGCACCGTCGGGCAAACGGTGAAAAGCCCGCTTAAGGACAAGGAAGCGTTGATCGTCACCTTCTGGCGGTCTTTCGAAGAACATGAGGAATCGCACAAGAGTGACACCTTCCAGCCGTTGTTCGCCGATGTCCTGGAGCTTTGCGAAAACGGCAACGAGGAAATCGCCTACACCATGCTGTGGTCCGGCAAAGCCTATTCCCCCGAAGAAGCCGCCGCCGCCAGGGCCGCCAAGGAACGCTTCGCGGCTTAAAGACAGGTCCCGTCCACCACTACGATGCCCACGCGAACACGCAGCCAATGGGCATCGTGGAGGTCTCATCCAGCCAAAAATACAAAAAACAGCATCTTGATAGACCCACGAGCGCCAGGGTCGGATCGTCTTTGGCGGAATCACTTGATTGTGATTCCGCCTCTTAGAGGACGATTCACGAATTCGGGTGAAGCGGCAGCCTTGTGCCCGCTTGGCAGAGGGCTACGAGATATGGTAACTAAGCGCTCTTCTCTTTATGCGATTCAAGGACCTTCCCCGGGGTATTCCTCAAAACGGAAATGGATGAGACGCACATGTCGACCGAAACCATCGCCATCGCCTGTGACCACGGCGCACTTGCGCTGAAGGACCACATCGTTTCCTACTTAAAAGGGAGGGGATTCGACATTCTCGATCTGGGCGTCAGCGGCCCGGATTCCGTCGACTACCCGGATTACGGCTACAAACTCGCCCAAAGCCTCAAAGACGGCCAAGCGTCCCGCGGTGTCTTGATGTGCGGCAGCGGCATCGGTATCTCCATTGCGGCCAATCGCTTCCCGGAAGTGCGTGCCGCCTTGGTGCATGACGTGACCGGCGCGCGCCTGTCGCGCGAACACAACGACGCCAACGTGATCGTTTTCGGTGGCCGCATGATTGGCTCCGATCTTTGTGAAGAGTGCGTCGATACCTTCCTCAACACCGAATTCGAAGGTGGCCGGCACGAGCGCCGGGTAGGCAAGTTGTCCAATCCACCACTTTAAATTTTCATTTATCAGCAGCAGAGCCGCCCATGACCGATTATCCCAACGACGAACTCGCCAAATTCTTTTCCACGTCCTTGGCAGACGCGGACCCGGACCTGAAGTCTTCCATCGACCAGGAACTGGGCCGCCAGCAAAACCAGATTGAGCTGATTGCATCGGAAAACATCGTTTCCAAAGCGGTGCTCGAAGCCCAGGGCAGCGTGCTCACCAACAAGTACGCTGAGGGTTACCCGGGGCGGCGCTATTACGGCGGTTGTGAATTCGTCGACATCTCCGAACAGCTCGCCCGCGAGCGCGCCAAAGAACTTTTCGACTGCGATTACGTCAACGTCCAGCCGCATTCGGGCGCGCAAGCCAACGGCGGCGTGTTCATGGCGCTTTTGCAACCGGGCGACACCATTTTGGGGATGAGCTTGGATGCCGGCGGACACCTGACCCACGGCGCGCCGCCCGCGCAATCGGGCAAATGGTTCAACGCGGTGCAATACGGCGTGCGTGAAGACACGCTGACCATCGATTACGATCAAGTCGAAGCCTTGGCGAAAGAGCACAGTCCCAAACTGATCATTGCCGGCGGCTCGGCCTATCCGCGTCACATCGACTTCGCCAGATTCCGTGAGATCTGCGACGCCGTGGGCGCCTACATGATGGTCGACATGGCGCATTTCGCCGGTCTGGTCGCAGCCGGCCTGCACCCGAGTCCTGTCGGCATCGCCGACGTCACCACTACCACCACCCACAAAACCTTGCGCGGTCCGCGCGGCGGCATGATCCTGACCAACGACGCGGAGATTGCGAAGAAGGTCAACTCCGCCATCTTCCCGGGTCTGCAAGGCGGCCCTCTGATGCATGTCATTGCCGCCAAGGCGGTGGCTTTCGGCGAAGCCTTGCAGCCGGGTTTCAAGACTTACGCTCAAGACGTCATCGACAACGCCCAAGCGTTGGCGGCCACCATGGTCGAAGGCGGCTACGCCATTTCCACCGGCGGCACCGACACGCACCTGATGCTGGTCGACTTACGCCCCAAGGGGGTCAAGGGCAACGCCGCCGAACACGCGTTGGATCGCGCGGGCATCACCTGCAACAAGAACGGCATTCCGTTCGATACGGAAAAACCCATGATCACGTCAGGCATTCGTCTCGGCACGCCTGCGGGCACCACCCGCGGTTTCGGCGTGGAGGAATTCAAGGACATCGGCCGGATGGTCTGCGAAGTGCTCGACGGCCTCGCGCAGCATGGGGAGGAGGCCAACGCCGAGATCGAGCAGGCCGTGCGGGACAAGGTCGAAGCGCTGTGCGCGCGCTTCCCGATTTACGGTTGATCTTATTGGGGTAGGGGGAGAAAAACGCCATGCGCTGCCCGTTTTGCGGTAACCACGACACCCAGGTCAAAGACTCGCGGCCCAGCGAGGACAACGCCACCATCCGCCGCCGGCGTTACTGCCCGGCATGCGGATCGCGCTTCACCACGTTTGAACGCGTACATCTGCGCGAATTGACCGTGGTCAAAAGCCATGGCGAGAAGGTCCCGTTCGACCGCGAAAAGGTCAAACGCTCCATGGAGGTCGCGTTGCGCAAACGTCCCGTGGACAGCGACCAGATCGAACGCATCGTCAATGGCATCCAGCGCCGCCTGGAAACATCGGGCGAAACGGAAATTCCGTCCAAGGCTATCGGCGAGTTGATCATGGAACGGCTCATGGAACTGGACAAAGTGGCCTATGTGCGCTTTGCCTCCGTCTACAAAGACTTCCACGAAATCAAAGACTTCAACGAATTTATCGGGAATTTGGGTGAACGCGAGTAACCGCCTGGATCAGGATTTCATGCGCGCCGCATTGTCGTTGGCGCGCCGCGGCCTCGGCAACACCGCGCCCAATCCCACAGTGGGCTGCATTCTCGTGAAAAACGGGATGGTGGTGGGGCGCGGCTGGACCCAGCCCGGTGGGCGGCCCCATGCTGAGGCCATGGCTTTGGAGCAGGCGGGCGCCGCCGCATCCGGCGCGACCGCCTACGTGACGTTGGAGCCATGCGCGCACCAGGGCGTCACGCCGCCGTGCGCCGAAGCGCTGGTTGCAGCAAACATCAAGCGCTGCGTGGTGGCGCTCGAAGACCCCGACGAGCGAGTCGCGGGTAAAGGGCTCAAGATTCTCAAACAAGCCGGGATCAACATCGAAAAAAACGTTCTGAAAAAAGAGGCATGGCGCACCAACTTAGGCTTCCTCAAGCGCATCACCGAACATCGCCCGGAATTCACGCTCAAGCTCGCCACCGACCGCGACGGCCACATCCCGCCGCGTGGCGCGGAGGGGGAGGCGAAGTGGATCACGTCTTCTGAAGCGCGCAGGCGCGGACATCTGCTGCGCGCTCAGCATGACGCGGTGATCTTCGGCATCGGCACGGTGCTTGACGATGATCCCAAGTACACATGCCGCTTGGCGGGGTGCCATGAAAACAGCACGGTGCGCGTGCTGCTGGATACGCGTTTGCGCATCCCACAAGACAGCAAGCTTTTGAAAAGCCTCGCCGACGCCCCGTTATGGATCGTCTGCGGAGCGGACGCAAACGCCGGGCGCATCCATGACTTGGAAATCCAAGGCGTCACCGTTATTTCCGCCGCCCACTTGAACGATGGCCGTCCGGACCTTGTTTGGCTTGCGGGAGAGTTGGCCAAGCGCGGTCTCAACCGGGTCCTGGTCGAAGCAGGCCCCGCCATCGTCAGCGGCTTTCTTCAGGCCGGATTGGTGGATGCCGTACAGTGGTTTCGCGCGGATAAAGCCCTGGGTGCCGACAGCGTGCCCGCATTTAACGATGTTGCCGGGAAAACATTGGGCGAAAAACTGGCATCGGGCCCCGAAACCGTGCTAAACGCAGGCCCGGATCATCTAGAGATATACCACTTGTAGAGATACACCACTTGGGGGCTTAATTCCGTGTTCACGGGCATCGTTACCGATATGGGGCGCATCCGCGCCGTCACGAAGACTTCCCAAGGGGAAGGCGAAGGGCGGCGTTTCGAAATCGAAACCGCGCTCGACGTCGCCGACATCGACATCGGCGGCTCCGTGGCGCACGCGGGCGCGTGCATGACCGTGGTGGAAAAGGGACAAGATGGTGATCAGGGCTGGTACGCCATCGAAGTGTCCGCCGAAAGCCTGTCCAAAACCACTCTGGGCGATTGGGACGTCGGCAGCCGGATCAACTTGGAACGCGCCATGCGCTTGGGCGACGAGTTGGGTGGGCACATCGTGTCCGGCCACGTGGATGGCGTTGGCGAAGTGGTGAGCCGCACGCCGGACGGCGACAGCGTGCGCTTCGTTTTCAGCGCACCGGAAGAATTGGCGAAGTATCTGGCGCCGAAAGGCTCCATCACGGTCGATGGCGTCTCGCTCACCGTCAACGAGGTGGAAGGCGCCCAGTTCGGCATCAATGTGATTCCCCACACCCAGGAGGTCACCACCATCGGCGCGCTGCAAGCGGGCGACCATGTGAACCTGGAAATCGACATGCTGGCGCGTTATGTTGCGCGGCTTCTTGGAAAAGAATAAGACCATCATAAAGACGGGCAAAACAGGCGGGTAGGGACAAAAACGTGCCGTTCAAAGACAAACTTTCTCCCATCGAGGACATCATCGAAGATGCGCGCAACGGGCGCATGTTCATCCTGGTCGATGACGAGGACCGCGAAAACGAAGGCGACCTGGTGATCCCCGCCCAGATGGCCACGCCAGAAGCGATCAACTTCATGGCCACCTATGGACGTGGGCTGATCTGCCTGTCGCTGACACGCGAGCGGGTGGAACACTTGGATCTACCACACATGTCGCAGTCCAACGTGTCGCGTCACTCCACCGCGTTTACGGTTTCCATCGAAGCGCGAGAGGGGGTCACGACGGGAATTTCCGCATCGGACCGCGCCACCACCATCGCAGTAGCCATCGGCGGCAATCGCGGCAAGGGCGATATCACCACCCCGGGACACGTCTTTCCGTTGGAAGCGCGTGACGGCGGCGTTCTCGTACGCGCAGGTCATACCGAGGCAGCGGTGGACATATCCCGTCTGGCCGGTCTCAACCCGTCCGGTGTGATCTGCGAGATCATGAACGAAGACGGCACCATGGCGCGCCTGCCGGACCTCATTCCGTATGCGCAAAAGCATGATCTCAAGATCGCCACCATCGCCGACCTGATCGCGTACCGCTTGAAGAACGACCATGTGGTGGACAAGGTTCTCAGCCAGCCCTTTACTTCCATCCACGGCGGCGCATTCACCATGAACGTCTATCGCAGCGACCTCGACGGCACCGAGCACGCCGCATTCGTCTGCGGCGATGTCGCTTCCGATGGCCCGGTTCTGGTGCGCATGCACGCCATGGATATTCTCACCGACGCCTTGGGCGACAACGCCAAGGGCAAAGCCGGCCAGTTGCAAAGCTCGCTCAAAGCCATTGCCGAAGAAGGGCGTGGCGCGGTCGTGGTGATCCGCAACCCGCGCCAGGACGCGCTGTCATCGCGCGCGCACAAACCGTTGGAACAAGAAGAGGGCGATGCCGGTGGCGTCAGCGCGGAACTGCGTAACTACGGCGTCGGTGCACAAATCCTGCTGGATCTGGGCATCAAGGAAATGACCTTGCTGTCCAACACTCAACACACCATTATCGGCCTGGAAGGTTATGGTCTGACCGTCGCTGGCCAGAAGCCCATTCCTGAATAAAGGTGTCAGAGTTTAAGGATTTTTAGATATGGCCACTAAAGTTCTGATCGTCGTCGCTCCGTTTTACGAGCACATCACCGACCAGCTTCTCCACGGCGCAATCGCATACCTGGGCGAAGCGGGCGTGCAATACGACAAGATCGAAGTGCCGGGCGCCTTCGAAATTCCCGGCGTGATCGCCAATGCGGAGTTGGCCCAGGAAGACCACCCGATCGCGTCGCGCCACTATGCGGGCTACGTCGCGCTGGGTTGCGTCATCCGCGGCGAAACCAGCCATTACGATTATGTCGCGGGTGAAAGCTGCCGTGCGCTGATGGACCTGTCGTTGGACAATGTCGCCATCGGCAATGGCATCCTGACCGTCGAAAACGAAGAGCAGGCGTTGGTACGTGCCGGTGTCGATCAAAAGAACAAGGGCCGTGACGCCGCGGAAGCGTGCGTGCGCATGATCGAAGTGCGCGACGCCCTCATGCACGGTAAGGTCTGATGACCGTAGGCGAGCACGCCCAACGGGAAGCCAAACCGTTCGACGCCAAAGCCCGTTCCGCCGCGCGCATGGCGGCGGTGCAATCCCTTTACGAACTCGACATGGTCGAAGGCGACGCCGACCCGGTGTTGCGCACTTTTATCGAAAAACGCTGGACCGTCACCTTAGAAGACGAAGACGGCGAAGAAGTGGGGGAGGCGGAGTTCCTTGACCCCGACACATCTTTTTTGATCGAACTGGTGCGCGGCATCACAGGCCGCCAGGGGGAAATCGACGAACTTTTGCAAGGCGTGCTTGGCGACAAGTGGACCGTGGAACGCCTTGAAGTTCTGCTGCGCCAAGTGATGCGCTGCGGTGCGTTCGAGCTTCTCACACGCACGGACATCCCAGCCAAAGTGATCATCAACGAATACATGGATATCGCCAACGCCTTCTTCACCGAGGGCGAACCCAAGATGGTCAACGGCGTTCTGGATAAGTTGGCGCACGCCTTACGCGACGGTAAGATGGACTGACCCGTTTCTATTGAGGGGGATGCCTTTTTGTCCGGCTCTGAATTCGACATCATCGCCAAGCACTTCCGTCCCTTGACGGGGGAGGATACGGGCGCCTTGTCCCTGCAGGACGACGCCGCGCTGTTGTCCGTTCCGCCGTCCCGCGAACTGGTGGTCACCACCGATGCGGTGGTCGCGGGGGTTCATTTTCTCGACAGTCTCAGCCCCGAGGACGTCGCCTACAAAGTGGTCGGCGTGAATTTGTCCGATCTCGCCGCCATGGGGGCCGAACCGCAAGCTGTGTTTCTCGCCGCGCAATTCCCCAAAGATTTGTCCGAGGACTGGATCGCGGCGTTCGCGGGTGGCCTCAAGGCGGCGCTCGCGCCATCGGGAGCGAAACTGTTGGGCGGCGATACCGTTTCCACTCCCGGCCCCGTGGCTTTGAGCCTGACGGCCTTGGGTCAGATCGCCCGTGGCCGCGCTTTGAGGCGTGCGGGCGCAAAGCCGGGGGACATCGTGTTCGTGACCGGCGCCATCGGTGACGGTGCGCTGGGGCTTTTGCTGTTGCAAAGCGGTATCGACGGCCTGTCGGACGCACACCGCGCGCATTTGGCGCGCCGTTACGCCCGACCGGAACCGCGTTGGAAATTCGCCATGGCGCTTGCGCAAAGCGGCCTTGTGACGGCGGCGATCGATATATCCGACGGTTTGGTCGCGGATGTGGGCCATATCTGCACGGCTTCCGGCGTTGAGGCGGTGATCGAAGCGGAACAGGTCCCGGTGTCTGAGGCGGGCCATCATGCGCTTGTGGCTGATCCGGGCCTCTTGCAAAGCGTGCTCAGCGGCGGGGACGATTACGAACTGGCTTTCACCGCCCCGGAAGACGCTGTGGCCGACATCGAAAATCTCGCCGAACAGCAAGATCTGGACGTCGCCGCCATCGGCCGGATCGAAACACCGGGCAAGCTGGAGATAAGCCCAGGAACAGGTCCCGTTATTGTCCTGGACACCCATGGCGCGCCGCTTGATGTCGGTGCGGGTGGATACCAGCATTTATAAAGGCTTGACGGCGGATTTGGGGCCTTTTCACGGCACCTGATTTGAGTATAATCCCATCCCGTCCCGTCCCCTACAAACAACAGCGTTACACCTAAGAGAGCGGAACATGAAAAAGCTGGTTATCGCGTTCGCGATTCTGATCCTGCTCGCGGGGGGAACCGTAAGCTTCTTGAAGTACTTGTCCCTGGGCCCGTTCCAGGTCACGCCTGAAGAACGGGCCGCAATGCAAGCCGCCGAAGCGGAAAAGGAAAAGACCCGCGCTCTGTTTGAATCGCGTCCGCGCTACATCGAAATGGACCCGATCCAAGTGCCGGTGTTTCAGCAAAACAACGTCGCGGGCACAATTATGATCCACTACAAGCTGGAAGTTCTCAATGTCGACAATGAACGCATTGTCGCCAAAGCGCAGCGCCGCCTGGGCGATGCGCTGATCAAAGACTTTTCCTTTTACATTCCCCGCACACTGCGCAACAACAAAACGCTCGACGTGACCTTGATCAAATACCGCATCATGATGATCGCCGAGCGCAACCTGGGCAAAGGAATCGTCAGCGACGCCCTGATCCAGGCTATGACCAGCACAAACGATCAATAATCCGTAAATTTCGCCCGGATTCGACCCCGCCAATCTTCCGCCAGCCGGAACGATTCCTGCATCGGTTGTAACCTACAGATTAATAACCAAAAAATCTCACCTTCCTTTGGTTGCCTTGGGCCCGGGTATCTGGCACCCTTCGGGTGGATTTGGGTGAGGTTTGCAATGAGGGCTCACTCAAGTCCTCGTTGGTGGGGACTTACACATCTGTCGGGACTTACACACACAGGGATCCATTTGGGGAGAATATTTTTATGTCCATGACTTACTATATTGTCTTGGCCTGCGGCCTGTTGGCCGTGCTGTACGGCACCTGGGCCATCCGGGCCGTCCTGGCCAAACCCGCCGGTAACGCGCGTATGCAAGAAATTGCCGCTGCTGTCCAAGAGGGCGCAGCGGCTTATTTGAATCGGCAATACACCACCATCGCCGTGGTCGGCACGGTGATTGGCATTCTATTGGGCCTGCGCCTCGGTCTGGCCGTGGCGATCGGTTATTTCATCGGCGCGATCCTGTCCGCTTTGGCGGGCTACATCGGCATGAACGTTTCCGTACGCGCCAATGTGCGCACCGCCGAAGCGTCGCGCTCCGAAGGCTTGGCCGGCGGCTTGGCCGTGGCGTTCAAGTCCGGTGCGATCACCGGCCTGTTGGTCGTGGGCTTGGCGCTGTTGGGCGTCGCGGGCTATTACGTGGTGCTGCGCGGCATGTACGACCCGGACTCCACCCAAGGCATGCGCCACATCCTGGAAGCCTTGGTGGCTTTGGGCTTCGGCGCGTCGCTGATCTCCATCTTCGCCCGTTTGGGCGGCGGCATCTTCACCAAGGGCGCCGACGTCGGCGCCGACTTGGTCGGTAAGATCGAAGCCGGCATCCCCGAAGACGACCCCCGCAACCCGGGCGTGATCGCCGACAACGTCGGCGACAACGTCGGCGACTGCGCGGGCATGGCGGCCGACCTGTTCGAAACCTACGCCGTGACGGTGGTCGCGACCATGCTGCTGGGCGCAATCTTCTTCACCGGCGCGGATCAGGAACTGATGATGCTGTTCCCTCTGGCCATCGGTGCGGCATGCATCGTGGCCTCCGTGATCGCCACGTTCTTCGTGCGGTTGGGCTCCAGCCAATCGGTGATGGGTGCGCTCTATAAGGGCTTCATCGCATCGGCGGTCATTTCCGCGGTGCTGATCGCGGGGCTCATCTATACGATGATGGGCGGCTTCGACAACATGTTCTCGATGAACGACGACAAGGTTGTAACAGGCACGCAGCTCTTTATGTCGGCCCTGACGGGGCTGGTGGTGACCGGCCTGATCGTGTGGATCACCGAATACTACACCGGCACCGAACACCGTCCGGTGAAATCGGTGGCCCAAGCCTCGACCACCGGTCACGGCACCAACGTGATCCAGGGCCTGGCGGTATCTATGGAATCCACCGCGCTTCCGGTGCTGGTGATCTGCGGCGGCATCATCGTCAGCTATATGGTCGCGGGGCTCTACGGTCTGTCGATTGCTGCGACGACCATGTTGGCCTTGGCCGGCATCGTGGTGGCGCTGGATGCCTTCGGTCCGGTGACCGACAACGCCGGCGGCATCGCCGAAATGGCGGACCTGCCCGAAGACGTGCGCAACACCACTGACAACCTGGACGCGGTCGGCAACACCACCAAGGCGGTGACCAAGGGCTACGCCATCGGCTCGGCCGGCCTCGCCGCGCTCGTGCTGTTCGCGGACTTCACCCACGAGCTGGGCGCCCACGGCCAGGAGATC
>JANQJR010000043.1 GCA_028281525.1 Magnetovibrio sp.
GCCGGGCGACAACATCGCGATGGACGTTGAGTTGATCGCGCCGATCGCCATGGACGAAGGCCTGCGCTTCGCCATCCGCGAAGGCGGGCGCACCGTCGGTGCCGGCGTCGTCTCAAAGGTCATCGACTAAAGCAACGGAACAAGCCCCGCCCCAGAACACCCTTTGTGGGCGGGACCTTCCAACTGGATAGGTTCGAAACATGGAACACCAGAACATCCGCATCCGGCTCAAGGCCTTCGATCACCGCGTACTGGATCAGTCCGCGGGCGAGATCGTGAACACGGCGAAGCGCACCGGCGCTGAGGTCCGTGGCCCGATTCCGCTGCCGACCCGGATCGAAAAGTTCACCGTTCTGCGCGGCCCGCACATCGACAAGAAGTCGCGCGAACAGTTCGAAATCCGTACGCACAAGCGCGTGCTGGACATTGTTGACCCCACCCCGCAGACCGTGGACGCGCTGATGAAGCTCGACTTGGCCGCCGGCGTGGACGTCGAAATCAAACTCTAAGCCGGTTCGTTCGAAGGACCGGAGAGGAAATAGGATAGGTAAGGGACCAATGCGTACCGGATTAATTGCCCAAAAGGTCGGTATGTCCCGCGTCTTTAAAGACGATGGCACACACGTACCCGTGACCGTGCTGAAAGTGGACAACTGCCAAGTCGTGGCGCATAAGACCGAGGACAAGGACGGCTACACTGCCCTCCAGCTCGGTGTCGGCGCCGCCAAAGCCAAACGCCAAACCAAGGCCATGCGCGGCCACTTCGCCAAAGCGAAGGTCGAGCCGAAGCGCAAGCTCGCGGAATTCCGCGTCGATGCCGACGGTTTGGTCAACGTCGGCGCTCAACTCGCCGCCAGCCACTTCGTCGGCGGTCAGTTCGTCGATGTGACCGGCACCTCCATCGGTAAAGGTTTCGCCGGTGGCATGAAGCGTCACAACTTCGGTGGCCTGCGTGCGTCTCACGGTGTGTCCATTTCTCACCGTTCCCACGGTTCGACCGGTCAGTGTCAGGACCCGGGCAAGGTGTTCAAGGGCAAGAAGATGGCCGGTCACATGGGCGCTGAGCGCGTGACCACGTTGAACCTGGAGGTCGTCTCCACCGATGACGACCGCGGTCTGATCCTGGTCAAGGGCGCTGTCCCGGGCCACAAGGGTGGCTTCGTTTTGGTTCGCGACGCCGTGAAAAAGACGGCTCCGGATGGCCTGCCGTTCCCCGCTCAATTGCTGAGCGCCGGTGAAGAGGCACCTGCCGAGGAAGCCCCGGCCGAAGAAACCGCTGTAGAAGCCCCGGCTGAAGAAGCCGCCGCTGACGCAGCCGAGGCCGAGAAGGAATAAGAGCGATGAAACTCGATGTGATTAGCCTCGAAAACAAGAAGGCCGGCTCGGTTGATCTGGACGACGCCATCTTCGGCCTCGAAGTGCGCTCCGATCTGCTGGCCCGCGCCGTCAACTGGCAGTTGGCCAAGCGCCGTCAAGGCACCCATGCCGTTAAGGGCCGCACCGACGTGTCCGGCGGCGGCAAAAAACCGTTCCGCCAAAAGGGCACCGGCTCCGCCCGTCAGGGTACGTCGCGCGCGCCGCAGCACCGCGGTGGTGGCGTGGTGTTCGGTCCGACCCCGCGCTCTTACGAGCACAAGTTGCCGAAAAAGGTCCGCAAGCTGGCGCTGAAAACCGCACTGTCCGCGAAGCAGGCCGAAGGCAAGCTGGTGGTGGTCGATACCGCTGAGCTGAAAGCGCCGAAGACCGCTGATCTGAACAAGAAGCTCACCGCGCTCGGTTGGGGTTCGGCTCTGGTCATTGACGGCGCGGAAGTGAACAAGAACTTCGCGCTCGCCGCAGGCAACATCGTCGGCATCGACGTGCTGCCGAGCCAGGGCGCAAACGTTTACGACATCCTGCGTCACGACACGCTTGTGCTGACCCAGGACGCCGTGACCAAGTTGCAGGAGCGTTTGAAATGAGCGTCAGCAAGGAACGTATGTACGAAGTGATCCGCCGTCCGCTGATCACCGAAAAAGCGACGCTGGTCAGCGAACACAATCAAGTTGCGTTCGAAGTGGCCATGGACGCTTCCAAGCCGGAGATCCGCGCCGCGGTCGAAGGTCTGTTCAAAGTCAAGGTGACGGGTGTGAACACCCTGATCCAGAAGGGCAAGACCAAGCGTTTCCGTGGCCGCCCGGGCAAGCGCGATGATCTGAAAAAAGCGATCGTCACCTTGGCCGAAGGCGACTCCATCGATGTGACCACTGGCGTTTGAGGAATTTAAGTCATGGCACTGAAACAATACAAACCGTCGACGCCGTCGCAGCGTAATCTGGTTACGGTTGACCGTTCCGGCCTTCACAAAGGGGCTCCGGAAAAGAGCCTGACCGAAGGTCTGCGCAAGAACGGTGGGCGCAACAACACCGGGCGCATCACCGCGCGCCGTATCGGTGGCGGCCACAAGCGCCGCTATCGCATCATCGATTTCAAGCGCAACAAGTTCGACGTCGTCGGCACCGTTGAGCGTTTGGAATACGATCCGAACCGCACCGCCTTCATCGCCCTGGTGGCGTATGAAGATGGCGAAAAGGCGTACATCATTGCGCCGCAGCGTCTGGCCGTGGGCGACAAGGTCGTCGCCGGCGAACATGCCGACATCAAGCCGGGCAACGCATTGCCGTTGGCCAACATCCCGGTCGGCACCATCATCCACAATGTGGAAATGAAGCCGGGCAAGGGCGCACAGATCGCGCGCAGCGCAGGCGCTTACGTGCAATTGGTCGGTAAGGACCAAGGCTACGCCCAGTTGCGTTTGATGTCCGGTGAACTGCGCTTGGTGCGTGGTGCGTGCATGGCGACCATCGGCGCCGTGTCCAACCCCGACCAGCAAAACATCAAGATTGGCAAGGCTGGCCGTAAGCGCTGGCTTGGCAAACGCCCGAGCGTGCGCGGCGTCGCCATGAACCCGGTCGATCACCCGCATGGCGGTGGCGAAGGCCGCACCTCCGGCGGCCGTCACCCGGTTACCCCGTGGGGCAAGCCGACCAAGGGCAAGCGCACTCGTAAGAACAAAAAGACTGACGGCATGATCATGCGCCGTCGTCATGGCAAGTAAGTAGGAGAGACACCGTGCCGCGTTCCGTTTGGAAAGGTCCGTTCGTCGACGGTTATCTGCTCAAGAAGGCAGAGGCCGCCCGTGACGCCGGCCGCAACCAAGTCATCAAGACCTGGTCGCGTCGTTCCACCATTTTGCCGCAGTTTGTGGGTCTCACCTTTGGTGTCTACAACGGCAAGAAATTCGTCCCCGTGCTGGTGACCGAAGAAATGATCGGCCACAAGTTCGGTGAGTTCTCGCCGACCCGCACCTATCTGGGTCACGCTGCGGACAAGAAAGGCAAGAGGGCCTGATCATGGGTAAGAAAAGCTTTGAGCGCCCGCTGGCCGACAACGAAGCGATGGCTTTTGCGAAGATGATTCGCATCAGCCCGCAGAAGCTCAACTTGGTGTGCGGTTCGATCCGCGGCAAGAGCGCCGAGCAGGCTCTGGGCCAGCTGACGTTCTCCAAGCGTCGCATCGCGAACGACGTCAAGAAGCTCTTGGAAAGCGCCATCGCCAACGCCGAGAACAACCATCAGCTCGACGTCGACCGTTTGTACGTGGCGGAAGCCACCGTCGGGCGCGCGATGGTCATGAAACGCTGGAAGGCGCGCGCTCGTGGCCGCGTTGGCCGTATTCAAAAACCGTTCAGCAATCTGCGTTTGATTGTTCGTGAGCGCGAGGAGACCGCATAAATGGGACATAAGATCAACCCGATCGGCTTCCGCCTGGGCGTCAACAAGACCTGGGATTCCCGTTGGTACGCCGACGACAACTACGCCGATCTGCTGCACGAAGACATCAAGATTCGCGATTACCTGGCCGACAAGCTCAAGCAGGCCAGCGTTTCGAAGATCGTGATCGAACGTCCGGCGAAGAAGGCCCGCGTGACGATCTACTCCGCCCGTCCGGGTGTGGTGATTGGCAAGAAGGGCGCCGACATCGAAAAGCTGCGCGGCGACGTTGCCAAGATCACCGGCAACGACGTCAGCCTCAACATCGTCGAAGTCCGCAAGCCGGAAATCGACGCCCAGTTGGTGGCCGACAACATCGCCCAGCAGTTGGAGCGCCGTGTTTCCACCCGCCGTGCTTTGAAGCGTGCCGTGCAGTCGGCCATGCGTCTGGGCGCGGAAGGCATCCGCATCAACTGCGCCGGCCGTCTGGGTGGCGCGGAAATCGCGCGCACCGTTTGGTACCGCGAAGGCCGCGTGCCGTTGCACACGCTGCGCGCCGATGTGGACTACGCGACTTCGTCCGCGCACACCACGTATGGCGTGTGCGGCATCAAGGTCTGGATCTACAAGGGTGAAATCCTCGCCCACGATCCGATGGCCACCGAGAAGAAGGCTTTGGCGCAGCAACCGCAGCGCTAAGTCAGAGTTTAACGAGAAGAAGGCAAGGGAACCCAGCCAATGCTGAGCCCCAAACGTACTAAGTTCCGTAAAGCCCACAAGGGCCGCATCCATGGCAAAGCCAAGGGTGGATTTACGCTGAATTTCGGCAGCTACGGCCTCAAGGCCACGTCGCCGGAACGCGTGACCGCGCGCCAAATCGAAGCCGCGCGCCGCGCCATGACCCGTCACATGAAGCGTGCGGGCCGTGTGTGGATCCGCATCTTCCCGGATGTGCCCGTGTCCCAGAAGCCTGCCGAAGTTCGCCAGGGTAAGGGTAAGGGTACCCCGGAATACTGGGCGTGCCGCGTCAAACCCGGCCGCATCATGTTCGAAGTCGATGGTGTTCCTCGCGACGTTGCAGAGCGCGCGTTCGAATTGGCGGCCGCAAAGCTGCCGGTGAGCACCAAGTTCGTGTCCCGCTTCGGTGAGGAGTAAGTTATGAAAGCGACTGATATCCGCGCCAAAAGCGACGATGAGCTGAAAGACCAGTTGGTCGATCTCCGCAAGGAATCGTTCAACCTGCGTTTCCAGGCCGCCAGTGGCCAGCTCGAAAACACCGCGCGCAAAACGCAAGTCCGCAAGGACATCGCGCGCATCAAGACGATCCTGGGTGAGCGCGCCAGCGCCGCCGCAGCGTCGTAAGGAGTATAAGAATGCCGAAACGTGTTCTTCAGGGTGTCGTGGTCAGCGACAAGCAGGACAAAACCGTTACCGTCCTGGTCGAGCGCCGCGTCATGCACCCGATCTACAAAAAGTACGTGCGCAAATCGAAGAAATATGCCGCGCACGACGAAAACAACGTTGTGAAAGAAGGCGAAATCGTTCGCATCCGCGAATGCCGTCCGCTTTCGAAGCGTAAAACTTGGGAAGTTGTCACTGAGTCTGCTTAGAGCTCTGTCCCTTAAGCAGAGACCGTGACACGGAATAAAGGACAAACCCATGATTCAGGCAGAATCCAATCTGGAGGTTGCTGACAATTCGGGCGCACGCCGGGTGCAATGCATCAAGGTGCTTGGCGGTTCGAAGCGTAAGTATGCTTCCGTCGGCGACGTGATCGTCGTTTCCGTGAAGGAAGCGATTCCGCGTGGCCGTGTCAAAAAGGGTGATGTGCACCGCGCTGTCGTGGTGCGCACGGCCAAGGACATCCATCGTCCGGACGGCCAGACCATCCGTTTTGATTCCAACGCAGCCGTGCTTTTGAACAACGCAGGCGAGCCCATCGGCACCCGTATCTTCGGCCCGGTGACCCGCGAACTGCGCTCCAAAAAGTACATGAAGATCATCTCCCTGGCGCCCGAGGTGTTGTGATGGCGAGCAAGATCAAAAAAGGCGACAAGGTCGTCGTGCTCACGGGCCGCTCCAAGGGCAAGACCGGCGAAGTGCTGAAGGTCATGCCGGGAGACAACCGTGCAATCGTGCAGGGCGTGAACGTGGTCAAGCGCCACACCCGCCCTTCTCAGATGTCCGAAGGCGGCATCGTTGAAAAGGAAGCTCCGATCGACCTTTCCAACATCGCCCATTTGGACCCCAAAGACGACAAGCCGACCCGCGTCGGCTTCAAGGACGTCGACGGTCGCAAGGTGCGCTATGCCAAGCGCTCCGGCGAGGTCTTGGACTAAGGAAGGGCTGAGACAATGGCACGTTTGAAAGAAATCTATAACGATCAGGTCGTTCCGGCTCTGAAAGAGGAGTTCAACTACGCGAACCCCATGCAGATCCCGAAACTGGAAAAGATCGTTCTCAACATGGGCGTCGGCGAAGCTTCGCAAGACAAGAAGAAGATCGACGGCCCCCTTGCGGACCTGACCGCGATCACCGGCCAAAAGCCCGTGACCACCAAAGCCAAGAAGTCCATCGCGGGCTTCAAACTGCGCGACGGTATGGTCATCGGCACCAAGGTGACGCTGCGCAAGGACCGCATGTATGAATTTTACGACCGCTTGGTCAACATAGCGCTGCCGCGCGTGCGTGACTTCCGCGGCGTCAACGGCAACGGCTTTGACGGCAACGGCAACTTCGCCATGGGCCTGAAGGAGCAGATCGTGTTCCCCGAAATCGACTACGACAAGGTCGATAGCGTTCGCGGCATGGACATCGTCATCTGCACCACGGCGCGCACGGACGAAGAGGCGAAAGCACTGCTTCGCCACATGAACATGCCGTTCGCCGGCGAGACTGGAGGTAAGCAGTAATGGCTAAGAAAAGTGCAGTCGAGCGCAACAAGAAGCGCGAACGCCTGGTCAAGAAGTACGCCAATAAGCGTGCGAAGCTGAAAGCCATGACCAAGGACGAAAGCCTGTCCCTGGAAGAGCGTTTCGTGGCGCAGTTGAAGCTGGCCCAGTTGCCGCGCAACTCCGCTGAAAACCGTCTCCGCTTGCGTTGCGGCCTGACCGGCCGCCCGCGCGGTAACTATCGTAAATTCAAGCTCTCGCGCATCGCATTGCGTGATCTGGCGTCCACCGGGCAGATCCCCGGCGTCGTCAAGTCGAGCTGGTAAGAGGGAGAGACAGACAGATGTCCATGTCAGATCCTTTGGGTGATATGCTGACCCGTATCCGCAACGGCCAGATGGCGAAGAAGTCCTCTATCGTTGCGCCCGCATCCAAGCTGCGCGCCAATGTGCTTGACGTTCTCAAGCGCGAAGGCTTCATCCGCAGCTTCGAAGAAAGCGAAGCCCGCCCGGGCATCCGCGAGTTGACGATCGAACTGAAGTACCACGAAGGCGAACCCGCCATTCAGGAGATTTCTCGCGTGTCCAAGCCCGGCCGCCGTGTGTATTCGAAGATCAAGGACTTAGATAAGGTCTACAACGGTCTTGGTATTTCCATCATCTCCACCCCCCGCGGCGTCATGTCCGACGCCGAGGCCCGTGAGGCCAATGTGGGCGGTGAAGTGCTCTGCCAAGTGTTCTAAGGGGAGATACAGAAAATGTCTCGTATCGGTAAAAACCCCGTAGCCATTCCCGACGGTGTCACCGTTGAAGTGGTTGGGCAGACCGTCAACGCCAAGGGCAAGTTGGGTGAACTGTCCGCGACCCTGACCGACGACGTCGTTGTTTCCATCAACGACAACGAAGTGAAGGTCGATCCCCGCGAAGGCGCGCCGCGCGCGCGTCAGATGTGGGGCATGTCGCGCAGCGTCATCCGCAATCTGGTGGAAGGCGTCTCCCAGGGCTTCTCCAAGAAGCTTCTGATCAGCGGCGTCGGTTACCGCGCCCAGGTGAAGGGTAAGGACTTGGTGATGCAGCTCGGCTTCAGCCACGAAGTCGTCTACCCGATCCCGGAAGGTATCGACATCAAATGCCCCGATCAGACGACGATCGAAATTTCCGGCGCCGACAAGCAGAAGGTCGGCCAGATCGCGTCCGAAATTCGCGGATATCGTCCGCCCGAGCCCTACAAGGGCAAGGGTGTCAAATACGAGGACGAGTACATCCTGCGTAAAGAAGGCAAGAAGAAGTAAGGTAAGGACCCATGGCTAACGCGAAAAAACTGTTCGAGCGCCGCAAAAACCGTGCCCGCGCTCAACTCGCCAAGAAAGCCGCCGGGCGTCCGCGCCTTTCGGTTTTCCGTTCCGGAAAGTACATCTACGCCCAGGTCATCGATGACTTGAAAGGCCACACCGTTGCGGCTGCTTCCAGCCTTGAGAAGGACCTGAAGTCCAAGCTCAAGTCCGGTTCCGACAGCGCCGCCGCCGCCGAAGTCGGCAAGCTCATCGCCGAGCGCGCCACCAAGGCCGGCGTCAAGGACGTGGTCTTCGATCGTGGCGGCTATCGTTATCATGGCCGGGTGAAAGCCCTGGCCGACGCGGCCCGCGAAGCCGGTCTGGCGTTCTAAGGAGAGTGTGATGAATCAACCTGCTCAACAACGTGGTGACCGTCAGTCCCGTGGCGATCGTAAGCAACGCGGGGATCGCCGCGAGCGCGAAGATGATGGCCTGATCGATCGTCTGGTCGGCATCAACCGCGTCTCCAAGGTGGTCAAGGGTGGCCGCAACTTCTCGTTCGCCGCCCTGGTCGTGGTCGGCGACGGCAAGGGGCGTGTCGGTTTCGGTACCGGCAAAGCCCGCGAAGTTCCGGAAGCCATCCGCAAGGCGACCGACACCGCCAAGAAGAACATGGTCCGCATTCCGCTGCGCGAAGGGCGCACGCTGCACCACGACGTGGAAGGCCGCTTCGGCGCCGGCCGCGTGATCCTGCGCAGCGCGCCGGCTGGTACCGGCGTCATTGCGGGCGGTCCGATGCGCGCTATCTTTGAAACCATGGGTGTGCAAGACGTGGTCTGTAAGTCCACTGGTACGCAGAACCCGCACAACATGATCAAGGCCACGTTCGCCGCCTTGAACCGTTGCGCGTCTCCGCGTTCCGTTGCCGCCCGCCGTGGCCTCAAGGTCAGCGACATCGTGTCGCGCCGTGGCGACGCGGAAGGTAAGGAGTAAGCCCCATGGCTGCGAAAAAGCAAACCGTCAAGGTGACCCAGACCGGCAGCCCCATCGGCCGTCCGAAGGATCAGCTTGCGACGCTGAAGGGTTTGGGCCTGAACAAGATGAACCGTACCCGCGAACTGGAAGACACGCCTGCCGTGCGCGGCATGATCAACAAAGTGTCGCACCTGGTCCGGGTCGAGGGAGCCGGCTAACGCCGTTGCCCCTCACCGAAGGGTGTGACTGAAGGAAAAAGACAATGAACCTCAATCAGATCAGCGACAAAGCGGGCGCGACCAAGAACCGCAAGCGTGTCGGCCGCGGTATCGGCTCCGGCACCGGTAAGACCGCTTCGCGCGGCGTGAAGGGTCAGAAGTCCCGCTCGGGCGTTTCGCTCGTCGGCTTCGAAGGTGGTCAGATGCCCCTGTTTCGGCGTTTGCCGAAGCGTGGCTTCAACAACATCTTCGCCAAGTCTTACGCCGCCTTCAACATCGGTGACCTGCAAAAGGCCATTGATAACAAGAAGTTCGATGCAAAGGCTAAGGTCAGCGAAGCGTCATTGCGCGAAGCCGGCCTGCTCAAGGGCCGCTATGACGGCATCCGCATTCTGGCCCGCGGCGAATTGAAGGCGAAACTGACCATCGAAGCCGCCGGTGCCTCCAAGGCCGCCGTCCAAGCAGTGGAAAAGGCGGGTGGTAAGATCACCATCGTTGAAGCGAAACCGGCCCCCAAGGCCGACGCTAAGTCCGAAGACGCGTAACAAGCCTTAGGCCGGGGACGATAGGGAATGGCTTCTGCTGCCGAACAAATGGCTCGCAACATGAATTTCGGCGCCTTTCGCAAGGCGACTGATCTTCAAAAGCGCATCTGGTTCACGCTGGGTGCGTTGATCGTGTACCGGTTGGGGACGTACATCCCGCTGCCGGGCATCGATCCGGTTGCGCTGGAAGAAATCTTCCGTCAGAACGCAGGCGGCCTTTTGGGCATGTTCGACATGTTCACCGGCGGCGCGTTATCGCGCATGACCATCTTTGCGCTCAACATCATGCCTTACATCTCCGCGGCCATCATCATGCAACTGATGACGGCGATCTCGCCGACGTTGGAGCAGATGAAGAAGGAAGGCGAATCGGGCCGTAAACGGATCAACCAATACACCCGCTATCTGACCGTGGTGATCACGATGATGCAGGCGTATGGAATCGCTGTGGGCCTGGAAAGCATGTCTGGCGGCTCCGCGGGTTCCGCCGTGATGGACGGCGGCTGGTTCTTCCGCTTCACCACCGTGGTGACGCTGACCGGCGGCACCATGTTCCTGATGTGGTTGGGCGAGCAGATCACCCAGCGCGGCGTCGGCAACGGCATCTCGCTGATCATCTTCGCGGGCATCGTCGCCAACCTGCCCAGCGCGCTCGCAGGTACCCTGGAATTGGGCCGCACCGGCGCGCTCAGCACCATTTTCATCATCGGCCTGCTGGCCATGGCTGTGGCCGTGATCTTCGTGATCGTGTTCATCGAACGCGCCCAGCGCCGCATCGTGGTGCAGTATCCGAAGCGTCAGCAGGGCAACCGCATGATGGGCGGCGAAAGCTCACACTTGCCGTTGAAAATCAACACCTCGGGCGTGATCCCGCCGATTTTTGCTGGCTCGATTCTGGGCCTGCCTGTGACCATCCTGGGCTTTTCCGCCGCAGGCGCCGGGCCGGAGTGGGTCACCACGCTGACCGCCTGGATGGGCCGCGGCCAGCCTGCGTATCTGTTGATCTACATCGGTTTGATCGTGTTTTTCGCGTTCTTCTACACCGCCGTGGTCTTCAATCCGCAGGACACGGCCGATAACCTGAAAAAATACGGCGGCTTCGTGCCCGGCATTCGCCCCGGCAAGAACACCGCCGAATACTTAGACAAGGTCCTGACCCGTTTGACCGTGGTCGGGGCGGCTTATCTCGCGGCGGTTTGCTTGCTGCCGGAGATATTGATGTCTCAATACGCTGTACCGTTTTATTTCGGCGGGACCTCCCTACTGATCGTCGTGACCGTGACTTTGGATACGGTTGCTCAAGTTCAGTCCCATATGCTGGCGCACCAGTACGAAGGGCTGATTAAGAAGGCAAAACTAAGGGGGAGGAATTAACCCATGAATTTGATTCTTTTGGGCCCGCCGGGTGCGGGTAAGGGTACCCAGTCCAAACGTCTGGAAGACAAATATTCCATCGTTCAGCTGTCCACCGGTGACATGCTGCGCGCCGCCGTTGCCTCGGGCAGCGAGATCGGCCAGCAGGCCAAGGCGGTCATGGAATCCGGCGGTCTGGTGTCCGACGAGCTGGTGATCGGCATTATTTCGGACCGTATTGACCAGGATGACTGCAAGAACGGCTTCATTCTCGACGGGTTCCCGCGCACCGTGCCCCAGGCAGAGGCCCTCGGAACCATGTTGGCTGAGAAATCCCTGCAGTTGAATCACGTGATCGAGCTGACAGTCGACGACGAAGCCATGGTGGAGCGGATTTGCGGCCGCTATACGTGCTCCAAATGCGGCGCCGGCTATCACGATTCGTTCCAAAAACCCGCCACGGAAGGCGTTTGCGACAAGTGCGGTTCTACGGATTTCACCCGCCGCGCTGACGACAACGAAGAAACCGTGCGCAATCGCTTGGAACAATACCACGAACAAACCGCGCCAATTTCAGCGTTTTACGCGGAAAAAGGCATTTTGAAAGAAGTTGACGGGATGGCGGATATCGATGTCGTGACCTCGTCACTGGAGAACATTATCGGTTGAAAGACTTCGTGTTGACAGAAGGGCGGGAATTCTTATAATCCCGCTCTTTCTACCCGATTTTACAACGCGAAGCCTTTGAAAACCAAAGGCTAAGGAGTACTGGCTTTGGCTCGAATCGCTGGCGTTAACATTCCGACCTCCAAACGGGTCGTGATTGCGCTTACCTACATCCATGGCATTGGCAACACCAAGGCCAAGGAAATCTGTGCGAAGGTCGGTATCCCGACCGAGCGCCGTGTCAACGAACTCACGGATGACGAAGTCATTCAGATTCGTGAGACCATCGACAACGACTACCAGGTCGAAGGCGACCTGCGTCGTGAAGTCGCGATGAACATCAAGCGTTTGATGGACCTGGGCTGCTATCGCGGCCTGCGTCACCGTCGTGGCCTGCCGGTCCGCGGCCAACGCACCAGCACCAACGCACGCACGCGCAAGGGCCCCGCGAAGCCCATTGCCGGCAAGAAGAAGTAAGAGGCTGAGTTATGGCTAAAGCTGCAACCGCGCGTCCCCGTCGCCGCGAACGCAAGAACATCGCTTCTGGCGTCGCCCACGTGAACGCCACGTTCAACAACACCATGATCACCATCACCGATGCCCAGGGCAACGCGATTTCCTGGTCGTCCGCCGGTGCTCAAGGTTTCAAGGGGTCGCGCAAGTCCACCCCTTACGCCGCGCAGATGGCTGCCGAAGATGCGGGCAAGAAGGCCCAGGATCACGGCATGCAGACCCTTGAGGTCGAAGTCAAGGGCCCGGGTTCCGGTCGTGAATCCGCGCTGCGCGCCCTGCAGGCCGTCGGGTTCACCATCACGTCCATCCGCGACGTGACCCCGATCCCGCACAACGGGTGTCGCCCGCGTAAACGCCGTCGCGTTTAACGGGCAGGTCCGCTTGCGGACCGCATTCTTGACGGCCCCGGGTGCTTGGGGCCGCGTATTTGAGTGAGGGCTCGTTAGAGCCCGTTAATGCATTAACGTGCCAGGCGTGAGGTCACAGCCGTGATTCAAAAAAATTGGCAGGAATTGATTAAACCGACGAAGCTCGATGTGGTTGCGGGGCATGACGCCTCGCGCGCCGCTGTCATTGTCGCTGAGCCGCTGGAACGCGGTTTCGGTCTGACCTTGGGCAACGCGCTTCGCCGAATTTTGCTTTCGTCTCTCCGTGGCGGCGCCGTGACGGCGATCCACGTGGATGGCGTGCTGCACGAATTCTCGTCCATCCCGGGCGTGCGCGAAGACGTCACCGACATCATCTTGAACATCAAAGGCATGGGTCTCAAGGTCCATTCCGAAGGTAAGAAAAAGATGACCTTGTCGGTGGAAAAGCCGGGTGAAATCACCGCCGGCATGATCGAAACCGGCCCCGACATCGAAGTGATGGACCCGGACCTGGTGCTGTTCCACCTGGACGAGGGCAAGAAGGTCAATATGGAATTCACGGTCGATACCGGTAAAGGCTATGTGCCCGCGTCGGAAAATCGCCCCGAAGATCCGCCCATCGGCCTGGTGCCCATCGACGCTGTGTTCTCGCCGGTGCGCAAAGTGAGCTACAAGATCGAAAACACCCGCGTGGGCCAGGCGACCGACCTGGACAAGCTGGCGATCGAGGTTCACACCAACGGCTCCGTCACTCCGGAAGACGCGGTTGCTTTGGCTGCGCGCATCTTGCAGGAACAACTCCGTCTGTTCGTCAACTTCGAAGAGCCGGAACAGGCCGTCGCCGAAGAAGACGTGCGCGACGAACTGCCGTTCAACAAGAATCTGCTGCGCAAGGTCGACGAATTGGAATTGTCGGTGCGTTCGGCCAACTGCTTGAAGAACGACAACATCATCTACATCGGCGATCTGGTGCAAAAGACCGAAGCCGACATGCTGAGGACCCCGAACTTCGGCCGCAAGTCCTTGAACGAGATCAAGGAAGTGCTGGCGCAGATGGGCTTGCACTTGGGCATGGATATTCCCAACTGGCCGCCCGAAAATATCGAGGAACTGGCCAAGAAACTGGAAGAGCCGTACTAACACCCATTTGGGGCTCTTTCTTCGACCACCCAGGGCCACAGGGGCCCACCCCGGCGTACTTGCCCGAAAGCGGGCTCAGGCGTCGGGATTTGCAATCTGACCCGCAGACCCAGCAATAGGGGCGGGCAGGATCAGGTAAGGAGAACCGTCATGCGTCACGGTATGAAATTGCGCAAACTCAACCGCACCCATAGCCACCGCAAAGCTATGTTTTCGAACTTGGCGGTGTCCGTTCTGACCCACGAGCAGGTCAAGACCACGCTGCCGAAAGCCAAGGAAATGCGTTCCATCGTCGATAAGATGATCACGCTGGGCAAGCGCGGCGATCTGCACGCGCGCCGTCAGGCCTTCGCCTACCTGCGCGACGATGCGGCCGTGTCCAAACTGTTCGACGTGTTGGCCGATCGCTATAAGGAGCGCCCGGGCGGCTACACCCGCGTGCTGAAGGCTGGTTTCCGTTATGGCGATGCCGCGCCGATGGCCTACCTGGAGCTGGTGGACCGCGACCCAGCAGCCAAGGGTGCCGCCGACAAGGCCCGCGTCGAAACCGAAACGGCCGCCGAAGAAGAGTAAGCTTCGGCTCCGTAGAGACTGAACAGGGGGCAGCCTTCGGGCTGCCTCTTTGCGTTTGGGGTTTGTGGCATACTGGTTATGATAGAGAAGAGACCAACGGGGGAGGAGCCTTATGATGGGGGAGTCTTATGAGCCTTTCGCAAAATACAGAGTATGCAAATGACAAATTGAGCGCGCGCATCAAGGAGATTCACGAAGAAGTCAAGACCTGGATGCCGCGCGTCAACCGCATTTCCGTGGCGCTGTACGAGCCGGAAACCGACATTTTGAAAACCTTCATCAACTCAACCGATGAGGGCAGTCCGCTTGCGCATTACGAGGCTGAATTGGCCAAGGTCGCCTCGCTTCAGCAAATGGCACAAGAACGCATTCCACGCGTGATCAACGACCTGACGGTTTTGGCCGGGAACGATACGGAGCACACACGTAAAGTTCTCGAAAAGGGCTATTTGTCCAGCTATACGGTGCCCATCTTGCACAATGACGATTTTCACGGCTTTGTGTTTTTCAATTCGTCCGAGCTGAATTACTTCACGGAAACGGTTGCTTATAAACTCAGTGTATACGCGCAGTTGGTGGGCTTGTTGTGTATCACGGAGCTCAACACCATCCGTACTTTGCAAGCGGCGGTCAAGGCGGCGCGGGAAATCAGCCACTACCGCGATGAAGAAACCGGCGGGCATTTGATACGTATGGCCAATTTTTCGCGCATCATCGCAATGGAGTTGGCTCCGGGGCACAATCTCAGTGATGAATTCGTCGAATTCTTGTTTCATTTTTCTCCGCTACACGACATCGGCAAAATCGCGGTTCCCGACGAGATCTTGCTCAAAGAGGGCAAGTTGACCGATGAAGAACGCACCATCATGCAATCTCACGTGCCCAAAGGGGGGGAGATCGTTGAAAAGCTCATCAACGGTTTCAACATGGAAAAACTGCTGAAAATCGATATGCTGAGAAACATTGTTCTTTGCCATCACGAAGCCATGGACGGTAGTGGCTATCCACAAGGCTTGCGGGGCGATGAGATTCCTTTGGAGGCGCGTATCGTTTCCGTCGCGGATGTCTTTGACGCCTTGACCAGCGTGAGGCCCTATAAAGAAGCTTGGAGCAACGATGAGGCCTTTGCCTTTTTAAAAAATAAGAGCCCGAGCGTTTTCGATGAGCAGTGCGTGGACGCGCTTCTGTGTCAACGTGACCGGGTCGAGGACATTCAAAAGAGATTCCATGAAGATAGTATTGGTTAAAGAGTTCCGTGCGCTTACGTTGGGCGTGACGCTTTTGGTTTGTGGCGTGGCGTCCGTTTCGGGACACGCACAAGATCGCAGAGTGCCCCAGTCGCGCCAACAGGTGCAGCTCAGTTATGCACCGTTGGTCAAACGTACCGCGCCGGCGGTGGTCAACATCTACACCGCCAAGACCGTGCGCACGCGCAAATTCACGCCGCTGTTCGACGACCCGTTCTTCCGCCGTTTTTTCGGCAATCAAATTCAGCGCGCCGTGCCGGGCCCGAAAAAGAAAGTACAGAATTCGCTGGGCTCCGGCGTGATCGTCGATGGCGACGGCTTGGTGGTGACCAACAATCACGTTTTGCAAGGTGCGGAAGAGATCACCGTGGTGCTCAACGACGGGCGTGAATTCAAGGCGGAAACCGTGGGCAAGGACGTGCGCACCGACATCGCGGTGCTCAGGCTCAACCTCACCAACGGTCAGCAACTGCCGTACCTGCGTTTGAGCGATTCGGACCAATTGCAGGTGGGCGATCTGGTGCTCGCCATCGGCAATCCCTTTGGCGTCGGCCAGACGGTGACCAGCGGCATTGTTTCCGCGCTGGCGCGCAAATCGGGCCTTTCGGATTTGACATCCTTCATCCAGACCGACGCGGCCATCAATCCGGGCAATTCCGGCGGCGCACTGGTGGACGTGCGTGGGAACCTGATCGGCATCAACACCGCGATCTTTTCCAAGACCGGCGCGTCCCACGGCATCGGCTTCGCCATCCCGTCGAATATGGTCAACCGCGTCGTCACCTCGCTGGTGACCAGTGGCGACGTGGTGCGCCCGTGGCTGGGCGCGAAGGGCCAGGGGGTCACGGCGGACATCGCCGAAAGTCTCGGCATGCCGCGTCCGTTTGGTGTCATGATCACCGGCGTCTACCCGAACGGCCCGGCGGCGCGTGCGGGACTTCAGGTTGGCGACGTGGTGTTGGCCATTGATGGCAAGGAAGTGCGCGACGCCCAGGATTTGCGCTTTCGCATCGCCACGCTCGCGCTCGGCGGGCAGGCGCGCATCGACATCATGCGCCGGGGCGGGGGGGCGAGTTTGAGCGTTGATCTGCTGGCGCCCCCGGAAATTCCCGCGCGCAATGAAACCCTGTTGCGCGGCCGCCATCCGTTCGAGGGCGCCGTGGTTGCCAACTTATCACCCAAGCTGGCCGACGAACTGGGCTTCGAGCACGAAAAGACCGGTGTGATCATTCGCGGCCTGGACCGCAAGGGCGGCGCGGCGCGTTTAGGTTTTGAAAATGGCGACATCGTTTTGAAGGTCAACGGCGTGAAAATCACCAGCGTGCGCCAATTGACGGAGAACCTGCAGGAAACGGCGTCGGCCTGGGTCATTCGGATCGAGCGTGATGGACAGGAAAGTAATATAGTCATTAGGTAGTAAACTCATAAATGGGATGAGAAGTGGCGCTGAAACGGTCAAGAAAGGCTAGGAAAAGCCCGCCGGGCGGGGTGGCGCCCCCGTCCAAGGGCTCTGACGACGGCTTTCAAAGTCGTTTCAACGTCCGGAGGATATGGCGCATTTGCCTGTCCTCGGTGTTGAAAAACCTTGAAAACCAATCGGGTTTCCTGCGGTTTTCCGCCTTGTGGACAAACAAATTCGCGCATACCATTTCCATTCCATTTATGAGCTTACTACCTCAATGACGTCGCTGTTTGAAGATCAGGCCCCACGCCCCCTGGCGGACCGCCTGCGTCCCGCCACGTTGGCGGACGTGGTGGGGCAAGGCCATCTTTTGGACGGGGAAGGCCCTCTGGGGCGCATGGTGGCGCACGAACGGCTGTCCAGCCTGATCCTGTGGGGGCCGCCCGGTACCGGCAAAACCACCATCGCGCGGTTGTTGGCGGATCACACCAACCTCTACTTCGAACCGCTGTCCGCGGTCTTTTCCGGCGTTGCGGATTTGAAAAAGGTCTTCGCTCGCGCCAAGGAACGCCGCACGGCGGGGCAGGGCACGCTTCTGTTCATTGATGAAATCCACCGCTTCAACCGCGCCCAACAGGACGGGTTTCTGCCGTATGTGGAAAACGGCACGGTGATTCTGGTTGGCGCCACCACGGAAAACCCGTCATTCGAACTGAACGCCGCGTTGCTGTCGCGTTGCCAGGTTTTGGTGTTGAACCGTCTGGACGATCACGCCTTGGAAGAACTGTTGAGCCGCGCCGAAGACGACACCGGCAAAACCCTGCCGTTGGATTTGGATGCGCGCGCCGCGTTGCGCGCCATGGCGGACGGCGACGGGCGTTATCTGCTCAATATGGCCGAGGAACTGTTGGAGCTTCCCGAAACCCAGGACCCGCTTAAGACCGGAGACTTGGCCCGCGTGGTGCAAAAGCGCCTGCCGCTTTACGACAAGTCCCAGGAAGGGCACTACAACCTCATTTCCGCCCTGCACAAGTCGCTGCGCGGCTCGGACACCGATGCGGCGCTCTATTGGTTTTCGCGCATGATCGACGGCGGCGAGGATCCGCACTTCATCGCCCGGCGCTTGACCCGTTTCGCCGTGGAAGACATCGGCCTGGCCGACCCAAATGCGCTCACTCAGGCGATCGCCGCATGGCAGGCGTATGAGCGTCTCGGCACGCCGGAAGGGGAGCTGGCCCTGGTGCAGTTGGTCATTTATCTGGGCACCGCGCCCAAGTCCAACGCGGCCTATAAAGCTGAGAAAGCCGCCAAGCGCGCGGCGCGGGACACCGGTTCGCTGATGCCGCCCATGCACATCCTCAACGCCCCGACCAAGATGATGAAGGAACTGGGTTACGGCGCGGGCTACGACTACGACCACGACGCCGAGGACGGCTTTTCCAGGCAGAATTACTTCCCCGACGCCATGGCGCGCCAGCGTTTCTACACGCCCAAGGAGGTTGGCTTCGAGCGCGATATCGCCAAGCGCCTAGCCTATTGGGACAAGTTGCGGTCCAAGCGCAACGCCGATGATGAGGAGGAGGGTGGCGCATGAACCCGCAGTTGCTGTTGTTTGTGGCGCTGGGCGGCGCCATCGGCGCGGTCGGGCGCTTTACGGTAATGAGCGCCGTCGGCCACATGTCCCACATCTGGGGATGGGCGATGTTTCCGTGGGGGACGCTCAGCGTCAACGTGCTGGGCGCGTTCATTCTCGGCGCGGTGATCGAAGTGTCCGCCCTGGTTTGGTCGCCCAGTCCGGAAATCCGCGCCATGGTCGTCGTCGGCATGCTCGGCGCATTCACGACGTTCTCGACGTTCTCGATGGATCTGTATTATTTGCTGGACCGCGGTGCGCTGATTTCCGCCGCAGTGTATGCGGTGGGGTCTGTGGCGATTTGCTTGGCGGCGTTCTGGTTCGGGCTCTACGTCTTCCGCGCCATTATTACATAAAAATATTGCAATTTAATGAGCTAATCGGCGCAATCCCTGATTGCCATTTGATACTGTCGTATAATTTCCATACCCTTTTGTCCGCCAGATGTTGTTGCGGACCACCCCGATGAGAACCATAAATTGGAACGACGATCTGAGTGTCGGAATCGCGGAAATCGATGAAGACCACCGCCACTTGGTCCAGTACCTGAACGATCTGTTCGCCGCCTGCTTCGCCGGGCAGGGGCCCGCTGTTCTGAAAAAGACCCTGGCCCACGTCAAGGAATACACCCGCGTCCATTTCGCGCATGAAGAAGACTACATGCGCAAGGTCGGGTTTCCGGACCTGCAAAGCCACCACGAACAGCACGCGGAACTGATTTCCGAGCTCGACGATTTGATCGAGGAGTTCGAAAGCGGCGCGGATCACGAACTCAGCAACAAGACCCTGCAGTTTCTCGAAGACTGGCTGCTGCATCATATTTTGATCGAGGATAAGAGAATCGGACGTCACACTGGCGCAATCGATTGATTGCGCTTTGGGTACACAAGGAGATGGGGCCTTGAAGACCGTTAAATGGCAAGAAATCGAGTGGAGCGACGATCTGGCGGTGGAAATCATCGACATCGATCAGGACCACAAACACCTCGTCAAACACATGGACGCGTTGTTCAAGGCCTGCCATGCGGGCCTGAGCGCGGAGGTGATCAAGATGCTGCTCTTTCAGCTTTACCGCTACACCCGCGAGCATTTCGCCCATGAAGAGGACGTGATGCGCAGGCAGCGCTTTCCCGGCGTCGAAGACCACCGCGCCAAACACGCCGAACTGATCGAGGCGCTGGACGATCTTATCGAAAGTTTCGAAATCGACCCCAATAGGCAATTGACCGAACAGACGCTGGATTTCCTGCGCGATTGGCTTTTGCATCACATCATGGTCGATGACAAAAAGATCGCCCACCACATCGGCGCGGTGTTTTGATCCTTGGTCTTGATGCCCAAACTGCGTTACCTTGCCGCCCGTTATGAGCGGCGGTGTGCAAATCCTGACCGTAGCGCCGGAGGACGACGGCCTGCGTCTCGACAAGTGGTTCAAGAAGCACTACCCGGGGCTGAGCTTCGGGCGGCTGCAAAAGCTGCTGCGCACTGGGCAGGTGCGTGTCGAGGGCAAGAAGGCGAAGGAGGCCGCCCTGCGTCTGGAGGCGGGCCAAAGCGTGCGCGTGCCGCCGCTGGAGCGGGAAAAAGCCCCCGTCAAGCCCGCGAAGAAGGATGCGTCGCGTTTAAGCGCCGAAGACGTTGCGGCAATTCGGGAGTGGGTCCTGCACCAGGACGACCACGTCATCATCCTCAACAAACCGGCCGGGTTGGCGGTGCAGGGCGGAAGCGGCACCAAAAAGCACATCGACGGCATGCTCGAAGCGTTGAAGGGCAACCGTGCGGATAAACCGCGCCTGGTGCACCGTCTGGACAAGGACACCTCGGGCGTGCTGGTGTTGGCGCGCAGCCAAAAGGCCGCACAGGCCTTGACCGCGGCGTTTCGCACCAAGGCGGTGCGCAAGGCCTATTGGGCGGTGGTGGTGGGCGTGCCGGAGCGCACCGAAGGCCGCATTGACCTGCCGTTGGCCAAACGGCCCGGCAAGGCCGGGGAGCGTATGGACATCGACGAATTCAGCGGCAAACGCGCGGTGAGCCAATTCCGCGTGATCGATCAGGCCGGACAGCGCGCCGCTTGGCTGGAGCTGGAACCCGTGACGGGGCGCACCCACCAACTGCGCGTGCACATGCAGGCCATCGGCACGCCCATTTTGGGTGACGGCAAATACGGCGGCCAAGGGGCTTTTCTGCCGGGGGGCGATCTGGCGAAGCAGCTTCATCTCCACGCCCGTGCCATCCGCTTCCCCCATCCCGGCGGCGGGACATTGGAGGTTACGGCGCCGCTGCCCGATCACATGAAAACGACCTGGGCGTATCTGGGATTTGATGAAGCTGCCGCGCCTGCGCCTTTCTTTGAAGACTTGCCGTAATGGGAGGCCGTCATCCGGTCTTGTGCCGGGTGCTCGGCGCGATTCGTTCTTTGCATTTTGCGAATTCTTCGGAAGAATCTTGGAATGACCGTTCCAAAATACAAACGCAAACGCCCTTTAATGTTATGTGTAACCTTAATAAATAATAATAAATACCTGATTATAAACATAAGTATTTACTGACCTTAGCTTTTCATTCCTGGCATCGCGCTTGCTCATCTTCAAGAAACGCTGAAGATGGAGAAGAACGATGACCCCCCGATGGCCCAGAACGGGCCGTAATTTTACCGCCCCTATACTCCGCGCGTTGGTGCGCAACCGGCCCGAGCCCATGGCTTTTAGCGCCTTTTCATGGGCGTGGGTTGGACTGGTGTTGATGTTTTTGATCGTCACGGTATCCCCCAGCGATGCCCGTAGCGAACCGGCGCCTTTGCGTAATCCGCCCACCACGGCGGCGGCCGTGCCTCAACCTTTGTTGCCGCGCGTGCTGCACAGGCCCAAGGTGCCCATGACCCAAGCGCTCGAGATCAAGGCGGCCTGCATCGACGGTACCGTCGTCTTTACCGTGAAGAACGGTGCGCGGCGCTGGGAAGCGCGCGGACATCTACGGGTCGTCGACGCCGAAACGCAAACCGTGTTGCGGGAACGCCGGCTGCGTTTCGATGCGGGGCAATCCGCGTCGTTTCGTTTCAAACCCGATCCGTTTGCCATCAAGCGTTATCGCGTGATGCTCTCGCTGCCGGATGGCGGCATGACCTACGTCAAAAGCTTCCGTGGCGCGTGTCCCCAGCTGCAATCTGAGGTTGTTGAGGCAAGGCGTTGAATTTTCATTGAAATGAGTTCACATTGGTGGGGCCAGACGCAAGGACGCCGGAGAACCGGGGGGACACATGCGTATCTTGCTCGTTGAAGATAATCTCAAACTGTCCACGTACGTACGGCGTGGCTTGGAAAATGAAGATTTCACCGTGGATGGCGTCGGCACTTTGGCCGACGCGGAAGTCGCGTTGGACACGGCGCCGTATGATCTGATGGTTTTGGATTTGGGCCTACCGGATGGCGACGGCCTCGATCTGCTCAAGAAACTGCGCGCCCAGGACAACCACCTGCCGGTCTTGGTCTTGACCGCACGCGATGGCGTCGACGATCGAGTCAAAGGCCTCAACGCCGGGGCCGATGATTACCTGCTGAAGCCGTTTGCCGTGGAAGAGCTGGCCGCCCGCTTACGCGCGCTGTTGCGCCGACCCGATGGCGCGCTGGGCAACAGTTTGAAGGTCGGCAACATCGTGTTCGACACATCGTCCCGCGAAGTTCGAGTGGGCCAGAATCTGATCAAGATCTCGCGCAAGGAAATGGGGGTCTTGGAACAGCTTATGCGCCGTTCCGGCAAGGTGGTGCCGAAAGATATCCTGGAAAGCAAACTTTACGGTTTTGATGAAGAGGTATCCCCCAATTCCCTGGAGGCCCATATTTCGCGCTTGCGCAAACGTTTGAGCCAGGCCGAAGCCTCGGTCACGATCCACACCTTGCGTGGTGTGGGGTACTTGCTTTCGGACAACGCGGACGGATAGGGGCATGGTGACCCGTCGGCATCGTGTCGCGCGTATCGCGCTGTTGAGTGTGGTGGTGACCTCCGTACTCACTCTGGTTTGGGAGTTTTTTTTCCAAGTTCCGGTTTATGCCGCCTTCGGTTGGCGCGAACAGCCGGCGGAAATGATTGTCCAGTGGGGGCACGTTTTGACCACCATCTTGTTTTCCGCGATCGCGGTAGTGGTCATGTCGATTCTCGCCCTGCGCCTGATACGCGAACTACGCGCCAAAGACGACGCCATGCGTCAGAAAAACGAGGAGATGCTCACCTTCTCCGCCGACATGGCGCATGAGCTCCGCACCCCCTTGGCTGTATTGCAAGCGCACATGGATGCGATGGACGCCGGTGGTGTGCCCACGCCTTTGCGTGAAGATGTGAGCCGCATTACCCGAATCGTTGAGCAGGTCTTGGCGAAATCGCGCATCGAAGCCATCGAAGTCCAGCCGGACGAACAGGCGGATCTGTCTGAGATTTGTTCGTTTATCGCAACGTATCTTGCGCCGCTGGTGATCAAGGAGGGCCGCTCCATCGCATTGATCGGGGCGGAACAGCCGGTGCTGATCAACGGCAATAGTTTCGCTCTGGAGCAGGCTGTGCGCAACTTGGTCGAAAACGCCATCAAGTATTCGTCGCGCGATTCCACCATCACGATCGAGGTTACACCGGAGCCATCGATTCGCGTGATCGACACGGGGCGTGGTGTTCCCGCCCATGCACGCGAACAGATTTTCGAGCGATTCCACCGCGCCGATCGGCGCAGCAATGGCTCAGGTTTGGGCTTGCCCATCGTGCGCCGAGTCGCCGAGGCTCATGGCGGCTCCGTGACCGTGGAAGATGCGCCTGCGGGGGGGGCGGTGTTTGTTTTGCGCTTCCCCAAAACCAAATAAAAAAACCTTAACACTCTGATCTAAAAACAAACATACAGCCATGTGCGGGGTAAAAATTCTCCCTGTCAGGTAGTTGTCAGCTTGCCCGTGCAGAGTTGTCTTCAGCGCCGGACGATGATCGCCACACACCACACAACAACGATCACGGACGGCAAAGAAGGTCTGTGTACTTAACAAAGTGCACTTGAGGAAAGGGACGGCCTCGTTTGGGCTCATCCACGCGAAGCCAGAGGTTTAAAACCAACAATGGAATGAAACCCATGAGCTTCACTCGACACATAATGGGAGTAGTTAGCGCCGTTGGCCTGAGCGCCGCGGCCATGGGCACCGCCCAGGCGCAAATGGCCACGCAGATGACACAAGCAGCAGCGACGCCGCAAGTGTTCTTGCAGTTGGAAATCACCAGCGCCTGCACGGACAAAGGAGCAGTGTTCAAGATTATCAATCGCGGCGACAAGTGGCCGCAGACGGGGTACTTGCGGCTTTACCACGCCGACAGCAAAACCCCCATCGGCGAACGCCGATTGCGTTTGGCTCCGGGACAGAAGGTGTCTTTCGTGGTCAAGGATAAGATTATGAACGGCAAACCCGTCGCCGTTTGGGTCGAACCCGAATGGTACAAGCGGGAGATGGAATACGACGCGAGCATCAAGTGCCAGTGATGCGCGTAGAGAGATTTAGGTTTCCACGGCCTCTCTCATTGTCTGGCGCCCCATAGGGGTCGTGGAATCAAGTCACCGGGCCTCTTGCGTGGGCCGCCAGAGGTCCGGTGACACCCATTCAAAAAGCCCGGAACGATGGCGTTCCGGGCTTTTCGTATTTGGCCGGGCTTTTCGTATTTGGCCGGGCTTTTCGTATTTGGCCGGGCTTTTTGTATTTGGCAAAAGTCTTAATTGATGAACACCACTGGGGCCAGCAGCCACACCACCGCCGCAATCACCAAGATGGCCGTGACATTGACCAAAAAACCGGCACGCGCCATGTCGGCAACGGCCAGATAGCCACCGCCGAAGACGATGGCGTTGGGTGGCGTCGCCACCGGCATCATGAACGCCATGGAGGCTCCCAGCGCAGCGGGAATCAGCAACATCATCGGCTCCGCCCCCATGATGGCGGCCAACGCCGCGATCACCGGCAGGAACGTTGCGGTGGTGGCGGTGTTGGAGGTGAGTTCGGTCAAGAACACGATCACCGCAGTGACCAGGACGATGGTGAAAATCAGCTTCAGTCCGGAAAACACCGTCATGGCTGCGCCGATCCAGTCGGCCAATCCGCTGGCGGACACTTGCGACGCGAGGCTCAGGCCACCACCGAACAAGATCAGCACCCCCCACGGCAGGCGTTTGGCCCAATCCCAGTTGAGCAGGAATTCCCGTTCTTTCAGACTGACCGGGATGGCGAACAGAACGACCCCCGCCGTGACGGCGATGCCGGGATCCGTGAGGCCGCCGAGAAAAGGAAAGGCGTGTTGTAATATAGGCCGGGTGATCCACAGAAGCGCGGTCGCGGCGAACACGGCGGCGACCAGCTTTTCGGGTTTGGAAAACGGCGGCAAGGCATCGCGTTCTCCGGCGATGGCGCTGGCGGCACCGGGCAGCTCGTAGGCGCCTAAGCGGAACACGATACGGGTCAGGATCAACCAGCCCAGCACCAGCATGACCAAGGTGGTGGGAAGGCCTAAGACCATCCATTGGGCGAAGCCGATCTCCAGGCCGAAATGTTCCAGCACGAACCCTGCGAGAAGCGCGTTGGGCGGCGTGCCCACCAGGGTCGCCACGCCGCCCATGCTGGCGCCATAAGCCGTGGCGATCAACAGCGCCTTGGCGAACGGCGTGCCCGCGAAACCTTGGGTGCGATCGTCACGGCTTGCGGCCACGACGATGCCGATGACCGAGAGCGCGATGGGCAGCATCATCACCGTCGATGCGGTGTTGCTGATCCACATGCTCAAACCCGCCGCGGTGACCATGAACGCGCCGATCAATTGGCGCGGTTTGGTTCCGGCGCGCGCCAGCACGAACAGGGCGATGCGTTTGTGTAGGCCCCAGCGTTCCACCGCCAACGCGATCATGAAACCGCCCAGAAAGAGGAAAATCAACGGATTCGCGTAGGGTGTTGCGACGGCCTTGATGGTGCTGAGGCCCAGCAGGGGAAACAACGCCAGCGGCAACAGCGCCGTAGCGGCTACCGGGATGGCCTCGGTCAGCCACCAGATCGCCATCAGTGCCGCTACGGCGGCGACCTTCCACGCCGCAGCCGGCATGTCGCCGGGTGCGGGCAGCAGCAGCATCGCCGCACACACGCCCGCGCCCAAAATCAATCCGAACCAGGCCGGCAGGCGCTGGCTTGCGGCGTGGTGGGCGTGGTTTTGCGGGATGGTTTCCGGTGATGCGGTGTCGCGCAGGGATTGCGCCGGGGCGGGGTTGCGTTTCTCAGACATGTGACCGATCTTACAGTCAGCGTTTGCAAATGCCAGTTACACTTTCAGGATGATGCTTGTGACGGATACCCCTTTGCATCTGGCGGTTTTCGATTGCGATGGAACCCTGGTCGATAGCCAGAGCTCCATCGTTGCCGCCATGCATGCGGCGTGCGATGTCCATGGTTTCGAAAAGCCCGCCGCCGCAGCCGTGAGACGGGTGGTGGGACTGCCGTTGGAGGTCGCCATTCGCCGCTTGATGCCCCATGTGGACCACGATTTGTCCCAGGTGGTCTCGGAAAGCTACAAGGCTGCATTTTTCGAACTGCGCCAAGCGGGTGGCGTGCAAGAACCCCTGTTTCCCGGTATGGGCGGGGTTTTGGATACGCTGGATGCGGCGGGCTGGCTGATGGGCATCGCCACTGGAAAATCCCACCGGGGCCTGGTTTCAACCCTAAAACATCACAAGTTGTATGATCGGTTCGTCACACATCAGACGGCGGATCGGGCGCAAGGCAAGCCGCATCCCGATATGATGTACAGGGCCATGAACGAAACCGGCGCGGAGCCACAAGACACAGTTATGATCGGCGACACCACCTTCGACATCGAAATGGCCGCCAACGCGAACGTGCGTTCCATCGGCGTGGCCTGGGGTTATCATGAAACTCAGGAATTGTTGGACGCGGGTGCGGTCCGGGTGGTGAGCAGCGCCGAAGAGCTATCCCAAGCGTTATTCGCGATGATGGAAGGCAGACGATGAGAAAAGCGTTGAACGTCCTGGGCGCCTTATTCGTGGTGATGGTGGCGGCCGTGGTGGCGGCTGTCGTGGTGTTGAGCTCGGCGGACTACAACCAGTTCAAGCCGGATCTGGAAAAACTGGTTAAGGACGCCACTGGACGCGATCTCGTCGTTCAAGGCGATCTGGAGCTGACGATTTCCCTCAACCCGGCGCTCAGCGTTTCCGGTGTGACCCTGTCCAATGCGGATTGGGGGCGTGATCAACCGATGATCAAGTTGGAGCGCCTGGACGCGCGCGTCGCCGTGTTGCCGCTGTTTTCCGGGAAGCTGGATGTGGAATACATCCTCATCGATGGTCTCGACCTGCTGTTGGAAACGGACGGCAAGGGGCTCGCCAACTGGGAATTTGAAACGGGCGGAAGCTCCGGGTCTCACACGCTGGAAAGGGACGGGATGGCGCTCAATCCGCAGATTGAAGACGTGCGCCTGGAAAACGTGCGGGTGACCTACATTGACGGTGCGACGCAGTCGGAAGTGGCGGGTGCGATCGATCTCGCCGACTTCAGCGCCGCGGATAAGGATAGTCCGCTCAAGGGACATCTGGAAGCCAAGTTGAATGGCGTACCGTTGGATATCGATGTGGTGCTCGGTTCGCTCGCCCAGCTGGTGGGCAGCGAAGGCGACCCATTCCCGGTGAGTATGAAAATGACCGGTCCGGGGCTCAGCGCCGAAGTGACGGGCAGCGTTGAACAGCCACGCCAGGGTATGGTGGTGGATGCACGCGTTCACGCCACGGCCAAGGACACGGGTATTGTCGGGCGCTTGGTCGGGGTTGAGTTTCCCACCCTGAATGGCATCGAGGTGCGTGCAAACGTCACCGGTGGGGGCACGGCTTACGTATTGAAGGGCTTGGACGTGCAAGCCGGAAACTCCGACTTTTCAGGCAGCGCCGATTTAGACCTAAGCGGAAAGGTGCCGGACCTCAACGCCAAGCTTTCTTCCAATGTTTTGTACCTTAAGGAATTGGCCGGACTTCAAGGCGCCAAGGATGAGGGCGTCGAGGATAAGGACAAGACGCCGGCCGCCAAAATCTTCACTTCAGACCCGTTGCCGCTCGGCACGCTCAAGACGCTCAACGCCGACGTGCGTTACACCGCCAAGCGCATCACGGCAGAGCCGCTGCGCATGACGAACGTGCACGCCAATATGACGTTGAAGGATGGCAAGCTGACGTTCACGCCGCTCTCCGCTACGCTGGATTCCGGGCGTATTAGCGCGCGCGGCGTGGTCGATGCGTCCAAGAAAACGCCTCAGGTCGATGCACATGTGTCCTTCCGGGATGTGGAAGCCGGCGCCTTGGCGGCGTTGGCTGGGCAAGGGCGCATCGTCAGTCTCAAGCTCGATGGCGAGATGGATATGAAGGCCAGCGGCTTGTCCACCCAGGAGATCGCCGCGAGTTTGAACGGCTATTCCAACGTGATCGGGCGTAACGGCGAAATCCATGACAAGGTGTTTACTGAACTGACCGAAGGCATCGGCTCTATCTTCCCCTGGGCGAAAAACCAGGACGCCGGCAAGATCACCTGCATGGTGGCGAAGCTGCCGTTCAAGAACGGGGTGGGGACCGCCGAGACCGTGATGCTGGACACCACCGGCGTGTTGGTGCGGATCACGGGCGACGTCGACATGGCGAAAGAAACTTTGAACATGACCGTGCACACGCATGCGAAGCAGGCCAGTCTTGCCAGCTTCGCCGTGCCGATACACATCAAAGGCACGTTTGTGAAACCGGACATCAAGGTCAACCCCGGCGAGGCGGTGGTCGGCACCGTGGAAAACATCGTCAAGGCGCCGGCGGAATTGATCGGCGATTTGTTGAAGGGGACCGTGTCGTTGCTGGAAACGGACAAAGAAAAAAAGGCCGCGGCCGCCAAGGATGACCCTTGCATCCAAGCACTCAGTGGAGGTAAGACCACGGCCACACCCGAACCCACCGCCCAGCCCGAGAACGAACCGGCTGCAAAACCGGACGACATTCCCAGCACGTCCACCGGTGACGTGAAGCAGGATTTGGAGAATTTCGGCAAGGGGCTGGAGAAACTCTTCTAGATTACAGTGCCCATGACCAAACGATTTTACAAAGAAGCCGCAACCGTCAATGCGGATGGCGCTTTTAGCGTCACCTTGGACGGGCGCGCCATCAAAACGCCCGCAGGTAAAACATTGGTGTTGCCGACTAAGGCTTTGGCGGAAGCGATTGCGGCGGAATGGGACGCGCAAGGTGACGAGGTCAATCCCCAGTCCATGCCGCTGATGCAGTTGGCGGGCACCGCCATCGACCGGGTGCCGGCGGTGCGGGGCAGCCTGATCGACGGCTTGTTGCGCTACGTCGATACCGACTTGCTGTGCTACCGCGCATCGCAGCCTCCGGAATTGGTGCAGCGTCAAGCCGAGGTCTGGCAGCCTTTGTTGGATTGGGCGGAAGAAACGTTCGGTGCGAAACTGAACGTGGTCGAAGGCGTGCTGCCCGCGACCCAGGACGACAGCGCCAAAACCGGTTTCGCTGCGGCCATGTCGGAGATGGACGATTGGCAGTTGACGGCGTTGGCGGAAATGGTCGGCGTGGCGGGTTCCATCGTCGTCGGTTTCGCCATGTATGCGGGCGCGCTGGACGGGGCCCAAGCGTTCAAGGTGTGCCATCTGGACGAAGATCACCAGATCGAACGCTGGGGCGAAGACGCGGAGGCCATGGCGCGGCGCGATAAAATCCGTGAAGAGTTGCACCATGCGGTCACGTTTCTGAGTTTGCTCAACCGATGATAGTCATGGTTGCGTCATAGATACTCTTTGCGATAATTCGTAACCTCCTCATATATTGAACGAAAGAAGTAACTGAGCATACCAATGCTCAGTTGGTGAACTTGTGTGGTTAAACTACATTTTTGTATGAGAAATGGGTCAGATGCACATAAATTTATTACGCAAAAGCCGGGTGTTAATGGGTAAGGCTTGGCGGAATGGGAATACGGTGGCGCTGGAACGGGTGTCGAGCGCCGATGTCAGAGGAGGTTCATGCCCATGAAACGCATACTGTGCGCCCTTGGTATTGTCGCGAGCATGTTTGTGCTGCATCCGGCGCAAGCGGCGGAAAAAATTACGCCATCGCATGTTTATCAAGTGGTGGACAATGTGGTGTATGAGTTGGAGCTGTTGCTCGACGCGAACTTTTCGAATGCCGATGTCGCCATGATTCCGGCCAACAACAAGCGGCCGCGCCATGTGATCCAAGGCGCGCAAGAGGTCTTGCGCAAAATCTCGGTTCTGAAACAAATCAACGGTCTGACCATGGGTCCGATCGCCCCGTTGCCGATACGCGAAATCACACCTGCCGACGTGAAAACACAGGTGGATCGCATTCTCAAGGAAGTGCGCGACTTGCGCCCCGTATTCAAGATCACGAAGACGGCCAAGAAAGCGTCCTTGCAAGATGGCAAGACACCGTCCGACGTCTACGCCCGCATGCTGCAGGCCAGCGCCATGATCGACCGGCTGGATATTCCAGCCATCGTGCCGAACGATGTCTATCGTTTGGCCTTGGCGATTGTATCGGATGTGAAGCAGATTCATGCATCCGTGGGCTCGACAGCTCCCGCGCAAGTGAGCGGCGATTTTTCATCCAAAAAACCGCCGGACGTCTACGCACATGGCCATGATGTGCTGGTCGCCTTGAAGGGCTTGGTCGAACAGAGCGAGGCGTTCGAGGTCGCGGGCGGCATTGCTGTTCCCCCTAAGAAAGAAGGCAAGTTGGTGCCCGCAGACGTCCTGGAAATGCTCAACACCATTTTGGCCGAGTTGTCATCGTTGAAAGTGTCGTCGGGGGCAAAGCAGCCGACCCCGGTGATCCCGCCGCAATCCGGTAAAACGCCGGGCAACGTGTATGAGCAACTCGAAATCGCCATGAGCTATGTGCAGGTGATGAAGGAGGGCGCGCTATGAACGCTCAAATCGATACCGCAAACCGCGGCATGCTGTCCGGTGTCGCCGGACGTGTGGTGGCGCTGGCGGTTGTTCCGATCGTGATTTTCGCCGTGCTCAATGTGGCGTTGGCGACCAACACATCCGGGCTTTTCGAGCGCACGCTTGAGAGCATCGAGCGGGAAATTCTGCAAGAAGAAACGATCGCGGAAAAAGCGCGGTTGGTCGAGGAGCATATGCTTGATGTCGTGCTGGCGTTTGGCAAACTCAAAGACGCCCACCAGCGCTTGCTGTTGACCGGCAATGTATCCGCGGCCGATGCTGTTTTGAAGGCGCGCACGGATACGGCGGAAAAAGCCGCGCATTTGTTCGAGAGCGCCGAAGCGTTGAAGGCGGCTTTGGACGACGCGGAGTTGCTGAGCGGTGAACAGTCCGAGCTGGACTTAAAGCGTATAAACTTCGTCATCCGGGCCTCAGGTAATTTATCGCGGTTGTTCGGTATTTTCGCCGAGGCCAATGACCGCACCATCGCCTTGATCGGGGCCGGCAACCTCGAAGCGGCGCAAACCAATTTCCTGTTCGAGGAGGCCGCGCGTTTAGGCGCGTTGAACGCCAACGTTTCAAAATCGTCGGGCATTCTGGCGGAGATGCTGATCAGTACCGGGAAGGCGTTTGCGGCGAAAACCCATGCCAACCGCGAGGCGGCGAACGACCAGGTCGAGGCGACGGCTTTGATGAGTTATGTCGGCGTGGCGATCGCCTTTATTGTTTTGTCGGGCATTGCCGGATGGTTCGCCGTCTTTAAGTTGTCCCGTCCATTGCGCGGTATGGTCGGTGTGATGATGGAACTGGCCAACGGCCACAATGACATCGACATTCCCGAAGCGGGCAACGATGAAATCGGTGACATGGCGAATGGCCTTCAGGTGTTCAAGGACAACGCCCTGGAAGTCGAACGTCTGGCCGAGCAGCAACGCAAGGAGCAAGCCGAAAAGGAAGCGCGCCAAAAAAGCATCGACGAATTGCTGAGCAATTTTGACAACGCCATCGGCGCCGCTTTGGGTGATCTGACCGGATCGTCCGGCTCCATGCGCCAAACGGCGGAAAACATGTCGTCGACCGCGGCGCAAACCAGTCAACAAAGCCAGGCGGCGGCTGCGGCGTCGACCCAGGCCTCCGCCAACGTGCAAACGGTGGCGAGCGCTTCCGAAGAGCTGTCCGCATCGATCCAGGAGGTCAACCAGCAGGTGAGCCGTTCCGCGCAAATCGCCGGACGGGCGATGGAGGAAGCCAAAGTCAGCAACGACAAGGTTCTGGGTTTGGCCGCCGCCGCCGACAAGATCGGCGAAGTGGTGGCCCTGATCACCGATATTGCGGACCAGACCAATCTGTTGGCGCTGAACGCAACCATCGAAGCCGCGCGCGCCGGAGAGGCGGGCAAGGGCTTCGCGGTGGTGGCCTCGGAAGTGAAGAACTTGGCCAACCAAACGGCCAAGGCGACGGAGGAAATCTCCGCCCAGATTCAATCCATGCAGGCGGCGACCGGCGATGCCGTGGAGTCCATGAAAGGCGTCAGCTCGATCATTGAAGAAGTCAATGAAATCGCCGCGACCATCGCTGCCGCCATGGAAGAGCAGGGCGCGACCACTCAGGATATCGCGCGCAACGTTCAGGAAGCCGCCAAGGGCACCACCGAAGTGGACAGCAATGTCGCGGGCGTGAGCTCGGCGGCGGAAGAAACCGGCGAAGCCGCTGGGGTCGTGTTGGAAGCCGCCAGCGCCATGGGTGATCGGGCGGAAAGCTTGCGCCGGGAAGTGGAAAGCTTCTTGCAAAACGTCAAAGCAGCTTAAATCAAACGTACCCAAAAAAACAAAAGGGCAGCCCTTCCGGGGCGTCGCCCTTTTTGTGTGCGCATGCTGATTACATCCAGTCGGGCGGGGGCAGGGTCAGGTAGGCGTTGCGCAGTGCATCCGACCATGTGTTGGACAGTTGTTCGAAATACGGATCGTTTTCATAGATCCTGGTCTTCAAGTCGATGGTTTGCGTGTCTTTGCGCATAATGACCAAGTCCAGTGGAAAGCCCACGGACAAGTTTGAGCGCACAGTGGAATCCATCGACAGCAACGCCAGTTTCACGCCGTCCATCAACGTGGTTGCGTCGTAACACAGCACCCGGTCCAAAATCGGCTTGCCGTATTTGTGTTCGCCGATTTGCAAGAACGGTGTGTCCGGGGTGGCGTTGATGAAGTTGCCCGCCGCATACACCTCGAACAGGCGCAATGTGCGGCCTTTAAGTTGTCCACCCAACAGGAACGAGGCGGAAAACGGGGTGTCCTGCGCCCTCATCGCTTCGGCGTCCTCAGAGTGGACTTGGCGCACGGCGCGGCCCACCAACCGTGCGGCCTGAAACATGGTGGGCACGGTCATCATGGTTTCAGGTGCGCCGTCGTCGTTGTCTTCCAGGGGCAGGCCTTCCTCTAGCATGTTCACCACCGATTGCGTGATGGCCAGGTTGCCCGCAGCCATCAGCACGATGGTGCGCTCACCTTCCTGTTCCCAGGTGTAGGTCTTGGAGTAGGTGGAGATGTTGTCCACGCCTGCGTTGGTGCGCGTGTCGGCGAGCATCACCAAGCCTTCGTCCAAGTACAAACCGACGCAATAGGTCATTTTCAGTCTCTCGTCTTTTCCGACAATACGCCCGTACTGCAAGCGCTCACCCCCCTCGTTCGCGGGGAAGGCGATTATTGTTGAGCTCCCCCGGATTGTGCGACCCGCACGCTGACGGCCAGGGCCTCATCCCCGCCGCCGCGGCGCATACCGCGAACCGGCGAGGCTTCCTGATAATCCAGGCCGACGCCGACTCGAACATAATGATCCGTCGCCGAAACGCGATTGGCAACGTCAAATGCGACCCAGCCGAGGTCAGTCACCAACGCTTCCGCCCACGCATGCGCGGCCTCGCTCTCCGCGCCGGCTTCGGAATGCAGCAGATAACCCGATACGTAGCGCGCCGGGATGCCGATGGAGCGCGCCGCCGCGATGAACACATGGGCATGGTCCTGGCATACGCCGCGCCCGTTGGTCAGCGCTTCGATGGCGGTGGTCATGACATGCGTTTCACCGGTCTGGTAGTCGATGGCGTCGCGAATCGAACCCATCAGGCGGTGCAACATATCCAGCTCTCCATCGCAGTCCGATTGCGCCACCCGGGCCAACGCACGGATTGCGCCGTCAGGCTTGGTCTGATCGGTTTCGCGCAAATAGAAGATGGGCGGGAAGGGCTCAACGGTGCCGCTGACCACACCGTTGGTGTTCAGGGTTTCGACACGGCCGCGCACCCGGATGCGCACTTCTTCGTGCAGTCTGTCAATGACCAGAGTGTGGGTGACGTTGCCGAAACTGTCGGAAAAGGCGTGCAACAGGCCCGCACGCGGGGCTTCGACCGACCAGTTGCGCACGATTTGCCCGTCGAAGGGCTGCGGGGTCAAGCGCAGGCTCTGGATTGAATAGCTGACAGGCTGCTCATAGGTGTAGACGGTTTCGTGGTCGATGGTGATGTGCATCTCTTCGGCTTTCCCGCCTTACAGATAGAAATGAAAATTTTTGGCGATTTCCTGACCCAGCGCGCTATTGCGTTCCAGGAATTTGGTCAGGTATTCGTGCAGGCCCGCTTGATAGATGTCTTGGATCTTGGCGTAGTCCAGTTCCGCATGCATCTTACCCGCCAAACGTTGGCAGTCGTAGCGCTGGCCATGGTTCCGTGCGATGGTGCCCAAATAGCGGTCCACTTGGCTCAAGGTGTAGACCAGGGAGCGCGGCATCTCGTGTCTCAGGATCAAAAGTTCCGCCACCTTCCACGGTTCGATGGCGTCGCGGTAGACCCAGTGGTACGACCCCAGCGCGGACACGGAACGCAGTACGGTCGCCCATTGGTAATAGTCGACCGAGCCGCCGATCATCTGGCCTTCCGGCAACAGCACGTGAAACTTCACGTCGAGGATGCGCGCGGTGTTGTCCGTGCGCTCCAAGAACCCGCCGACATTGATGAAGTGGTACGCTTCGTCGCGCAGCATGGTGCCCAACATGGCGCCACGAAACAGCGTGGAGCGGGTCTTCACCCAATCCAGGAACGGAAGCAGGTTGTCCTTGTTCAAGGATTTGAGCCACTGCCCGCTGAATTCAAGCCAGGTGTCGTTAAGGCTTTCCCACATTTCGTTGGTCAACGCCGTGCGCACCGCCCTTGCATTGGTGCGCGCGGTCTTCAAACACGCGTGGATGGACGACGGGTTGTCCGCGTCCAACGCAATGTAGCTGATCACCGTTTCCAGATTGGCTTCGCCGTGCTTTTTCAGCAGGCCCGCTTCACCCGCGGCGGCGACGGCGGATGACGGCCATTCGTTGCGCGTGCCGCCGCCTTCCAGGTCGGGCATCTGGCTCATGCGGTAGCCGACTTCGAGGATACGCGCCAGATTCTCCGCGCGTTCCATATAGCGGCCCATCCAATACAGGCTGGCTGCGGTGCGGCTCAGCATGACGCCCCTCCATTATGCCTGAAAGCGTCTTCCAGAACCCAGGTGTCCTTGGTGCCGCCGCCCTGGGACGAGTTGACCACCAGCGAGCCTTGGTTCATGGCGACGCGGGTCAACCCGCCCGGCACCAGACGGACCTTGTCTGCGCCGACCAGGACGAAAGGTCTCAGGTCCACATGGCGGGGGGCATAGCCGTCAGAAACGAAGGTTGGCGTGGTGGACAGCGCCAAGGTCGGCTGGGCGATGAAGTCGTCGGGGTCCGCCTTGATGCGCTGTGCATAAGCTTCGCGTTCCTCTTGGGTCGACGCCGGGCCCACCAGCATGCCGTAACCGCCGAAGCCCGCGACCTCCTTGACCACCAGTTCGTCCAAGTGTTCCAAGACGTATTTGTAATCGTCGTTGCGTGCGCACCAAAAGGTCGGCACGTTCTTCAGGATCGGCTCCTCACCCAGATAAAAACGGATCATCTTCGGCACGTACATGTAGATGGCCTTGTCGTCGGCGATGCCGCCGCCCACCGCGTTGGTGAGCGTCACGCCGCCCGCGCGGTACACGTTCATGATGCCGGGCACGCCCAAGGCGCTGTCGGAACGGAACGCCAGCGGGTCGAGGAAGTCGTCGTCGATGCGCCGGTAGATCACGTCGACCCGCTGCGGGCCTTGGGTGGTGCGCATGAACACCGTGTTGTCCTTGACGAACAGGTCTTGGCCCTCGACCAGTTCCACGCCCATCTTGTCGGCGAGGAACGTGTGTTCGTAATAAGCGGCGTTGTAGAGGCCCGGCGACAGAACAACCACCGTGGGATCGCCTTCGCACGACGGCGGCGCGACGGATTTGAGACTCGCGAGCAATTCATCTGGATAGCGTTCCACCGGCGCGACTTGGTGGCGGCTGAACAGGTCGGGGAACAGACGCATCATCACTTCGCGGTTCTGCAGCATGTAGGATACGCCGGACGGCGTGCGGGTGTTGTCTTCCAGGACGTAAAAATCCACCGCCCCGGTGCGCACCAGATCGATCCCGGCGACGTGGGTGTAGATGCCGCCGGGAACAGACACGCCGCGCATTTCCGGCAAGAAAGATTTGTTCTGCAACACCAAATGTTCGGGCACGAGCCCCGCGCGGATGATCTCGCGTTCGTGATAGACATCGTGCATGAACATGTTGAGCGCACGGACCCGCTGCTCCAACCCACGCGCCATAAACGCCCATTCCTTGGCCAGCAACAGGCGGGGGATGATGTCAAACGGGATCAGGCGCTCCGGGTCGCCGCCTTCGCCGTAGACCGCAAACGTGATGCCGATGCGCCGAAACAAGGCTTCGGCTTCGGTCTGGCGGACCTTGAGCATGTCGCGGGGCGCCTTGACCATCCAGTCCGCCAGTTGCTCCATGCCCGGATGAGGCTGGCCGTTGGGCTGCACCAGTTCGTCGTAAAAATTTGCGAAGTCTTCCGGCAGGTCTTCCGTATCTTGGTCTTGGTTGTTTTGGGGGTCGCTCATGCAGAGCTGTCTCCTGGGTTGGGGGCATACCCATTTACGCAACGCACATGCCAGCTCAACGAGGGCTGAGCCGGTTGGGAATCAGGGGATTTTAAAGGGTTTTTGCCGTGGCGCAGCCAAAAATCGCATAAATTTTAATCATGGCGGGAATGGTGCTCAAAAATGCATCATCTGAGGAATGTCCCATTATTGGAGTTACCACCACCAGATTGCGATCAATGCAGGACTGCGAAGCAATGCGTTGGACCTTCTGTGTGACGCTTGGGGTTAGCAAGGTTCCGAAGTGTGCGGGACAGTTAGACTTGTTTAGTTATGCGTTTTTCATGAAACGTCCGACATGGTCGAGATGAAAACCATCTCTTTACCATTTGCGACCGAAGATAAATTGGGAAGGTCCCGTTTCCAATACCCAGTTTCCAAATCCCAGAAAAAGGGGAACATCTTTCCAGGATAGAGATCAACAGACACCTCTTGAACGTAATAAATCCAGCAAAATACAGCGAGCTCTTCAATGATGAAAGATGCGGAAAGTTCTTGAGCATCTTGACTGTTGATTCCGCCCCATTCGGATACGTAGCCAAGAATTTCAGAGCGAAACAAAGGGGACGTTTCGAATGCTGATTTTAATTCCTTGCGAAAGGATTTTACATTCTGCCGACTGTCAAAGTCGGGCCACCTTTGTATGCGCAAGAATTCGGGGTCGGATTGTGCGAACACACGGTAAACCATAGCTTCCCGTTCATCGCCAATTTTTATGTTTTTTTCTAGCATGCCAGCGGTTGGGGTCGACAATTGCTGCAAAGAGGCATCATTGTAAGCATAAGGAATGTCAACAATCGTAACTTGCAGAGGTTTGTTGTAGTCCTCTGCAAGACGGCGAATGTTTGAAAACCAGGACTTTGAAAAGTTCTTATTTCGTGAGGAATAACCTACCCCAAACGCCTTGCTCTCATGCAAAGAGGACATAAAGTCCTTTCTCCGAGAAGTTACGACAACTGAACCAATGAAAGGCAGTTGGATTTGTGCCTTGGTCAGGTGAGCTCGACGACGTGGTTCCAATCTTTTGATCCTGATAATTCTGACGCTTGAATTTGTAATCGCTGCCAATTTGTTGCCCTCTGCTCTAGATAAAGCAGAACAACGCCAGGCCACACTCCAGGCCACATCAATACGAGTATATATAGCCAATCGGACTGCCAAGCCTGAGGTAGCGAGATGAAGACGATCGAGATGAACAGTGTTGAGAGAAAAATGAAAACGATCTTATTCCAGGACGTACAGTTGTAGATTCGACTCTTCAGCAAATCCCATGTTGTGATCATTTGAAGCATCAGAATATTTACGTCTTTCACGTCCTCGATATAGAAACGAGAAATTTGTGTTTGAACAACCAATTGGTTGCCGTCTTTGTAAATGGCGGCTTGCTGCAGGTCGTGGCTTGGCCGGATATAGAGATAATTGCTGCCCAACCATCCATTCGCAGAGTGAACAAACTTTGTCAGTTTGCCACGTAAAGCCAGAAAAGACGCAGCTGACGCTAGAAAAGCAATAAGGAAGGGAGTGAGCTGCCCCGCAAGGGCAACCCCTATTATCTCGTTTGCAAGTGAAACGATCAGGTCGATGACGCTACTGGGGTCTATGGATGGTGGAGGTGGTGCTTGGGTTATCTTTTCCACTTTCTCCTCCTCTTAGACGGTTTCTGATTGAGGTTTGCGCGATGCTGTCATGCCGACTAGGCAAACCAAAAAAGAAGTGCAGATCGCAGAAATTGACGGAAACACCAATGTGGCAAGATAGGGCAAGCCAAACGGGTTGAAGGAATTGATCGTGCCAACGGCGGCACCCAAAAGAACCGCGGATATTAACCACACGGTAGGTATTGAGGGTACAAAAATACGCATCAACATGGGGGGGGCAAAAACCAGCCCCCAGGAATAGACTGCGCCAAGAAGTACGAACGCATCAATGCCCCCCGCGATTTGTGCAGCGGCTATGGCAAGCATAATGACGATAACAAAGAACAAGGAAGCGAACCGTGCTTTGAGTTTGCCGCCGGTAATGGAATCTATGGCGCCCATCTGGCCGATAGCGATCACCCCTGAATCGAGTGTGCTGTAGAGTACAGAGATGATGAACAGTGAGAGTGAAACCAGCACAGTAATCTGGATGAGGGTGCCATTTTCGGCCCCACTTAGGACCAGTTGAACAAATTGGTCAAAAACGTTCGCTGCACCAGGCTCAATAAGTCCTGAGACACGAAGCGCAATGCCCAAAAAGATTCCAATAGACCACGTGGCCGGAGATGGGATCGCTGTTGACAATATGCTTGCTCTTAAAAAAGAAGAGTTCGCTTCATCATTTTGCGTTTTCTTCAGGATAGAAATACGGTGATAGGCTGTGTAGTCACTGAACTGCCAAAGAATATTGGCAAGAGAAAAACCAATAATTGGCCAGATGCCGTTTGGCTCACGCCACATTGACAGTAGGCCCGGAATGACGCTGCCTGTCGCAGTTGAAGCAATATCTTCTTGGCCGAGGTAAAACAACACACAGATCAGAAGTGCTATTGCAGCCCCGATACTGGGAAGTATCGGGATTTCGATGGATATATTGATTGAGAGCGCTTTATAGATGCCGCGCAATGCAACAGGCCACAGCAAGATTGTTGCGTAGAGAATTATTGTCGTGATCAGCAAGACATGCGCATCGAGCCTGTTCGCGATCACTGTCTGATCTAAGACGTAACAAATGAGAAGAGAAGAGGTGATATAGGATATAAACAATTGCATTTTATCCGTAGCGACGACCTTCTTCATGCCCCCAATCGCCGCGTATGCCATCATGAGAATCATGAGCAGCGCGAATACCGCCCAGTAGGCGTCTGCGCGGCTTAATTCCGGTTTGTCATTGATCAGAGCGCTCGTGAGGAACTGAGATGAAAAGTACATTTCAGTGTAGATCAGCCCCGATAAGCTGGCCGAAAAAATGAGGGCTGATATTATTTTTAAACGGGCATTGTCACCGAAAAGCAGTTCGAAAAGGGTTCTATGCTTTTTTGTGAATTGAGCAAGAACGGGTGCAAATGCTGAAAACGCAATGATGCCGAGCAGCCAGGTAATGATAAAGATGAAGTTCGACCATCCGTACGTAAATCCCCAGTAAATAAAATATATGGTGACTGCGACTTGAAAGCTGTATGCGACAGTGGTGCTTGCGTAATCCGAAGCTGTTGCTTTTTGCGACATGAAGAAGAAGCTGTTGTGGTCTTGTCGAACATCTGCCCTGTAAAGCCCCACCGCCATAAACACCATTGCAGCGGTAGCAATAACAAATAATGCCAACATTGTTTTTCCCCTCCACTCGTAACAGCTAGCACCTTAATCGCTGTCTCTCTTTCAATATGTTGAAGACAAGTTTTAGGAAAACTTATCTCACTTAATGGTGGTATATCAAGTGGTCATGAGTCTTTATGGGATGGTATTTTTAAGGTGGTGGCATGACGATATGATCTTGTAATAATTGTGCATTGTCAGGAGTTAAATGCGTGTAACGCTTGCGGTAATGTGAGCTGTTTGGAGCCCTGATTAAGTGTCAGGATCGAAGGGGAGTTACCTCAACTCTGTTGGGAAAAAGAGATCGTGTTTGAAATTAGCGACAAAAAGGGGGCTCAAGCCTGCTCGGACCCCTCTTCTTCCGGCAGTTGGTGGCGGAAGATCACCGGCAATTGGGTGAGGCTGAACAGCAATGTGAGCGGCATGATGGCGAAGACCTTGAAACTCACCCAGAAATCCGTGCTTTGCGTGCGCCACACCACCTCGTTCAGCACCGCGAGGAAGAGGAAAAACCAGGCCCAGCGCCACGTCAAAATGCGCCAACCTTCGTCGTCGATGTCGAGCGTGCTGCTCAGCACCGACTTCAGATAGCTTTTCTTGAACGCCAAACCGATGAACAGGATCGCGCCGAACATGGTGTTGACGATGGTCGGCTTGAGTTTGATGAACAGCTCGTCTTCGAGATAAAGCGTCAGCCCGCCAAACACCAAAACCACGACGGCGGTGACCACCGGCAACGTGGCGATGTGGCCCATGTAGAAATAAGAGATGGCCAGCGAGATCATCACCGCGACCATGAACACGCCCGTGGCCATGAAGATGCCGTGCGATGAATTGACGAAGAAAAACAGGACCAGAGGCCCGATCTCGATGGCCATTTTTGTGAGCGCTTTGTCCATGGCGTGCTTATATCAAGTGGATTAAGTTGAGGAAATGACGGATTTGTAAATTTTGCCTTGCACAATGCACTTCGCAAGTGCAAAAAACTCGTCATAATAATAAAAATACATAACAATAAGCCTGTCACAGAGAGACCCGGGGAAAATCCAGTGCACGACATCATCGAAGAATTGGACAAACGCCGTCAGCAAGCGCGTATGGGCGGCGGACAACGGCGTATCGACACCCAGCACGCCAAAGGCAAACTCACCGCGCGCGAGCGCATTGAATTGTTGCTCGATCCGGGCTCGTTCGAAGAGTGGGACATGTTCGTGGAGCACGGCTGCACCGACTTCGGCATGGACAAGCAATCCATTCCCGGCGACGGCGTGGTGACCGGCTACGGCACCGTCAACGGCCGCTTGATTTTCGTCTTCAGCCAGGATTTCACCGTGTTCGGCGGATCGCTGAGCGAGGCCCACGCCAACAAGATCGCCAAGATCATGGACCAAGCCATGAAAGTCGGCGCACCGGTGATCGGCTTGAATGATTCCGGCGGTGCGCGCATCCAGGAAGGCATTGACTCCTTGGCGGGATATGCCGAAGTCTTTACCCGCAACGTGTTGGCGTCGGGCGTGATCCCGCAGATTTCCGTGATCATGGGCCCGTGCGCGGGTGGGGCGGTGTATTCCCCGGCCATGACCGATTTCATCTTCATGGTCGAAGACACGTCCTACATGTTCGTCACCGGCCCGGATGTCGTCAAAACCGTGACCCACGAAGAGGTCACCCAGGAAGAACTGGGCGGCGCGTCGGCGCACACGGCGAAGTCCGGCGTGGCGCACAATGCGTTCACCAACGATGCCGAAGCGCTGCTTTATCTGCGCCGTTTCATCGATTTCCTGCCCGCCAACAACAAAGAAAAGCCGCCGGTGCGCCCGACGCCCGACAGCCCCGACCGCGTGGAGATGTCGCTGGACACCCTGATCCCCGACAACCCCAACAAGCCCTACGATATGAAGGAGCTGATCGAAAAGGTCGTCGACGAAGGCGATTTCTTCGAACTGATGCCGAACTATGCGGCCAACATCATCATTGGCTTCGCACGCATCGAAGGCTCCACCGTCGGTGTCGTCGCCAACCAGCCGATGGTTCTGGCGGGGTGTCTGGACATCGACAGCTCGCTCAAGGCCGCCCGCTTCGTGCGCTACTGCGACGCGTTCAATATCCCCATCGTGACCTTCGTCGACGTGCCGGGCTTCCTGCCCGGCACCGCGCAGGAACACGGCGGCATCATCACCCACGGCGCGAAGTTGCTGTATGCCTTCACCGAAGCCACCGTGCCGAAGGTCACCGTCATCACGCGCAAAGCCTACGGCGGTGCGTATGACGTGATGAGTTCCAAGCACCTGCGCGGCGACGTCAATTTCGCCTGGCCCAGCGCGGAGATCGCGGTGATGGGGCCGAAAGGCGCGGTGGAAATCATTTTCCGCGCCGACATGGGTGATCCGGACAAGATCGAGCAGCGCACCGAAGAATACCGCAAGGCCTTCGCCAACCCGTTCGTCGCGGGCAAGCGCGGTTTCATCGACGACGTGATCATGCCGCACAATACCCGCGTGCGCATCTCGCGCTCGTTGCGCATGCTCAAGGACAAGAAGGTTGAAAACCCGTGGAAAAAGCATGGGAACATTCCGCTCTAAGCGGAAGCGGATCGCCTGGGGAGGCGCGTCACATGGCCATGGACGAGCAAAAGCACAAAGAAAGGATGAAGGTGTTGGGCCGGTTCGGCGGCTTGATGGTGGCGTTCTTCGCCGCCGTCTACCTGGCCGTTTATCTCAACATCACCTACAGCCCGGGTGTTCCGTGGTTCCTGATCGTGCTGGTTGTCGGTGGCTATTTCATCGTGCCCAAGGCGAAAGACGTGATGTCGATGTTCGACGACCATAAAACTTAAAATGCACCACCCGCGCCCGGTTGCATGGTGCGCACTGAGATTTGAGAAGGGACCTCCCATATGTCCGCCCAAAAGTCAGCGAAGAAAACTTCCAAGAAAGCGCCCGCGAAGAAGGCTGCTGCTCAGAAGACACAGGCAAAAAAAGCCGTCTCTAAGAAGACCGCGGCGAAGAAGCCGAAGATGTTCAAAAAGATTCTCATCGCCAACCGTGGCGAAATCGCGTGCCGCGTGATCCGCAGTGCGAAGAAGATGGGCATCAAGACCGTTGCGGTTTATTCCGAAGCGGACCGCGATGCTTTGCACGTTTTGGAAGCGGACGAAGCGTATTGCATCGGCCCGGCGGCTTCCGCCGAGAGCTACCTGCGTGCCGACAAGATCATCGACGTGATTAAGAAGTCCAAGGCCGAAGCGGTGCATCCGGGCTACGGCTTTCTGTCGGAAAATGCAGCGTTCTGCCGCAAGTTGAAGCGCGCGGGTATCGCCTTCATCGGCCCCAACGAGCTGGCGATCAAGGCCATGGGCGATAAGATCGAGTCCAAGAAGCTCGCCGAAAAGGCCAAGGTCTCCACGGTGCCGGGTTACACCGAAGCGCTCAAGGACTTCAAGGAAGCCAAGAAGGTGGCGCACGACATCGGCTATCCGGTGATGCTCAAGGCCTCCGCCGGCGGCGGAGGCAAGGGCATGCGTGTGTGCGAAAACGACGAAGATCTCCAAGAAGCGTTCGTCTCTGCCGTGCGCGAAGCCAAGTCCAGCTTCGGCGACGACCGCGTGTTCATCGAAAAGTTCATCGTCAATCCGCGCCACATCGAAATCCAGGTGATGGCCGACCAGCATGGCAACGTGGTGTATCTGGGCGAGCGTGAATGCTCCATCCAGCGCCGCCACCAGAAGGTCATCGAAGAAGCGCCGTCGCCGTTCATCGATCCCGACACCCGCAAGGCCATGGGCGAAGAAGCCGTGGCGCTTTCGAAAGCGGTGAAATACGTCTCGGCGGGCACGGTGGAATTCATCGTCGACCAGGAAAAGAATTTTTACTTCCTGGAAATGAACACCCGCCTGCAGGTGGAACACCCGGTGACTGAGTTGGTCACCGGTCTGGATCTGGTGGAGTTGATGATCCGCGTTGCCGCGGGCGAGGTGCTGCCGATCACCCAGGACGACGTGAAACTGGACGGCTGGGCGATTGAATCGCGCGTCTATGCCGAAGACCCGTTTCGCAATTTTCTGCCGTCCATCGGCCGTTTGACCCGCTACCAAGCGCCGGAGGGCGAGGGCGTGCGCGTCGACACCGGGGTCTATGAAGGCGGCGAAATCTCCATGCACTACGACCCGATGATCGCCAAGCTGATCACCTACGGGGCGGATCGCGACCAGGCGATCAAGACCATGAGCCATGCCTTGGACGGCTATTACATCCGCGGCGTGCAACACAACATTCCGTTCCTGTCGGCCTTGATGAATCATCCGCGCTTTATCGAGGGGCGTTTGTCCACGGGCTTTATCGCCGAAGAATACCCGGACGGTTTCAGCTTCGACGATGTGGTACACGATGATCCATCGATCATGATTGCCGTGGCCGCCAGCATGCACATGGCCTATCAGGATCGTGCGGCCAGCATCTCGGGCCAGCAGGACGGACACGAACGCCAGGTGTCTGAGAACTGGATCGTGATGCTGGGCAAGAAGGCCTTGCCGGTGCAAGTGGTGCAAGTGGAAGGCGGCTTCGACGTCACCATCTCCGCCAAAGGGTTCCCCAAGGACGCCATCGAGGTGCGCAGCGGTTGGCAATTGGGCGAAGTGGTGTTCGAAGGCACCGTGACCGGGCGCGAAGTCGTCATCCAGGCCGAAAGGCTGGAGGTGGGCTACCGCTTGCTGCACGCGGGCTCCCAGGCCGACATCCGGGTGCTCTCGGAAACGGCGGCGCGGCTTTACGAATATATGCCCGAGAAATTGCCGCCCGATACCTCCAAGCTGCTGATGTCGCCGATGCCGGGCTTGTTGCTGTCGGTGTCCGTCGAAGTCGGCCAGGAGGTCAAGGCCGGTGAAGAACTGGCGGTGATCGAAGCGATGAAAATGGAAAACGTGCTTCGCGCGGCGCAGGACGGTACAATTAAAGACGTGAGCGCTGGGCCGGGCGACAGTTTGGCCGTGGACCAGGTGATCCTGTCCTTCGAGTAACAAGAAAATTAAGGGGTTAGATGACGGACGACAAGAACAACGATAACGTCGTTCCATTCCGTAAACCGGGCGCGATTCGGCCCGCTCAGGCCGATTCCAAGCGGGAGCGGGTTCGCCGTCACCAAATGCCCAAGCCGCAATTCCAGCACCACGACAGGGTCGTGCGCCTGCATGCGCGCGGCTTGGTGCAATCGGATGCGTTCGTGCGCTGGCTGGTGGAGGAGGCCACGAAACTTCACCTGGACGGTTGGGCGCGTTCGGCCCCCGACAATTCCATGGATATTCTGCTGGCGGGCGAGGAGGGGGACGTGCGCCAGATGCTCGACTACCTCAATGACGGCCCGCGCCCGGTGGACATGTTGCTGGTCGAGGAAGTGGTGCTTAAGGGCGACGAGCCCATGTGGCAGGGCTTTCACCATCTGTCTCCCCGGGGTGCGTAATGGGGGGGCGTAAGTCTTGAGCGCTGTGCACGTGATCATATCGGGCCGAGTCCAAGGCGTGTGGTATCGCGCCTGGACGCAAAAGGCGGCTTTGGAGCTGGGGTTGAGCGGATGGGTGCGCAACCGCTTGGATGGCACGGTGGAAGCGGTGTTCAGTGGCACGCCCGAGCAGGTCGAGACGATGATCGCCAAGTGCCGCAAGGGCCCGCCCTTGGCGAAGGTCAAGGATATCCAGCGCACGGATACCAACCCGCCAGGCGAGAGCGGGTTCGAGCTGTTGGAGACGCGTTAAGCCCGCCCTTCGTGTCATTGTGAGGAACGTAGAGACGAAGCAATCCAGCAGCATGCCGTAGATGGTTTTCTGGATTGCTTCGCGGTTTCGCCGCTCGCAATGACGCTCAATCGGTTTTTAAATTGAAATCCTTGCGGCCCAAAGACTGACCGTTCACCAAGATTTCCACACTGTGTGTGCCTGCATAATAGCGCCGTGTTGTCACCGGTTTGATGGCGTGGCGTTTACTGGCGTTGAAGGTTTTGCCGCCCACTAGTTCCAGAGTCTTCCACTTGAACACCTTCGGACTGGTTTTCCCGTTGGCGCGCACATGGTGGATGGCGTAGTCGAGGATCAAAGGCTGCGTCGATTTGGCCGCGGATGTGATCTCCACATCGAAGGCGAGTGTCTCGCCCATGGCAATCTCGGCAGAAGAAAGCTCGAAGCTTTCGAGGCGCACTTTGGGTTTACCGTAGCCCAGCGCTTTGAGCGCATCCGCGTGTCCGGCCTTGATCAGGGTACGCATGGCGTGGCGCACAAGCCGTTCGCGGTTTTGATCCGCATCTTTCATCCAAGACTGTGCGGTGGCGGCGGCGACATCGGGATGGTCCTTGGAAATGTCGTTGAGATTGTTGGCCACGGATCGGCGCACATATTCGGAGCTATCGTCCTTTAGCCCCTCCAAAAGATCGAGCACCGGTGCGGGATCCCGGATGAAGGCTTTGAGCTGAATGCCCCATGGCAGTCGGGGGCGGGATCCTTCGCTGACCAAGCGGCGCACGTGTTCATTTTCGTCTGTCCGCCAAGCGGCCAGCTTCCGCAACGTGTTTTGTGGATGATGGATCAGAAATGGGCGGATGGCGAATTCGGACGAGAAACGCATCGTCATGGCCTTCAACGCGTCCAGGGACAGGGGCACGTCGCCTAGGCCCCGGCGCGCCACGTAATCGGCCATGGGCATCACGGCCCAGCCGCGAATGCCCCGGTTCGTCGCACCGCTTTGAAGCGCATCCAAAGGCGCATCCGTCACCGGGTCCAAGCTGCCGGTCAACACCGCCACGGCTTGGGGAAAGTCGTCCGGCAGGTAGCGTTCCAGCGCATCGGTGATCTGCGCGGCGCGCGCTTTCAGCTCCAGGTTTTCGAGGCCGCGTTGGGCTTCAGTGGCGAAACCGCCCGCGTCGAACGGCGGATGCACGCGGCCCAAATGTTCGGCCATGGCGTCGATCACGTGGGCGTTGAAAAGGTTTTTGAACGGCTCCGGCATGGGCGGCAGTGTATCCTAGGCTGTGTCCTCAATTGTGGGACGGCAATGGTATGCGCGAATTTGTTTGTCGGCTAGATGCAAGAACGCCGTAAACCTCATCGGTTTTCAAGTCAGCCTAACCGCCCGTAAAGATGAATGCCCCACCATTGCCGCCGCCGCCATCGCCGGTTTGACGTTTGACCATAATGTCCGGCGGGAACACCAACCGCGCAGTGGTGCCCTTGCCCGGCTTCGACGTCAGTTCCAAGGTGCCGCCATGCAGTTCCATCATCAGCTTGACCAGGGGGAGGCCCAGGCCGGTGCCGGGTTCATGTTGGATTTCGGGTCCGTGGCGGATTTGTCCGAACGGCTGCATGGCGAGCTTCAACTCATCGGCGGTCATGCCGTCCCCTTGGTCGGTGATGGTAATGGATAAGCCGCCGTTCGCGGTTTGCACAGCGTTGAGCGTGACCTGGGTATCGCCATGCGAAAATTTGATCGCGTTGGACAGCAGGTTCACCACGCATTGCACCACGCGCCGTCGGTCGATGCGGAAATCCGGCAGGTCTTCCGCGATGTCCAGCGTGACGTGGACGCTGTACGTGTCCAAAAGCCCGGCCACCAGCCGGTTGGCTTGACGGATGATTTCTTTCACCGGGTAAACGTCGGCGTCCAATTCGATCTTGTTGGCTTCGGCTTTGGATAAGTCGAGGATATCGTTGATCAGGTCCAACAGGTGCTTGCCGCTTTTTTCGATGTCGCCGGCGTATTCTTTGTACTTGGGCGGCAAAGGGCCCATGGTTTCTTGCTCCATCATGCCGGAGAAACCGATGATGCCGGTGAGTGGCGTGCGCAGCTCGTGGCTCATGTTTGCAAGGAATGCGGACTTGGCCTGGCTGGCTTCTTCGGCGCGTTGTTCTGAGGTTTGCGCATGCGTCAGCAGGCTGCGCGCCCGCAAGGTCTCGTTCATCAGCAAGGCGACCATCAAAAGTGCTCCGACGATGACCACGATCATCGAAAATTCTAACGCCAATGTGCGTTGTTCCACATCCTCCGTGTAGGTCTCTGTCGCATCGTTGGTGCTGGTGATCACCAAAGACGCCAAGCCGTTCAAGCGCGACGAAAACGGCCCCAACTGGGTGTGGATGCGGTTCAAGGCGGTGTGGTCCCCGGGTTCCAGGGCTTCTATGGCTGGTTTCAATTCGGACAGAGTGCCTTGCAATTCGCTGACCGTGCCGGCAATGTCCTCAAAAGCGTGCAATTCCGCCATGCCCGGGGTTTCCAAGATCGCCGCGATGCGGCCCCTGAGGATGTCATAGCGCCGCATGGCGTCGTGATGCGAAGCGCTTCCGTGTCCGTTAGCGTACATGCGAAGGATGTGCAGCGTGCGCTCCAGTTCCAAGGTCACCTGCGCCACCGCCCAAAGCTCCGTTTGGGCGCGGTTGACTTCGACGTTGTGGCGTTCGCCCAGGCTTGAGAAGCTAATGACCGTGAACACCGCGATCACGGAAAACAGCGATAACGCCAGAAACATAACAATGATCGGTTTGCGGCCCATGCTCTGAGAGGTGTCCTTACATCACATCGGTTGTGTGCAACCGCACGCAGGTATGATGGAACGGGAAGGGAGCATATGCGGGCAGCCAAACACCCGCCCTCGCCGCTGCGATAGCACGCGCAACGTCGCCCAGGCGCATGTGCGCCGTTTCGATCCGCCGGATCATTGACCCTCCCCAGGTGAAGCGCACAGCAGGCGCATACCCTTCGTTTTCGCACACTTACGCATGCGCGACGCCCCGACTTCGCCCCAACCTTTATGATAGGCTTGATTTTTGTGCGCGTCCATGCACGCATGCAGGATACTCAGTCTATATCCACGGTCCGCCGCGCGAAGACTGCTTCGAACGTGCGCCGCAGGACCTGGTCCACGTCGGGCAGAGGGGCGTGGACGCCCAACGCCTTGAGTGACGTGACGCCGTGCTCGGAGACGCCGCAGGGCACGATGCCGCCGAAGTGGCTCAAATCCGGGGCGACGTTGAGGGCGAGCCCGTGAAAGCTCACCCATTTGCGCACCCGCACGCCGATGGCGCCGATTTTGTCTTCTTTGCCCGTACCCCGCTCGACCCAGATGCCGACCCGCCCCTCGCGGCGCTCCCCGGTGATGCCGAAGGCCTGGAGGGTGCGGATCATCAACTCTTCCAGGTCGTGCACGTAGGCGCGCACGTCCGAACCGTGACGCTTCAAATCCAGCATGACGTAGGCCACCCGCTGGCCGGGGCCGTGGTAGGTGTATTGCCCGCCGCGGCCGGTCTCGAACACGGGAAACCGCTCGCCGTCCAGCAGGTCGGACGCCTCAGCGCTGGTGCCTGCGGTGTAAAGCGGCGGGTGCTCCAACAGCCACACCATTTCAGCCGCGTGCCCGGCGCGGATTTCGGCCACGCGCCGCTCCATGAAGGCGTGCGCGGTCTCATAGTCCACCAGAGCGTCGCTCACGCGCCATTCGACCGCCGGGAAGTCCTGGAAATCCGCCATTTTGCTCTTCTATCCGGATATCGCTTCGTCTTTGCTTGATTGGGCTGACAGTATTCGCTATACCCCCCACAGGCAACGCCCAAGACGATGGGCGATCGGTTGCCGAAAACCTTTGCGGTCGTGGCGGAACTGGTAGACGCGCAGCGTTGAGGTCGCTGTGGGCATTGCGCCCGTGGAAGTTCGAGTCTTCTCGACCGCACCAAAATCAAAGGGCTCGCTCAATCATTTCTGGGCGGGCCCTTTTTTCGTTCCGGCTTGTCGGCTATACGACTATAACTGACGGGCAGGGGATGAAGGAGAGGTCGTGATGAGCGATCAGGACCTGAATGAGCGCAACGATGACCAGACCGAAGGCGGTGCGCCGTCCGGCCTGATCGGGGCGTCCGACCCGGACAGCCCAACGGATCCCAGCGACACTTATGACGGTTTGCACGGCGATGTGGTTGACACCATCGTCGACGCCATCGAGGCCGATAACGTCCAGATTCTACGCGAGTTGGTCGCACCCCTGCACTTTTCCGACGCCGCCGACCTGATCGAGCGTTTGAGCCCCGAGCAGCGCAAAACGCTGCTGGAAGCCACCAGCGACGTGTTGGACGCCGATCTCTTCGCCGAACTGGATGAAACCGTTCGCGACGAGGTGGTGGACATCGTCGGCCTCGACGCCGTGGCCGAAGTGGTTGCCGAACTGGAAACCGACGATGCGGTGGAAATCGTCGACGAACTGGAAGACCACGAGCAGCAGAAGGTCCTCGACGCCATTCCCGCGGCGGAGCGCACCCTGATCGAAGAGGGGCTGTCCTTTGAGGAGGACACCGCGGGCCGTCTGATGCAGCGCGCCGTCATGACCGTGCCGCAGTTCTGGTCGGTGGGCGAAACCATCGATTTCATGCGCGAGATCGCCGAACAGGACGAATGGGAGACCCCCAACGTTTTTTACGACATCGTCGTCGTGGACCCGCGCCACAAACCGGTGGGCACCATCCCGCTGAGCACGCTTTTGCAACACAAGCGTCCGGTGCCGGTCAGCGACATCATGCACGAACGCATGAAACTGATTCCCGTCGACATGGATCAGGAAGAAGTCGCCTTCCTGTTTCGCCAGCGCGACCTGGTGTCCGCTCCGGTGGTCGGGGATGAGGGCCGCCTGGTCGGCATGATCACCATCGACGACGTCGTCGACATCATCGACGAAGAAGCCGAAGAGGATATCTTGGCTTTGGGCGGTGTGCGCGAAGATGACTTGTATTCCGCGACGCTGGACACCACCAAGCAACGTTTTTCCTGGCTGTTCGTGAACCTCTTGACCGCGATCCTGGCATCCGTCGTGATCGGGTTTTTCCAAGGCACCATCGAACAGGTGGTGGCGTTGGCGGTGCTGATGCCCATTGTCGCCTCCATGGGCGGCAACGCCGGCACCCAGACCCTGACGGTGGCGGTGCGCGCTCTGGCGACCAAAGAGTTGACCGCGACCAATGCGTTGCGCCAAATCGGCAAGGAGATTCTGGTCGGCGGGGTCAACGGCGTGGTGTTCGCGGTGCTGATGGGCGGTGTGGCGTGGGCGTGGTTCGCTTCGCCGGAGATCGGGTTGGTGATCGCCATGGCGATGATCGTTAATATGATCGTTGCGGGTCTGTTCGGCGCGATCATTCCCATTGCGCTGGACCGGCGCGGGATCGACCCGGCGGTGGCGTCCAGCGTGTTTCTCACCACCGTCACCGACGTGGTCGGATTCTTGGTGTTTTTGGGGCTCGGCGCGGTGTTTTTGCTTTAGGCATTCAGCTTGCGGAGAAAGGACCAGCATATGCCCACTGTGATGATTACCGGCGCAAACCGTGGCTTGGGGCTCGAATTCGCGCGGCAATACGCCGCCGACGGTTGGAAGGTGATCGCCACATGCCGTGCCCCGGCCCGGGCGGATGGGTTGAGGACCATCGATGGGGTGGACGTCCATGCGCTTGACGTCGATGACTTCGATGCGGTGGCGGAACTGGCCGAAACCTTAAACGGCACCGCCATCGACGTTCTGATCAACAACGCCGGGATTTACGGCCCCAAAGGCTACAGCCTGGACGAAATGGATTTCAATGTGTGGCGCGATGTGATGTACACCAATGCCATGGCGCCGCTTCGAGTTTCGCAATGTTTCGCGCCGCATGTTGCTGCTTCCGCGCTGAAATGCATCGCCACGCTGAGTTCCAAGATGGGCTCCATGGCGGACAACACGTCGGGGGGCAGCTACATCTACCGTTCCTCCAAGGCCGCCGTGAACGCGGTGATGAAAAGCTTGGCGCACGATCTGGCGGGCCAAGGGATTGGCGTGCTGATCCTGCATCCCGGTTGGGTGCGCACAGACATGGGCGGTCCTGCGGGCCTGATCGATGCGGATTTCAGCGTAGCGGGCATGCGCCAAGTGATTGCGGCGCGTGGGGATTTGAGCCACAGCGGTGGGTTCTTCAATTACGACGGCGCGGAAATTCCTTGGTAAAATAGTTCATGAACACCACCAGATTGTTCCAGCGAGGGAAGCTGATCGATGCCTTTCCAGCATGACGCGCATATCGCCAAATTGCGTATATTGGTCGTCGAGCCCTTTTCCCAGTTGCGTGAAATTCTGCGTGACATCCTCCAGCGCGGTATCGGTGTCAGCGAGGTTTACGAGGCGCGCACCGGGGAGAGCGCCATGAAAATGCTGCACGATTTACCGTGCGATCTGGTGATCGTCGACGCAGGCATAGAGCCCATGGGCGGTGTGGAACTGACCCGTATGATCCGCGCCGGTGAAGACAATGTGGACCCTTACATGCCGGTGATCGTGATGTCCGGCCATGCGAGCCTGGACGAAATCATAGCGGCGCGCGATGCCGGTGCGAACGATTACGTCGCCAAGCCACTGTCGGCGAAAATCCTGGCTTTACGCCTGCATGCCCTGGTCGAACGGCCGCGTCCGTTTATCCGGTCCAACAACTTCTTCGGACCCGACCGTCGGCGCCATCACAAGCTCATTTTTCAGGGCCAAGAACGGCGCATCCGGGACGTCGGGGACACGGCCTAGGGGTGGATCGTCTTAAGTGAAATCACTTTGGCGTTTCCGTCTAGGACGTGCATCCGCCCATCGTCCATGTGCTAGAGTGCGTTCATGGATGAGATTGACGCTCATATACATCAACCTCATCCGCGACCTAGACCGGAAATTGGAGCAATGAGACGCAATGCTGCACATGATCAAATTGGCGGTGGGGGTGGAGGATTTCGACCATTTGGCCCAGTTGCAGCAAAACCGCATCGCCCAGAACGTGACCAAAGGGCTGTCACCCCATCCGCGCCACATCACCCGGATGGTGCCCCGGCGTCAAAAGGCGCTGTTGGACGGCGGTTCGATATACTGGGTGATCAAGGGCGCTGTCCGCGCGCGCCAGAAGCTGCTTGGGTTTGAAGAAATCTACGACGAAGAAGGAACCCGACGGTGCGCCATTGTGCTCGACCCGCAGTTGGCGCCAACCCGTGCGACGCCGCACCGCGCCTTTCAGGGGTGGCGCTATCTGGACCCCGCCAAGGCGCCGCCCGATTCCAAAGTTGCACATCAAACCGATTTACCCGCTGAGCTTGTGGCCGATCTGGAGGCTTTGGGCCTGCTTTGAAAACGGCTATGGCTGGGGCTAAGGTTTTTCCTTTAAGGCTTTGATTGAAAAAGATACACTGCCGGCATAACGGAGTGTGTGAGTGATGGCTGTGCAGCATTTGGGGGATGTGGAAACAGAATGAACGCTGTCGAAGTTACGGATATCAACATCTTGATTGTTGAGGACAACGTGCATTTTCGCACGCTGATTCGATCGATATTGCAGGCTTTGGGCTTCTCCAAGTTGGAGGAGGCCCAAGACGGTCTTGAGGCCTTGGAGCTTCTGGGTGACACGACCGTGTCGCGGCCAGATTTGGTGATCCTGGATTGGAAGATGGAGGGCATGGACGGCGTCGAGTGCGTGCGCCAGATCAGGGCGCTTTCGTGCGATAACAGCCAAGTGCCGATTATTATGGTGACCGGCTACACCGAAACCAGTTTGCAGAAAGAGGCGCGTGAAGCGGGCGTAAACGATTTTCTCGGCAAACCCATTTCGCCCCAATCCCTGCTGGGGCGCATCGTCTCGGTTATTGAAAGCACGCGCGTCTAAGGCGTGTTTACGGCTTCGGTTCTTTATGACAAAACAGTGGCAGACTGGCGCGCTTTGCGTGTAAGGTTTCGGCAGCGATTCTCGGATATTCAACGGGATGTTTAAAGCGATTTCCAAAAGGCGGGGATTCTATGGCAGGCAGTGTGAACAAGGTCATTTTGGTCGGCAATTTGGGCCGTGATCCGGAAGTGCGCTATACCCAGGACAACAAGAAGATCGTCAACATGTCGGTCGCCACGTCTGAGAGTTGGAAGGACCGCAACACTGGGGAGCGCCGCGAAAAAACCGAATGGCACCGTGTGGTGATCTTCAATGAAGGCCTCGCCAACATCGCCGAGCAGTACCTGCGCAAAGGCTCCAAAGTTTACATCGAAGGCCAGTTGCAGACGCGCAAGTGGCAAGATCAAAGTGGCCAGGACAAGTATTCCACCGAAGTGGTGCTGCAGGGCTTCAACTGCGCCATGACCATGCTCGATAGCCGCGACGGCGGCGGCGGTTCCGGCGGCGGTGGTTTCGACAGCGGCCCCGGCGGTGGTTCGGGCGGCGGCGATTTCGGTGGCGGCGGGGGGCCGGCTCCGGGCGCCGATCTGGACGACGAAATTCCGTTTTAGTTTTCTGTTTCGGGGGAGGAAGCTTCCATTTGGAAGTCAACTCGAGAAAGCCGGGTGGTTTGCCATCCGGCTTTTTTCGTGGCTGGAAAATAGGGCGATTTCTCGGTTTTTTCACCCCCTCAAACACCCCCGAAAAAAGCCTGTCATAATCCCGTCATTTGGTTGTTTTCGGGGGGGCGAAATGCTAGATTTTAGGCCTCGGAAAGCGGTCTGAACGGGCCGCTTTTGGCCCATAATAACCTATTGAACTCACAGGGAATTTTCTTTGTCGTCCGAATCGTCCGCGCCACCCCCCTCGCGTGAGGAGGGATTCGAATCCGTTGCCATCGAAGAGGAGATGAAATCCTCCTATCTCGATTACGCCATGAGCGTCATCGTGAGCCGCGCTTTGCCCGATGTGCGCGACGGCTTGAAACCGGTGCACCGGCGCATCGTGCATGCGATGAACGAGAACGGCTACGACGCCACCAAACCCTACCGTAAGTCGGCGCGCATCGTCGGTGACGTCATGGGTAAGTATCACCCCCACGGCGACAGCGCGATCTACGACGCCATGGTGCGCATGGCGCAGAACTTCTCGCTACGCTTGCCGCTGATCGACGGGCAGGGCAATTTCGGCTCCATGGACGGCGACCGCGCGGCGGCGATGCGTTACACCGAGGCGCGTATGGCGAAGTCCGCGCATGCGCTGATCGACGACATCGACAAGGACACCGTCGACTTCCAACCCAACTACGACGACACCCAACGCGAACCGACGGTGCTTCCGGCGCGCTTTCCCAATCTGTTGGTCAACGGTGCGGGTGGTATCGCGGTGGGCATGGCGACCAACATTCCGCCGCACAATCTGGGCGAGGTGCTGGACGGTTGCATGGCGTTGATCGAAAATCCGGGCATCTCCATCGACGGCCTGATGGAGCATGTCAAGGCGCCGGACTTTCCCACCGGCGGGCTGATCATGGGCCGCCAAGGCATCCATTCGGCGTTCCACACCGGGCGCGGTTCCATCGTCATGCGCGGCCGCACCGAGATCGAAGAGCGAGCCAAAGGCCGTGAGGCCATCGTCATCACCGAAGTGCCCTATCAGGTCAACAAGGCGCGCATGGTCGAAATCATGGCCGAATGCGTACGCGACAAGAAGATCGAAGGCATTTCCGACATCCGCGATGAATCGGACCGTCACGGCGTGCGCGTGGTGGTCGAAGTTAAGAAGGACGCCATGGCGGAGGTGGTTTTGAACCAGTTGTTCAAATTCACGCCGCTGCAGACCAGTTTCGGCGTCAACATGCTGGCGCTCAATCAGGGCCGTCCGCAGTTGATGAACCTGAAGGATATTCTTCAAGCCTTCGTCAGCTTCCGCGAAGAGGTTATCCGCCGGCGCACCATTTTCGAGTTGGGCAAGGCGCGCGACAAGGCGCACCTGTTGGTGGGGCTCGCCATCGCGGTCGCCAACATCGACGAGGTGATTGCGTTGATCCGGGGCGCCGCCAATCCGCAAATCGCGCGCGAAGAATTGATGGCACGCGACTGGCCCGCGGGCGACGTCAAGCCACTGATCGATCTGATCGACGAGCCGGGCCGCCAAGTGTCCGAGGACGGCACCTACAAACTGTCCGAAGCACAGGCCCGCGGCATCTTGGAATTGCGCCTGCACCGCTTAACGGGGTTGGAGCGCGACAAGATCGCCGAAGACCTCCGGGCGCTTGGCGAGGAAATCCAGGAACTGCTTTCCATTCTCGGTTCGCGCGAAAAGCTTTACGGCGTGCTCACCGACGAATTGGAGGAGATGCGCGACCAGTTCGCCAATGAGCGGCGCACATCCTTGGAAGAGGCCGAGTTCGAACACGACATCGAAGACCTGATCCAGCGCGAAGACATGGTCGTGACCGTGTCCAACACCGGCTACATCAAGCGCGTGCCGCTGTCGACCTATCGCGCCCAACGGCGCGGCGGCAAGGGGCGCGCGGGCATGTCGACCCGCGACGAGGATTTCGTCAGCCAGGTGTTCGTGGTCAACACCCACACGCCGGTGCTGTTTTTCTCAAGCACCGGCATGGTCTACAAGCTCAAGGTCTACAAGCTGCCGTTGGGATCGCCGACCGCGCGCGGTCAGGCGATGGTCAATCTGTTGCCGCTGGACCAGGGCGAAACCATCTCCACCATGATGCCCCTGCCCGAGGACGAGGACACTTGGGGGCAGATGTTCGTGATGTTCGCGACCGCGTCGGGCGGGGTGCGGCGCAATGCGCTCTCGGACTTCACCAACGTCATGGCCAACGGCAAGATCGCCATGAAGCTGGACGAAGGCGACCGTCTGGTCGGCGTACAGGTTTGCAGCGAGCAAGACGATGTGCTGCTGGCGGCGAAGAACGGCAAGTGCATCCGCTTCCCGGTGTCCAAGAAGGACGACAGCGGCAATGAAAAGGGCGTGCGCGTGTTCGCCAGCCGCGCATCCACAGGCGTGCGCGGCATGAAGTTGGGCAAAGGCGACGAGGTGATTTCCATGTCCATCGTGCGCCACGTGGATTTCGAAACGGAAGAGCGCGATGCGTACCTCAAGGTGCAGAGCGCGCGCCGCCGCGCGGCATCCGGCGAAGGGGACGGCGAAGAGTTGATCACCGACCCCACCCAGTTGAACTTGCCGGAAGAACGCTTTACTGAACTGGAAGCCCAGGAAGAGTTCATCCTGACCATCACCGAAAATGGCTTCGGCAAGCGGACGTCTGCGTATGAATACCGCATCGCGGGCCGTGGCGGGCAAGGCATCACCAACATCGAAACCAACAAGCGCAACGGCAACGTGGTCGCCTCGTTCCCGGTGGAACAATCCGATCAGTTGGTGATGGTGTCCGATGGCGGACAATTGATCCGCACCACGGTCGTGGACATTCGTATTGCCGGGCGCAACACCCAGGGTGTTACACTGTTCAAGACCGCAGAGGACGAACACGTAGTGTCCGTCACCCGCTTATCCGATGATGATGGGGCCGAGGATGGCGAAGGCGATGAAGCGGGCGAAACCGATGAGACGGACGCACAAGACGGCGATCAGGACGGCGCTTAACGGAGACCTCCCCCCATGTCGAATTCCCAAACGTCGAATTCCACACCTGAACCGAAGATGCGCATCGGCGTCTACCCCGGCACGTTTGATCCGCCCACCAATGGGCATATGGACATCATCTGCCGCGCCACCAAGCTGGTCGACAAGCTGATCATCGCGGTTGCGGTCAATGCGGGCAAGGGGCCGCTGTTCACGCTGGATGAACGCGTGTCGATGGTCCAAGAAGAGTTGAAGGCCGCCGGGAACTGCAACGGCGTGGATATCGAGGTGCGGCCCTTCGACAACCTGCTGGTGGACTTCGCGTCCGATGTCGGCGCGAACGTGATCGTGCGTGGTTTGCGCGCGGTGTCAGACTTCGAATACGAATTCCAGATGGCGGGCATGAACTCCCGCCTGCGCCCCGGGTTGGAGACGGCGTTTTTGATGGCGTCCGATAAGAACCAGTTCATTTCCAGCCGGTTCGTGAAGGAAATCGGGCGTTTGGGCGGCGATATCCGCCACTTTGTTTCCGATGCCGTGGCCGCGCGCGTGATCAAGCGGGTCGAGGACAACGTTTAAGGCCCGGGCGCTAGGCCCCGCGCCCAAAAAGGGGGCTTGACCGGGACGCTTGAGCGCCTTAAGTTCCGCCCCGCACGGCCCCCAACCCGTCGCGGATTCGGGGCCGCCTTTGTCCCAGACAATTATGCCCCTGGCATTGCGCGCGCTTAGCTCAGTTGGTAGAGCAACTGACTTTTAATCAGTAGGTCATAGGTTCGAATCCTATAGCGCGTACCAATCAAAAAACGCCCCGGCCCGTTATCGGCCGGGGCGTTTGCTTTTGTTGGATCGGGTGACGATCAGCGTAGCTTCACGCGGTCGAGCCACTTGTATTTTCCGTATGGTTCAAGACAGCGGGCTTTTTTCTTGGCCTTGCGGATTTTGTGGCACTCGTCCCGGGCCTTCTTGATTTTGATTTGCTTCTTGATCTGTTTGGCGGCGGCCAAGTCATAAGAGGAAGGCTGTTTGGGCGCGAGTGCGGATTTGAGCCGTTGCACCAAGGGCATGTTGCCCTTCCACCACGCGCAGCCGGCCACGGCGTACTTTCTGTTCATCCAGGTGTAGTGCATGTATTCGATGTGGGTGTGGTACTTGCCTTGCGCTTTGGCGTGATCGCGTTCGTGCTTGACGACTTCCTTGTGCGTTTTTTCCAGCCATTTTTGCAGCCTCGCGGCCTCTTTCCCGCCGGACGCTGCGCCGGATTTGAAGTTCATACTTCGCATGCGCTTCAAAAACGCGCCGTATTCCGCGCGCAGTTGCGCGCCGCATTGGTCGTCGCGCGTCGAATGGATGGTGTTGTCGGCTGCCGATGCGCCGGAGGTGAAGGATGCCACCGCGATGGCTGCGAGAATGTACAGATGAGGGCCGCGCAAGTAGATCATGGCGCAACTCTAGCAGTGATTGATGGCGGTGTGGGAGGCTAATTTTTTGACTGTCATGGATATTGATGGCGCTTGCTATTTTAGGTAGAGTGAATATTATGTTATGCATCCGGAATGCGGCGCCGGGCTTAGGAGCCTACCCCTAAAGCCCAACAATGAGATCCAGGAAAGGAGTTCAGTCGGATCTGATCGGAGGGATACCTCCGGCGGGAGGGAAAGCCATGCAAGGTTATGTGCTCACGGAACTCAGGGTTCTGGTGGTCGAAAAACAATTGTTCATGCGCCGTCTATTGGGCGACGTCATGAGACAGTTGGGCATCCGCAACGTGGTTAAGGTCGCCAACATCCGCGAAGGGGTTGAGGTCGTCAGCAAGCATGATTTCGACTTGGTGCTGTTGGATTGGGCCCCGGACATGGACGCCGTGAAGTTTTTGTCCGTGGTGCGCTCCGCGGAGGCCAGCCGCAATCCGTTCATTCCGGTGATCGTGATCACGGCGTATTCGGAACATAAACGCGTCTGCGAAGCGCGCGACGCGGGCATGACCGAATACCTGGTCAAGCCGATTTCGGCCCAGGCGTTGTATGCGCGCATCAAGGCGACCATCGAACGCCACCGCAAGTTCATCAAAACCGGCAGCTTTTTCGGCCCCGACCGGCGTCGGCGTGATGACGCGCCCCCGGGCGGCGAACGGCGCAAGTACCGTCCGCTGGCACAAAACGTTTCGGGGCAAAACGTTTAGGACCTGAACTTTAAACCGTCAGTTCGATGATCTGTTGGGCCTGTTGGCGCAAGCGGTTGGTGAAGGTTTGCAGCAACAGGCTGATGACCTGGTCGGAATTGCTCAGGCGCTTTTGGAATTCTTCCTTGGAAATCACCAGCACGTCGGTGTTGTCCAGCGCGATGGCGGTCGCGGCGCGGGGCGCGTCGTCGATCAGAGCCATTTCGCCGATGATTTGCCCTTTTTTTACCGTCGCAATGGTGCGCTGATAGTCATCCTTGCCGGTTTTGGTGATTTTGACTTCGCCGGATTTGATCAGGTAGGCGTGCTCTCCGCGTGCGCCTTCTGTAAAAATCGTATCGCCAATTTTGTAACTGCGACTTTCCATATGTGGTCCATTCACGCCGTTCGGTGTCGGGTACTCCCGCGAGGGTGGATACCGTATACATCATATGATTGAATCGATCGTTATTTCCAGCCCATTCGCATGAAATTTCTAGAGCGCGATCGACTTAATCTTGGTCCCGTTGTGAACAAGATTAAGTCGTGAATCGCCCTCTAAACATTTGATGAGAGACGGATTCACGTCTTAATCCGCATCGCTTTAGCGATTCAGATTAAGACGATCCGGCTCTAGGTCGTCCAGCGGTGGAAACCCTTAGCCTGCCTTGATAGATTGGGGCAGCGAAAACCACAACTGAGGGGGGATGCGTTCATGGACGCCATCTTACAGACCATTCAGACCGGATTGCCGGTTTTGGCCATGCATTTGAGCCTGACCGTCGCTTTGTTCGTTTTGGGCGTGTTCGCCTACGTCAAGATCACGCCGCATCACGAATTCCAACTGGTGCGCGACGGCAATCAGGCGGCGGGGCTGTCGCTGTCCGGCGTGGTGATCGGCATGGCCATGCCGTTGGCGTTCTCCCTGGCGGCCAGCGTCAACGAATGGGATATCCTGTTGTGGGGCTTTATTGTGGTCGTGCTGCAGATGCTGGCGTTTGTCGCCGCGCACCTGCTGTTGCGCGATCTGTCGCAACGCATCGAAAACGGCGAGATGGCGGCGGCTTGGGTGTTGTTCAGCTTCAACGTCTCGCTCGCCATGCTGTTGTCGGCGGCCATTTCCGGATAACCATCCATGCGTGGGATCGATCGTTTTTTGATGTTGGTGCTGTTCGCCGCCGTGTTGGGGCGGGCCGCGTACCTTGCGGTTTTCGACCCCAATCCGGCCTCAGTGCGCACCCCCGCGGTCATGCGCTCGGCGCTGGTCATGCCGCCTCGCGTTGCGGGTTCGGACTTGCCGGATATGAAGATATCGGCCTCTCAAAACAAGCCGGGCCGGCTCTATACCGGGACGGCCTTCGCCCTGTCGGACCGGGGACATTGGTTGACGGCCACCCATGTGGTCGAGGGCTGTAAATTTCTTCTGATCGGCAGGGAGCGCCGCGCGGGAGAGTTCGACTTTCAAGCAAGCGACAGTTGGCGGCCGGTGGAAGGTCTCGACGTCGCCATTATGGATGGTGCGGGCGGCATGCCGGGGTTGGTGATTTCCGACCAAACCGTGCCAAAAGGCGCTAAGGGATACTTCGTCGGTTATCCCGGCGGCGACCCCCATGCGGGGTACGTAACGCTAATTGGGCGTTCGCGCATGGTGCGCGCGTCTGAGCGGCGCAAGGAAATTGCCGATGTGTGGGCGCTGCGCGACATGACGCCGAAGCAAGAGGGCGGTTTGAGTTTGGGGGGAGCCAGCGGCGGTCCGTTGTTCAATGAGCGGGGCCAAGTGGTGGGCATGATGTCGGCGGGCAACGACCGGCGGGGGCGGTTGATCACGTCGGTCCTCCCGGGGTTGGAGCCGGTGCAGCCCTTTTCCGATCCGGCCTATGCGCCGGACATCAAGCTGACGCCGTCCAATTACGTGGATTTCGGGCGGACCTTGCGCGAGCGCGGCTTGGTGACCCGGGTGAATTGCCGGACGTAATGCTCTGGGCCTCATGCGGTGCGTGCTAAACTTGCAAGATGTTGCAACACGCACCCGACAACAAAACCGGACAAAAGCCCTTCGACGGCGGCGACGATCAATTGGTCTGCGCCCAGTGCGGGGCGCTGGTGACGCGTCGGCAGTGGGCTATCAGTATCGATGGACGGGGAGAACATTTCTGCGTCAATCCTCATGGGATCGAGTTTCGCGTGTTGAGCTTCGCGGACGCCCCCGGTGCCAAGGCCTCTGGCCCGGCCACCACGGAGGCCACATGGTTCGCTGGGTACGCCTGGCGCATGGCGGCGTGTGGGGCGTGCGACGCACACCTGGGATGGCGGTTCGAAGGGGCGCGCAGCCCCAACCGGTTTTACGGTCTGATCCGTTCAGCGCTTGCC
>JANQJR010000004.1 GCA_028281525.1 Magnetovibrio sp.
TGGGGACAAAAATCGCGACCAACTTGGGCCCCGGCTTGCGAAGCCCCTGTCCGTCGCGACGGAGGGGTTTTTAGGCCCCCAGCGCGCTCCTGTCAAACCTAAAAATTCCAAAAACTTGCGGAATTTTCATTTTGTTGGATTGCGCCCCCCGATTCGGGATCGCAAGGCCAATGATTATAGACCTACCCCCCTTGAAAAACAAGGGCTTGGGGCCATGGATAATCCGGCTTTGATGAGATAGGTTTTGTGATCTGGGATTTCCACAAGATTCGTAATTGTAGGGAACGAATACCGACCATGACGAAGCCGAAATTTCCGAATCCGTTCGCAATTGCAGCAACGTCACTGATGTTGGCGGCCTGCGCGCAAGGTACCGGCCTCGCCCCCAGCACCAGCACAGGCGCAGCTCTGGACAGCCAATCCCAAACTGCGGGCGGGTCGGTAGGCGCTGCGTCGGCGGTACCGGCGAAGGCCTTTAACCGCTTCCCCGATATTCCGGTGCCGACCAAAGCGAGCATGGACACAAACCGCACCTTGGTGTTCGGCAGCGGTGAAACCTGGTACGGCCAATTGGGCCTCAGCACCAATCACGGCAGCGATGATATGTTCGATTTCTACAAGCAGGAATTGACCGGCTTCGGTTGGCTGGAGGTCACCTCCGTGCGTGCGCCGGTCAGCGTACTGACCTATGAGCGTTCAGGCCGGGTGTTGTCCATCCAGATCGAAAAGGCGTCCTTAGGCGTCGGCGCCAAGGTGACGCTGACCGTTTCTCCCCGTGGCGGGGCTGCGCCGGTTATGAACTAGGCGGCTCAGTTCTCACATAAAAAGTGGCGCGCCTTTTCTCTTTTACATTCTGGCTGGTATTTAAGCTGGCCGCACAGCTTCGTTGTGCAGCAGCCTCCTTTTTCTGACCTAGAGCCGGATCGTCTTAATCTGAATCGCTAAAGCGATGCGGATTAAGACGTGAATCCGTCTCTAATCAAATGTTTAGAGGGCGATTCACGACTTAATCTTGTTCATGAAGTGACCAAGATCAAGCCGATCGCGCTCTAGCGAAGCTTAGAGAAAAAGGGGCTAGCCGAAATTAATCGTCGAGGGATCGCAGTATTGGCGCTTGGCCTTAAGCTCGCGGCACAAGGATTGAGCGGCGTTATTCGACGGCAACGGTCCGGCCTTAAGACGGTAGAACACGCCTTTCCCGCCCCCCAAGTCGACACGTTCGATGCGGTGCTCCAAACGCCCGAGTTGCGATGCGAAGCGCTTCTTGAGCGCAGCCCACCCCCGTTCAGCAGCCCGCTGCTGGCGATACGAAGCCAGATGGACTGCCGGCTGGAACCCGCTGAGTTTAGGCTTTTCGGGCTCTATCTTCTGCACCGCGTCTGTGCTCATCGCGGCGCCCCCAGGCTTCGGCGCAACGGGTTGCATAGCCGCTTCGATGGCGGCGCGTTCCTTGGCGTACTCGTCCGAGGTGATCAAGTCGGACGCCTGCAACAATTCCAACCGGCGCACGGAGTCCGCAGCCTCCATCAAACCGCGCGGCGCAATGGCACCCGTTTCCAGAGACACCGGCGCCGCCGGCATGAGGGCGTCCAGAATCATGGAGCGTTCCGCCGAATGTTGCGCCGGCGACAGCGCGCGCATTTCCAGAGCCCGCCCAATGGCGCGCAGGCGCGACGAAACCTGCTCCGCGCTGGGCACCGGGCGATCCAAGCCGGTGGCGGGCGGAGAAGACGACAACGGCAACAGCGCACCGACATTCACCCGGCGGCGCACCACGAATTCATCCTGGGTGATCAGGCCCTGGTCCAAAAGCGCACGCAGAGTCTGAAAACGAGCGACGATGTTCAAGTCTTCGTCCTTGAACATCTGCTCCATTCCCGCCCCCATGCCCGGTGCGCCATAAGCCCGGCGCGTGGGCGAAGGCACGCCCATGGACGACGACGTCATAGGCGGCGTCATAGACAGGGGCATTTGCGACATGGACCCTCCCGGCTCCGGCATTTCCATCATCGCCGTCCCAGGCATCGGCGCACCGGCCGCGCTGTTCATCAAATGTAAATTGACGTTGGCGAGATCAACCACCGGCTGGGTCTGCTTGTCCGCCCACACCAACAATTCGTCCTGAGGTTTGGGGTCCAACGCCAGGATCGCTTCATAAAGTTGGCGCGCGCGCATCGGCTGGCCCGTGTTTTGATACAGCACCGCCAGCCCATAAAGCGCCAACGCGTCGTTGGGATTGGCCTTGAGTGCGGTTTCAAAATGCCCCTGAGCCTCAACGTTGTTGCCTTTGGCCAGTTCCGCAAGGCCAAGTTCGGCTTGAACGTTGTTCTGTGCAACGTTAATGGTCCAGAAATCCTGACTGAAAAGTCCCGTTTCCTGGAGCGCGCCGCAACCGGCCAATGCGGTCAGCGCGAAAATGGCGGTGGCAATACGCAAGCTGTTGCGGTTCACTTTTGGCTCCCTCTCCGGTCCGGGCGCGAGACGTTCTCAACGGGCGCGCCGAATCCCCACCGGAATCGTATTCGAATCACTCGAATAACACTACCGTTTGATGGTTAATGGAATCTTTCGCTAAATCTTGTGGGCGCGGCGTTCGCAATCCCCGACGGGGCAAGGCCTTACTTCTTGGGACCCAACAGCTCTTCCATGCGCTTTTCGTATTGTTCCAGGACGCGTCCGCACCCCTGGGTCTGGGCGAACGGCAAGCGCGCCATAACGCCGCGGCCAAGCGCTTTGCCGCCCTCGACCACGTACACTTCGCTGACCATTTTCTGGCCCAAAGCCCTGTTCACATAAGCCGCAATCGTCTTGGCCTTCTTCTTCAAGGCGTCGATATCGACACGGCGCTTCTTATCCACGGGCGCGGGATTTCTCTGGAAATAATACAGCACGGCTTCCGCCGCGCGTGGCGCACGCTGGCAGACCAACGGCACATGCTCGGCCTTGGGCACGGTCATGATCGGCGTCAAAGGACGCAGTTGCGTGGTGAAACCGCCCGGTTTGGTCAGAGCCGGAGCCAGAATGTGTTTGAGCTGAATATGAGAATCGTCCCCGGGCAACTGCGCAACGGCCGGCGCTGCAAGCGCTAAAATCATCGCCACAATGAAAGCCGCAATCAAATGGTGGGCGCGCATGCTGAGCCTCGGGGTTGCCTCTGGGCCAATTTTCCACAAGCCTAACACATAAGAAAGTGGGGAACCAACCGCTCGCATGAGAGAATCGAGTACACGACCTAGATGCGCATCTCTCCCTGCAGATACAGGACCGCGTGGCCGGAAATCCGCACCCGGTCCCCCGCCATTTCACAAAAGACATCCCCGCCCCGCTTGGAAACTTGGCGGGCGTGGAAGCTGTCTTTTTTCAACCGTTTCGCCCAATAGGGCGCAAGCACGGTGTGCGCGGAGCCCGTCACGGGGTCTTCATTTATGCCCCAGGCGGGCGCGAAATACCGGGATACGAAGTCCACGCCGCTGCTTTCTTCGCCCTGGGCGGTAACGATCAGGCCATCCGGCGCGGCTTCGGCAACGGCCCAGAACTGAGGTTTGAGATCGATCACGTCCCGGGCGCTGCCCAGAACCGCCAAGCGCATGGTGTTGGGCGCGCTGTAAAATTCCTTCGCGGGACTTTTGAGATTGTCACCGCCAAGCGCAAAACCCAGCTTTTCATGGTGCGGCGTGGGACGCGGTGGATTGGCGGGAAAGTCCATCACCAACAAACCGCCCTCACCCCGGCGTACGCTCAACGAACCGGCCTTTTGCGTGGCGAACACAATGGTTTCCCGCTCCACGCCCAATTCATTGAACAGCACCCAAGCGCTCGCCAACGTGGCATGGCCGCAAAGCTCGACCTCTCGGCTCGGAGTGAACCAACGCAACCTGTAATCGGCTTCGCCATTCTCATCGGGCGCAAAGAACGCGGTTTCGGACAGATTGTTTTCCGCCGCGATCTTTTGCATCACCTCGTCGCCGAGCCAATCATCCAGCGGACATACCGCCGCCGGATTGCCTGAAAAGGGTTCGCGGGTGAAGGCGTCGATTTGATAAAGAGGAAGCGTCCGAGGCACGACTTACTCCTCGAGGCGGATGTTGATGCGGCGGTTCTGCTTGCCCTTGTTTTCGATCTTGCCGATCACCACTTGGCCGATTTCACCGGTGGACTTCACGTGCGTCCCACCGCAAGGCTGGAAATCCACGCCTTCGACGTTGATGGTGCGCACCCGCCCGCTGCCGCGCGGCGGCGACACCGACATGGAACGCACCAAGTCGGGCTGTGCATCCAACTCTTCATCCGTGATCCAGTCATGCACAACGGGATGGTTGGCTCCGACCAGAGCTTTCAGGCTTTCGCCCAGGGCCGTCTTGTCGGGGCTTTCGGGAATGTTGAAATCGATGCGGCTTTTGGCTTCACCCACCTGCGCACCGGTGATCTGGCCGTCCACCAAGGCACACAGCAGATGCAATGCGGTGTGCATGCGCATGTGCTTGAAGCGCCGCTGCCAATCGATTTCCGCTGTCACTTTGTCGCCGACGGAAAGACGAGGCGCACCTTCGGCCAGGACGTGAACGATGCTCCCAGGCGCTTCGCCCTTTTGCGTATCGCTCACGGCAATGTCCCCGCCCGCCGTCTTCAACACGCCGCTGTCGCCGGGCTGGCCGCCGCCGGTGGGATAGAAGACGGTGCGGTCCAACACCACCCCCGCATCCGTCACCGCCGTCACGGTGGCTTCGCAGCTTCTTAGGTAGCTGTCTTCGCGAAACAGTTCTTCGGTCATGCCCCTCTCTCCAACCGTTGCAACACCCGCACGTATACGTCCCGGTCGACATTGCCGCCGGACAAAACCACACCAACCTTTTTGCCCGCCATAAGATCGCGTTCTTTCATCAAGCCCGCCAATGGCGTCGCCGCCGCGCCCTCGCAGATGTTGTGGGTGTCGGTAAAATAATATCCCATGGCGTCCAAAATCTGATCCTCGCTCACCGTGAGGATGCGCGCCGCGCCGTTTTTGATGATGTCAAAGGCTTCGGGACTCGGCACCCGGCAGGCCACGCCATCGGCCAAGGTATCTGCGGAATTGGTGGAGACCACTTCGCCCTTGTCGAACGACAACGCATAGGCCGGTGCGTTTTCGGCAACGACGCCGATGATTTCGGTCTTCAGCCCCAAGGCGTCGCGCACCGTGATCAACCCACAAATGCCGGAGCCCATACCAATGGGCACGTAGACGGCATCGAGATTTCCGGCTTGCTCGAAAAACTCCAGCGCGTATGTGGCGACGCCGCGCATCAACGGCTTTTCGAACGGACCGATCATGTAAAGACCGCGTTCCTCCGCCAAGCCCTGCGTGAACTCCAACGCTTCTTGGAAGTCGTCGCCGTGTACAATCAGTTCCGCGCCCAAGGCTTCCATGGCGCGGTTCTTATCGGGGCTGTTGCCGCGGGGCACCACGATCACCGCCTGCATGCCGACCTTGGCAGCGGCGAAAGCCAGGCTTTGGCCGTGGTTGCCACGCGTTGCGGAGATGACGCCTTGGATATCCGGCCGGGTGGCTTTGAGCCCTGTCAGATAGACCAAGCCGCCGCGCACCTTGAACGCGCCGACGGGCGTTTGGTTTTCGTGTTTGACCCAGACTTCGCAGCCTGTTCGCGCATTCAGCAGCGGCCATGTATAAGCCGGGGTCGGGCTCATGTGCCGATAGACGATCGCCCGCGTGGCTTCCAGTTCCACGATGGTGGCGTTGAGCATGCCCCCATCCATGATATCGTCCATTGTCGCCTCCTTCTCCGCCTCCCATGATGGACCGGTTGACGCGCCGCTCCAACAATATTTAGCCACGCGTCACCATCGCTACGCCCACCACCGTGACCACCATGCCGCCGATCGCCATAAGCCCTAAGGTTTCGCCGAACATCATCCAAGCGAACACGGCGGTGACCGGCGGGGTCAGGTAAAACAAGCTGGCCACCTTGGACGCCGCACCGCGTTTGATCATCATCCACAACAGACTGATCGCGCCGACCGACAACACCACCACCAGCCAGCCCAGCGCGAAGACGAACTCTCCACTCCACGCCACGGCCCGGCTTTCGAACATCC
>JANQJR010000014.1 GCA_028281525.1 Magnetovibrio sp.
AACGCAAATGCATCGTTTCGGGCGAGACGAAACCGCAGACCGAAATGTTGCGTTTCGTCATCGGCCCGGGGGACCGGGTGGTGTTCGATGCGGCGGGGAAACTGCCGGGCCGGGGTTTATGGTTGTCCGCCCGGCTGGATATGTTAAAAACTGCCGCGTCCAAGGGCTTGTTCGCCCGTGCGGCCAAAGCCCGGGCCCAGGTGCCCGAGACCTTGGTCGAGGACGTGGCGGCGCAGTTGAAGAAGCGTTGCCTGGACCGCATCGGTTTGGCGCGGCGCGCCGGCCAACTGGTGCAGGGCTTCGATCAGGTCCGCGCCAGCTTGAAATCGGCCCCCCCAGGGAAGCTTGGGGGCGCGCTCATCGAAGCCGCCGACGGCGCCGATGATGGACGCAAAAAGATCACGCGCTTGAGCCCGGACGTTCCGGTGGTGGCGCTGTTTACGGCCGCGGAGATCGGCCACGCCATCGGGCGCGACAACGCGGTGCATGCGTTGATCGGGCCGGGCAAGATGGCGCAAACGTTTTTAAGGGACGCCAGCCGTTTGGCAGGGGTCCTGGACCGGCCGCTCGATGGGTCCGATGGCCCCGGCGGAGCAGAATAAGGACCCCAAGGCGTTGATTCCTTAGGGTCGACCAGTTCGGGCGAGGCCCGAGACGGAGAGATATGAGCGATACGAAAGACACTGGCGACACCGGCAAGAAACCGCTGACCCTGAAGAAACCGGGCAAGCTGGAGCTGAAGAAGACTGTTGACGCCGGTACGGTGAAGCAGAGCTTCTCGCACGGCCGCTCCAAGATGGTCGCGGTGGAAGTGAAGAAGAAACGCACCTACGCTCAGGACGCCAACGGCAAGATGGCGCAGGTGCGCAACGGCGAAGCCGCGCCGGCCCAGGCCGACGCCGCCAAGGCCCCGCCCGCGCACGACGACAACCTGACCGAAAGCGAACGCCAGGCCCGCGCCAAGGCCTTGGAGGACGCCAAGGTTCGTGCCGTCGAGGAAGAAAAGCGCAAGGCCGAGGAAGCCCAACGCGCCGCCGAGGAGGCCGAACGCCGCAAGGCCGAGGAAGCCGAAGCCGCCAAGCGCGCGGCCCAAGAAGCCGAACGCCAAAAGGCCCAGGAAGCCGAGGCCGCCCAGCCGGTGGAACCGGAACCCACGCCCGTACCCGTGCCCAAACCGCAGCCTGCGCCCGCTCCTCCGGCTGCGGAAGACACCAAAAAACCGGCGAAGAAAGCCAAGAAAGGCAAAGGTGGAGGTGGCGATAACAAATCCCAACCGTCGCGTGGCCGCGGTGAAAAACGCCGCCAGGGCAAGCTGACCATTTCGTCCGCGCTGGCTGGCGACGATGGCGAACGTCAACGTTCGCTCGCTTCGGTCAAGCGCAAGCGCGAGAAGGAAAAGCTGCAACAACAGCAAGCCCGCGCCGAAGGCAAGAAAATCGTGCGCGATGTGGTGGTGCCGGAAACCATCACCGTGCAAGAACTCGCCAATCGCATGGCGGAGCGCGGCGTGGACGTGATCCGCGAACTGATGAAGATGGGCGTGATGGCGACCATCAACCAGGTCATCGACGCCGACACCGCCGAACTGGTCGTCGAGGAATTCGGCCACAATCTCCAGCGCGTCTCCGAAGCGGACGTGGAAACCGGTCTGAGCGGGGGCGACGACGACGAAGGCGATCTGGCCAAACGTCCCCCGGTGGTGACCGTCATGGGCCACGTCGACCACGGCAAGACCTCGTTGCTGGACGCGCTGCGCACCACGGATGTGGCGGGCGGCGAAGCCGGCGGCATCACCCAGCACATTGGCGCCTATCAGGTGACCATGGAAAGCGGCGACAAGATCAGCTTTGTCGACACCCCGGGTCACGCGGCGTTCACCGACATGCGCGCGCGCGGCGCCAAGGTCACCGACATCGTGATCTTGGTGGTCGCGGCGGATGACAGCGTCATGCCGCAAACCGTCGAGGCGATCCATCACGCCAAGGCCGCCGAGGTGCCGATCATCGTCGCGGTCAACAAGTGCGACAAACCCGAAGCCGACCCCAACAAGGTGCGCACCGAACTTCTGCAGCACGAAATCGTGGTCGAGGAAATGGGGGGCGACGTGCTGGCCGTGGACGTGTCCGCGAAGGCGCGCACCGGTTTGGAAAAATTGGAAGAAGCGATCTTGCTGCAGGCGGAGATTCTGGATCTCAAGGCCAACCCAGACCGTCCCGCCGAAGGCGTCATCGTCGAAGCCAAGATGGAACAGGGCCGCGGCTCCGTGGCCACCGCTTTGGTTCAACGCGGCACGCTGCGCAAGGGCGATATTTTCGTCGCCGGATCCGAATGGGGCCGCGTGCGTGCCTTGATCGACGACCGCGGCCAGCAGATCGAAGAAGCGGGGCCCGGCATGCCGGTGGAAATTCTCGGCCTCAACGGCACCCCCGACGCGGGCGACGAAGTTGTGGTGGTCGACGGTGAAGGCCGGGCGCGTGAAGTCACCGAATACCGCCAACGCAAGAAGCGCGAAGCCCTGGCTGCGGCCGCCAGCCGCGGGTCGCTCGAACAGATGTTCGAAAAGATCAAGGAAGGCGAAGCCGCAACTCTGCCGGTGGTCATCAAGGCCGACGTGCACGGTTCGCTCGAAGCGATCATCGCCGCGCTGGACAAGATGGGCACCGAAGAGGTCAAGGCCCAGGTGCTGCACGGCGCGGTCGGCGGCATCAACGAATCCGACGTGATCTTGGCCCGTGCGTCCGGCGGTTTCATCATCGGCTTCAACGTACGCGCCAACGCCCAGGCTCGCGATCTTGCCAAACGCGATGGCATCGATATCCGCTATTACTCGATCATCTACGACGTCACCGACGACATGCGCCAAGCCCTGTCCGGTATGCTTGCGCCGACACTCAAGGAAGACTTCTTGGGCTACGCCGAAGTGCGCGAAGTGTTCTCGGTCTCCAAGGTCGGCAAGGTCGCCGGCTGTATGGTCACCGACGGCATGGTTAAGCGCGGTGCCAAGGTGCGTCTGCTGCGCGACGACGTGGTCATCCACGAAGGCGAGCTCAGCCAGCTCAAGCGCTTCAAGGACGACGTCAAGGAGGTCAAGGAAGGCACCGAATGCGGCATGTCGTTTGCGAACTACGATGACATCAAGGAAGGTGATATCATCGAATGCTTCGACGTGATCGAAGTGGCCCGCCAGCTCGAAGAGTAATCCCGCGCCGGGAAAGCTCTTCCTTTCAAAGGCACCCGCCATGACCCGTCACGGCCACCATAACCCCGCCAAGGCTCCTAGCCAGCGCCAACTGCGCGTGGGCGAAGAGTTGCGCCATGCGCTCGCATGGATTTTGGAACGCGGCGAACTGCGCGATCCGGTGCTCGCCACCACCCCGGTGACGGTCACCGAAGTGCGTGTCAGCCCCGATCTCAAAAACGCCACTTGCTTCGTCACGCCACTGGGTGGCGGGGATGCGGATGCTGTGGCTCAAGTGGTCGATGCCTTGGGACGCGCGCGCAAATTCCTGCGCCATGAAGTGGTGCGCCAGGTGAAGCTGAAATACGCGCCTCAGCTCCATTTCGAACACGACACTTCGTTCGACGCCGCCGGGCACATCGACGCATTGCTGCACCGTCCCGAAGTTGCACGCGATCTTCACCGCGACGATGAGGAAGAATAGTCCATCGTCATTGCGAGGAGCGGAGCGACGAAGCAATCCAGCATGGAAGTATTAACGTGAAACAGCCTGCCGTTTACATTATGGCGAATGAGCAGAATGGTACTGTCTACACGGGTGTGACATCTGATTTGGTTAAGCGGGCACATGAACACAGAACCGGCGCAATTCCTGGATTTACGAAAAAGTATGGCTGTAAAAAATTGGTTTGGTATGAGCTTCACAGCGATATTGAAATGGCAATTTTGCGTGAGAAACAACTGAAGGGCGGTTCTCGAAAAAAGAAGCTGGCTTTGATTGAAAGCCAAAATCCAGACTGGCGGGATTTATACAACACCATCATTTAAATTTTGCCGTCATTGCGAGGAACGCAGTGACGAAGCAATCCACACCTCATTTGGGAAAACCATTCTGGATTGCTTCGCTTTGCTCGCAATGACGATAATGGAGAACGTATAATATGCCCCGCAAACGCAAAGGCGATCCGGTTCACGGCTGGCTGATCCTCGACAAGCCCAAGGGCATGAGCTCGTCCCAGGCGGTGGGCAAAGTGCGCTGGCTGTTGAATGCACAAAAAGCCGGACATGGTGGTACGCTGGACCCGTTGGCGACGGGCGTGCTGCCCATTGCGCTGGGCGAAGCGACCAAGACCGTGTCCTTCGTCATGGACGGGGCGAAGGCATATCGCTGCTGGATCAGATTCGGCGAAGCGCGCACCACCTGCGATGCGGAAGGCGACGTCACGGAAACCTCCACCGTGCACCCGACCCGGTCCGAAATCGAGGCTGTTTTGCCTGAATTCACCGGCGAAATCGAACAAGTTCCCCCTGTTTTTTCCGCCATCAAGGTGGACGGCCGGCGCGCCTACAAACTGGCGCGTGCGGACCAAGAGGTGGACCTCAAACCCCGCCCCGTGCGGATTGACAAAATCACACTTGTGGAGATGCCGGAACCGGACCTCTGCGTGATCGACGTGGAGTGTGGAAAAGGTACATATATCAGAAGCTTAGCCCGTGATTTGGCGGTTCGGCTCGGCTCTGTCGGATATGTGGCCGATCTGCGCCGCACCAAGGCCGGAAGTTTTGTTGAAAATCAAGCGATTTCGCTGGATTCCTTAGAGGCGTTGGGGCATAGTGCGCGCCTCGAAGAAGCCGTGCTTCCGATCCTGACCGCGCTGGACGACATCCCGGCGCTGGCCTTGTCGGAAGCCGAGGCCGGAAAGATGCGGCATGGTATGCCCGCTCCGGCGCTGAGCGTACTCAACCGCACGCCTGATGTGAAGGTGTCTCCGGGGGAGACGGTCGTCGTCTTGGACGGGAACAAGCCGCTGGCTCTGGCCAGGATCGACGGCGGGGAAATCCGCCCGGTCCGTGTCCTAAACTTATAAAAACGGAGTACCACGATGTCGATTACCGCAGAGCGCAAACAAGAGCTCATCGAAGAATACGCGACCAAGCCGGGCGACACCGGTTCCCCCGAGGTGCAGGTGGCCGTTCTCACCGAACGCATCGTCAATCTCACCGAACACTTGAAAACGCACAAAAAAGATCACCACTCGCGCCGCGGGCTGTTGATCATGGTCGGCCAGCGCCGCCGTCTTCTGGACTACACCAAGAAGAAGGATCAGGCGCGCTACGAAAGCCTGATCAAGCGTCTCGGCCTGCGCCGTTAAGATGCGACCGGCCAGTTCCCACCGCCGGGGGCTGGCCGTTGGTCTATTGATCCACCGGAATTTGAGAACGTTTTCGGAAGGACGAATGGACAAACCCCATACCGGATGGCCGGGTGGGGCCAAGGCAGGAACTGGTGGTGGGCAAGGAAATACCGTAGGGCCTGCCGCATGATTTGTAAGGAAACGTAAGAATGTTTAAGGAATTCAGGAAAGAAATCGAATGGGGCGGCCGCCCGCTGGTTTTCGAAACCGGCAAGATCGCGCGTCAGGCCTCCGGCGCCGTGATGGTGACGTACGGCGAAACCAAGGTGTTGTGCACCGTGGTCGCCATGGATAGCGAACGCCCGGGCATCGACTTCTTCCCGCTCTCGGTCCACTACCAAGAAAAGACCTATGCCGCCGGGCGAATCCCGGGCGGGTTCTTCAAGCGCGAAGGCCGTCCGAACGAAAACGAAACCCTGGTTTCGCGCCTGATCGACCGTCCCATCCGTCCGCTGTTCGCCAAGGGCTTCAAGAACGAAGTGCAGGTGATCTGCACGGTGGTGCAGCACGACATGGAAAACAACCCCGATATCGTCTCCATGATCGGGTCGTCGGCGGCGCTGTGCATCTCCGGCGCGCCCTTCATGGGCCCGATCGGCGGCGCGCGCGTGGGCTACATCGACGGCGAATACATTCTCAACCCGCAGCTCGACGAAATGCCCAACTCGATCCTCGACCTGGTGGTCGCAGGCACCAAGGAAGGCGTGCTGATGGTCGAATCGGAAGCCTCCGAACTTAGCGAAGAGATCATGCTGGGTGCGGTGACGTTCGGTCACGACCACTTCCAGCCGGTGATCGACGCGATCATCGAATTGGCCGAACACTGCGCCAAGGAACCGATGGAACTACCGGAACCGCCGGCGGGCGTCGATGCCATCAAGGCCAAGGTTGCGGAACTGGCCGAAGCGGGCCTGCGCGACGCCTACAAGATTTCCGACAAAATGGACCGCCAGGCCGCCGTTGCGGCTGCCAAGGACGTGGCGAGCGCTCAAATCACCGAAAGCGGCGAGTTCGATGACGAGCTGCTGGCGGCGACCCTGGGTGATGCGTTCAAGTCCCTGGAAAAGAACATCGTGCGCCTGTCCATCCTGGACACCGGCGTGCGCATCGACGGGCGCGACACCAAGACCGTGCGCGCCATCGTTTCCGAGGTCGGCGTGCTGCCGCGCGCCCACGGTTCGTCCCTGTTCACCCGCGGTGAAACCCAGTCCATCGGCGTCGCCACGCTGGGCACCGGTTCGGACGAACAGATCATCGACGCCTTGGAAGGGTCGTATCGCAACCACTTCATGCTGCACTACAACTTCCCGCCGTATTCGGTCGGTGAAGCGGGTCGCATGGGCTCGGCGGGCCGTCGCGAAATCGGCCACGGCAAGCTTGCATGGCGTGCTATCCATCCGGTGATGCCGTCCAAGGAAGACTTCCCCTACACCATCCGCGCGGTGTCTGAAATCACCGAATCCAACGGCTCTTCGTCGATGGCGTCAGTGTGTTCGTGCGCGTTGGCGCTGATGGACGCCGGCGTGCCGCTGAAGCGTCCGGTGGCGGGCATCGCCATGGGTCTGATCAAGGAAGACCAGGGCGTGGCGGTGCTGTCCGACATTCTGGGCGACGAAGATCACCTGGGCGATATGGACTTCAAGGTCGCGGGTACCGAGGAAGGCATCACGTCGCTGCAGATGGACATCAAAATCACGTCCATCACCCATGACATCATGGAAACCGCCCTCGAGCAGGCACGCGACGGCCGCTTGCACATCCTGGACGAAATGGCCAAGGCCATCGGCGGTGCGCGCGAAAGCGTCTCGAGCAATGCGCCGCGTATCGAAACCTTCAAGATCAACAAAGACAAGATCCGCGACGTAATCGGCGCGGGCGGCAAAGTGATTCGCGAAATCTGCGAAACCACCGGCGCCAAGGTCGATCTCGACGACGACGGCACCGTGAAAGTCGCCGCCGTTGACGGCACCGCGATGGAACAAGCCATTAACTGGATCAAGGGCATTGTCGCCGAGCCGGAAGTCGGCGTGATCTACACCGGCAAGGTGGTCAAGATCATGGACTTCGGCGCGTTCGTGAACTTCATGGGTCCGCGCGACGGTTTGGTGCACATTTCCGAACTGGCCAATTACCGGGTTGAAAAAGTCACCGACATTCTCAAGGAAGGCCAGGACGTGAAGGTCAAGCTGATCGGCATCGACGACCGCGGCAAGGTCAAGCTGTCCATGAAGGTGGTCGATCAGGAAACCGGTGAGGAAATCAAACCGGAAAAGAAGGGCGACTGACGGCATATTTCCACGGGGGGCGGTTCACGGATGTGTGATCCGCCCTATCCGTGGAGAAAACATCCTAAAGTCACCATATTATTTGGGCATCTTGGACGATGCCAAAGCTCCGCCCCCCAATCCCGCCGGAGCACGATGAACCGGAGGTTCCGTGAAAGCGCTCAATTCCCTCAATATGTCCGGCAAGGATGTTCTGCCCCTGGTCGAAGGTGGCAAGGGTATCGCCGTGTCCAACGGCACCACGGCGGGCGCGTGGGCCAAGGCCGGGGGCATCGGCACGTTTTCGTGCGTCAATGCTGACAGTTACGACGAAGAAGGCCGCTTGGTCCCGCAGGTCTATCACGGCAAGACGCGCAGCGAACGGTTCGACGAATTGAAGGCCTACGCCATCCAGGGCGGTATCGAGCAGGCCAAGATCGCCCGCGATGTATCGGGCGGCGAAGGGCGCATTCATATGAACGTGCTGTGGGAAGCGGGCGGCACCATTCCCATTCTGCACGGCGTTCTGGACGAGGTCTCGGACCTGATCAACGGCGTCACCTGCGGTGCGGGCATGCCCTATAAGGTCGCGGAAATCGCCGCGCAGTACGGCATTCACTACTATCCCATCGTGTCTTCGGGCCGGGCGTTCAACGCGCTGTGGCGCCGGTCTTACAAGAATCACGCGGACTTGCTCGGCGGCGTGGTCTACGAAGACCCGTGGCTCGCGGGCGGGCACAACGGCCTCAGCAACGTCGAAGATCCGAACGAGCCGCAAGAGCCCTATGAACGTTGCGTGGAACTGCGCCGCGTCATGAACGGTTATGGTTTGAACCATGTGCCCATCGTCATGGCTGGCGGCGTGTGGTTCCTGCGCGATTGGGAAGACTGGATTGACAACGAAGACTTAGGCCCCGTGGCGTTTCAGTTCGGCACGCGTCCGCTGCTCACCCAGGAAAGCCCGATCATGCACGAATGGAAAGAGCGGCTTTTGAATCTCGAGGAAGGCGACGTCTACCTCAACCGCTTCAGCCCCACGGGCTTTTATTCGTCCGCGGTGCGCAATCCGTTCCTCCAAGACCTGGTGGAGCGCTCCGAGCGCCAAGTCGAATACCGCGCCAAGCCGGGCAGCGAAGGCTTCACCGCCGAATTGCCGTTGGGGCCGCGCCAGCGGATTCATTACGTCAAGCCCGAGGACCTGCCCCGTGCACAGGCCTGGATCGGCGCCGGTCAGTCGGAAGCGCTGAAAACCCCGGACGATACCATGGTGTTCGTCACGCCGGAACAATCCAAGGAAATCCTCAAGGACCAGGCGGAATGCATGTGCTGTTTGAGCCAATGCCGCTTTTCCAATTGGGCCGACAACGAAGACGGCACCACCGGCAAACGCTCCGATCCGCGCTCGTTTTGCATTCAAAAGGCGTTGCAACGTGCCGCCCATGGCGGTGATTTGGACACCAGCTTGATGTTCGCCGGGCACAACGCCTACATGTTCGGCAAGGATCCGTTCTACGCCAATGGCTTCATTCCCACCGTTAAACAGTTGGTGGAACGCATCCAGACCGGCGACTGAACCACGCCGATTTAATCAAGCGATAATAACCACATATAAATTATTGTTTTTCGGTTTTGCGTGTGATTTCAATATGTGCTTAACTGGTCTACAATCAGTATAAATTGAAAGTGTCCGGACGCCGGTTCCAGCGTGTCCGGGCGGGCTCAATGAAAGGAATGGAAAGTCTTTAGGTCGCTTGATGATGCAAACTGGGGGTTTGAAATCAAGCGGGTAGGCGGACCAGACGGGAGAAATCATGAGACCTTACGCACAAGTCCTCGAACAGCTCCGCACTGCAGGTTTGCGTCCCACCCGGCAGCGTTTGGCCCTGGCCAAGCTGCTGTTTGAAAACGGCGCGCGCCACGTTACCGCGGAAATGCTGCATGCCGAAGCCCAGGACGCTTCGATTCGCGTGTCCTTGGCGACCGTGTACAACACCCTTCACCAATTCACCGATGCGGGTCTGTTGCGTGAAATCGTGGTCGATCCGACCCGATCGTATTTCGACACCACCACGCACGAACATGGCCACTTCTTTCACGAAGGCAGCGGCCACCTGGAAGACATTCCCGGCGGTACTTTAAAACTGATGGAAATGCCCGAAGCGCCGCAAGGCACCAAAATCACCGGCATCGACGTCGTGGTGCGGCTGTCCGATAGCTAATTAATTCAGTATATACAAAAAGTTATATCCTTTATTAGAAAGGGTATAACTTTTTGTTGACCGTTGATGGCTTTCAGCGTTAAGCTTCTGTGCAAAGCGTGCTCCCGAGGCAATTTTCAGCCACGGGATTGTTTTTTTCCTACCATTTATAAATGTTCATCTGTTCAGAGGAGGCCACCATGGGCTTGAAAGACAGCAAAACCGAAGACAACCTGAAAGCCGCATTCGCCGGTGAATCCCAGGCGAACCGCCGCTATCTCTACTTCGCGCAAAAAGCCGACATTGAAGGTTACAACGATGTCGCCACCGTTTTCCGTTCCACCGCCGAAGGGGAAACCGGCCACGCCCATGGCCACTTGGAATTCCTCGAAGAAACCGGCGATCCTGCGACCGGCCTGGCCATCGGCGGCACGTCCGAAAACCTGAAAGCCGCCATTGCCGGCGAAACCCACGAATACACCGACATGTATCCGGGCATGGCCAAAACCGCCCGTGACGAAGGCTTCGACGAAATTGCCGACTGGTTCGAAACCTTGGCGAAAGCGGAAAAATCCCACGCTGGGCGTTTCCAAAAGGCTCTGGACAACCTGGACTGATCTTCCAGGCCGTCAAGACATGCGTTTGCGGCGCGGGGGGCTTTGTGCGAGCTTCCCGCGCCGTTTTTCCAACGGTTTTATACATTTTTTGTGGGATCTGGGGACATGAGAGAAGGCAGCTTGGACGCGCCGACGCGCCACCCCCTCAACTGGCAAGATGACGATTTCGTCAATGAAGACAAGCTGTTCGCCGAATTGGAACGGGTTTTCGACCTGTGCCACGGTTGCCGGCGGTGCTTCAATCTGTGCGATTCGTTCCCGCGCCTGTTCGATCTGGTCGACGAATCGGACACCGGCGAAGTGGACGGCGTGGCCAAGGCCGATTACTGGAAGGTGATCGACGCCTGCACGCTGTGCGACATGTGCTTCATGACCAAGTGTCCCTATGTGCCGCCGCACGAATGGAACATTGATTTTCCGCATTTGATGCTGCGCGCGCGCGCGTTCAAGTTCAAAACGGGCCAGACCAACACCAAGCAGGACAAGCTTGGTGAAATGGATAAGAACGGTCCCTTGGGCGTGCGCTTCTCCGGCCTCGCCAACTGGGCGTCCAAGCGCTCCAACGGTTTGACGCGCAAGATCATGTCCATGACCCACGATGTGCACCCGGATGCAGCCCTGCCCCAATTCGCCAAGCAGACCTGTCAGGCGCGCGCCAAGGCCGAGCCGGTGGAAGTGAATGCCGTTGCGCCCGCGCACGGCAAGCGCAAGGCGGTGATCTACGCCTCTTGCTTCGGCGAATACAACGACCCCGACATCGTGCTCGACGCGCGCAAAGTGCTCGCCAAGAACGGCATCGAAGCGGACATCGTTTATCCCGAATGCTGCGGCATGCCGCAATTGGAGCAGGGCGATCTGGAACGGGTCGCGGGCAAGGCCCGCGCCGTTGCAAGCGCGCTCAAACCTTATGTCACGGAGGGTTACGACATCGTCGTGCCGGTGGCGAGCTGCGCGCTGATGCTCAAGTTCGAGTGGCCCCTGATCGAAACCGGCGACGACAACGTCAAGGCGCTGGCGCAGGCGACCTTCGACGTCACCGAATACGTGGTGGACATCGCCGAAAAGGAAGGACTGGCGGATGGCCTGTCCGCGCTGGACGGCGGCGTGAGTGTGCACATCGCGTGTCACGCCCGCGCTCAGAACATGGGGCGCAAGGCCCAGGACATGCTCAAGCTGATTCCCGACACCCCCGCCACCGTGATCGAGCGTTGCTCCGGCCATGGCGGCTCGCTGGGGGTGACCAACGACTTCTTCGAGGTCGGCATGAAGGTCGGCACCGCCGTGTTCCGCGATGCCGCCAAGACGGACAACGCCTACGTGGTGTCCGAATGCCCATTGGCTCGCGATCACATCGTCCAGGGGTTGGAGCGCAAGGACAAAACCGTGTCCGAACCCGGCCAGGCCCTGCGCCACCCGGTGCAGTTGCTCGCCCGCGCCTACGGCCTTTAGGTCCTGACCCCAAAACGACGAAAGTCAAAGACACACCGAAGGAAGTGCCCGATGCCCCGCGAAGCCCACAACCTCACCCATGACGACATCATGCCCATGGCGGACTACGCCAACGAGCGCCGGGAACGACGCAAGGCCGTGACGGAGATGAAAAAGAACCGCCGCGTGCACATCGGACCCGACGCCACCGCGTACTTCGAAAGCTACGACACCATGTGGCACCAGATCCACGAAATGCTCTTCATCGAACAGGGCGGGGACGAACAGATCGAAGACGAGCTTAGGGCCTACAATCCCCTGATCCCGAACGGGCGCGAACTGGTGGCGACGTTGATGTTCGAAATCGACGAGCCGGAACGGCGCGCGAAATTCCTGGCCGGTCTCGGCGGTGTGGAAGAAACCGTGAGCCTGTCGGTGAACGGCGGCAAGATCATGGCCGTGCCGGAAGACGACGTCGACCGCACCACCGCCGAGGGTAAGGCGTCCTCCATTCAGTTTCTGCATTTCAGCTTCACCGACGCCCAGGCGGAGGCGTTCAAGCAGCCGGGCGCGGAGGTCGTTTTGGCCATCGGTCACGACGCCTATGGGCACATGGTGAAGTTCCCCGAAGCCGTCAGAGCGGCCTTGGCGCGCGATTTCGACTGAGCGGCGCTAGGGTCCTGACCCTAAATCCTGTTTTCGCAGAGGTACCGCGAGCCCATGCGCCCCGGCGGCGCAAAAGCCGATTCGCATGCGAATCGAACGCCGACCCGGACACGTGTGTCGGTTTCGAATCACCGTGTTCTTCGTCGGAGAACGCACAATCCTTTGAAAACAAGCGTGAAATGATCGCCGTAGCAGGTGGCCCAAGACGCGGCGCGGACGGTGCACATTCCGTTTCAGGCGCAGAACAAGAGTGGCTGTGGGGCGAATTTGCCCCCTTAAAACCGGGCTGCGACGTACATTTGAAAGCCCAAAAGCGGTCATTTTTGCGCCCGGGTTGCGCCCAATACGCGCCCAGAGCACGGGGCGCAAACGGAGGACGGCAGCCGGATTCGCCGTTACAAGGCGTTAACACAATTTATCTTTGAATCTGAGAACCTTAAGTCGATTTCTTATGATTTTAAAAAATTCATAAGAAATGCTTATTCAAAGGCTTCTCCCTTGAGAACGCCCCAGAAATCCGCGCGGTTGAGCCAACCTTCGAATCCTTCCACTTCGACCCGGCAGAAGGCGGAGCCGCCGGGACACGCCACCAGCCGGCCCGACACGCCGGTTTGCACGCGCGCGACGGCGGGGGCTTTCATGTTCGCCTTGGTGCGGATGTCGCGCGTACCGCCGGTGACGATGAAACCGCGCTTGGCCGACAACATGGTTTGGTGCACCCAGCCCTGGCTGCCTTCCCAGTCGCGGACCTTGCGCCAGGTCTTGTACTCGGCGATCACTTCCAACGGCAGGCCGGATTTTCGGTAAACCCATTCGACCGGGTATTGCACGCCCGGGCCGGTGCGCAAATTCACTTCGCCCGCGCGCAAGGACACGAACCGAGGCAGAGGCAGGCCGGAGCCGGACACCTGGGCTTCGGCGGACGGGACCACGGGGAGCTGGGTCGCCGCGCCGAGAAAGGCGCTGATCAGCAACAGTGTCAAAAGACGCCGTACGGGCAAAAAGCAATGCACGTGCAAAAAACGGCGCATGGGCAAAAGACGATGCATGGGCGGGTGACCCTCACATTTGATTTTGTCGATTCGGGGTTATGTAGCACAGTCTAGCCCCCAAAGGTTTGCGAACCCCTAATATAAAGATGGGCGTCAGTCGTCTTTCTTGATCAGGCCGGTAAAGCCCGCAACGGCGATAGTGGTGAACACCCAACCCGCGATGATGTGCAGCCACATGTAAGCCCGCACCCAGCCGGTTTTGGGTTCCCAATGGTCTTCCTGGCTCAGATCCAAGATCGGGATCAACACATCGAAGGCATAGGCCGGGGCGAAGAAGGTGACGTAATCGTGCGGCAGGCCGTAACGCACGCCCGGTTCCAGTTCCGGGGGCAGGTAGCTGGGGTGGGTTGAATGGTTGCGCCAATGGGGCCCGCAGTTTTCCGCATCGTAGTGCCGATAACATGTCTGCATATACGCCCGGTCCTTGGCGGGCAACACGTGGCCGCCCACATAGCCCAGTTCGAAAAATGTTGTACCGATGGTCCAAAAGAACGCCAGCAACACCAGCGCGCGCCACGGCGCGTAGCCATAGCCCGCCGACCAGTCGAGGAACCACAGCCATACGCGCCGCCCATAGCGGGGATCGCCGTCATATTTCGCCATGCGCCGCAGGTAATCGCGCCGGGCATCCTGTTTGGCTATGGAGATGATGCGCGAGTCGCGCTCATGCCCGGCGTTGCGGTAGGTTTTGGCCAATTGCTCATAAGGCTGAGGCCAATAGGCGGGTGCACCTGTATGTGGATACGTTTGCGGTTGCAGTTTTAGCCATTTACAGAGCGAACGCGCAGGTTCGTACTCGCCCCAGTTCTCATACGTGAGGCCGTCCAAGTGCAGCTTTCCAGGTCCCGGCCAGCCGCTGGCGTCATCGAAAAAGTCCCCGACTTGGGCATGGCGCAGTTGGACATGTCCGTTAGGCGGTGTTTGAAAGTTTTGCCAAAAGAAACGCCCGCCAACGACTAAGCGGCCAGCGATAAAGGCGTGACCGTTTTTCTGATCGAAGATGGCCTTGATACATTCCAGGTTTCCGTCGATGTTTGCGCCCAACAGGCGACATACGCCATTGACGGTAACGTGGCGCAAAAACAGGCCCCCTTTGACCGTTAGGCGATCGGCATAAAAAGCGGTCCCATCTTGGTGATCGAAGGTGGCGTTGTTGCATTCCAGGTTTGCAGCGATTTTTGCGCCCAGCAGGCGGAATTCTCCCTTGACGGTGGCTTGGTGCAAAAACAAGTCCCCTGCGACCGTCAGGCGATCGGCAGTGAAAGCGGTTGCGCCCGGATGACTGAAGGTGGCGCTGTTGCATTCCAGGTTTCCCCCGATGTGTGCGCCCAACAAATTGCATCCACTGCTGATGGTGGCTTGGCGCAAAAACAGGTACCCTGTGACCGTCAGGCGATCGGCATTCAAAGCGGTCCCGTCCTGGTGATCGAAGGTGGCGTTGTTGCATTCCAGATTTCCGCCTATGTGCGCGCCCAGCAGGCGGGTTTCTCCATTTACGGTCACTCCACGCAAAAACAGGCCGTTTTTGACCGCCAAGCCATCTGCGTCGATGCCCACCAGGAAGCTGCCGTCAAAAGCCAAGTGTGCCGCTTTGGCAAGTATCAGGTTGGGCGCGGCGGTAAAACGGCTACCATCGATCCGCAAGGGGGGTAATGTGGCGTTTTTGAAATTGAGCACGCCCGCGATGCGCGCGCCGCCGATTGCGATGCCTTCGGCGTCGAGTTGGTAGAGTTCCGGGTTGAGGCAGATGTGGCGCAACAGGCCGGCGCGGATGGTCTGGTCTTCGCCCCAGGCGTTCGGGTTCTTGACGTCCAGACCTTCGGAAATGATGATTTCTCCAGGCGAAGCGAGCCCGGCCAGCAGCGTTTCTTCCGCTTCCGTTTCCGGTATGCCAAGGCCATCGTCATCGCATTCCAGGGATTTGGAATCGACGTCCAGTTCGATTTCGGGCGGGTATGCATCTTCGTTGGCCATGGCGGCAGTGTACGCGACCGCATGATTGTGTCCAGAACCGGGTTGCGCGACATGCGCGATTGGGGCGGTGCGGGTCGCGTTGGGGTCGGATCGTCTTCGGTGGAATCGCTTTCATGTTTCCGCCTAAGACGTGAATCCGTCCTTCATCCATCTGTGAGCGGATGTTTCACGGATGGGACCGACCTCCATACGCCTCAACCTCATCCGCTCGCACTTTTCTAGTTCGCACTACCCCGCACCCAACGACGCCTTGATGTCGTCGACCAGTGGTTCGACAAAGTCCGCGTCGCGCCCGGCCATGGCCATCAGCGCCGCGCCGTGCAGCGTGCTGAGGATGGCGTCGGCCTTCACCGCCGGGTCCGCCCCGAAATAGAACTCCCCGGAGTTGCGGCCGTGAGTCAAAAGGCGGGCCAGCCACACCCGGTTGATGAGGAAGTATTCCGCCACCCGGTCCTGCATGGTCTCGTTCAAAGCCGCATACCCGGCCGCCAGCATGGCGCCGGAAGCCAGCCGTTCACAGGACTTGATGTAATAGAGATACGGTTTGAAGAACACGTCCAGGCGTTGCCATGACGTCAAAGCTGCTTGATCCAGAACCTGTAGACGTTTGAGCGCGCGGTTGGCTTGGCGTTCCGCCAGCGCGACACCCAAATCGGCCTTGCTGGCGAAGTGGTAATGCAGACTGGCTTTGCGCATGCCGAGGGCATCGGCGATGTCTTGATAGCTGAACGCACTGAACCCGCGCCGCTGAAGCAGGTCCTCCGCAACATTGAGAATTTCCGTTTTCTTCTTTGTTTTCTGGGGCATAGCTTTTTATCTACCTTATGGTAGGCATTCTGCCGTGAAGTAGATGGGGAATCAAGTTGATTCTACTATATAGTAGAATTTAGGTTTTCCGCACGGGACCGCCGCCGTTTCGCTGCCCTTGCGTGAGCGGCGGCAAGCCTGTGGTCAAGGCTCGGCGAGCGGGCGGCAAGAGAGAATCCAGGTGGCTTCGGGCGGCT
>JANQJR010000029.1 GCA_028281525.1 Magnetovibrio sp.
GGGCCGTGATATTTTATCCAAGGCAGAGTTGACGAAGTCACAAGTTCCCCAACAATCGCCGGGGCTTTTAAATGCTGATATCAACAGCACCGCCACCACGATTGTCATAAAGAATGCAACAGTTGATGACTATCCGGCGCCGGGTACGGTGCGGATTGATCAGGAGCTTTTGACCTACAGCGCTGTTGCGGTGAATGGGGGCGACCCTTCGCTGATCGATTTAACAGTTACATCGCGCGGCACAGATCGTAGTGCGGCAAGCGACCATTCCGAAGACGATAGTGTTCAGCTTTGCCGCCGCTATACGGCTGCCCGCGTCTTTGATGTGCTAACAGAAATGTTAGCAGATGACGCGGAAATCGATGCACAATATTTGGATTTGGCTAATTGGAAGTTGGAAGATGATGGGTCTTTGTCGGCCTATACTTTAACCACGGTTATCGCGGAGCCAACATCCGTGGCTCAATTGGTGGGGTCTTTGACGGAAAGTGTGGCCGCGTTTATTTATTTTGATGAGCGCGATATTCTGGTGAAGCTGGAAGCCCTAAAGGCCCTGACCGAAACGCCGCCCCTTCTATCTGATGCGTCATCCATTGTGGCCGATAGCTTTAGCCTGACAGAGAAGCCGCGCGAGCAAGCGACCCGGGTGCAGCTTTATTACAACCCGGTCACGTTTGCATCGGCCCTTCGTGATCCGGTCGATTTTTTGAACGGATATATTGATGCTGATTTGTCGCTTGAGGCCGTCGATGCATATGGCATTCGGCAGATCAGAACGATTTTGTCGCGCTGGCTGACCACCAATGCCCAGGCGACGCAGACCGCATCACGGCTGGCCAATCGATATCAGGACGTACCTGTGGAAGTGGCGTTTACCCTGGATGCAAAAGATCGCAGCTATTGGATTGGCGATGTGGTTCGGTTTTCGCACTATCAACTGGTTGATCAGCGGGGCGCCAGGGACACGCTGCGGTCTTTCATCATCACGTCGGCGGAAGAGGTGGTGCCGGGTGAGATTATCGCCTACACTGCCGAAGATGCGACGCTGGCGGGCGGGCTCTTTGTGATTACACCCAATGACCAGCCGGATCACGGTGACCCGTCAGACGCTTCTTACGCGTTCATCACGGACGCATCGGGCAATCAAGGTGATGGCTTGCCCGGCACGCGGATCAGGTAGGGGGAGAGGATCGAATGGCCGTAGCCTGGACCACCATTCCGAACGGTGACGTTGACGTTGATAGCCCGCTGACTACGGCCCTTGTGACGGCGCTGAGGGACAACCCAGAGGGCATTGCGCAGCGGGCATCCGGGGCGCCAAAAATCTTTGGTGTGCCTTATGACTTTCAAGAGTTCACATCGTCGGGAACCTGGACGAAACCTGCCAACGCAGAAACAGGCGACAAGGTGCTTATCCACGTCGTGGGCGGGGGCGCCAGTGGATATGGCGCCAACGCCGCAGACGCAGAAGGTGGCGGCGGCGGCGGCGGGGTTGGCATGTATATTGATGATATCGATGACTTGCCCGCGTCGATTGCCATTCAAAGCGTTGGCGCTGGCGGCGCGGCGGTCAATCAGGCCAACAGCTACAATGCCGGTGGCAACACAGAATTTGGCCCGTCGGGCGGTCGGGATGAATTTTATTTCCGGGCTGACGGCGGCGGTCTTCATGTCGGGACCGCGTCCGATCCGGGTTGGGTTCGCCGGGGTGACAATGATTTCAGCAACGGCATGACCACCCAGGAACAGGGCGCTTTCTATACGGCCCTTGATCAGCCCACCGGCATTCCGCCTAGCGAGCACGGGGGCGAAGGGGGGCAGGGCGCGGAGAACAACGACACGGGCCGGTCATCTATCTGGGGCGGCGGCGGCGGCGCAGGCGCCGACAGTAACAATACAATCGAGGTTTATGGCGGCACGTCGATGCA
>JANQJR010000046.1 GCA_028281525.1 Magnetovibrio sp.
GGCCGCATCTTCACCATCGACACGGACAGTGAGGTGCGCGCGTTCGACGCGAAGAACGGCGGGCGATACTGGTCAACGGAATTGACGCCGGACGAAGAAGACGACGGCCATATTCCCGGGGGCCTCGCCTACGACAATGGCCGTGTCTTCGCCGGCACCGGCTTCGCCCAGGTGGTGGCGCTCGACGCCGCCAGCGGCAAGATCATTTGGCGCAAGACCGTCAGCGGACCGGTCCGCTCCGCGCCGACGGTGCGCGGCGGGCGCGTATTCGTGGTATCGCTGGACAACAAGCTGCATGCCCTGGCCGCGCACGATGGAAGCCTGCTGTGGACTCATACCGGCTCCAACGAAATGGCGATGCTGTTGGGTGGCGCCAGCCCCGCCATCGATCAAGGCGTGGTCGTGGTGCCTTATACCTCGGGTGAAATCGCGGCCTTGAAGGTCAACAACGGCCGTCAATTGTGGATGGACAGCCTGACGTCACGCCGCCGCACCGACGCGACCGCCGCGCTGGCCCACATCCGCGCCAACCCGGTGATCGACCGGGGCCGGGTGTTCGCCATCAGCCACAGCGGCCTGATGGTCGCCATTGACCTGCGCAGCGGCACCCGCTTGTGGGAAAAGGGTATCGGCGGACACCAATCGTTCTGGGTCGCCGGGGATTACCTGTTCACGCTGACCGGCAATGAAGAACTGGTCGCGATGGAGCGCGAAACCGGGCGCATTTTGTGGGTGCGCACCTTGCCCCGCTGGGAAGACCCGGAGGACCGCGAAGGCGTGATCACCTGGACCGGACCGCTTTTGATCAGCGACCGCTTGATTGTCGCCAGTTCCGACGGCGTGGCTATCGCCGTGTCGCCCTATTCGGGTAAGGTGCTGGGCTCCGAAGACATGCCCGACGGCGTGTCCGTACCGCCGGTGGTCGCGGGCGAAACGGTGTATTTCCTGTCCGACGACGCCACCTTGTCGGCCTATCGCTGAGCTTGCATTGCGCTCCGGCGCTTGGATTTGAGCCAACATGACCCTCACCGTCGCCATCATCGGCCGTCCCAACGTCGGCAAATCGACGCTGTTCAACCGCTTGGTGGGCAAACGCGTGGCCATCGTCGACGACATGCCGGGTGTGACCCGCGACCGCCGCGAAGGCGACGCGACTTTGAGCGATCTCACGTTCAAGGTTATCGACACTGCGGGGCTGGAAGATGCCCATGACGAAAGCCTGGAAGCGCGCATGCGCAGCCAAACCGAAGCGGCGTTCCTGGAAGCCGACGTCGGCCTGATGTTGATCGATGCGCGCGCAGGCCTCACCCCCATCGACGAATACTTCGCCGGATGGCTGCGCCGTCACGACACGCCGGTGATCTTGGTCGCCAACAAGTGCGAGGGCGCGGCAGGTCAACCGGGCCTGTTGGAAGCGTATGCCTTAGGCCTCGGCGATCCGGTGCCTTTGTCGGCGGAACATGGCGAAGGCCTGGCGGACCTCTACGATGCGCTGCGTCCCTACGCGGATGCGTTGGCGGAGCGGGAAGCGTACGCACACTCCCTGGAAACGCAACAGGACGCCGATGAGAATGTCTATGAGGATGGCGGCAAAGAGGTGGACGACGAAGCGGTCCTGAGCCGCCCCCTGCAACTCGCCATCGTCGGGCGGCCCAACGTCGGTAAGTCGACCTTGATCAACAAACTTCTGGGTGAAGAACGGCTGCTCACCGGACCGGAAGCGGGCATCACGCGCGATTCCATTTCCGTGCCGTGGGAACATCAAGGCCGCGCCTTCCATCTGGTGGACACCGCAGGTCTGCGCCGCCGCGCCAAGGTCACGGAAAAGGTCGAGGCCTTGTCCGGGGCGGAAACGCGCCGCGCCATCAATTACGCCCAGGTGGTGGTCTTGGTTCTGGATGCGCGCGACATGCTGGAAAAGCAGGACCTGACCATCGCGCGCGGCGTGATCGACGAAGGCCGCGCGCTGATCATCGCCGTCAACAAGTGGGATTTGATAGAGAACGGCAAAGAAGCCTTGGACAGGCTGCACGACCGGCTGGAAACCTCCCTGCCCCAGGTGCGCGGCGTGCCCATCGTGACGCTGTCGGCCAAGACCGGCAAAGGGCTGAACAAAGTCCTGGATGCCGTCTTGGATGTATTCGAGGTGTGGAACCGGCGCATCCCCACATCGGCCTTGAACCGTTGGCTGGAAGACATTCTGGAACATCACCAGCCGCCGCTGGTCTCGGGACGGCGCGTCAAGGTGCGCTACATCACCCAGCCCAAAACCCGCCCGCCGACCTTCGCGCTGTTCGTCAGTCACGCCAAGGGTTTGCCGGAATCGTATACCCGCTATATGGCGAGTGCGCTGCGCGAAGATTTCGGGCTGTGGGGCATTCCCCTGCGTCTGCTGGTGCGCAAGGGCAAGAATCCGTACGCGTCTGGCTAACCTCTCAAACGCCGGGCGCGGGCGAAGCCCGCTTGGCTTACGCGCCAAAGACCCGTTCGTAATGGCCTCATTATACTCAACCGATGCTGTCGCGATCGAAAGTCACGACCACCGCATCACCGTCCTGACTGACGGTGTAACCTTCGCCCGGCTCGGCGTGCACATCGTTGAGCGTCACCGACACGCCCGCATCCGCACCGAAAGTGATGGTGGTGCTCTCGGATTCCGGATCGGCGTTCAGAATAAAATCCTCCATCTTGAATTCCTGGCCCTCGAAGCGCAGCACGTCCTGATGGCTCAAATCGAGCACGATGTCGTCGCCGTCGCCCGCGTGGAACACGAACTGGTCGCGCCCACTGCCGCCTTCCAGGGTATCGTCGCCCGCGCCGCCGATCAGAACGTCGTTGCTTTTGCCACCATCTAAAGTGTCGTCGCCCGCACCGCCGTCCAGTCGGTCGCGCCCTTTGCCACCCTCCAAGGTATCGTCCCCGGCTTGGCCATACAGCCGGTCATTGCCTTTACCGCCATCAAGCGCGTCATCGCCCATCCCCGCGGCCAGAACATCGTTGCCACTTCCGCCATCCAGCCGATCTTGCCCCCCGCCACCGGCCAGGATATCGCGACCGCTGCCGCCCTCAAGCGTGTCATCGCCTGCGCCGCCAACCAAGATGTCGTTGTGTTTGCCGCCGTCTAGGACATCATCGCCTTCCCCACCCAGCAGGGCGTCATGGCCGCTGCCGCCGTCGATTTTATCATCGCCCGCATCGCCAAACGCCAAATCATGCCCGGAACCGCCATCGATCACGTCATCGCCACCGCCACCGTGAATTTCATCGTTGCCGCTACCGCCGTCGATCTCGTCATCACCGCCCGGGAAATCGAAGCTGACATCGATCTGGGCGCTGCGGGCGGCGCTGTCTCCGCCAGCAACTTCCGTCGCAACGGCGGAAACAGTGAGGGTGAAGGTTTCCAGAGGCGCAGACGCCGGAAGCGTCATGGTCAAACTGTCCAATTGCTCCAGATCATGCCCCAACAAAGTCCAGGTGCCGTCCCGGTTGTCGGCACCGGCGCTCAAGTTTGCGCCTGGGGGTACGTTCGCGATGGTGATGCTCAAGGCCTCGGAACCATCGATATCCGCCAACGCGGCATCGACATCCAACACCACCACCATCGGCGTGCCGGTTGCTTCATCGTCACTCGAAGGCGGCAGCATGTCGCTGTCGCCGTAGATCAGATCGTGACCGGCACCGCCGTCGATTTCGTCATCTCCTTGCGTGCCGTACAGTTCATCGGAGCGGCGGGTACCTTCGATTTCGATGCCGTCCCCGATGTCGCTGAGCGTCACCACCACATCGGACACCTGCAGTACCGGTACATCGGCGATCGGCGTCAACGCAGTATTGAATGTGGACGTCGCCGTGCCGCCATCGCTGGAAACCGCCGTAACGCTCAACGCCATCGCACCGCTGTAGTTCACGGGCGGCGTCAAGGTGAGACCGGCCAAATCAACCGCCATGAGATCCCACGTGCCGTCGCCATTGTCCGTACCCGCGGAAAGGATCGTCCCATCCGGCACGCCGGACAAAATGATTGTATCCAGGGTCTCATGCGTACCCACAGGCATGCCGGCGGCGATGTTCAAGGCAATCGCGCTGTCTTCCGCACCGGTCACATCGCTCACCGCAATCACCGGAATATCCGACACCGCGCCGACATGGACCGTCAAGGCGGAACTGGCGACGCCGCCGTCCGTGGACGTGACATGGACGCCCAAGTTGAAAACGCCGTTGTAGTCCGCGGGCGGTGTGATGCTCAATCCGTCCAGATCGCCCGCCGTCAAGGTCCAACTGCCATCGCCATTGTCCGTCCCGGTGCTCAAGGCCGCGCCGTCCGGCACGCCGGTGACGATGACGCTGTCCACGGTCTCCGCCGTGCCGCCGGGCATGCCGGCGGCGATCGACAGGACGATGGCCGTGTCCTCCGCACCGTTGGCGTCCGTCACCGCGACCACCGGCACATCGGCCATCGGCGCAACGGAAACATCAATGGTTTCCGTCGCGACACCGCCGTCCGTGGATGTGGCATGGATCACCAGATCGAAGGTGCCGCTGTAATCCTGGGGCGGGGTAATGGCCAAACCATCCAGCAAGTCGGGGGTCAGAGTCCAACTGCCGTCGCCGTTATCGATACCCGCGCTCAAAGAAGCGCCCGCAGGCAAGTCTTCGATGGTGATGGTGTGCACCGCTTCGGTAGAGCCCACCGCCATGCTAGCCGCAAGGGTTAGGGCAATGGCCGTGTCTTCCGCGCCGCTGGCATCAGCAACGGCCAGTTGCGGCACGTCGGCTGCGGGAAGAACCGTCACAACGAAACTGCCGTTGGCGGTGCCGCCGTCGCTCGATTCGGCGGTCACGCTCAGCTCAAAACGACCGTTGTAATCCGGGGGCGGCGTCAGGCTGAGCAAACTCAATTGATCCGGGCTCAAGCTCCAGGTGCCGTCGCCATTGTCCGTTCCCGCGCTCAAAGAAGCCCCTGCGGGCACGCCGGCGATGATGATGGTATCCACCGTTTCGCTGGTGCCCGCCGACATGCCGGCGGCAAGGGTCAGCGCGATGGCCCCGTCTTCGGAACCGGTAACATCGGTGGTGGCGATCTGAGGCGTATCGGAAACCGGATTGATACTCACCGTGAAGCCGTCCGTCGCCACGCCGCCGTCACTGGCGGTCACGCTGACGCCGATGTCGAACACGCCGTTGTAGTCCACGGGCGGCGTGAGGGTCAGACCACCCAAGTCCGCAGGGGTAAGGCTCCACGTGCCATCGCCGTTGTCCGCTCCGCCGTTAAGGAATGCGCCTTGCGGAACGCCCGTGAGCAGGATGCTGTCGACCGTTTCGCCGGTGCTTGTGGGCATGGCGGTTGCAATAGCCAGCATGACGGCGCTGTCTTCCGCGGCGTTGACGTCCGCGACCGCCAATTGCGGCACGTCCGCCACGGGGCCGACGTGCAGGCCGAAACTGGTGGACGCGGCGCCGCCGTCGCTGGAAACCGCTGTTGCGTCCAGGGTAAACGATCCGCTGTAATCCTTGGGCGGTGTCAGGGTCAAACCGTTCAATTGGTCCGTGCTCAAATCCCAAGAACCGGTGCCATTGTCCGTGCCCGCCGACAGGCGCGCGCCGTCCGGTACGCCGGATATCACGATCCGCTCCACGGTTTCGGACGTGGTTGACGGCATGGTGACCGCCAGGGTCAACGCGATGGCGCTGTCTTCGAAGCCGTTCACGTCGGCAGCCGCCAAATTCGGCACATCGCTCACCGGGGTTACGGTCACGGAAACGGTGGCCATGGCGATCGCGCCAGCGTCATCGGTCACCATGTAGGTGAAGTTGTCGGTGCCGCCGTAATCCGGATCGGGCGTATAGGTGAAGGTTCCATCCGCATGGACGATGACGGTGCCGTGCGCCGGTCCGCCGTCATCGGCCAGACTGAATTCCAGAACCCCGCCTTCCAAGTCGGACGCGCTCAGTTGCCCGGTGAACACATTGTCTTCGGCCAGAACCGCCGTGCCTGCTTCGGCGAGCGGAGCGGTATTTTCGGGTTCCGGCGCGGCTTCGGGCAGAGCTTCCGGGACGGTCTCTCCCCCGGCACCGGCATCGGCGTTCTCAAACGTCGCCACCGTTTCGTCAGGCACTTCGGTCTCCAACGACCCGATAGGTTCGATCGGTTTCGCTTCGTCGCCGAACACCACTTCCGATTCAGCCAGCAGGTCCTCCGCGCTCAAATCCGGACCGGCGGAGGTGATGAATTCACCCTCCGGTTCCGCGCCATCCGGCAGCGTTGTATCGAAACCCGCCAGCCCTTCGATAGGTTGGGGGAGAATCTCTGCTTGCGTGTCCATGCCGGCCAAATCTTGCGGGAGATCGGCTTCGGGTGTCGGTGTTTGTGCCGCCATGGCGTCTTCAAGCGGCTGTTCTTCCAACGTTGCCAGATCTGTCTCATCCGTCTGCGCCTCCTCGACCGGGGGTTCCGTCCCGCCCGCCGCAGTTTCAAATGCGGCGGCGTCCTCCACCAAGGCCGCCTGTTGCCCGTAATCGTTGGCGTTGTTGTCTTCCGCCGGCAAGTAAGTCAGCGCCGAGCCGAACGTCGCGATCACGTTTTCAGGCGTATAAGCCGGGGCTGCGGCAGGTGCTGCGGTAAACGCGTTGACGGTGATGGCGTTATAGGCTTCGTTCAGCGTCATGACGCCGCCGAAGTTGACCACCGCCACCTCACCGACAAAGCCGTCGGCTTCTTCCATCATCACCAAAGTCAGGTTCTGGCCATCGCTTAAATCCAGGCCAATCTGCGTGCCGCGAATGCCAATGGTCGCGACCGGTGTCTGGATGACCATCGCATCGGGGCTGGTCTTGGAGATTTCACCGGAAACGATGGTGAAGATGCCTTTCATCACCGACACGGCGATGGAGCCTTCCTGGGTGCCGGGGTCGTAAACCATCTCATCCAACACCAGGCGCGCGTCCTCGCCCATGGAAATCGAGGTGCCGTCGGCCAACAACGCGCCGACGGCGGATTCCCGCTCGGTGTCGAGGATGTCGCCTTGATAGAGGGTGTCGCCGACCTGCAAGGTCATACGCGACCCATCGGCGCGCACCACGGTCACTTGGCCGTTCAAATCCGTGACCCGGCCGATCACTTGGCCCAGATCGGGAATTTCGCCCGCCACTTGTCCGGGTGTGGCCGAGCCTGCCAAATGGGCCACCAGTTCGCCCATCACCCGCGCGCCGTCCACGCCGACCAAAGCCGGTGGGGTTTCCATCATGAAGAAATCGGCAATCAAGACCTCGGTGCCGTCGGGAGACGTCAGCATCAAATCCGGACCCGCGCGCACAAAGCTTGCCGTCGCGGGGTTGAAGCCTTCGGGCAACGACACTTCGTTGGGCGTCGCTTGCACGAACAGTTCACCGGATGATTCGCCAAACCCGGCATCCTCGCCCCCCATCATATCGGGAGGTGCACGGAAAATCTTCAGCCACATGTACCTCTTCCCCTATCCGTTGGCACAAAATAGCACATCACGGTCTTCTTGGGGCCGCCTTCAAGAAATTCAGCATACATTTTACTATACCATTGTTTGTTGCGCTCAAGCCCCTCTTCACGGGCGCGAAAAGATAAGCTCAACGCATGTTGCAACAGGGGTTTCGTCCTAAAGCGTTCATGCTAAGGTATTTTTGAAAAAGACTTTTCCGGAATTCCGCAAGCGATGAACGAAATTGCCGAAGCGCTCAGAACCGCCTTCACCCTGATCGTGACATTGGACGGCGATCTGGCGGAGATCGTCGGCCTGTCACTCTATGTGAGTGTGAGCGCCGTGCTCATCGCCACCGCCATCGGCCTGCCGCTGGGCGCGGCGGTGGCGCTGTTGCGCTTTCCCGGGCGGGGCTTCCTGCAGGTTTTGCTCAACGCCTTGATGGGCCTTCCGCCGGTGGTGGTGGGACTGGTCGTGTATCTGTTGCTGTCGCGCTCCGGCCCGTTCGGGGTGTTCGGGCTTTTGTATTCCCCCGCCGCGATGATCATCGCCCAGGTGATCTTGGTGACCCCCATCATCGCCGCATTGACCCGCCAGGTGGTTGAAGACTTATGGAGCGAATACGCCGAGCAACTCACCAGCCTGGGCGCGACGCGAACCCGCGTCATGCCGACCTTGATCCTGGATGGGCGCTTCAGTCTGCTCACCGCCATCTTGGCGGGTTTCGGCCGCGCCACGGCGGAGGTCGGCGCGGTGATGATGGTCGGGGGCAACATCGACAACGTCACCCGCGTGATGACCACCGCCATCGCCCTGGAGGTCAGCAAGGGCGACTTGGCGTTGGCGTTGGCGCTCGGCATCATTTTGCTGGCGATCTCCATCACCATCGGCGCGCTGGCGCAATTGATCCACGACGAAAGCGAACGGAGGGGACAACGATGAGCACCTCTTCGATCCTCCCCTTGAAGCTCGACGCCGTGTGGTTCCGCGGCCGCGCTGACATTCCCTTGATCAAGGATTTCTCCATCGAACTGGGCGCGGGACCGCGCACCGTGATCATCGGCCCCAACGGCGCGGGCAAAAGCCTCCTGCTGCGCTTGTGCCACGGACTGCTCGAACCATCGCAAGGCAGCGTCCAATGGACAGCCCCCAATGCCGCAAAGGCCCAGGCGATGGTGTTTCAACGCCCGGTGATGCTGCGGCGCAGTGCGCGCGCCAACATCGACTACGCCCTATCCCTGCACCATATACCCAGGGCTGAGCGTGCGGACATCATCGAAGACGTCTTAGACAAAACTGGGCTCAGTCGCCATGCGGACACGCCTGCGCGTGTTTTGTCGTTTGGCGAGCAGCAACGTCTCGCCATCGCACGGGCCTGGGCCTTGAAGCCGCAGGTATTGTTCCTGGACGAACCCACCGCCAGCCTGGACCCCAGTGCCACCCATCAGATCGAGGAATTGATCGATGCGATTCATGGACAAGGCACCAAAATCGTCATGACCACCCACGATCTGGGCCAAGCCAAACGTCTGGGCGACGAGGTTCTGTTTTTACACAGGGGCCGCTTGCTGGAATACGCGCCCGCAGACGAATTTTTCGCAAAACCCCAAAACGACCTTGCACAAGCCTTCGTGAAAGGCGAATTATTGTGGTGGAAACGCGGCGAGGGTCCACGCAGAGACCCGAAACATAGCCGTTAATTATCATACGTTTAACCACATTCAAGGGGCATATAAATGCGTATTTTTTCGATTTTCGTCGTGATGGCAGGACTGCTGGTGGGCGGCCCGGTCAAGGCCGGTGAATTCATCACCGTGGCATCAACGACGTCGACCCAAAACTCCGGCCTGTTCGGTGATATCTTGCCGCAATTCACCGCCCAAACCGGAATCGAAGTACGTGTCATCGCCGTCGGCACCGGCCAAGCCATTCGCGTGGCGGAGCGCGGCGACGCGGACGTTCTGTTCGTGCACCACCGCACCTCCGAAGAGCAGTTCGTTTATGAGGGATATGGGGTGAAACGCTTCGACGTGATGATGAACGATTTCGTGATCGTTGGCCCTGCAGACGATCCGGCGGGCGTCAAATCCACCAAGACTACGGATGACGCGCTGGCGGCTATCGCCAAGTCCGGTGCATCCTTCGTGTCGCGCGGCGACGACAGCGGCACCCACAAGCGCGAAAAAAACCTGTGGAACAACGCTGGCGTGGATCCGCAAAAAGCCTCCGGCGCGTGGTATTTGGAAGCGGGCGCCGGCATGGGTGCAACCTTGAACATGGCCCGTGGCGCGAGCGCTTACACTCTGTCCGATCGCGGCACATGGATCGCTTTCAAGAACAAGCAAGGCATGGACATCGTGCACCAGGGCAGCGACAACCTCGCCAACCCTTACGGTGTAATTTTGGTCAACCCCAAGCGCCACGCGCATGTGAAGACGGATGCGGGACAGGCTTTTATTGATTGGCTGGTGTCCGCCGAAGGCCAGAACGCCATCGCGGCGTTCAAGCTGGACGGCGAACAGCTGTTCTTCCCCACCGCGCGCAAACACGCCCAGAACTAGGGTCAGTCCTAAAAGCTTACCCCCATCAAAATTGAGGGCGACTTTATCGATAAGTCGGGTTATATCTAAAAGAGCGTTATATTCAAACAGACATAACGCCCCCTGAAGATCATGCAAGACAGTTTCGGCCGCCCCATCACATATCTGCGCGTCTCGGTCACCGACCGGTGCGACTTCCGCTGCTTCTACTGCATGGCGGAAGACATGACCTTTTTGCCGCGCAAAGACTTACTGTCGATCGAAGAGTTGGACACCGTGTGCTCGGCCTTCATCGAACGCGGCGTGAGCAAAATCCGCCTCACAGGCGGGGAGCCTTTGGTGCGGCGCGGCATCATGGAACTGATCGCGCGCCTGAGCCGCCATAAGGATACGGGACGGCTCGATGAAATCACGCTCACCACCAACGGCAGCCAGCTCGCCAAGCATGCGCACGAGATCAAACGCTTAGGGGTCGAGCGTATCAACGTCTCGCTCGACACCTTGGACGCAGACAAATTCACCGAGGTCACCCGCTTAGGGAAAATCAATCAGGTGCTGGACGGGCTCAAAGCCGCACAGGACGCAGGTCTCAGGATCAAGATCAACACCGTGGCGCTCAAAGGCGTCAACGAAGACGAGCTGAGCACCTTGGTCGCGTGGTGTGGCAAACAGGGATTCGATCTAACCTTGATCGAGACCATGCCGCTGGGCGACATCGGCGGTGACCGCACGGACCAGTACCTGGCGCTGGATGACGTGCGCCAACGGCTGGAACAAGATTGGACCCTGCTGGCGTCGACACACTCCACCGGCGGGCCGTCGAAGTATGTGGAGGTGCAGGAAACCGGACAAAAACTCGGCTTCATCACACCACTCAGCGACCATTTTTGCGACAATTGCAACCGCATGCGTCTGACGTGCACCGGCACACTGTATATGTGCTTGGGCCAAGACAGCGCCGTCGACCTGCGTGCCGCCGTGCGGGCAGGCAATCCGAATCAGGCGCTCGACGCCGCCATCAACGAAGCCCTGACATTGAAACCCAAAGGCCACGAATTCGTGATCGAACCGGGCAACGGCGGCCCGGCCTTGACGCGCCACATGAGCGTCACCGGCGGTTGATACGCCGGGTCAACATTCGCGAAAGTTTGGTCTATACTCCGCCCATCTTAAGAGAGAACAGGCCATGAAGTTCAAATCCATCGCCTTCGTCGCCGCACGCCAGAAGCAGGCGCAGGAAGCGTTGAAAGCGCTCAAGAAGCGCTACGAATCCGTGCCACCATCGCGCGCGGATGTGATTGTCGCACTGGGCGGCGACGGCTTCATGTTGCGCACGCTGCACAAGTACCTGCATCGCAATGTGCCGATTTACGGCATGAACCGGGGCTCGGTTGGCTTCATGATGAACGAATACCGTCCCAGCGGATTGTTGAAACGTTTGCAACGCGCTGAACCGATCACACTGCATCCGTTGCGTATGGTCGCCACCGACGCGCGCGGTAAAAAGCACGAAGCGCTGGCGATCAACGAAGTCTCTCTGTTGCGCTACACCCGTTTGGCGGCGAAGCTGCGCATCAAGATCGACGGCCACGTGCGCCTGGACGAAATGATCTGCGACGGCGCATTGGTCGCCACGCCCGCAGGCAGCACCGCCTACAACCTGTCCGCCAATGGCCCGATCATCCCCTTGGGCGCAGAGCTGTTGGCGCTGACCCCCATCAGCGCGTTCCGCCCGCGTCAGTGGCGCGGCGCTTTGCTGCCGTCCCAGGCCAAAGTCAGTTTCGATGTGCTGGATGCCAAGCACCGCCCGGTCAGCGCCGTGGCGGATGATCTGGCGGTGCGCAACGTGCACCACGTTGACGTGATCGTGGACCCCAGCGTCGCGCCGGTACTGCTGTTCGACCCCGAACACAATCTGGAAGAACGCATCCTGCGCGAACAGTTCGTGGTGTAAAGGAACACCTGCTCGCTTTTTCCGGGATGAAGCTTTAAGGCCTTTTTTGCCCGACCGCATCCAAGACCGAAGTGAAGCCTTCGCCCCGCAAAATATCTGCGAGTTCCCTGTTGACCCGCGCGGCCAATCCCGGGCCTTGGTAGACCATGGCGGAATAGAGCTCGACCAAGGACGCACCTGCGAGAATTTTCTGGTAGGCCCCCTGGCCATCCTCGATACCGCCGACACCGATCAACGGCAAGTCGCCGCCCGTGGCCACATACATTTCTCCCAGCACACGCGTGGAAGCTTCGAACAAGGGGCGTCCGCTCAAGCCGCCAGTTTCGCGTTTGTAAGGGTTTTGCAGACTTTGCGGGCGCGTGATGGTGGTATTGGCGACGATCACGCCATCAATGCCGGTTTCCAGGGACACCTGGGCGATATCGGCTTTGTCCTCGTCCGTTAAGTCGGGCGCGATCTTCAACAGCAACGGCGGCGTGCGCGTGGACCGGGTGGCTTCTTCGAGTGCGCGTCTGGTCCGGGTGAGCAGTGCGCGCAGCGGTTCCGGCCCCTGCAAAGCGCGCAAGCCCGGGGTGTTGGGGCTGGACACGTTCACCACCAGAAAGTCCGCAAGCCTCCCAAACGCCCAAGCGCCGAGCTCGTAATCAGCGGCGGCGTCTTCGGTTTCCTTGTTTTTGCCCAGGTTGACGCCGACGATGCCTTTGCTCCGGTCCCGGCGTTCCAAACGGCGTACAGAAGCTTCATGCCCTTCGGAATTGAACCCCATGCGGTTGATCACCGCCTGGTCCTCCTCCAAACGGAACAAACGCGGTTTGGCGTTGCCCGGTTGCGGGCGCGGCGTGACGGAACCGATCTCAACAAAGCCGAAGCCCTGGCGCAACATCTGCGCGTGAACCCGTGCATCCTTGTCGAAGCCGGCCGCAAGCCCCACCGGACTGGGAAACGTCATGTCCCACAGCCGGACGGTCAACACATCCTCATCCACACGGGCGGGCGCCGGCACCACGCCTGCTTCCAGGGCGCGAATGGCGAGCCCATGGGCGGTTTCCGGGTCCAGCACACGAACGAACGGCCAGAGTAAACGGTAAGGATCAAATGGCATGGCGATGTCCCCAAGTACGACCATGCTTGTAAGCGGATTCTTTGCGAATTTCCAGAAAGGCAAATTTGCATTTTGCAATTCATGCATACGCGGCTATTGACCTGTTGTTCCAGTTTTCTCAAAACGCGACTCGCGAAACTGAATACAACTATATGCTTTCTTGAAATATCAAATACTTGTGATCTTTATATTGCGACGAATTAAGTTGGCACACTCATTGCGAGTTGTTGTCCCGAAAGCGGAACGTCCATTTAAGAGGAAAACCCCGATGGCAATCTCTTCGCCCCCCAGCAACGCCATCACGTTGAGGGCCATGCCCCCCAAGGCCCGCGCCTCGGACGCTCCGCTTTCCAACGCCCTTGGGTTTCTCGACTCTTTGCACATGGCCGGCATTGCTCTTGGTCCCGCCATGCCCGAACCCGAAGCCTTGCAGGCGGCAGCACGGAAAGCGGGAATAAGCCCCCAACAAGCGCTGAAAGCCTATCTCGCCATTCTCGAATACGAGTGAAATAACCATTCATTTATAGTGGTTACTCAGACATCTTCACTTCGATCACATGAACACCCCCCAGAAAAAACATCGATTTTTCGCGCCAAAAGTCGGGTTTGCCCCTTGACGTTTCGGCGTTTGTGATTAATTATTTCCTGACTAATTTGATTGGTTTCTCTGTCAATCATCAAATTAAACACGAAATGCCATTGATCGGGAGCAGCCTTCACGTCCCCCCCTGCACCGGTCAAACAGGAAGACCCCGTCACCACTTGGTGCGGGGTCTTCCCAATTGTGGGGATATGCGGCCCTGGCGGCCATCTTCCTGCACACTTCGCGGACCCGTTATAGTCATCCCCCGGGGCAACCGATTGGGGAGAAAGACGATGGCGCGGAAACAGGATCGGAAACCGGGCCAGAAACCGGGAAACAATCTGAAAAAGAATCTGGGGGCCTGTCCGTTGTGCGGACGCGATATGATCGCAGGGCCCAGCGTTGAATACCATCATCCTGTGCCCAAATCCCTGAAAGGCCGGGAAACGGTCCCTTTGCACGCCGTTTGCCACCGCATGGTGCACAGAGTTTTCCATGAGCGCGAACTTCAAGAATTGGCCGGAGATTTGCATGTGCTCAAGAGCCACCCAGCCATGCGGACCTTCATCCGCTGGGTGCGCAAAAAACCGGCAACCTTTGTGGACCGCCCTCGCACGCAGAGGCGACGCCCTTACCATAGATCGAGATAAGTCATTGTAATTTAGGTACATTCTAATCAAAGGGAAAGGCCTTCAACAGCCCATGTTGAAGCTGAAAATCAAACATAAGCTGCTCCTCATCTGGCTCGGATCCATCATTTTGATGCTGAGCATTATGGCGAGCTTGTTCGAATACCAAATTGGCGAATTGCACAAACAGGAAGCCCGCGGCGCCATCGCCAATGCCGTCACCACTTTGCATCATGACCTGGAGTTGGCGGCCATTGGGGTGTTGCAGAGCGCACAATCCCTGTCAGCACGCGGCGACTTTGTGGCGTCGATCAATATGGTGGACCGCTATCAAGATCCAGAAGACTATCTGGCCCAAGTTTTCGATGTGGAAAAACGCGTGCTCGCCCAAGAGCTGGCGCAACACGCCAACGCCACCGGTGCGGATGTGATTGCGCTGTACGATTCCAAGAACGTGCTTGCAGCCTTTTACCTCTCCCCGCACACGGGCGGCCAGGGGGCCGGATTCATTACGTTCCAAGATGGCCTACCCGTCCCCGCCCACTTAAGCGCGCAGCAAGATGAACGCACGGAGCCCAGCGGGAGTTCGGCGAGCATGGTTTTGAGCGAATTGTCGCCGGCCAACGGCTTTCGCACAAACCGCGCCAGTATTTCGCTATCCAACAATCTTCTGATTCTGAGTGCCAGCAACCCCATCAAACGCCAACGCGCTTCGGATCAAACGAGCATCATCGGCACCATCATCGTAGGACGGGTTCTGGGCGAAGGCTTCATGCGCACCATTTCCCAAGCCATCGACATGGAGTTCACCATCGCCGACCCCAAACACGGCGGCATGCCGAGATACCTGACCGGCATGGATATATCGCAAGCCCTCGACAACGTTCCCGAGTTGGAACTCGACGGCAATCCCGAACCGGATCACAGCTCCGCTCACAAGCGCATATCCAGTCAGAGCCACTTCCTAGGTCTCGTGCGCATGGTGGAATTGGGCGGACGCAACATCTACTTCATTTTCGCTCAGCGAAAAGACACATTGCAAAGCACGCTGGATACGTTCCACGGCACCGTGATCGCCGTACTGCTGCTCACAGGCTTGGCGGTCTTGCCGACCGGCGTATTTTTTCTCAACCGCACCATCAGACGTCCGGTCGAAGACCTGGTCGCGTGCGCGGACAACCTACGCCGTGGACAAGCTCATGACATGGGCGCGTTCAAAGGCGAGGATGAATTCAGCGAACTGGCGCAGTCCTTCCAAATCATGTCGACCGCGGTGCGGGCCCGCGAGCACGCTCTCACGGAAAGCCAGAAAAGTCTCAAGAACGCCCAACGCATCGCCCAGTTGGGCAACTGGGAATGGAACCTGCATAGCGGGTACGTTTACTTTTCCGACGAAATCTACGCCATTCTCGGGCGCGGTCAGAACGTCTTGAGCCACAAGTTCGACAATCTTTTGGACTGTGTCCACACAGACGACGTCCGTGCGCTCAAGCGGCGCATTTCCGAAGCCATCGAACATGGCGAAGAATTCGCCATGGAACACCGCATCCTTCTGCCCAACGGCACTGAGCGCTATGTCGTGCAAACCGGCGAACTGTATATCGACCGGGACGGCTCTTCGCGCATCCGCGCAACGCTTCAAGACATCACCGAACGCCGTTTGCTGGAAGCCGCCAAAGGTGAGTTGATCTCCACCGTCAGCCATGAATTGCGCACGCCCTTGACGTCCATTTTGGGCGCGCTGGGGCTGGCGATCGGCGGCGCGGTCGGCACGCAACCAGAAAAATTAAACGCCATTTTGTCAAATGCCGAACGCAACGCCAAACGCCTCGGGCTGTTGATCGATGACCTGCTGGACATCGAACGGCTTTCAAGCGCGTCGATGAATTTCGAATTCCGCGCACTCGAAGTCCGCGACATTCTCACCCAGGCCGTCGACGCCAACCAGGCGTACGCCGACACGTTCTCGGTACGGCTGGTCGTCAAAGGCGATATCCCCGATGTCCGCGTGCTCGCCGATCCCATCCGCATTGGCCAGGTGATGGGCAACCTGCTCTCCAACGCATGTAAGTTTTCACCTCGAGACAGCGACGTTATCATTCACAGCGAATACAGCTCCGAGGGCATCGCCATTTCCGTGACAGACATCGGCCCCGGCATTCCGGACTCGTTTCGGCCTTATGTATTCGAACGCTTCAGTCAGGCCGACCAATCCGCAACCCGTCAGGACCAGCGGGGCGGAACCGGGTTGGGTCTGGCGATCACCAAAGCCATTCTCGACATGCATGACGGAACAGTCGGTTTCGAAACCCGTTGCAAGCCCGATCCCGGGCACGGCACCACCTTCACGTTCACGCTGCCCGTATGGACGCAGCAGAGCGAAGAGATTCGTCTTACGGCCTGATCCAGCTCGCGCCTTAGGTCCATTCCACTGCAGCGAATTGCGTCGCATTTTGCGAAACCAGCACGCGCCGCCGCGCACAATGACCCACATCGCTCAATACCCCTTTCGCATGTGGGGTTAGCAAGCTGTTTGATTTTGAAAGTGAAACGACTTTCAGACCAATTTTTCCTGAAATTCAAGACCTTTGGCACACCCGTTGCGACAACTTCCCTGAAACAAAACGTTGACCAGCGCCCGCATGATGAGCGCCGTCAATGTCAGTCAGAAAGGAGTTTGTCATGAAAGGCATCGTGTTTACGGAGTTTCTCGACATGGTCGACCACCAAATCGACCCGGACGTGGCCGATCAAATCATCGAGGATGTGGAGGTGCCTTCAGGGTGTGCCTACACCGCCATCGGCACCTACGACTACAATGAAATGATCGAACTGGTCGGCGCATTGAGTACGCGCACCGGCATGCCTGTCCCCGACTTGCAAAAAGCATACGGACGCCACCTGTTCCAAGTCTTCACCCAAAAATATCCCAACATGTTTCGCGATGACGACACGGCCTTCGACGTGCTGGAACGCGTCGACGACACCATCCACCGCGAAGTGCACAAGCTCTACCCGGATGCGGAGTTGCCGACTTTCACGGCAATGCGCTACGACGATGCCTGGCTGAAACTCGAATACACCTCGACCCGTCCTTTCGCCGACCTGGCCGAAGGCCTGATCGAAGGCTGCGTCAATCACTTCGGCCGCAACATCACAATATTCCGGTACGACATTTCACCGCCGCCTCAAACGCATTCCATCTTTGTGCTGGAAACCATGGAACCTCTCACATGAACATCATGACGCCCGAACGGAGCCTGTCCACTGAAGCGGCCGCCAAGCGCTATCAGCGTGAACGCGCCGCGCGTCAGGAAGCGGAGCGGCTGCTCGAACAAAAGGCTTTGGAGCTTTATGAAGCGAACAAAGCCTTGAAGGCGGAGGCGGCGGAAAACGCCGCCATCGCCGAACAGTTGGAATGTTCGCTCCAGGAACTCAAACGTACGCAATCCAAGCTGATCCAGTCCTCGAAACTGGAATCGCTCGGCACTCTGGCGGGCGGCATCGCGCATGAAATCAACACACCGATCCAATACATCGGCGGCAACCTCAATTTCCTTCATGAAGTGCTCGACGATTTGTGGAAAGTCATCGGCATGCATGAAGAAGTCGCGGCGCGCGCACGGGAGTTCGACGCCGGTATGGCCGAGCTTAAGGCCCTGGACGACGCACGCGAAGACAGCGGCTGGGACATGTTGGTCGAGGATCTGAACGACGCCATCACCCAATCCCAGCAAGGCGTCGAACAAGTGTCATCCATCGTTTTGGCGATGAAGGACTACGCCAACCCCGGCACCAACAACAAAGAAACATTGGACCTGAATGCCATTTTGAGCAGCGCACAAACCATCACCCACAACGAGTGGAAATACTGCGCGACGCTTGAATTGGATCTGGAAGAAAACATCCCGGCCGTTACCGGCGTGCCCAGCGAATTGAACCAAGTGTTCCTCAATATGATCGTCAACGCCGCCCACACCATCGAAGATAAGTACGGAGATACCGGAGAAGGCCGAATCGCCATCAAGAGCCGTGCCTCCTCTCGTGGCGGTATCTGCATCGAAGTCAGCGACAACGGCTGCGGCATACCCGAAACACTCCGTCAGAAAATCTTCGATCCGTTTTTCACCACCAAAGAAGTTGGACGCGGCTCCGGCCAAGGCTTGGCCATCACATACGACATCATCTGCAACAAGCACGGTGGTGATATCGACATCGACAGTGCCGAAGACGAAGGCACCACCTTCATCATCCATCTCCCGGAAAGTGGGTCAGACCAAGGAGAAATGTCATGACCAGCGTCACCCCCCAAAAAAACGCCATCTTGTTCGTGGACGACGAAGCCAATGTGCTTTCCAGCACACGCCGTATGCTGCGCAAGAATGCAAACGATTGGGATATGACGTTTGCAAATTCCGGCGCCGAAGCCGTCCAATTGTCGAAAACGAAAAATTTCGACGTGGTGGTCTCCGATATGCGCATGCCGGAATTGGATGGCTTGGAAACCTTGAACGCCATCAAATCCATTTCCCCCGACACGGTGCGGATCATGTTGACCGGCAACGCCGATCAGCAAACCGCCATCAACGCCATTAACGAAGGTGAGATTTTCCGTTTCCTCACCAAACCGTGCGATCGTGACACCCTGGTGGGCGGCATCGAAGCCGCCATCCGCCAACACGATCTGATCACAGCGGAAAAGGAACTCTTGGAACAAACCCTGGCCGGCAGCCTACGGGTGTTGATCGACGCCAGTGCCTTGGCCGATCACGGCTCGGGCGGTTCGGCCAAACTGGTGCGCAAGTGGGCCAAATCCGTTTCCCAGGGCTTGAAGTTGTACCCCGCATGGCCGTTGGAAATGGCCTCGAGCCTTTACGACATCGCACGCTTCGCCGTGCCGATCGAACTCCTGCAAAAGGCGGACAAGGGCGCGCCCTTGACGGCCGCGGAACAAGCCATCATCGACGGTGTGGCGCAAAACAGTCATGACTTGATCAAGAACATTCCGCGCTTGAGCAAAGTGGCGAAAATCGTGCTTTACCACACGCGTGGTTATGATGGCTCCGGTGCGCCGCAAAACGGTCCCTCAGGTCAGGAATTGCCGCTGGAAAGCCGTATTCTCAAAATCCTCCGGGATGCCGCCAAACTGCGCATCCAGGGCTTGAGTGTCGCAGAAACGTTTCAGTCCTTAGGCTTTTCCCCGGAAGCCTATGACCCCGACCTCTTGGGGCGGATCAGCAACTTCCTGGTGAACGCCGCCGTCAATGACGAGGCCACGGAAGAAATGGAAGTCATCCCGTTGGCTGTGCAAAGCCTCGAGTCCGGCATGCAAATCGCCAACGACATTCAAGGCGAGAACGGACATCTTATCTTGGCCGCTGGTGAGCACATCACCGACATGCAGATCGCCATGTTGCGCAATTGGGTCGAATGCGGTGCGTTTACCGGCAAGATCGACGTGCTGCTCCCCGTCAGCCGTGTCGATGCCATGATCAATGTCGCTTAAATGCCGAATCTCATGCCAAGCTCATACCGGCAACAAGCTTTCGACCAGCCTGACCCAGTAGCTGGCGCCGACGCCAAGGGCCCGGTCGTTGAAATCGTAATGCGGATTGTGCAGCAAACACCCGCCTTCGCCCGGACCGTTGCCCATCCACACGTAGCAGCCGGGTCTGGCATTCAGCATATAAGCGAAATCTTCCGCGCCCATGCTCGGCGTGGGATGATGGTCGACGTTGTGATGGCCCACCACATCCGCCGCCGCCATGGCCGCGAGACCGGCTTCGGTATCGCTGTTGGAGGTGGCCGGATAACTGCGGTGAAGGCTCAATTCAAACTCCGCACCGAAGCCCTGGCAAATGCCCTCGGCCAACTCGGCCATGCGCTTCCACACATGATCGCGCACCTCGGACGTGAAACTGCGCACCGCGCCTTTAAGCAATACGGTATCGGGGATGACGTTGAAGGCGTCCCCCGCTTCCAATTGCGTCACGGAAATCACCGCCGCGTCTTGTGGATTGATGGTACGGCTGACAATGCTTTGCCACGCACCGATCACATGGGCCGCCGCCACCACCGGGTCCACCCCCAGATGCGGCATGCCGCCGTGCGCACCATGACCGGTGATGCGCGCCTCAAAGGAATCATAGGCCGCCATGATCGGCCCGGCCTTAACGGCGAAGGTGCCGATATCCATGCCCGGCCAATTGTGGAGGCCGTAAACCGCATCGACGGGGAATTTATCGAACAGCCCCTCTTCGACCATCACCTTGGCGCCGCCCTCCCCCTCTTCGGCGGGTTGAAAGACGAACACCACCGTGCCCTTGAAATTCCGCTCGTCCGACAGGTGTTTAGCCGCGCCCAGCAGCATCGCCGTATGCCCGTCGTGACCGCAGGCGTGCATTTTGCCGGGGTGCGTGGAGGCATAATCAAGCCCCGTCTTTTCATCGATAAACAGAGCGTCCATATCGGCGCGCAACCCGATGGCGGGACCGTCACCGTTTTTCAGCACCCCCACCACACCGGTTTTCGCCAAACCGGTGTGCACCTCCAAACCAAAACTCGCGAGTTTGTCCGCCACCAACGCGGCAGTACGGGTTTCTTCATAGGCGGTTTCGGGATGGGCATGAATGTCTCGACGCCAAGCGGTCATCTCATCGACCAAAGCTTCGACGCCGGGCACCAAATTCAGGGTCATGGGAAGTCTCCATTCAAATGGAGTCTGATGATACCCGACACGGGCCGGATGGCAACGCGCTCACGGTGTGTAGACGATATCCCTACACGCCTTGATAAAGGCGCGTTTGGAGACGCGATCACACAACGTCGGATCGGGGCAATGCTGGCAAATTTGATCGTAAAGCTCTGGTGCCTGCTCCACCAGTTCTTCCAGGTGCCAAGGAAAACTGGCGAAAGCGTCACGCGCCGTGCGAATGGTTTCAAACAGCTGTCGTTCCGCCTCAACCTGCCCCGCATCCTGCAAGTCGATGCGCTCGACCACCTCCACGATCGCCCACAGCGCCGCTTTGGTCCAGCATTCGCGCGACACTTGAGCATCGCACAGTTCCAACGCCTCCTCATCTTCATCGCCGAGCGCGAACAGGATATCGAACTTATCGCGCATTCCACCGGCGAAAAGATCGTGGACGCGCACCAAAATGGGGTGAAGATGGGTGCTGGTGCACTTCACCGAACCGGGGCAATTGTCGCAGCTATCCAAAGGCTTGGGGTCTCCTCTAGGGTCGGATCATCTGAGTTGGAATCACTTTCGCGTTTCCGCCTCAGACGTGAATCCGCCCCTAATCAACGTATAAGAGGGCGATTCGCGGATACGGTTGAAGTATGCATCAACCACATTCGATCGCACTCTAAGCAAAAGTCCCCTGAATGTGGTATGCTGGGCCGTGATATCAATGCCGCTGTGAAAAACCGCTTGAGGTTTTTCGCATGAATACTTACGTATGCAAAATGCCGTTGTTTGTTACCGGGTTTACGAAATGAGCGAACCAACACCCCCTCCGGCTTGTAAACGCACCCTGTTCCTGGGATTGGGGTGGCTGTTCTTCGCCTTGGGCGTCGTTGGCGCATTCTTGCCCGTCATGCCCACCACACTGTTCATGATCATGGCGCTGTGGGCATTCGCCAACAGTTCGAAGCGCCTACACGACTGGCTCTATTGCCATCCGAAATACGGCCCCGCCCTACAGCAATGGGACCAACACCGGGTTATTCCCATCCACGCCAAGGTCGCCGCCATCGGCGGCATGGCCATCAGCCTGCTTTACGTCACCATCTTCAGCGGCGCACCGCCGCTGGCCGTAGCCTGTGCGGTTGCCTTTATCGGGTTTGGCGCGGTGTATGTTCTCAGCAAGCCGAGCCGCGCGCCCGTGGCGGAGTTCACAAAAAACAACCGCTAAATCAAAAGCCAGATACGAAAAAGCCGCCCCTGCGATGCGCAAGGGCGGCTTTTTGATGTTGGCGTGTGCCGTGATTACTTTTTGCCGCGCCGCGCCGGAGCCTTCTTAGCGGCAGTCTTCCGCGCAGCAGGTTTCTTCGCAGCCGCTTTCTTGGCAGCAGGCTTGCGCGCCGTGGTCTTCTTCGCAGGAGCCTTCTTAGCTGCAGTCTTACGCGCAGCGGGTTTCTTCGCAGCTGCTTTCTTGGCAGCAGGTTTACGCGCCGCGGTCTTCTTCGCAGGAGCTTTCTTCTTAGCTGCAGACTTACGTGCAGCGGGCTTCTTTGCCGCTGCTTTCTTGGCAGGCGCTTTCCTTTTTGCCGGAGCCTTCTTGGCCGTCGTCTTGCGTGCCGTGGTCTTCTTCGCAGCTGCCTTCTTGGCCGGAGCCTTTTTAGCAGGCGCTTTCTTTTTCGCCGTAGTCTTCTTAGCCGCGGGCTTGCGCGCTGCGGTTCTCTTCGCGGCAGGCTTGCGAGCCGGTGCCTTCTTCGCAGCGGGCTTCTTCGCCGCCGCTCTTAGAACGGCTTTCGCCGAAGAGATGATGGTCTTTGCCGTCGCCATCCCGATGCCTGGAACAGCCGACAACTGCGTCGGTGTCATGGTCGCGATTTTTGCAACGGTGATGCGTTTAGCTTTCAGTGCTGCTGCCGCCGCCGGGCCGATGCCTTTGACGTCAGTAAGTGCCGGGTTCGCCATAGCTGAGTTCTCCCCTGGTTCCGATCGATCCCCACGAAGCGCCGCTCCCTCGCGACCGCTTTCTACAAATAGTAAGACATGCGTGCGCGTAACGAAACAGTTACGCGTAAAAAAAACTTATAACCGAATTGTTTAGGATTGGTGAAGAGTTTTCCATGCGTGCCGTCACAGCACAACGTCACACACATGCTTTATGATTCATTGCAAACTCTTCAGTTGATCGTTTCTGTGTTTCTTCCGTATAAGAACGCAACACATCATTCGAGGCATTTATGTCAGAGCTTGCCGGTTCAAGCGGAAGCGCACCGACACCTTCCGCGAACAAATTCAAACACGGTCGATGAAACCGTCATGGCGATGTTGTCCGCAGCATCTTCATGATCGTGCGTGCACATACGCAGCCGTACGGCTGTGCGTCTCGGATACTTTTGACAATGGACATATCACGTGCGGAGCAGCGCTATCTGCACCTGCTCGCTCAAGGCGGATGGATTGAATTCAGACGCTTTAACAAACACTTATCGTGTTTCACGCGGGAAGGATTCGGTTACGCCGCACCCAGCCTGAAACTGTTTCGGTGCATGAAATACCGTAAATTGATCGCGTCGAAAAACGGTGGGCCGTACGCCATCACCCGTTTCGGGTTGACGGTCGTACGTTCGCAAATGGACAACCGCTAAACAAGACAACCGCACACCGGTCATGCGCATGCATGGCTGGTGTGTGCGTCATGACAAAGGTGCGGGCGGCGGCGGCAAGGTGAGCTCGATGCCTTGTTCGTCGTTGGTCATTTCCGCGTGCGTCATCATCTTCGCCATCAAACTCATGGACGTGTCGATGGTCCATCGCACCTGCTTTTCACCAACAAAATTTTTTGTGGCGACCACTTCCGGCAAGATGTGTTGTTGCAAAAAACCGGCGATGCCCGCCAACGCACGCGCGCAAACGCGAACGTTTTTAGCATCGACGTGAATCGATTCGTTCGCATCGATTTGATCGGCAACACCGGAAAGAACGTGCATCATGTCATGAACGTTGTCGTCGCCGGTTTCTGTTTTCGCTGCAACGAAACGCAACTGCGCGGTGAAGAAATCGTAGTCGGACATGCTTGCTCGTTCAGTCAATGAGATGGCTCAACTCGGCGCGCTTGTCTTTCATCTGCTTCTTGAGCTTGTCGCGCAGGTCGTCGGATTCTTTTTCCAATTCTTTTTCCATGCGCTTGATGCGCCGGGTCAGGTCCTCGATGCGATGCAGCGCCTTTTCCCGCTTACGCGCCTGATGGCGGCGGAAATACTTCATGAATTGCCATTCGCCGACAATCGCCAGGGTGATCAGGCCGGTGATGGTGAAAATGAACGCCACCGCCAGATACGGTGCTTTGTCGAACGCGAATACGGTTCCCCAAAAGCCGACAGTCACCAACGCAGATGCAATGGTGAACATCACGCGGCGCGTCACCACATCGTCGTCGCGTGCGGCCTCTTCCGCCGCCGCCACGGCCAACGCAATTTCCATGCGCGCCATGTCCTGCCATTGGCGCAGCGACATGCCCTCGGCCAGGGTGCGGCCTTCGCGGATGAATTGCTCCAAGCGTTTGACCACGAAGTCGGCGCGCTGGGCCGGCGTGGGATGGCCCAACTCGTCCGGCGGGGGATTGCCCTTTTCATAGCCCGGCAACCCCAACCGTTTGAGGTCCTCTTCGCGCTCAGCGATGGACGCGGGCTTGGGTTCCGGTTTGGCGGCGTCGTCTTTCACCATGTTCACGTCTTACATGTCCTCACGCGTGAAAACAGTATACATGTATCATATGCCCCGCTTGGGGGCGATCTTGAGGACAGTGTGCGCGCCGAGCGTTTGGAAAACGTGAAGATGGTCGAAATTTATATCGATGCGGACGCCTGTCCGGTCAAGGAGGAAACGGTTCGCGTCGCCACCCGTCACCGATTGAAGACGTTCTTAGTCTGCGACGGCGGCATTCGCCCCAGCCAAAACCCGCTGGTGGAACTGGTCATCGTCTCCCAAGGTGCGGACGCGGCGGACGATTGGATCGCGGATCACATCCAAAAAGGCGACGTGTGCGTCACCAACGACATTCCGCTGGCCGCACGCTGTCTGGAAAAGGGCGCGTTGGCGATCAAACCCAATGGAGAACGCTTCACGGAAAACTCCATCGGCATGGCGCTGGCGAACCGGGACTTGATGCAAAGCCTGCGTGAAACCGGCGAAATCACCGGGGGGCCGAGGCCGTTTTCCAAGTCTGACCGCTCGGAATTCCTTAACGCCTTGGAAACCACCGTGCAGGTGGCGAAGCGCATGGCATAAGCCCACCCACTGGGCAGGCAGGTGGCGGTCGCCAGATTCAGTGTTACAAAATGCCGTGCAAATGTGCTTGCGACACGCATTCGCGTTTATTTCAATCAAAAGTGAGCATAAGAAACTTCTAATAACATTTTCATTTTGTAACACTTTGGCTAGGATGACAGCTGATGTGGGAAATAATCAGTGCTGACCTATTGGGGAATGGCCATGCAATCTGACAATCTGGATACCGTGCGGGAAAACGCAAAGGAAGCCAGCAAGCTTCTTAAGTCCATGAGCAACAGGTGCCGATTGCTCATTTTGTGCGCGTTGGCCGAAGGGGAAATGTCCGTGGGAAGCCTCGAAGAAACGGTCAAGATGAGCCAATCTTCGATATCGCAACATTTGAAACGGCTGCATGACGACGGCCTCGTCGTGCGGCGCCGGGATGCGCAAACGGTCTTTTACTCTTTGGATGGGCATAGGGCTGCGATCATCATATCCGCCCTGCATCACATCTTTTGCGGCACGTCCGAGCAACCTGAATTCTTCAGTCCCGAAACGGCCTTCATATCTTCAACGTGATCGGAGAGCGAGCTCAAAAAGAAGGTTAAGCCGTGCCTGCGCCGGACGTGAGGCCGGAACCGAAAACAGCATAAGTCAGTACGGCGGTGATGGCGGCGAGCACGATACCGTTGATGAGGCCGCTGCCGAACCGGTTACCCAAGCCGTGCTGTTGTTCCCGGCTCATGCTGCAATAGCCTGCAGGTTTCCTGAAGCCCCAAGTGAACCCCATCGCAAATGCCAGCGCGGCCAAAATCAATGTCGTGTTCATAACGTCTCCCATCACCTCTAAAGAGGAACTTCCACAAAGCTATTGGTTCAAGATCAGGTTCAAGTTTCAAAACGGAGTGCCGGACACTTAAGCCACATACAAAATAACCCCCGCAACTTCAATAAGTTACAGGGGTTAGAATTGGTAGCTGGGGGCGGACTTGAACCGCCGACCTCGGCATTATGAGTGCCGCGCTCTAACCAGCTGAGCTACCCAGCCATATGGGGTGCGCCGGTATTAAGGCATCCCGCCCAAGGCGTCAAGGGGGATTGGGGCCATTTTCTTGGATCGCCCGCCCACCTGCCGCACAAACGAAAATAGGGAAGCTGGAGCCTCCCCATTTCCCGTTGGTTTGTGCGGAAATCAGCCGATCTTCTGGCCGTCGTCGCGGGTCACGGCGACGATGGCGGAACGCGGCACGCTGTCGCCGCCGCCGGGGAAGTGGCTGTCGCCCTTTTCGCCCGGGTGCTGGATGCCGACGAACATGGTGCGGCGGTCCGCCGACCAGGTCAGGCCGGTGATTTCGCATTCCTTCGGACCGACCATGAAGCGGTGGATTTCACCGCTCATCGGGTCGCCCACCAGCATCTGGTTGTTGCCCTGGCCCGCGAAATCGCCCTTGTTGGTGTACTTGCCGTCCGTCTGGATCCACAACAGGCCGGTGGTGTCGAACTTGAGGCCATCCGGGGAATTGAACATGTTGTACTTGGTGACGTTCGGCGAGCCCGCATAGGCATCGTCGTGCACGGTCGGGTTGCCCGCGACCACATACAGGTCCCAGCCGAATTGCGGCGCGGTGTGGTCGTCGTTGTCGGGCGTCCAACGCACGATCTGGCCGTAGTTGTTGGCTTTGCGCGGGTTGGGGCCGCCCACCGGGGTGGCGTCGCCGCCGGCGTTCGGCTTGACGCCGCGGTTCTTGTTGTTGGTGAGCGCGCAATACGCTTCCGCCTTGATCGGGCTGCACGCCACCCATTCCGGACGGTCCATGGTGGTGGCGCCGACGATGGACGCGGCGATGCGGGTGTTGATGCAGATCTCGCCCTGGGACGCCATGCCGGTGGTTTCCGGCGTCAACGCGATCCACTCGCCACGGCCGTTGTCGGTGAACTTGGCCACGTACAGCGTGCCGTCTTCCAGCAGGTTGGAATTGTCGCCGCCTTCGCTCATCGGCTTGGCGCTGACGAAGCGGTAGAGGAACTCACCGCGCTCATCATCGCCCATGTACACCACCACGTGGCCGTTGGCCGCAACCACCAGTTCGGCGTTTTCGTGTTTGAAGCGGCCCAGCGCGGTGCGCTTCTTCGGCGTGGACTTCGCATCGAACGGATCGACTTCCACGATGTAGCCCGCACGATTCGGTTCGTTCGGGTGCTTGGAGATGTCGAAGCGTTCATCGTCGCTGGCCCAGGCATAGCCACGGTCGTCATGCTTGATGCCGTAACGTTTCATGTTGGCCGGAATCGCGAACCCCTTGTCGGAGCTGGAGAAATACCCGTGGAAGTTTTCTTCGCACGTCAGGTAAGTGCCCCACGGCGTCTGGCCGTTGCCGCAGTTGTTCCAGGTGCCCAGCGACTTGGTGCCGGTCGGATCGGCGGCGGTCTTCATCATGTCGTGACCGCGCGCCGGGCCGGTGATGTCCATCGGCGTGTCGGGGGTGATGCGGCGGTTGTACATGCTGTCCTTGACGATGGACCACTTGCCGTCCTTTTGAACGATTTCGCAGACCGTCACGCCATGGGCGGCCTTGCCCTTGCGCACATCGTCGGCGTTGACGGGTTTGCCGCCTTCGCGGTTGCCGAAGATGATCTTGCGATTGATGTACTCGTTGTTGGACGCCAGGATGCTGCGGCCCTGATGCGTGAACAGGTACATGCCGTCGGTGTTGTCGCCCACGGCCAGCGCTTGGCTGGCGGCGTTGCCGCGCGTGGCGTCGTCGAATTCGGGGGCGTTGGACCACAACGGATCGCCCCAGCTCATCACCACGTGCCAGCTGTAGCCCTTGGGCACCGTCACGGTATCCAAGCCGTTGGTGGCGACCGGATCGAACGCGATGCGGCCCGCGGCCTTGGCAGTGGCAGGGCTCAGCGCCGTGCCGCCCAGCACCATGGCGCTCAGCCCGCATCCCAACGCACCGCCCATGAAACGGCGGCGCGAAACGGCGCTCTCAGCCAGTTCGTCGAATTCCAAAACCTCCGGCCCGGAGAAATCTTCGTCTTCAAAGTCCTCATGCGTGTGCTCTACAGCACCGGCGTAAGTGTCAGTCATGTCTTGATCCCGTCTCACATTTTAAGTGGTTGGTTGTTGGGAGCACCCGCCCCAAACCGGGCGGAACGCATCCGTGAAAGACAAGATTTTCAAGGCGCGATGTTTCGGCATTTTTACGCTGAAGTGACATTTATGCGGAAACCGGCACACATGGCTGTCGGGCTTCATAAGGTTGAAATAATCATACATTACAATGTGTTATTCAAACCTCTCATCTAAGGTGCGAAACACGATCATGCCCCTGTCCCGCCGATCCGTTCTGTTGGGGTTGTGCACGGCAACGGCCCTTGTGGCGGCGTCTGCGCTGCCGGCACAGCCGATGGCCGCGCCCGGCGGCAATGCCGTGGTGCGCCGCCTCAGGGTGTGGCAATGCGTGAATGAGGATTGCGAGCCGTATATCTACGACCCGTCCATAGGCGCGGAATACACAGAAGACGAAAACAATCCGATTCCGCCGGGCGTGTCGTTCGCGGAATTGCCCGAAGACTGGGTGTGCCCGGTGTGCGCCGACCCCAAATCCCACTTCCTGCCCACCAGCACATGGGTTGAGGTCGCCGTTCCGGTTTGAGCCGGGACTTAAGGCCCGGCGTTTAGGCGTTGACGTCGATCACCGCGCGGCCGCGCACTTGGCCCTTAAGGATTTCGCCACCCAACTTCAGCACATCGCTCATCGGATGGATTTCCATCATGGGATCGATCTTGTCCAACGGCAATTCCTTCGCCAAACGCTCCCAGATGATCCGGCGCTGTTCGATGGGACAATTGACGCTGTCGATGCCCAACAAATTCACGCCGCGCAACAGGAACGGCAGGACCGACGCTTCGAACGAAAAGCCCGCCACGTTGCCCACCGCCGCGCAGCTGGTGTTGGGCCGCAACGCCGACAACAGATTGCCGAGGATTTTTCCGCCGACGTTGTCGATGGCCCCGGCCCAGCGCGCCTTGGTGAGCGGGCCGCGCGGCGCTTCTTCCAACTCTTCGCGCGAAACCAAGCTGGCCGCGCCCAGATCGGTCAAGTAATCGCGCGTGCTGTCGCGCCCGGTGCCGGCGGCGACGCGGTAGCCGTTGCCTGCCAGCAGCATGACGCAGAGGCTGCCCACGCCCCCGGCCGCGCCGGTGACCAGCACCTCGCCTTCCGTCTCCGGCGTCAGGCCGTGTGCTTCCAGGGCCATCAAGGACATCATCGCGGTCACGCCCGCCGTGCCGATGGCCATGATCTGCTGCGGGCTCATGCTTTCGGGCGCGCGCACCAACCATTCGGATTTGAGCCGCGCGCGGGTGGCAAACCCGCCCCACCAAATCTCGCCCACGCGCCAGCCGGTGCAAATCACCATATCGCCCGGCTGAAACGCGCCGGAGGTGCATTCTTCCACTTCACCGACCAAATCGACGCCCGGAATGTGCGGGTATTCGTTCACCAGCTTGCCCAACCCGTTCATGATCATGCCGTCTTTGTAGTTGAGCGCCGAATACAGCACTTTGACGGTGGTGTCGGCGTCGGGCAGACGGTCGTTTCCTAAGGTCTGGAACGATCCGCTGACCTTGCCTTCGCCGTCTTGGTCGAGCACGAGGGCATGAAATTGGGTTTCGGATGTCATGGGGAGGCCTCCAGCATTGATTTTGTTTTGATCGGATTGATCAGACTAAGCGCCAAGACAGGGTTTCGCCAGCCATAAACGGCTTCACGGCACTGCCGTCCGCCACAGTGACGCTTTCCGGCACGACCCAGTCTTCGCGCTTCAAGGTCACGGTTTCGCCATTGGGCTCCAGCCCGTAAAAGGCCGGACCGTTGAGGCTCGCGAACGCTTCGAATTGATCGAGTGCGCGTTCCTCGTCGAACACTTGGGCGTAAAGCTCCAACGCTGCGGGCGCGGAAAAGATGCCCGCGCACCCGCACGCGGACTCTTTGTCCGAGACCGTATGGGGCGCGGTGTCGGTGCCGAGGAAAAAATGCGCCTCGCCCGAAGTTGCCGCTTCGCGCAGCGCCAGACGGTGTTGTTCGCGCTTTGCCACCGGCAGACAGTACATGTGTGGGCGAATACCGCCACGAAAGATATCGCTGCGGTTGATCATCAGGTGATGCACGGTGATGGTCGCGCCGACGCGCGGACCCTGGGTGCGCACGAAATCCACTGCAGCCGCCGTGGTGATGTGTTCGAACACCACCTTCAAGCCCTGGAAGCGATTCAGCGTGGGCTCCATCACCCGGTGGATGAACACGTGTTCGCGATCAAAAATGTCGATGTCCGGGTCCGTCACTTCGCCGTGCACCAAAAGCGGCATGCCGATTTCTTCCATCTTCTCCAACACGCCATGGATGTTTGCGATATCCGTCACGCCGCTGTCGGAGTTGGTGGTCGCGCCCGCCGGGTAGAGCTTCGCCGCCGTGAACACGCCGTGCTTGAAGCCCTGGGCGAGGTCGTTTGCATCGGATTTGTCGGTCAAGTATGCGGTCATCAGCGGCTCGAACTTCAAACCATCCGGAAGGGCAGCGTAGATGCGCTCCCGATAGGCCGCAGCCGCCTGACTGCCCGTGACCGGCGGCGCCAGATTGGGCATGACGATGGCGCGCCCGAACTGGCGCGCGGTGTAGGGCAACGCGGCCTCCAGCATCGCGCCGTCGCGCAGGTGGATGTGCCAGTCGTCGGGGCGGCGGATGGTGAGGGATTCCTTGTTTGACATGAACGGCGTTTCTCTTCGTTTCCAAACCTGTTAAGAGTGCGGTGACCCGGACCCTAAAGGACGTCTTTGCGGCCTGTCAAATCTTCGGACATGATGCGCACGCGCTTGACCATATAGAGCACGATGGCCTTCATTACCGGGTCCATGTGGTCCAGGCGCGCAAGGAATTCATCGCGCGAAATACAGATGGCTTCAACGTCGGACACCGCACGCGCCTCGGCCAAGCGTGGGCTGTCGTCGAACAAGGCCAGCTCGCCGAAAATATCACCACCGCCGATCACGCCCAGGCTTTGCGGCGCATCGGACATGGAGTTGCGCCACAGTTCGACCTTGCCGTTTGCGATCAGATAGGCCGCTTCCGCGCCGGCGCCTTCCGCAAAAATCACGGTGCCGCTGGGAAAGTGCACCCGTTCGAATCCGGACGACGGCGTCTTTTCCGACGCCGCCAGTTGCGCCGCTTTTTCCGCCAATTGACGGTCGATTTCATCCGCTTTCATAACGTATCGTCCTCGCGCTCAATGCCCCGGTCGATTTTGTTATACGATCTTTCGCACAATTACGGAATTATGCTTTTTCAATCCGTTGCATAACCCGTTATTTACCCGCTATGATGATAGCGCGCCAAGACAGCCGAGACATGAGACGTACATGCATACGCAAATTCCACGCATAAACTGGCTGATCTTCGCAATTTTTGTCATCATCGGTTCGGTGTTTCTCAGCGTTTGGCTGATTTCCATCGAAGGCTTTGAGACCCTGCATGAATTCACCCGCGACCACGAGGAGTGGGAGCTGGATGAAATCATCCTGGTCGCGGTTGCCATCATTGTCGTCTACGCTTTGATGTCCACGTTCGCCTTGCTGTTTCTCACCCGTCAAATCGCCCGCTACGCCTTGCTCAAACACGCCAAACAGCAAGAGCAATTCTACGTCACGCAAAACCTGCAAGCCCTGGGCACCATGCTGGCCGGTGTGGCGCATTCGCTCAACAACATGATCCAGCCGATCCTGACCGTCAGCAGTTATTTGCTGAAAACCACGGACAAAAACACGGACATCTACGGCGACATCGACACCATTCACACGGCGGCTTTGCAGGCGCACGACCTTGCCCATGAAATTCTCGACATCAGCCGTAAGAACGACCGCGAGACGGAAGGCATCGCCCTGACCCAGGTCGTGGAAGACATCGGTTCGATTCTCAAGGCGGCGGTGCCGTCGCACATTACGCTGCAAACCGAACTGGTGAATTGCGGGCACGTCAACATCCCCGTGCGCCATGTTCAGACCGCTATATTAAACGTTGTGCAAAACGCCGTGGACGCCATCGAGGAGCGCGGCAAAATCACCCTCACAACGCTGCGAATCCGCGCCGAACACCCCAACGAATTCCTAGGTCTGCGCCGGACCTGGGCGGTTGTGGAAATCACCGATGACGGCATCGGCATGAACAAGGAAACCCGCAAGCAAATCTTCGACCCCTTTTACACCACCAAGATCGCCGGCAAAGGCACGGGGTTGGGCTTGTCGATCACCCAAAACATCGTCCAGGACTGCGGCGGTTTCATCCAAGTCGAAAGCGAACCGGACAAAGGCACGACGGTGACATTGCATTTGCCCGCCTTGGATGCCGATCTGGACGAAACCCTGGACGCCGATGCGGATGAAACCGCAGCATAAAAATCAAAAAGAACGACCGATACGGTGAAAGACACAAGATGGCGAACATACTCCTGATCGATGATGATGAACTGATTCTCAAATCCTTATCCCGTTTTCTGGAGATGAGCGGTCATAACGTCACGACGACGCAGGACGGAGCCGGTGTCAACCGGCTGTTGGACCACGAAAGCTTCGATCTCATCATCACCGACATTCTCATGCCGGATACGGACGGCATCCACATCATCATGAACACCCGTCACGACAAGAACATGTCCATCCCCATCCTGGCGATATCCGGCGGCGGGCGCACAGACGCTGATTTATATCTGGAATCCGCGGAAACTTTGGGCGCGAGCGCGGTTTTAAGGAAACCGTTCACCAACGAAGAACTGCTGAGCATGGTTGACCGGCTGACTTTAAGTGAACCTAAGGTGCCGCAGCAAAATTAAGGCGCGGCCAGAACGCTAAACGTATCCCCGTCCGGCGCAATGTTTTCCAAGTGCACTTTGTGCCAAACAGCATAAAACAGCAGCGTCCACGCCGCCTTGCCCGCACGGCCCACGGGCATGGCGAAAAGGTCCTTGACGTTGGCGGGCTCACACACCGCCTGGATACACGCCTGCGCCGCCACCAGTTCGCCCAAACGCGCACCTTCTGCGGCGATCCATTCGCCCACCGGCACCGTAAAGCCGCGTTTCTTGGAAAAGGGTTTGGCCGCCGGCATGGCGCTCGCCAACCATTGGCGCAGCACCATCTTGCCCAAGCCACGGCGGATCTTCAACTTATCGGGCAAGCTGAAGGCGAAATCCGCCATCACCGGGTCGAGGAACGGCACGCGTCCCTCCACACCATGGGCCATCAGCATGCGATCGACCTTGATCAGCAGATCGTTCGCCAGCCACGTGGAAATGTCCTGGGCCTGAACGTACTGCAATCGCGTACGGCCCACCCCGCCGTTACCCGTACGCGCCTCGATCCCCGCCTGCGCCATGCCCGCACGCCAAGTCTTCGCCCGGTCTTTGGTCTTGAGCACCTTCAAGCCGTCCATGATTCCCTTGCGGTACATGTCTCTGGGAAACAGCCAACGCCGCGCCGCGCGATAGCGCCCATAACCGCCGAACAACTCATCCCCGCCTTCCCCCGCCAGCACCACCTTGATACCCTCGGCGCGGGCCTTTTCCGCCAGCTTCCATGTGGGCAACACCGCGTAATCCGCGGCCGGGTCGTCCATGTGCCGGGCGATCCTGGGCAACGTAGACCAAAAATCGGCTTGTCCGAATTCGACCTCCAGATGGCGGGCGCCCAACGCGCGGGCCAGCGCACGGGCATGGTCCCGTTCGTCGTGCACGTCCGTGCCGCTGAACCCCGCGGTGAAGGCCAGCACCGGATTTTCGTTCAAGCGGCTCATCATCGCCAGCAGGATCGAAGAATCGATGCCGCCCGACAAAAACATGCCATAGGGCACGTCTGAGCGCTGATGCGCCCCGACGGTGTTGTTCAATACATGGTCCAAGTGATCCAAGGCATCCCGCCGCGAGATAGGTTGCGGGCCACCGTCCGGCAAAGCCGCGCGCCGGCGCCGCTCCACGATGGCGCCGTTTTTCACCACGATGGTTTCGCCGGGCGCCAAACGCCGCACGCCGAACAACGCCATATCCGTGCCGGTGGTGAACTGCAGTTGCAACAATTCGTCACGCCGGGCGGGGTCGAGTTTGGCGCCCAGAAAACGGGTCGTGACCAGGGCTGCCGGTTCGGACGCGAAGGCGAAGCCCAAGCGCGTGGTGGCGTAATACAGCGGTTTGATGCCGAACGGATCGCGGCTCAAAACCAGGCGTTCATGCTGCGCATCCCAAATGGCGATGGCGTACATGCCGCGCAGATGATCGACAAAATCCAGGCCGTGTTTGAGATACAGGTGCAACGGCGGTTCGCAATCCGACTGGCTGGCGAACGTGGTGTCCTTCATGCGTTGGCGCAGTTCCGGATTGTTGTAGATTTCGCCGTTGGCGATCAGCGCCACCTCGGCGCCGTTTTCGCGGCGCTGCACGAAGGGCTGGTCTCCGCCATCGAGATCGATGATGGCGAGACGTGTGTGCACCAAGGCGCACTTGCCGTTCTTGTACGCGCCTTGCCCGTCCGGCCCCCGGTGCGCCAAGGCGTCCGCGAAGTGTTCGATCACTTCCGATGTGGGCCGGCCGACAAGCCCCGCAATCCCGCACATCAGGCCACAATCCCCTGGAAAAAGTCGAGATAGCGCTGCACCACACGGGCTTCGGTGAATTCGCGTTCATAACGCCCGCGCCCAGCCTGCGCCAGGTCGCCCGCCAACAGTTTATCCTTCAGCAGCCGGTTGATGGCCTGAGCCATGGCATCGGCGTCATCGACGGGCGTGAGCACCCCGTCCACCCCATCGTTGATCAAGGCGGCGGGGCCTTGGCTGGCGGTGGCGATGACCGGGCATTCCTGCGCCCAGCCTTCGATCACCACGTTGCCCAGCGGTTCATGACGCGATGGGCAGACGAACACATCGCATGCGGCCATCAATTCCGGCACGTCGTCGCGCCAGCCCAGCATGCGGATGCGGGGGCGCACCCCCTGTTCCGTCGCCAATTCCACCAAGGCTTCGTGTTCCGGCCCTTCCCCAGCGATCACGAGATACGCTTCCGGCACATGCACCAGCGCGCGGATCAGCGTGTCGAACGCCTTGTTCGAATGCAGACGCCCCAGCGTCAGAAGCATCTGCGCGCGCTCGGGGATGTTCAGCACCTTGCGCGAAATGGCCGGGCGGTGGTCGGCGGCAACGAAATTGGGCAGGTAGTGGGTGCGGTCTTCGGGCCAACCTTCCTTGATCAGATAATCGCAGATGTCTTCGGTATTGCCGATCAGGTGATCGCACTTGCGGTAGTATTTGAGGCTGTAATAGCCACCCAATCGCGCGGCGAGCACGTAGCTCAGATCCGACGGCCGGCGGCGCGGCATTTTCGACGTAGCGCGGTTCATCCATGTCAGCACCACATGGGGCTGGAAATCGCGCAGCTGGCGGCGCAGCAACATCGGCGTTTTTACATCGAAGCGGCCGCCAAACGACATCTCCACCACATCCAGGCCCGCGGAACGCAGCACTCCAGCGCGCCGCGGGTTGTTACGGATCACCACGCGCTGGTCCAGACCGGCATTATGCAGGCCGATAACGAGACGCACGAAGAATTCTTCCGCGCCGCCATATTCGGCCCCGGCCATGGCTTGAAGAACTCTCATGTCCCGTCCTCCAATTTCGCCTTGAGGTATGAGAGCAAGGGAAACAATCCCGCCATCAGAGCGATGAGGAAACCGTAATGCCCTTCCCTGTAGCCCTTGCGCCCGATGTAGCATTTGAAGAAGCGGGAAAAGAGGCGGCGGATGTTGTTGGCGAATGAACCGATGTTACCGTTCGCCCGCAGATCGTTGGCGCGCGCGGTCGAATAACGGTCCAAGCGATGGATCATGTCCGAAATATCCCGGTCCACATAATGGATCATGCGGTTTTGCAGCCACATGCGTTCGCCATCCAATGTCACGCCGGGGTGCACGCGCTGCTGTCCCCAGCTTTTGGCCCCTTGGGCGAACAGGCGCACCGTGGCGCTCACCCCCCAAGAGCCGCCCCAACCGTAACGCACCAGCCGATCGCCCACGTAATTGTCGTAAGGAACGAGAAAATGCCCGAACGGCGCGGTTTGAATCTTATCCATGATTTCGGTGGCCAGTTCCGGGGAAACGCGTTCGTCCGCATCGACTTCCAAGATCCAATCGCACGAACACACGTCGATCCCGGCATGGCGGCGCGGGCCTTCGATCTCCCAACTGCCTTCGATCAGCTTGTCCGTATACCCCGCCGCGATGGTCTTGGAGTTGTCGGTGCACTTGTCCAGAACCACGACGATTTCGTCGGCGAACTTCAACGTATCCAGGCAGGCGGCGAGATTCGCTTCCTCGTTGTGCGCGACGACCAGGGCGCTCAGCGTTTTGGTGTCGGTCTTGTTCACGGCAAGGTGCTCCACAACTCCCGGGCGGCCCGTTCGGCCTGGTTCACGCTTAAGTCCCCCATCATCGACCCGGTGACGTTGCGGTAATCGTAATCAAGGGGGAACACCTCTTCATAGCTTTTATCACCCCGCACTGCACGGCATTTCGGCCCCCAGGGTGCGTAATGCTCCTCGCGCGACGGCCCGAACAGGCCCAGGGTGGGAATATCGCACGCGGCGGCCATGTGCATCAGGCCGGAATCGTTGCCGATATAGAAGGCGCAGCGCTTCAATCCCGCGGCGATCACCGCCAAAGGGGTATCCCCCACCAGGTTCAGGGTGCGCTCCGCGGGCAAAGCATCCAGAACCGGCTGCGCCATCCCGGCTTCGGAGGTATGCGCGATTACTGCGATCCTGCCCCCCGGCAAAATTCCGTCTTTGGCGGTCAATTTCAGCGCCAACAGGGCGAAACACTCCGCCGCCCAAGTCTTGCCGATCCAATTCGCGCTCGGTCCCAGCGCCAACACTGGGGCACCATCCGGGATCAGCTTTTCGGCGGCGGCTTGGTGCGCAGTCGACGTCCACAGCGTCGGCGCGGGCGGGTCATGCGCCAAGCCCAGGATCGAGCCCAATGCCACCACCCGGTGCTCATGCTTTTTGTTGGCCTTGCCCAGATGGATTTGACGCTTCGCCAACAGCGCATAGCTGAGCGGTGCATTGCGTAAGTCCACCACCACATCCCAAAACGTGCCGATGCAGGCGCGCCACATGTCCCACCAATGCAGGCTGTGCTTGCGTTTAGGCAGTTCGATGACCCGCTCCAGTCCCGGCACACCCGCGAACAGACCGGCGGGCACCGGTCCGCAGACTATGGTTACGCATGCGCCGGGGTGCGCATCCAACAAATGCGCCAACAGCCCCGTGGACAAAACCGCGTCGCCCAGCCGGTTGGATGTGATGAACAAGATGCGTGTCAAATGCGCATTTCCCCAGTGAATGGAGGCGCTTATACCTCCGACAAGCTTTTATACGGAACGCCGCCGGAAATGCCTAGCCCAGACCCACCTCCCCCTTGTCAATCGGGGGGAAATACCCCACTTTTTCATCAACCCCCATCAAAAACAACCGAGTCACGATGTTATGAGCGACAAAACCTACATTGCCCTTCCTGAACGCGGCCTGATCAAGATCTCCGGCCCTGACGCCCGCAATTACCTGCAAGGCCTGGTGTCCCAAGACATCCAGCGGGTGAGCGCGAACACCGCCGTTTATTCCGCGTTTCTCACCGCGCAAGGCAAATTCCTGTTCGATTTTTTTGTGTTTGAACTGGACGATGCGCTGGTGCTGGACTGCGAAAGGGAGCGCCGCTCCGATTTCTTCAAGCGCTTGAGCATGTTCAAGCTGCGCTCCGACGTCCAACTCACCGACATCACCGACGACTTTCAGGTCTACGGCATGCTGGACACTCTGGATTTTACCGAACGCGGCCAATGCACGGCGCTCGATGGCGGTGTGCTGTTCGCCGACCCGCGCCTGCTGGACATGGGCTGCCGCGCTGTGCTACCTGCGGGCGACACTCAGACCCTGGCGGATTTAGGACTTAGCGAAGGCGATCAGGAAACCTACGAGCACCGTCGCATCGAGTTGGGCCTCGCCGACGGGTCGCGCGACATGATTGTGGACAGAGCCCTGTTGTTGGAAAACGGGTTCGAAGAGTTGGACGGCGTGAGCTTTTCCAAGGGCTGCTTCATGGGTCAGGAGCTGACCGCGCGCATGCGTTATCGCGGCTTGGTGAAAAAACGCCTGCTGCCGGTCAAGATTGACGGCGCCGCCCCCGAAGAAGGCCAGATTTTCGAACTGGACGGGAGCAAAGCCGGAGAAATGCGCACGCATGTGGGCAATCTGGGACTCGCTCTGGTGCGCCTGGATAAGCTTGAAGACGGCGTCAGCTTCACCTGCGACGATGCGACCTTGACCCCAATGGTCCCGGACTGGGTACAATTCCAGGAACAAAAGGATTCCTGAGGTCCCAATGCCTGACGCCCCACCCGAAGATATCGGTGCGCTGCTGAGCTTGGTGTCAGCCGCCTACACATACCGCATCAATCAGTGCGGTCCGGTCCCCAATGGGGTCTTCTGGAAGGACAGCGACGGTCAGATTCTGCGCTATGAGTTGTTGTTGCAGATCATCGCGGAAAGCGACCTGAACGCCCCCATCACCGTCAACGACTTCGGCTGCGGCTATGGCCGGCTGTTCGATTTGATGGACGAACACCACCTTTTGGATCATGGGCGCTACATCGGCTACGACCTCTCCCAACGCATGATCGAGGAAGCGCGCAAACGCCATTCGGATTCCCGCGCGACTTTTATCGAAAGCCCGGTCCCGACGGAAACGGCGGATTACTCCTTCGTGTCCGGCACCTACAATATGAATTTCGGCGCACGCCGGGATATCTGGGAAGCCTATATCAAGACCAGCTTGGAGTTGTTGTGGGACAAGACCACCAAGGCGTTGGCATTCAACATGCTCGACAACAACACAACCGAGCGTTTGGACGACCTGTACTACGCCAATCGCGACATGATGCTTCAATTCGCGATGAAGCTATCCCCGGAAATCGAACTCATCGACGACTATCCGTTGAACGAATTCACAATCTTCGTAAGACGCCCCGAAGCTCTATAAACGCGTGCCCTTTAGGGCGCGATGGCCATCAACATCTGTTCCAAGTCCAGTCCGCGCACGCCATTGACCTGCAGGCCCGCAAGCTTGAGCATCTGCTGTTCCATATTGCCGTAGCAACGGCGGAATGCGCCGACACGCTCGAAATCCTCGCCCTCCACCTTTTCCGGTGCGGCGAACCCCCAATGCACGCGCACGGGGTTGGAAAACCAAATCGGCAACCGTGCATCCCTCAACGACTCGCTCAAGGTGATCACCGCATCCAGGCGCGGCGCCGTGGGCACCACGAACTTATCCCACGTTTGGGGCTGTTTGCCGGAGATGTCATAGCCGACTTGTTTGAGTGTTTCTTCCGCGTAAACGTTGACCCTGCCCGCCGGGTCCGGTGCGGCGCTATAAGCTTTGAAGCGGCCTTGGCCGACCTTGTTAAGCAACACCTCGGCCATGATGCTGCGGCACGCATTGTCCGGGCAGAGAAACAGAACGTTCAGTGGTTCGCTCAAATTCCGCTGCTCCTGACGTGTCGAAAGATAACGCCCTAGGCGTTGGTTTCAGCGTCCACCCCCAAGGCGGCCTGTGCCGCAGCGAGACGCGCGATGGGAACACGGTAGGGCGAACACGACACATAGTCCAGCCCAACCTTGTGGCAGAACGTCACGGATGCGGGATCGCCACCGTGTTCGCCGCAGATGCCGATCTTCATGCCAGGGCGCGTCGCACGGCCACGCTCGGTCCCGATCTTGACCAATTCACCGACGCCATCTTGATCGATGGTGACGAAGGGATCGTCTTCCAAGACGCCTTTTTCGCGATAAATTTGCAAAAACCGCCCGGCGTCGTCGCGCGACAAGCCATAGGTGGTCTGAGTCAGATCGTTGGTGCCGAAGCTGAAAAATTCCGCTTCCTTGGCGATTTCCCCGGCTTGAAGGGCGGCGCGCGGAAGCTCGATCATGGTGCCAACGCTATATGTCACGTCGACACCGCGTTCCGACAGCACCAAGTCCGCGATCTTCACCACCAAATCCTTAAGCCTGAAAAGTTCTTCCACATCGGCGACCAACGGAATCATCACTTCAGGCTGCACGTCCTTGCCCGCTTCGGCCAAGTCGGCGGCGGCCTCGAAAATGGCGCGAGCCTGCATTTCGTAGATTTCCGGATAGGTGATCGCCAAGCGACAGCCGCGATGGCCGAGCATGGGGTTGAATTCGTGCAATTCCTTGGCGCGGCGTTCCACATCCTCGACGCCGACGCCTAAGGCCACGGCGATCTTTTCCACGTCGGCCTTCTTCTCCGGCAAAAATTCATGTAGCGGCGGGTCCAACAGGCGGATCGTCACCGGCAAGCCTTCCATGATGGACAACAGATCGACGAAATCCTGGCGCTGATACGGCAACAGTTTCCCCAACGCGGCGCGGCGCGCGTCCACGTCCTGGGCCAGGATCATTTCGCGCATGTGGATGATGCGATCAGCATCGAAGAACATATGCTCCGTGCGCGCAAGGCCGATACCTTGCGCACCGAAGCCGCGCGCCACCTTGGCGTCTTCAGGGGTTTCGGCGTTGGCGCGCACAGCCATGTCGCGCACGCCATCGACCCACTCCATCAAAGTGGCGAAATCGCCGCTGAGTTCCGGCTCGATGGTCGCAACAGTGCCGTCCATCACCTCACCGGTGGAACCGTCCAAGGTGATCACATCGCCTTCCTTGAGCGTCTTGCCCATGGCCGACAGGGTCTTGGCCTTCACATCCACGGTGATGTCGCCCGCGCCGGACACGCACGGCGTGCCCATGCCGCGCGCCACCACGGCGGCGTGGGACGTCATACCGCCGCGCGTGGTCAAGATGCCCTTGGCCACATGCATGCCGCCGATGTCTTCCGGCGAGGTTTCCACGCGCGCCAGGACCACATCCTCGCCCCGCGACGCCCAGTTTTCGGCATCCTCGGCGCTGAACACCAACTTACCCGACGCGGCGCCCGGCGACGCCGGAAGGCCGGTGCTAAGAACATCGCGCGGCGCGTCCGGATCCAAAGTCGGGTGGAGCAATTGGTCCAAGTGCCCCGGTTCGACCCTGCGGATCGCCTCGTTGCGATCAATCAGGCCTTCGTCCACCATATCCACGGCGATTTTCAAGGCGGCCTTGGTGGTGCGTTTACCGTTGCGGGTCTGCAGGATCCACAGCTTGCCCTTCTGGATGGTGAATTCCAGGTCCTGCATATCCTTATAGTGTTGCTCCAGCGTGTGGCGCACGCCGTCCAGTTCGGTGTACAGGCTCGGCATGACCTCTTCCAGGCTCGGCATGCTCAAGTTCCCGTTTTCCTTTTCCGCCAGCGACAAGGGCTGGGGCGTGCGGATACCGGCGACCACGTCTTCGCCCTGAGCATTGATCAGGTACTCGCCGTAAAAATGGTTGTCGCCGGTGGACGGATTGCGCGTGAAGCACACGCCGGTGGCGCTGTCTTCGCCCATGTTGCCGAACACCATGGCCTGGACGTTGACCGCCGTGCCCCAACTCGCCGGAATGCCGTGGAGCCTGCGGTACGTTTCCGCGCGCTTGTTGGTCCAGCTTTTGAACACCGCACCGATGGACGCCCAGAGCTGTTGGCGCGGGTCTTGGGGAAACGGCTGGCCGGTCTGGTTCTCGATGACCTCGATAAAATCCGGGATCAACGTTTTCCAATCGTCCGCGGTGAGATCGGTGTCGAGCTTCAAGCTGTGGTCGAGCTTGTAGTCTTCCAACAGGTCTTCGAAGTGGTAATGGTCCACGCCCAGCACCACGTCGCCGAACATCTGGATGAAGCGGCGGTAACTGTCGTAGGCGAAACGCTCATCCCCCGTCTCCGCGGCCAGAATTTCCACCGCTTCGTCGTTGAGACCCAAATTCAAGACCGTGTCCATCATGCCCGGCATGGACGCGCGTGCGCCGGAGCGCACGGACAGCAGCAAGATCTTGCTTTCCGTCTGCCCGCCGCCGAACGGCGCGCCCATGATGGTTTCCAGCTTGGCGATGGCGGTGCCGACTTGATCGTTGAGGCCGTCCGGATAATCGCCTTCCGTTTCCGTGAAGTGAGTGCACACTTCAGTCGTGATGGTGAAGCCGGGCGGCACGGTGAGCCCGATGCGGCTCATTTCATGCAGGTTCGCGCCCTTGCCGCCCAGCAGATTCCGCATCTGTGCGCTGCCGTCGGCGTCGCCGCCGCCGAAAGAATAGGTCCACTTGCTCGTCATTTTTATCGAATCCCATCAGCCTTCTATTTTCGAGAAGTCGGCGATTTCACCCATCACGGATATGATCTGAGATAGGAGCTTCAAACGGTTTTCGCGAACGGTTTTATCATCCGCGTTGACCATCACATCGTCGAAGAATGTATCCAACGGTCCGCGCAACTTGGCGAGTTGGGCCATGGCGTCTTCGAACTTTTCCTCCGCGGCGAGCTTGGAGCCCGCGGCCCCCGCATCGTTCAGGGCGGCGAACAGGTTGCGCTCGGCGTCTTCGACGAACGCGTCTTCATTGGGCGTGCCAGCGTAGGACACACCATCTTTCTTTTCTTCGATGCGCAGGATGTTGGCGGCGCGTTTGTGCGCGGCCAGCAGGTTCGCGCCGTCCTCAGAATCGATCAGGGCGGAGAGCGCATCCACCCGCGCCAGCAGGCGCACCAGATCGTCCTCGCCCCCCAGCGCAAACACCGCGTCAATCAGGTCGTGGCGCACGCCTTCGCCCTTCAGATGAACCTTCAGGCGGTCGGCAAAGAAGGAGAGAAGGTCATTGGCAATAAGTGGAGCTTTGTCATCCACGAAGGATTTGTGCCACCTCGTCGCGGTGCCTCCCATCCAGTTGTGCTGCCAATTTTCCTTATTTTCTTTATCCTCAGGATCAGCGCCCCAATCATAAACCTTGAAGGCGGCTTGAAGAGTTTCTGTAAGAGAGAAACGCTGCTCATTCTCAATTATCAAACGGATCACACCCAACGCCGCGCGGCGCAACGCAAATGGATCCTTCGATCCCGTAGGTTTTTCATCGATGGCCCAAAAACCTGCCAGGGTGTCGATCTTGTCGGCCAGCGCCACGGCCACACTAACGGGTGCGGACGGACAGTCGTCACTGGGACCGGCGGGCGAGTAATGATCCGCGATGGCTTCCGCCACTTCCGGCGCTTCGCCGTCATGCAGCGCGTAATAGCGCCCCATAACGCCCTGAACCTCGGGAATTTCGTAGACCATATCTGAGACCAGGTCGCACTTGCAAAGCTGCGCCGCGCGTTCCGCCTGGGCCTTATCCGCGCCGACCTTGTCCGCCAGGAAACCGGCCAGGGACGCCACACGCTGGACTTTATCCGCGACGGTGCCGAGCTTGGCGTGGAACACGATGTCCTTGAGGTCGTCTGCACGGCTTTCCAGGGTGATCTTGCGGTCCTGGTCCCAGAAAAAGCGCGCATCGGACAGACGCGCACGCAGCACACGCTCGTTGCCGGCAACGATGGCTTGGCCGCCATCCTCAGAAACCTGGTTGGCGACGACGATGAACTTCGGCGCGGGCGTGCCGTCCGGGTTCAGAACCGTAAAATACTTCTGGTGGGTCTTCATGGTATCGGACAGGACTTCCGCCGGAAGTTCCATGAATTCCTGATCGATATTACCCATCAGCACCACCGGCCATTCCACCAGACCGGTGACTTCATTGAGCAGACCTTCGTCGCCCTTGACGGTGAGGCCCGCATCCTCGGCCAGCTTTTCGGCTTGGGACACGATCTCAGCGCGCCGTTCCGACGGGCACAGCAACACGTGGGCGGCGGCAAGTTTGGCGCGATAGTCCGCGAAGTCCGTCACCGCAATGGCGTCCGGGTTCAGGAACCGATGGCCGTAAGTCTTGCTAGTAAATGAAAGTGTTTTTTCGTTCTCGTCTGGGGGTGAACCAGCTCTCATTCCAGGAGGTGAAATTTCACTACCTAATAGAAACTCACCCGTCAGAGGTTTCCCATTGAATATTGCTAAAACATTATGCAATGGGCGAACCCACCGGAATACCGTATTTGACCAACGCATAGATTTAGACCAGGGCAGCCCCATAACAGCGCTCCCAACAATTAATGGCAAAATCGCGTCCGTAGGCAGTCCCTTCTTTTCGATCACGGCGAAGTAGAAGGTCTTGCCCTTGACCTCGCGCTGTTCGCAATCGTCCAGGGTCAAACCGCCCAAGGAGCCTAAGAAACCGTTGACGGCTTGCTCCGGTGCGCCCACCTGCGGGCCCTTGCGTTCGTCCTTCACGTCCGGCTGCTTTTCCGGCAAGCCGTCGACCACCAGCGCCAAGCGGCGCGGCGTGACCAAGGCCTCGGACTTGGCAAAGTCCAGTCCGGCTTTCTTAAGGCCGTCTTCGACCAAGCGCTTAAGGTCGTCCGCGGCGCGCGCCTGCATGCGGGCGGGAATTTCTTCGGAAAAAAGCTCGAGGAGCAGTTCGGCCATTACGCGTCCTCCCCTTCCACTTCGCCCGCGAGCCATGCTTCGCAGCAGCCCTTCGCCAGTGTGCGCACGCGCCCGATGTAGGCTTGACGCTCGGTCACGGAAATAACGCCGCGCGCATCCAACAGGTTGAACAGGTGGCTGGCGCGCACACACTGCTCATAAGCCGGCAACGCCAAGGGTTGATCCAGCCCCAACAGGGTCTGGCAATTCCCTTCCGCGTCTTCGAATTGCTTGAACAGTTTGTCGGTGTCGGCATGTTCGAAATTGAAGGCCGATTGTTCCCGTTCGTTCCTCAGGAACACATCCCCATAACGCACCCCTTCCCCGTTCCAGTCCAGGTCGTAAACGTTTTCGACACCCTGGATGTACATGGCGAGACGTTCCAGCCCATAAGTGAGTTCCACGGACACCGGGTCGCATTCGATCCCGCCGACCTGTTGGAAGTAGGTGAACTGGCTGACCTCCATGCCGTCGCACCACACTTCCCAACCGAGCCCCCAGGCACCCAGCGTCGGACTTTCCCAGTCGTCCTCGACAAAGCGGATGTCGTGCTTGGCCGCATCGACGCCCAGCGTCTTGAGGCTGTCGAGGTACAGCTCCTGAGAGTTTGCCGGCGAAGGCTTCATGATCATTTGGAACTGATAATAGTGCTGCAAACGGTTCGGGTTTTCGCCGTAACGCCCGTCGGTGGGGCGGCGCGACGGTTGCACATAGGCCGCTTTCCACGGTTTCGGGCCCAAGGCACGCAACGTGGTCGCCGGGTGGAAGGTACCCGCGCCGACTTCCTGATCGTGGGGCTGCAAGATTACGCAGCCATGCCCCGCCCAGAAGCTCTGCAGCTTGAAGATGAGGTTTTGAAAACAGGTTTCGGGATTGGGTGCAGGCAGGCCGGACATGTGCTTAAAACCTTGAATTTTTCCGGCTTATACCGGGATTTCGCAGTGCGGCGCAACATAGCCTTGGGACCCGCATGGGTCAAGGCGCGAAAGCCGCAATTTCCAAGGGAATTCAGCCCACAAATGGGCAATCGTCCCGCCCGCAGGATTTCGCCCCACGCGCGACATATGCGCCGCACACCTGGCATTCCGCCATCTCTTCGATTCCGGCCTTGTCCCCCTTTGATTGGGAGCCGGGTTGAGACGCGTTTTGACCCTGTTTTTCCACGCGTTCGCGCGCCGCGCGCCGATCCTGGAGGCGGGTGAAATACTTAAACGCATTCCACACCAAAACCACCACGGCGATGGTGAATATGATCTTGGTCAGGCTCAATCCAAACATGCCCCCTTGTAGGGGGCTCTTGCGCCATGGTCAAACCCAAAGAAAAGAAATGAAAGACCCGTCATGCCCGGGCCTGTCCCGGGCATCTACGGCTTTAACGGAAACCGGCGGAAAAGACGTGGATGGCCGGAATAAATCCGGCCATGACAAAACGTGCGTGTTGCGCTTACACACGCAAGCGCAGTTCGCCACCCTTAAGCGCTTCGTCGGCGCGCGCGGTATAGCCGCCGTCATCGTCGTGCAGCGTCAGGCCGTTCATCAACTGCATGGGCGATTTGATGCCCTTGCGCGCGCGCACGATGACACGGTGCGAGCTTTCATCATCCTTCGGCCACAGGGGAAACACCGTGATTTCGCCGGCGCGCCCTTCCAGCCCGATGAGCAATTCCGCCAGCCGGTCGGCGCGTTGGATAAAGGTGACGGAGCCCTTACGCTTGCAAAACTTCAACGCCGCATCGACCCAGTCTTCGAGGTCCGCGTCGGTTTCCACATGGGCGATTTTTTTCGATTCGTCGGGCGGATGATTGCCCCGGTCACCGCTCATATAAGGCGGATTGGCGAAGACGTGGTGATAACCGTCTTCTTCCAAATCGCCGGGCGGGTTCAGGATATCGCCATCGAAAACGCGCATGCGCTCCGCGCAGCCGTTGGCCTCGACATTTTGGCGGGCCAATTCGGCCAACTCGGCTTGCAACTCCAAGCCATCGATGTCGAGACCCGGGATGCGTGAGCCCAAGCACAACATCGCCGCGCCCACACCGCAGCCCAGGTCCAGGGCGCGCTCCCCCTCCTCGGCACGGATGGCGGCAGCCAACAGCACCGGGTCCACGGCGGCGCGGTAGCCGTTTTTTGGCTGATGGAGGACGACTTTGCCGTCCAGGATGTGATCTTCCGTCGTTTCCAATGTCATTTCCCCATTTTATCCCGGCTCCCACTTAAATCCTGGGCAGCCAACCGGTCGGCTTCGGCCAACAGGGCCTGGGCCTCAAGTTTGTCTTCTTCGGGCACCATGATGCGCCGGGGAATCGCCTGGATGGAACCGTCCATGATGCTCATGTGTTCATCCAGCACCAAAACCTCGATCCCGGCGTCCTTGAGATGGGCCTGGAGCCACGAAATCAGCACCACATCATTGGTCCGCACCAGTTCATACACTTAAGAATCCTCCCCGTTCGTCCCCCGGCCCCATGGCCTACCCGTTGAGGGCGCTTGACCAAAATGGCCCAGGGGGCTCTTATAGGCGCCAACAATACTGTAATATGAACGGCTGAGCACGCAAAAAACCGTGCGATTGCAGCCAGATAACGGGAGAGGCGCTTTGGGCGTTGTCGTAAACCTGGACGAAGAGCGTAAAAAAAGCGCGCCCTTGGACCGTTTGGCCAAGCTGGTCGAAGACGACCTCAAAGCCACCAACCACGCCATCGTGGAGCGCATGCACTCCCCCGTTTCACTGATTCCGCAACTGGCCGGACACATCATCGCGGCGGGTGGCAAGCGGCTGCGCCCGATGCTCACCCTCGCGTCTGCGCGCATGTGCGGCTATGGGGCCGAGGAAGGCCAGGACCGCCACGTCCTGCTGGCGGCCTGTATCGAATTCATTCACACCGCGACGTTGCTTCACGACGATGTGGTGGACGACAGCGATTTGCGCCGGGGCGAAGCGTCGGCCAACGCGCTATGGGGCAACAAACCCAGCGTCCTGGTGGGCGATTTTCTGTTTACGCGATCCTTCGAACTGATGGTCGGCGACGGCGACTTGGAAGTGCTGCGCATTTTGTCGCAGGGCTCCTCCATCTTGGCCGAAGGCGAGGTCCTGCAGCTGGTCACCGCCAACGACACGGAAACCAGTGAAAGCGCCTACATGGACGTGATCCAGGCAAAAACCGCCGAGCTGTTCGCCGCCGCCTCAGAACTGGGGCCGGTGGTCGCGGACCGCCCGAAAAAAGAACAAGACGCATTGCG
>JANQJR010000002.1 GCA_028281525.1 Magnetovibrio sp.
CAATAAAAATAGATCAAACCCCAATAAGTAAACTAATCGCGGTGGACCTAAACACTAGCTCTGTTCGCGGGAGTGGAGCGGGTGAAGGGAATCGAACCCTCGTCGTAAGCTTGGAAGGCTTCTGCTCTACCATTGAGCTACACCCGCAAGCGATAACTCCATCCCCCAAAGGGTTCCGGCCAGTGCCCGGCGTCCTGCGTGCGAAAATGGATGGTGGAGGGGGTTGGATTCGAACCAACGTAGACGTACGTCAACGGGTTTACAGCCCGTCCCCTTTAGCCACTCGGGCACCCCTCCGTATCCATAAGGTGCACGCCGGAAAACCGGCGGTCCGGACAGAGCGCAATATGAACATTTACAACACTGTGTCAACCGCCGAATGGCGTTGAAGCGCAAAGTTTTTCGCTTGCCCCCGCCCGCATGCGCAAATGGGTCAAGACAAGCGCCCGCGCTGGGTGGTATATGCCCCCATGGCAAAACGCAAAAAACAGGGCCGCACCGGGCAACGGGACAAGCGGCGCGACTTCGAAAATCAGCCCCCCGAAGGTGGGCGCGATCACGTCCGGCGCGGCTCCAAAAGCGCGCACAAAGGCGGCGGAAATTGGCTTTACGGCGTGCACGCGTGCTTGGCCGCCTTGGCGAATCCCGAGCGCGACGTCAAACGCATCGTGATGGCATCCCAGGTCGCGGATGACTTGGAGCTGCCGGTGGTGGACGCCGCCAACGCCGCGTTCGAGATTTGTGAGGTTCCCCGCCCAAACATAGAGTGGCGCGACCGGCGCGAACTGGACGAACTGGTGGGGCGTGACGCGGTGCACCAAGGCATCTGCGTGGAGGCCCTGCCGCTGCCCCACCCGGCAATCGAAGATGTGATCCAAGACGCCCAAGACCGAACCAGCGTGTGCGTAGTGGTTCTGGACCAAGCCACCGACCCGCGCAACATCGGCGCGGTGATGAGGACCGCCGCCGCCTTCGGCGCGCTGGGCGTGATCGTGCAGGATAAACACGCACCCGACATCACCGGCGCACTGGCCAAGGCCGCCTCGGGCGCGGTGGAGCGACTGCCCTATATCAAGGTCACCAATCTGGCGCGCGCGTTGGAGCAATTGAAGGCCGCCGAGTTCTGGTGCGTCGGTTTCGACGGCCATGCAGACGATTATCTCTCCGCCAAGACCCTGCAAGGCCGCAACGCCCTGGTCTTGGGCGCGGAAGGCGCAGGGCTACGCAGGCTGACCCGCGAAAGCTGCGATCTCTTGGTGAAAATCCCTATGACCGACGCGGTGGAAAGCCTCAACCTCTCCAACGCCGCCGCTATCGCGCTGTATCAGTTCCAGCAATCCAACGCTTAAAAGACGAAGTCACTGTCGGGAATTGGATAATAGTATCTGGGATCGGGTTGGGGACCGCTGTAATCCTTGATATAGAGTATTTGCAGGCTATCGACATATTGGCCCGCATGCCCGCCGATGGCGAGGACCCGCACATCGGAAAGCGTTTTGACGCGCCCGCCCTTCACACCGCCTTCCAAGGTCTGCCCCTTGTTGGTCGTGACCTTCAAATAGCCCACGAACCGGTTATCCACCGTGGCGCCGACCTGAAGCCCATCGATATATTCGTCAGGTTGCAACGCGATGACCTTGCCGGCTTGGCCCCCTTGACCGCCATACGCCAAACCATCGATGACGATCCGGTCCATCCAGGCCCCCGTGCGCAGGCTCAGCGTATTGACATATTGCCAGTCAAAAGCCGTGCCGCCCTTGCCGCCGCAGGAAAGTGTGTCGATGGTGCAGACCGGCATGACGGGCCTCCTTGCCAAGCGCCTCTCCGTAAAGATGACGCGAGCTTGTGTCGTCTGTGAAATCGCTGCAGTCGAACGGCTAACCGAGCATTCCCACCGACTCCGTCATTGCGAGCAAAGCGAAGCAATCCAGGACCGTCAATCTACGGAGCCCTGGATTGCCGCGCGCTTAACGGCGCTCGCAATGACGAGCGCTCTCGCCCGTCATTCCCCCACCCGCTTACGCAGGCACATGCTTCGGCGGAAATCCAGTCGACCCTGTCTAAAGCCGATATGGCGCTGGGCCCCCGCCTTCGCGGGAACGACGGTTGTCGTGAGTTAAATCCGAAACCGATTGCGCAACGCAAGGCCGATGAGGAACACGAAGGCAAGGCCGAGAATACCTTCGAAGATGACGAACAAAACAGTCTTAAGCTGGAAGAACCAGTCCCGCCAGCCCGCTCAGGTCCTTGAGTTCCGCACGGGGCTCGAAGCCGAGTTTCTCCCGCACCAGTCCGGCGCGGTTGACCCACGCGACCTGGAAGCCGAAAGCCGCCGCGCCGGTGGCGTCCCAGCCGTTCGACGAGACGAAGCAGATGTTGTCCCGCGCCACGCCCAGCTGGTCCACTGCCAGTTGGTAGACGTCCGGATGGGGCTTGTAGACGCCCGCATCCTCGATGGAGATCACCGCATCCAGGCTTTCGTGTATCTTCGCAGCATGGGTGGCGGTGGCGAGCATCCGGGGCGCGCCGTTGGACAGGATCGCGGTCTTGAGCCCGGCGGCCTTCAACTGGGCGAGCATGTCCGGGACCTCCGGATAGGTATCCAGCACCTCATAGAGCGCCATGAGCTTCTTCTTCAGCCCATCCGCGCCGATGTCCAGCGTCTCCAGCGCATAGTCGAGGCTCAGCTCCGTGATGTCATAGAAATCCTTGTGCCACCCCATGAGGCTGGACAGCCACGTGTATTGAAGCTGTTTGGCGCGCCACAGATCCGACAACGCCCCCGCCTTCTCGCCCAGATCGTCCTGGCAGCGCATCGCCGCCGCGTTGACGTCCAATAGCGTGCCGTAGGCGTCGAACACGCAGGCTTGGATATCGAAAAATGGAGAGGTCTCTGGCATAACGGTGCCCCTTGTTCGAAGGAAGCGGTTATACTCCCCCGAAGTCCGCTTGCCGTAAAGACTCCATGGGAGTATATGATCGGACCATCAAAGCTTTAGGCCGGCTTAGCTCAGTTGGTAGAGCACCTGATTTGTAATCAGGGGGTCGCGGGTTCAAATCCTGCAGCCGGCACCATTTTTCAAAGCCTCAGTCCCATACGGCTGAGGCTTTTTGCTTGTGGCGTTACGGCTTGCGGTCCGGTCCACCCAAGAGAGGATTTAAGGGACGCAACGGACTCGTGCGCGCCTGGGGCGGCTGGAAGAGCGTCGTGGGGTCAAGCTTGCCGAGAACGGCGTCCACGTATTGCGGATGGGGCGTGAGCGGTTGGAGTTCCTTCAATTCGCCGACGGCGAAGCCCCCGTCCACCGGCTCCAGCATCCAGATGCCCTGGGTGCGCGTCTGTAGGTAAGGCGTGCGGCCCTTCTTGCGGGCGGCCTCAACAAACTCTGCCCGCCAGTCGAGGAAAAACGGCAGGCGCGCGCCCGCTTCGATCTTCACCCCCTGGGCATTGTTTTTGAGCACCTCTTCGACGACGATGACTGGATCGTCCGCCTCCCAGCCCCCGTCCAAGGTGCCGATCACGACAATGGCGTGACGGTCCGCGGCCTCCTGAACCAGACAAGTTCCGCACGCCCAGCCCCCGGCGGGAAATCCGGCCACGGCCAGCAAAAAAAGCGGGAAGGCGAACCAACGCATCGGCATCCTCGCACCCACTGCACATCCATCGTCAGACCAATATGACCCGAAAAACCAAGATTGTGAACACCGGCCTGATCGACGAGGCGGGCTACGGTCACTGGTTCGGTTGGCTGAAGATACGCTAGGTTTCACTTAGGTTCTCTGCCCGCACCCGTGAGATCGATCTCTTCTCCCCGTTCGGTGACGACGTAGAGTTGGATCATCTCCCACACGCCGTTCGACAGTTCCATGTAGACGAACGCCGTCGCTGCGTCGCGTGGGCCTGCAACGTCGAACGAAAGGTCCGCGTACCCTTCCGAATTGCGTAAACGGATGTCGCCGGTCGTCAACCAGCCGCTGGGCTCCACCGGAAGGCCGAGGCTGTGTTCCAGGGCCGGGTGATCGCGCATGTAGTCCACGCTGATGCGATACGGATCGCTGGTGTTGAGCACGATCATTAAGGTGGCGATGATCGCGCCAAAAAAAGCCGGCACACCGAAAAACGCGCCAACACCGACCCGCGCCCAAATACGCTGAGTACGTTTGAAATGTTCAATGTCGCGCCAGTCGTTGTTTTCCCAAGCCCACTGATTGCCCTTCGCCCCCAGAACGAACGGCATCACGAAATTGATCCCCGGCACGAACATCAACAACGCAATCCAGGTGTTGTGCGCCAGTCCCCACACCCAATTGAGAAAAAACGCACCCCAATTCCAGCCGTTCAGTTCCGGTGGCAAATCTCTGGTCCTGTGAACCGGTTTGTCATTCGACATATAAGGACCCTAGCCCTCCGCTTCGCGGCCCCCGCCGCCTTTGCGTTGGATCGGGCGCATGATGTCGTCGCCTAAGCGGCGCTTGATGACGTCGAGTTGGTCCGCCCCCCCGGCCACGTCCACCGGCTGGATCTCGAGTTCCGGTTCCGGTTTCGCCGGCGCGGCTTGAACGGGTTTGGAAAATTTGCGCGCGCCGAAGCCCTTGACCTCGGGCGGATCGTCCGCAAGCGGACGGGGGCGCGGGCGTTGCCGTTCTTTTTCGTCACCCTCCCCGTCTTGTGGCTCATCGCCACCGCCGCCGGTCAATTCGTCGATGTAATCGTTCACCGGGTCGATGGGGTCGGGGCCAAAGCGGTTGGGGCCGATATCACCGCGGAAGAACATGACTTTGATAGCCAACCAGACATTGTAAAACGGGATCAGGAAGCCGAAAACCCACCACCCGGAACTGCCCAGGTCATGCAAACGTTTGATGGTCAAAGCCAAACCGACCCATATGCTGAAGACGATATAGGGAACAAAGACCACCAGCAGGGTCATCCCCACCAAAGTCGTGCCGACGTTGCCCCCCAGTCCCAAACCGGTCAATCCAGAGAACACTTGCAGGACGAAAGCGATCATATTCACCGGCAACACGCCCTTCAGCCAATAAGCTTTGCGGTTCAACCGCCCGGTGAAGGCAAACCACACGAACTTGATCGGCTGGGACCAGCCTTTCATGTCGCGTTTGGCTGCCAGTAAGATCACGCCGAATAACAGGAAAAAGAAAACGCTGACGCCAAGTTGGACGCTCAGTTCCGCAACCGCCATTTGGTCCTGCTGCGCCCGGGCGGGCATAGACAAGAGCCCCGCCGCCAGGGCGACCCCCGCGACTGCCGCCAATCCGCTCATTTTTTCGAACCTGATCAAAGTCATATGCCCCCAGACGTTCCGGCGTGCGTTCCTTGCCCCCCATAATGCCGAAAAAGCGGCCCGATGCGAAGAGATCGAAATCACGCCCGATTCGAACCACCCGTTCGGGTTTCCTCTCCCTCACCCCAGGGGTGGGAAAAAGGTAAAATCATACCAAAAACCGCTCAAACCGCCTTGAAATCGGGGTGTTTTCAAATTTTAGGTTTCCCTTATATAAACATTTAATTATATAAGAACCTTGTCATCTGCTTGGAGCGGCGCGCTCCGCAGCTGCAGCAAAAGCAACGTGACTTTAGGTGCGTTGCAACAATAAACACCCCCCATTTAGGTCACATGACCTCGGGATCGGCTTTGCCCGGACCTGCTATGACGGTCCAGCGGAGACATCGAATGAACGAACAAAAAAAGCCGTCTTCCACCATGCACGGTCCGGTGAACGACCCCCACGCCGCTGACGACCAGGTCGACCTGTCCCCGACCTTGGGCGAAGAGGTCAAGTACACCACCTGCTACATGTGCGCGTGCCGGTGCGGCATCAAAGTCTATCTGCACGACGGCAAGGTCCGCTACATCCAGGGCAACCGCAACCATCCCGTCAATGGTGGGGTACTTTGCGGCAAGGGGTCTTCGGGCATCATGCAGCACTACTCCCCCGCCCGCCTGCACAAACCCCTGAAGCGCGTGGGCGAACGCGGCACCAATGAGTACGAAGAGATCGAGTGGGAAGAAGCTTTGCAGATCGCCACGGAGCGTCTGGCGGGTATCCGCGCGACCGATCCCAAAAAACTGGCGTTTTTCACCGGACGCGACCAGTCCCAGGCCTTGACCGGTTGGTGGGCGAGCCAATTCGGCACCCCCAACTACGCCGCACACGGCGGCTTTTGTTCGGTCAACATGGCGGCGGGCGGTCTTTACACCATCGGCGGCGCGTTCTGGGAATTCGCCGAACCCGATTGGCACCATAGCAAATACTTCATGATGTTCGGCGTCGCCGAAGACCACGATTCCAACCCCATCAAAAAGGGGCTGGGCATGCTGAAAAACCGCGGCGCGAAATTCGTCGCGGTCAACCCGGTGCGCACCGGCTACGGCGCCATCGCCGACGAATGGGTCGGCATCCGCCCCGGCACCGACGGCTTGTTCATCATGTCCCTGGTGCACGAGTTGTTGAAGTCCGGCAACGTCGACGTCGACTACCTGATCCGCTACACCAACTCAGGCTGGCTGGTGATCCAAGACGAAGGCGCGGCCGATCACGGCCTGTTCGCGCGTGACGCCGAAGGCAACCCGCTGTGCTGGGATATGGACACCGAAGGTTTGGCCAATGCCAAGTCCGGCAAAGTCGAACGCCCGGCGTTGAAAGGCGAATTCACTTTAGCGGATGGCCGCCGTGCAGTGCCGAGCTTCCAAATTCTGGCCGAGCGCTACCTGGACCCGCAGTACGCGCCCGAACAGATCGCCCACGTATGCGGCCTACAAGCCGCACAGATCAAGCGCATCGCCGCCGAACTGGCCCACGTGGCGTTCAAGGAAACCATCGAGATCGACCAGGAATGGACCGACTGGACCGGCCAGACGCACGACAAGATGATCGGGCGTCCGGTGTCGTTCCACGCCATGCGCGGCATCTCGGCGCACTCCAACGGCTTTCACACATGCCGCATGCTGCACATCCTCCAGGTGCTGCTGGGCTCGGTCGAAGTGCCGGGAGGCTTTCGCGTCAAGGCGCCGTATCCCAAGCACATTCCGCCGGGCATCAAGCCCGCGGGCCGCGCCGACCAGGTCAACCCCAACACGCCGCTGCCCGGCGCGCCCTTGGGCTTCCCCACCGGACCGGAAGATTTGCTGTTGGAAGACGACGGCACGCCCAGGCGCATCGACAAAGCCTACAGCTGGGAACACCCGATCTCCAGCCACGGTCTGATGCACATGGTGATCCACAACGCGTGGAAAGGCGATCCGTACAAGATCGACACCCTGATGATGTTCATGGCGAACATGAGCTGGAACAGCTCCATGAACACCGCCGGCACCATCGAGATGCTCACCGACAAGGATGAGAACGGCGAATACAAAATTCCGTTCATCATCTACGCGGACGCCTACTTCTCCGAAATGGTGCAGTACGCGGACCTGATCCTGCCGGACACCACGTACCTGGAACGTCACGACTGCATTTCGCTGTTGGACCGCCCGATTTCCAACGCGGACGCGTGCGCCGACGCCATCCGCTATCCGGTGGTGGAGCCGGACCGCGATGTGCGCGGCTTCCAAAGCGTGCTGATCGACCTAGGCCACCGCATCGGCCTGCCGGGTCTGACCAACGAAGACGGCACGGCGAAATATCCGGGCGGCCTGCCGGATTACATGGTCAACCACGAACGCGCGCCGGGCATCGGCATGCTGGGCGGTTGGCGCGGCGAGCAGGGCGACAAGCCGCTCAAGGGCGAGGTCAACCCGAAGCAGCTTCAGAAGTACATCGAAAACCAAAGCTTCTGGCAGCACGAGTTCGCGCCCGACCAACGCTACTTCAAGATGGCCAACAAGAACTACCTGGATTGGTCGGCGGACATGGGCCTTTTGCCCAATGGCGACCCGATCATCTTCCAGCTGTATTCGGAAGTGTTTCAGAAGTTCCGCCTGGCCGCGGAAGGTCACGGCCCGCACACACCGCCCAAGGCGGATGCGGAACGGATTTTGAAATTCTTCGACCCGCTGCCTATCTGGTACCAGCCGATCGAAGAAACCATGGTCGACGGCAAGGAGTTCCCGCTGCACGCGCTGACCCAGCGACCCATGCACATGTACCATTCTTGGGGATCGCAAAATGCGTGGCTGCGCCAGATCACCGGCAAGAACCGTCTGTTCGTGCACGAAGACGTCGCCGCCAAGATCGGCGCGGTGGACGACGACTGGGTGTGGCTGTCCAGCCACCATGGGCGCATCCGCTGCCAGATCAAGATCGTTGACGGCGTGAACCCCAACACGGTGTGGACCTGGAACGCCATCGGCAAGCGCCGGGGCGCGTGGAATCTGGACAAGGACGCCATCGAGGCCAAAGAAGGCTTCCTGCTCAATCACCTGATTTCGGAACTGTTGCCGATTCAGGGCGACGGATACCGTTATTCCAATTCCGATCCGATCACCGGCCAAGCCGCATGGTTCGACTTGCGCGTCAAAATCGAAAAGGCCGAACCGTCGCAGTTCGGCGAAAGCTGGCCACAGTTCCCGGTGGTCGAGAAATTCGACCAATTGCCCGACACACCGAAGGTATCGCGCTATGGCGATGTCTTTCGCAAGAAGCGGGAGGGCAAGTAAATGACGTCCCTTCCCACCTATACCAACAAGAAGCTCGGCCTGGTGATTGACCTGGACACCTGTGTCGGCTGCCACGCCTGCGCGACCAACTGCAAGGAATGGAATGCCGGTGGACACAGCGCACCGCTGACCGATTACGACCCGTATGGCGCCAAGCCCGACGGCGTGTGGTTCAACCGGGTGCATTCCTTCGAAGTCAAACGCGGCGACCGCCCGAACCTGACCATCAATTTCCCGCGATCCTGCCTGCACTGCGACAACGCTGCCTGCGTAACCGTGTGCCCCACCGGCGCGTCTTACAAGCGTGTCGAGGACGGCATCGTGCTGGTCAACACCGACAAGTGCATCGGCTGCAAACTGTGCAGTTGGGCGTGCCCCTACGGCGCGCGCGAATTCGATGAAGACGAAGGCGTGATGAAGAAGTGCACGTTGTGCATCGACCGCATCTACAATGAAAACCTCGACCCCGAAGACCGCCAGCCCGCGTGCGTATTGACGTGCCCGGCGGGCGCGCGCCACTTCGGCGATCTCAACGATCCGGAAAGCGACGTGTCGCAGCTGACCGCCGCACGTCATGGCCGCGATTTGATGCCGGAACTCGGCTACAAACCCACCAACAAGTACTTGCCGCCGCGTGCGCGCAAGGTCGACCACGCCGACATCGGCGCGCCGGAAGAGCTGGAGCCCATCGAGGCCGACGGCTTCCTCGGCTGGCTCGACAAAGTGCTGTCCAAATAAGGGAGGGGCGAACGTTATGCATCCCGCATTTTCCGTGATCTTCTTCACCACCTGTTCCGGTGCAGGCTACGGCCTGCTCGCCATGATGGGCATTTTCGGCGCGGCGGATATGCTGCCCTCAGATCGCTGGATGGGTTTGGCCGGTTTGTTTTTCGCACTGGGTCTGGTGACCATTGGCCTGTTGTCGTCGACCTTCCACTTAGGGAGGCCCGAGCGCGCCTGGCGCGCCATGACGCAGTGGCGCTCCAGCTGGCTCGCGCGCGAAGGTGTGATGGCGGTTCTGACGTATATTCCCGCGGGCCTGTTCGGTCTTGGCTGGGTGTTTTTCGAGACGACCTCCGGTCTTTGGGCCGTTGCGGGTGTCATCACCGCCGTTCTGGCATGGCTGACCGTGGCCTGTACGGCGAAGATCTATCACACGCTCCGCCCTATCCATCAATGGCACAACGACTGGACGGTGCCGTCGTACCTGCTGCTCAGCGTGATGAGCGGCGCGGTGCTGATGAGCGTGCTGATCCATCTGTTCGACGTCGTCAATCCCTACATTCAGGCCCTGACGGTGGTGACCCTGGCGCTCGGCTGGGGGCTGAAAACCATGTATTGGAACTTCAACAAGAGCACCTGCGGCCTGCCCAGCGTGAATTCCGCCATCGGCATCGACGCCGCCGGCGACGTCAGCGTGCTGGAGCTGCCGCACACGTCGGACAACTACCTGATGAAGGAAATGGGCTATAAGGTCGCGCGCAAGCACGCCGACAAGCTGCGCACCATTTCCCATGTCACCGGCTTCGCCCTGCCCCTGGTGTTTTCCCTGTTCGCCATGTTCGTCGATGGCTACATCGCACTGGCGGCCGTGGTGATTGCATGGGGGCTGTGTTCGCTGGGCATCATCGTGGAACGCTGGTTGTTCTTCGCCGAAGCGCGCCACACGGTGAACCTCTATTACGGTGAAACTTGCGTCTGATCCGCTATTGAACGCCGAATCAGGACTGCATCTTGGTTTCCCGAGTTGAACCGATTCGTTTGGCGAATCGGTACGACTCGTTGAGAATCTTAAGATTTTTTTTGCAAACCTGGGTGCAAGATTCCACATAACACTGTAGACTGTCGGCACACGGCAAGTGGGGTAAGGAATGTCACGACCTGTCAAAAGGGCTCTTTTCGCCCGGTTATTGGCGGTTTTAGCACTGGGATTCGCGGTTTCGGCCTGCGTTCCTGTCCCCTCATCGTTGCAATTGGCCGGTTGGGTCGCCGACGGGTTTTCCTACCTCGCAACCGATAAATCCATCGTGGACAACGGCATTTCCGCCGCCAGCGGCCAAGATTGCGCGCTGTATCGGGTTGTGATGGGGCGCAAGGCCTGCCAAAACCATGACGGCGATGAGTTGGATTTGGATGAAACCCTTGCCTTCAAAGCCGGCGCCCCATCCTGGGCCGACGCGCCGGTGTGCGACATGGACAGCATTTCGACCGCGTTGCCCAAAAACGACGACGCGGTCTATGCCTGCGCCCAACGCCTGATCAACCGCTTCGGCGATGTCGGCGCGCTCAGTCACAGCGAACACCACATCGTGCATTACGTCGAACAAAACGACATGAACACGGCGGGCGTTTGGATCGGCATCCAAGCCGCCGTGCGCCAAACCCTCGAAGCGGCCCGCACGCAGGCGATCGAAGCCAAAATTAGCGCGACCATCCCCCAGGAATCCTGATCCGACGGTTTTCCCGCCTCAATCCGTAGACCATTCGTCCCACCTTTTGTTCATCTCCAAAACCTCCTGATGCATTGACAAGGGAAACGGTTTTCTCTTTTTGCGTGCGCACATTTAAAGATGTTTTCACTATAGTCTCTTCTACTTATTGTGGTTTTCCCTACATAAAATCATACTTATCTAACTTGGCGGGAGCGTTTCGGCTTAACGCCTGAAACCGCCCCAATCCTAACCACGATAGGTGCACCATGAGTGATAAATCCAAGGTCGAAATTATTCAGGCCCCAAGCACATTGCAGGACCGCGCTACATTGCTGACGTCTGATGAAAACCACCCGCTCGACGGCAATCCGGTCTTGCAGGATTTGACCGAACAATTCGTGCAACGTTTGCCGGAGGACCTGAAGCGCATCGAAAACGCGTTGACGGCATTGGAGGCCTCTCCCCATGACGATTGCCGCGTCACCGTGCTGTTTCGCCTTGTGCACGATCTGAAAGGGCTGGCGGGCACTTTCTCTTACCCGCTGATTTCAGAAATCAGCCACGATTTCTGCCGCTTTCTGGAAATGCCCCAGAGCATGATGCCGCGGCGCTTGGCGGTGCTCCGTTATCATTTGGACGCCCTGAAGGTCGTGCATCGCAAGCGCATCACAGGCGACGGCGGAGATGAAGGCATGCGGCTGATCAACACGCTGCACACCATCACGCAAAAAGCTATGCAGGATTAGGGTCAGGACCCTAGTAAACCGGAACACGTTCAAAAAGCGTTCGCCGAGCATCGCTTCCGCGCCCGAGACCACGTCCAACAGTTCCATGGTGATTTGCTTTTGACGCATTTGGCGTTCGCTTTGGCGCAACTCATCAAGCTTGTCGGTGATGTTTTCGTGGGCGGAGTCCATGGTCTTGAGCCGCGCCCCGTTTTCCAACGCTAAGGCCTCGGTGATCACGTGCGCAAGCTCCGCCCTATCGTTGCGCACCGGGCAAGAAAAAGAGTGTGAATTCGGTATGTACGGAGCCGTTTTCCCCCGGGCGAAAAGCCTGCATCAGTCCATCAGGCCGACTTCCTTGAAATAGCGCACCGCACCCGGGTGCAACGGTGCAGACAGGCCCTGCGCCGTCATCGCCGCCTTATCCAAACGCGCAAAGGCAGGATGCAGCAAACGGAAGCTTTCGAAGTTTTCGAACACGGCGTGCACAATCTGATACACCACCTCGTCACTCATGTTTGCGGACGTGACCACGGTCGCACCGACCCCGAAGGTCTTGATATCCCGTTCAGTGCCACGATACATGCCCTTGGGAATGGTGTTGGTGTTGAAATAGGGGTATTGCCCGACGAGCGCATCGATCTCGGGCCCGGAAACCTCAACCAGAACCGTATCACAGGTGATCGTCGCCTCCTTGATGGAAGCGTTGGGATGGCCGACGGTGAACACCATGGCATCGACTTTGTTGTCGCACAAAGCCTTGGATTGTTGGGCGGACGTCAGTTCCATGGCTTGCGCAAAATCCGCCGTGGTCCAGCCCAACGCCGCCATGAGCGCTTCCATGGTGCCGCGTTGGCCGGATCCCGGATTGCCGATGTTGACCCGCTTGCCTTTCAGGTCTTTGAAGCTGCGGATGCCCGCATCGGCCCGCGCCACCACGGTGAACGGTTCGGGATGTAGTGCAAAAACGGAACGCAGGTCCGCATACGGCCCATGCGCCTCGAAAGGCGCATTGCCGTGAACTGCGGCGTAATGGGCGTCGGACTGAACAACACCAAAATCAAGCTCCTCCATGCGGATGCTGTCGATATTGACGGCGGAACCGCCGGTGCTTTCCACCGAACACCGAATGCCATGGGTGCGCCGGCCTTTGTTGACCAGTCTACAGACCGCCCCACCCGCCGGATAATACACACCCGTCACCCCTCCGGTGCCGATGGTGATGTAGCGCACCGAAGCCGGCGTCTGTGCGTGGCCCGCAGTGGCCGCCAAGCCCAACGCGGCCAAGACCAGCAACGTAAAAACGCCCACGACGCGACGGATCGAGAGCTGTCCCAGTGATGACGGCATGTCCACCCCCAAGGTTTTGAAATCCTGCGCCTCAGGTTAGCCGACACGGGGGGCTTGCGCCACAAAAACGGGCACAAATTCACACAATTAGCGGCGGGATTTTGTGGACTTTTCCAACCAGTAGGCATCGAAGCCGTTGAGCTGTTCTTCGCTGTCTTCCAGCGCGGAGAGGGCTTTGGCCCCGCCGCGGGCAATCATCAGCATGACCAATGCTTCGACTATGCCCATGGCGGGTACGATGGAATGGAACAGAGACGGGCTGTCATTGCTCGCCACCAAAACCAAAGTATCCTTCCCACGCGCGATCGGCGACACCGCGCTGTCGGTGATCGCCACCACATGTGCGCCGTGATCCTGGGCGTAGTCCACCGCGCGTACGGAATTTCGGCTGTAGGGCGAAAAGCTGGTGGCCATGACCACGTCGCCTGCCCCCACGCCACGAAGTTGGTCGGCGAAGGTCCCGCCATGACCGCCCACGAGATGAACCTTGCTGGTGAACATGCGGCACGCATAATGGAAATAAAACGCCACCGGATACATGGAGCGCACACCTACGGCGAAGATATTGCGCGCTTTGCATAGGATTTCCGCCGCCTCAGCGATCGAGGCCATATCCTGATCGCTCATCATGCTTTTGAAGGCGCGCCGTTCCGTTTCGAACATTTCCGCAACCAAGGTGCCAGCGGTATCGTGATCGCCACGCGCCTGCAAGTCGCGCGCGCTGCCGACGTAACTGACCTTCGGCTTGGAGCGCAGGCGTTCCTGAAACGGTTCCTGGAATTGAGAATGGCCATCGAAACCCAGTTCGCGAGCAAGCCGAACCATGGTGGACGGATGCACGTCGGCATGCGCGGCAAGCTGGCGCATGGAATACAACGCCACATCATCCGGATGATCGATGACATAGCGCGCCGCCTGTTTCAGCTGCGGACTCAGACGCAGGAACGATCCCTCGATCCGCGTGATGGTATCTTCGAAGTTCATAGCCCTCTACGATCGCGCCGACGGTCAGTGTTGTTGTTTTTACCGCCTCCCTGCCGGAACTGCGCCCCCACGCAACCGGATCCTCCCGAGACATAGGTGATCATAAGCCCGCGGGCGCACGCTTGCAACAAATGAAACATAGAATCATGAATGTGAAACAGATGTGCCGGTCCAATGGAATACCGGGCCAACACCAAAGAAAACGAGCATCTGTAACCGGTTCTAATGACCGATCAACAAGCGGTTGGCGAGGTTATGCATCAAATCCGCAAATCCAAAGTTCCATGGATTGACTTGGTCTGAGTGGCTGATCCGATTGACGAGCGTGCCGAGCGCCGGCGCCTTGATGGTCACGACATCGCCAAGCTTGTGGCTAAAGCCTGTCCCCGCACCCCCCCGGTCCTGGGTTGGGGCGTATTTCGTCCCCGCAAACAGCGCCAATCCGTCCGGGAACTGGTGATGAACGTTGAATGCCAGGCCCACCAATTCATCGAGGCTACGCCCCAAATCCCCCATTTCATAAGATTCGCTCAGCAAAAAGCCGTCATCACCTTGCACCGTCATGGTGACGGTCTGTTGGGCTGCATCTTGAGCTGTGAAGGTGTCGTCGAACAAACGGATAAACGGCCCCAAAACACAAGATGCGTTGGTCTCCATCGCACGGCCCTGCCGGTCAAGCATGCTCACATCGTTGCCCAGCGTCACACCAACCAACTCGCCGGTGCCATCGACGATCAGCACCATTTCCGGTTCCGAATGGGAACGCTGCGCATCCGGATGAATTCCCGCTTCCGCTCCCGAACCAATCGAGGACAGCGTCTGCGCCTTGCTCACCACGCCGTGCGAAGACATATCCTCATCGCACGCCTTAACGGCCTGAAGGTCGATCGGCGACAAAAAATAAGGCTTCAACGGATCGTGGGTTTCCGGCGTAGAGTTTGCCAGCAACTCTTCGACGGTTCCTAAGTAGACACAGTTACCGGTCGCCTTGACGGCGCGTTCAATCGGTTCCTTGGAATTGAGCAATTCCGCCATGGTCGGCACGGTACCGGAAATATTGTGCACACCATCCTCGCGGATTACGACCACGCACGGTCCGGGGTAAACCCCTGGAAACAGGGCGCGCCCGACCAGCGTGCCCGCGTATCCATCGGCTGGCAGGAAATTTTGAGCATTCAGTTTTAGAAGCATATCGGTCCTCCTGGTCTCCCCTCCGCTCACCCCCCGAGCCAGCTGTTTGAACAGTTCCGACGCCTTCAAGCCACCGGACTCATGTCACGGCGCACGCGAGTGCCCACGTTCATATATGGACCCCTATATGTTGTACATAAGGGGTACGCGCCAAATCTATTCAAAGGAACGATCTTTGGGGAGGTCACGTTCATTTTCCGTCATTCAATTGTGGAATACGGAAATCATAAGCGTGCAGGGTGATGCGGAAAAGCAAAATCCGCGTCACCCCGCTTCTATATCAACCTGCTTCAAGCGTTGGTGTGCTGAGCCTTGCGCATTTCTTCCAGCATGGCCGTATTGAAAGCGATGGCATGGTCCAAAAGAGTGAACATGGCCTTCCAAGCGCCGCGAGCATCCCGCGCTTTGATGGCGTCCAACACCGACTTGTGCACAGCCAAAACGTCCACTTTGAACGCCGGGCTCACCATCCGGAAGCTAGCGGTCAGGGCCGTTTCGATCAGTGCGCCCAACGGCGCCAAAAGCTCGTTACCGCTGGCCTGCAGAATCGCATGATGGAAACGCAAATCCGGCTCTACCGCCGCGTCCACATCGTCACTGGCCTCGGCCATGGCCTCGTAGGCTTGCTCGATTTCAGCAATTTGCTCATCCGTAGCGCGTTCCGCCGCCAAGGACGCGGCCAACGGCTCGATGGCTTGGCGGAATTCCACCAAATCCTGAATGAACTTTTCGATTTGCTGGTCGTCGGAATTCAAACGCCATGCCAGAATGTCCGGGTCCAGCATGTTCCATTCGCTGCGCGGGCGCACGCGGGTGCCCGTGCGGGTGCGACTCGCCAACAGTCCCTTGGCGGTCAAGACTTTGATGCCTTCGCGCAAAGCCGTGCGGCTCACGTCGAAGGATGCCCCCAATTCGGTTTCGTTGGGTAGGACCGCACCTTCGCCGATGTCGCCCGTGACAATCCGGCGACCAAGCTCATGTACAACCTGTCCGTGCAGGCTGCGGGTCGAGTATGTGCGCTGGTTCATATGCAAACCACGCGCCCCTTTCCATTCGTTATCCACCTTCTGTTCCCCTTTTTACGTAAAGTGGCATGGTCAAACGCCCTTTATGGGCGCATGAGCGAGCTTGAGTACGTATTTTATATTACTTGCCCAGCATTCTCTCGCCTAACACTCTAACGGATGTGGTCGGATAGTGCTACACATTTTGTAGTATCAACAGATCGACGTACGATTAGAAAGTCTAACACATACTACTAATTAACAACTTAGAGGACTTCTCTGAACGCATTAGGGGATTCCCTAGTTCCGGAAATTTCTGCACTTGATCAATGATTAAGGTCAGCACCCATTAACCTTACCGCCTTCGGTGGATTAAGCCTGAGTGCACTCTCCGGCCATTCTCCACAACCTCTTGCACGATCCGGCCTTGATTTCCGGCCCGCTTTGCCCGATACCAAGCATCACCCTATCTCAAGCTCCAACCGGTAATGGACCATGTCGAACAAAAACCAGGGCCAGCAACAAGGCAAACCCAAAAAAACCGCAATCCGCTTCACCCGCGAGGCCGACTTTCCGCAGTGGTACCAGGAAGTCATCAAGGAAGCCGACATGGCGGAAAATTCCGGTGTGCGCGGCTGCATGGTGATCAAGCCGTGGGGCTTCGGCATCTGGGAAAACCTGCAGCGCCGCCTTGACAAGCGCATCCGTGAGACTGGGCATGAAAACTGCTATTTCCCGCTGTTCATCCCGTTGGAGTTGATCGAAAAGGAAGCCGCACACGTCGAAGGCTTCGCCAAGGAAATGGCCGTGGTCACCCACCACCGCCTGGTCGCCAAGGACGGCAAGCTGGAGCCGGCGGGCGAATTGGAAAGCCCGTTGGTGGTGCGCCCGACCTCGGAAACCATGATTGGCGAATCGTTCGCAAAATGGATCCGCAGTTACCGCGACCTTCCGGTGATGATCAACCAGTGGGCCAACGTGGTGCGTTGGGAAATGCGCCCGCGCCTGTTCCTGCGCACGTCTGAATTTCTCTGGCAGGAAGGCCACACCGCACACGCCACCGAACAGGAAGCCCGCGACGAGACCGCCACCATGTTGGAGGAATACCGCGCCCTGGCCGAAGATTGGCTGGCGATTCCGGTGATCCCCGGCGAGAAGTCCGAAAGCGAGCGTTTCCCCGGCGCGGTGGAAACCCACACCATCGAAGCCATGATGCAGGACGGCAAGGCTTTGCAGGCAGGCACATCCCACTATCTGGGCCAGAACTTCGCGCACGCCGCCGACATCAAATTCCAAGACAAGGACGGCGGTGAAAGCTACTGCCACACCACGTCGTGGGGCGTGTCGACACGCATGATCGGCGCGATGATCATGACCCACGGTGATGACGACGGCCTGCGCGTGCCGCCCACCATCGCGCCCCATCAGGTGGTCATCCTACCCATCGCACGCGACGAAGACGCCGCCGCGCGGGTGCTGCCTGCGGCGGACGAGCTGGCCGAAAAGCTCAAAAACTATGTGGCGTTCGGCGATGTGGTCCGCGTTCACGTGGACAAACGCGACATGAACACCGGCGAAAAACGTTGGAGCTGGATCAAGAAAGGCGCGCCCATCATCGTCGAACTGGGCCCGCGCGATCTGGACGAAGGCTCCGTCATGGTCACCAAGCGCACCCGAATCCACGACAAAACTTCGCAGAAGGTGGAGGCGTTTGTCCCCACCATCACCGAACAACTGGTGCTGATCCAGTATGCCCTATTCGACGAAGCGACAGCCTACCGCGACGCCCGCATCAAAACCGACATCGCAGACTTCGATGCCTTTAAAACGTATTTCGAAAACGAAGACGTCCACACCGCGGGCTTCGTGCGCGCCTATTGGTGCGAAACGGCGGAATCGGAAGAGAGCTTGAAGGACTTGGGTGTCACCATCCGCTGCCTGCCCTACGACCAGCCGGAAGACCCCGGCGTGTGCGTGATCACCGGCGCACCGGCAACCAAGCAGGCGATTTTCGCCAAGGCGTACTGAAACAACGCACGCATGCGGTACGGGTGGTTATCGACGACATTCCCGGGCACACAAGAGGATGGTTTTTTTATTGATGATGAAAACCGGATTCTTTTTTGGCCGACCAAAAACTCCAACGGATACGTCATTGGAGCAACTGCTGCTCAGCAAATCATGGAAGATAAGAAAAAATGGAAATCGCATTTCTTCCCAATAATTCCATTCTTGATCTGGATATACTTTCCTGAATTAACGTATGAAGCATTGAACAGGTTCGTCGTAATCGACCCCTTTTCCGGCTTCCACGAATGGATCGCCTTCGCAGCTCATTTGAGCATCTATGCCATTCCCGTGACCATCTGGACCGAATGGAAAATTCGCCATGCTGGTGCCAAACATCTCCGCTTGAGCCAAGTCATATACTCTCGGCGCCCTGAAATCCGCTACGTTTCTCCGGTCAATTCGCAATCATTTCGAAATAGAACTTTTCATTTTTTCGTTTTTCTTGGGACAGCTTTCATGGGGCCCGTAGCGGTCATCATCATTGCCTACCAATCATCCCATATTTGGGAATTGATCGCCGGCACATCGTTCAGCATGCTTTTTACGTATTACTGGTTTTTGTATATGCGCCGCATCGTAAACGCCACGCCCAAAAAAGACGTTTGGCTTTACGACATCAGCAAATGAATAAACACACCCCGATACGATGATTGATAAAAGCTTTATCGGCCAGCCATGATCATCAGACGTTCGAGTTGAGCCTTGGTCAAACCATAGCGATCAGACATAAGTGGGCTCTCCTGCCCACTTGAATTAAAGCTTAGATGTAATTTGAATCCTTGCATTGGCGAATGAGTGAGCTGCGGGCAAAGACGACAGTTGGATTGCCCTCAATTGTCCTTCCGAGGTTCTGTCAAGAATGACTCGAGCTTTACGAAAATGCTCGCGGTACGTTCGGCACAAGACGCATCGGGGCGTTTGAAGCCATGCGCCGTGCAATCTTAAGCGGCGGTTTTCTGGGTCGCCCACAGTGCCGGGATCACCGGGCCGTCCATCAGGGCAATTTCCTGAATCTGTCTGGCGACATATTGATCGATCGCCTCTTTGAGTTCCGGATGCCGTTCTGAGAGCGCCGCGGCGCGCTTGGGAATGGTCTCAAGCGCAAGTGCATTAAACGACCTTCCAGCAGGGCTTCGTATCCGCCGCGCGACGATGACATCGCCGAACTGTGTCAGCCCGGCCTCCATCGCTTCCTGATTGAGATAGTCTTCATAGTCAGCCGATGGGGGCACGCCGTCTTCCAAATATGCATCGTCGATGATGATCCAGCCACCATCGCGCACGACGGCGCGAAGCATGCCCATGGTCTTGGCGGAATCACCGAGGACCGGTCCGAGCGCGATCATCAAAACCGCGTCGTAACGCGCAGGTTTGGCCAGCGGCTCGCGTAGATCGGTCGCGGTAAACCTACAGCGCCGTTCCAACCCGGCTTCCTTTGCCGACTGCCGCGCAATCTCGATGAACGGCGGATGAGCGTCTACGCCTGTGACCTCGGCGTCGAAAGCCCGCGCCACGCGAATCGCGATGTCGCCGCGTCCACATCCGAGATCCAAAACAGCGCCGCCACTTGGAAAGCCGACCTCTTTCAGCACCTCGATAACATCGTCTTCGGCGCCGCTCAATGACGGCAAGTCCTGAAGCAGGTATGGCAAATGCGGCAGCAGGCACTCCGGCGCCTCCATCGCATAAGCCACTTCGTTCATCAGGGTCTTCGTCACGGTCTTTCTCCGTTCGCTCTGCATTCTTCGAATCCAAATCCATCCCTGAACGTCAGGTTAGGGTCAGGACTCATTGTTGAAAATCGAACATATCGAATCTCGTCGAATGCCCCAAGCACCCTGCACGCGGCAACGCCCGGTTCATCGTTTGTCCTGCTTGATGATCGCGAATGGTGGTTTTCGCCAAGGCGTGTGGATCACGCTTGCGCGTCCGACGCCGTCAACCAGCGCACCATGCCTTCGCTCAGTTGCAAATCGGCGGCGGCGTCGTAGGCCGCGAACATCGGTCCGCTGTTGAGTTCCAAGAACAACGGAACGCCCGTATCGGCATGTGTCTTGAAGTCGCATGCGAAGAAATCGATGTTCAACCGGTCTGTCATGGTCTTCAAGCGTTCGACCACGCCATCGCCTAGGGCGTCGTTGCCGACCGGTTTGATCTGGGTGTCGCGATGCGGGCGGTAATCGAGATGATCCGACGTGATCTCAAAGGTCATGAACCCTTCGCCGAAACGAAACACCCGGTATTCCGGATAGATCAATCGGTCCTGTACGATCGCCGGGATCGGGGCCTTGCCCTCGTGCCAATCGGTCATCTCCCGGGCTTTGGAAGCCTCGATGCAATACGCACCCCCGGTGACGGGCTTGGCGATGCGTTCGCGGTCCTCACAAAACGCGCCCAACTGGCCTCCCTCGTTGGTGATACGCGTGTCCGGAATGGCGATGCCGTGCGATTGCGCGAACGCCAGCATGAAGGCCTTGTGGCTGGCCCGCGTGTCCATACGCGCATTTGCCACGCGCATGTCCGGCGTCGCCGCACACGCGCCGAACACGGTGGTGAACCAACCATAGGCGCGGTCCAACTCCGCGGGCGACTGATTGCTCGATGAAAAAACGTCGTAGCGCAGGAACGCGGATCTCGCGGACACGCATCGGCCGTCGATGCGAAATTCCTGAGCGGAAAAATCCCATGTGACCACCGGCTCATGCTGTTCGTCATGCATAATCAACAGGCACGAAACGTTCAACCGGGCAGCCGTTTCGCACAGGCGCACGATGTTGGGATCCCGCCTGCCGCCAAACAGGATCAGGTCATATGGATCGATGGACTGCGCCATATCGTTTAGCGTCGTCTGCCGAACGGCCCCCTAAAGCCGGGATCGTATGTATACCCCTCACCGAATGGAGGTTTGGGATCATCGACCCGCGGGTCCGTTTCGCCAACGGCCGGTTTGGGGCCGCCCTCCTCGCCAAGCGCCCGCGTGGTCGGACCGTCGTCCTCTTCGCCGACCAGGAACGTGGTGGGGCCGCCTTCCTCGCCGAAGCGCAACGTCGTCGGATTGTCCTCTTCTCCCCACAGCCACGTGGTCGGATCGCCTTCTTCGCCAAGCGCCTTGGTGGTCGGCCCCTCTTCGCCCTCGGCGAGCGTGGTCGGACCGCCTTCTTCGCCGAGCGCCCAGGTGGTCGGGTCCTCTTCTCCGAAGGCCCAGGTGGTGGGATCGCCTTCTTCGCCACGCATCTTAGTGGTCGGCGTTTCTTCGCCCATGGCCAATGTGGTCGGTGGTGTTTCTTCACCGATGGCCAGAGTTGTATACTGCCCCGGCACCCCCTGGACGGAGACGGCCGCGCCTTGCTGCGCTTGATCGAGCAATTGCACCACGTCTTCGGTGCGGCTATAGACTTTGACGCCGACCAGCCGTTCGACATCGTCCGCCCAGACCGTCGAGGCCGTGATGGGCGTCAAGACCGGCAAGCTGGCCCCCTTGGGCGGCGTCGCGACGAAATTGAGATCGAGAATGCCGTCTTCCGACAGCTTCTTTTCCATCGGGACCAAGTCGGGATCAGACCACCCGCTGGTGGTCGCAAAACCGGAAACCGTTACACTCAGCTGCGGTGGATCGCTTTTCAACAGACCTAAGCTGATCGACGTAATCGAGAACAATTGTTTCTTTGCCATGGCTCACACCTCACCCTACCTAAAGGAGCATTATGATAGACAGTAACAACTATTTATATACCAATCATTACGATTTTTTTGTGTTTTTTATCCCTCATTAGGTGTTTTCTACAGTGTGTCGAGAATATGCGTCGCAAGACAAGAAGCCGCGCACGAAAATGGGGCGGCGCCCCAGCACCGCCCCGTTCAACGCCCCCCAGCGCTGAAAATTCCAAACAGAAGCTCTAGAGCGCGGTCGTCTTAATCCGCATCGCTAAAGCGATTCAGGTTAAGGCGCTCCGGCTCTAGGCCGCGGCTTTCAGCTTTTCGAGAATGTTTTGTGGCGCGGATTCACCGTACGGATCGTCCGGGCAATTGTCGGAAAAACCCGGCTCTTCGAACCATTCCACGATCACGCCGTCATCGATGATCGCGGCGTAACGCCAGGAACGCATGCCGAAGCCCAGGTTGTCCTTGTCCACCAACATACCCATCTTGCGCGTGAACTCACCTGAGCCGTCGGGGATCAGCTTCACGTGCTCCAGTTCCTGGGAGCGCCCCCAAGCGTTCATGACGAAGGAATCGTTCACCGACAGGCAATAGATTTCATCAATGCCCCTGGCCTTGAAATCACCGTGGAGCTTTTCGAAGTCCGGCAACTGATAGGTCGAGCAGGTCGGCGTAAACGCACCCGGCAAGGAGAACAGCACCACCCGCTTGCCCGCGAAATAATCGTCCGTGCTCACATCTTGCCAGCGGTAGGGGTTGTCGCCACCCACGGCTTCGTCACGCACACGGGTGTGAAAGATTGCGAAAGGTACTTTTTTGCCAAGCATGGTTATCGTCCTTTTGAATGTGTCGAGGTTTTGAAAAAGGTTAAGGCCGGGGCGCGTTGCACACGAAACGAATTGGCACCAAACGGCCCCGGCTCACGGGGGAGGCGCTCATCCAGAATGTCAATTCAGATACTTGGGCACCTCATGATCACCCTGCAGCAGCGCGGCATGGGGCAAAGCCAAGCGGCCAACGATGCTGGTGCGCACCCGGTGCCCCGCATTGGCCAGGTCATTGGCCAGCAGTTGGCATTGATCCATGGCCCAGTGCATCGCCGCAGGCGGCAGCCACGCACGCAACAAACTTTTGGCGGTGTCATCCCCCGCCTTCGCCTGCAACGCAGAGATAATGTTGAGCAGATGGTTTTCATCTTCGTTCACCGTGCCCCGGCAGGTGCACTGGATGTTGATGTTCGCTTCGGGACATAGGTTCAGGATGGTCATGAAGCCGTCCAAAGCGTAATGGGTGCGCGGCGCACCGATCCGGTCGAACGGTTCGCGCAAAACATCGACGGTGTTGAGGCCCCGCCGGTTGGCCCAGACCCATTTGCGCATCGCCCAGAGAATGAACTGCTCGCTGAACGGCAGGGCTTCGAACTGATCGGGATAAGACTGCATGACATCACCACTTTTGTACGGGGCCGGTGCGCAAGAAAACGGACGCGCACACGACGGTTTTTCACCGCAAGAACCCAAAATCACGATGCGCGCTTCTGAACCTAAGGCAGGGACAAACGGCATCACTCTTTTCTGATAATGATAATCATTCGCATTTATTTAGGTGGCTGTCAATGCTTCACTTAGGATTTCCTCATAAAAGGCAAAAGCACACAGGAACCGGGGTGCGCCAATGGATCGTTCTGTTGGATCGAGACTATTTTGCAGTGGGATTAAGCCCGCCCGATTTGGGTGACCAGGCGCTTGATCGGACCTTTGACGGGGTAGTAGTCGGCGAAGCCGAGGGCGTAGTTCACCGTCTCACCATCCGATGAGCACGGGAACAGCATGCTTTCCGCAATTTTGTATTTTTCGGCAAAACTGTTGGCGTAGTGCACGGAGCGGCGCGCGTAAGCTACGTTTTTGGACTCGATGGCATGCCAATAGGTGTGCTCCACCTGGGTGTACTCCCCCTTGCCCTCGAACATAGCGTAGGGCGCCTTGCCCACCATATTGGTGCCGTAGAACTGATCGATGACAGTGCCGCAGTATTTCATCACCAGATGGTCGGCGGATTTAAGCACATCGAACACGAAGATATGCGGCACCACGCGGTGGATCTCCATCAAATCCATGCACGTGTAATCCGGCAAGGCCGTACCATCGCATTTCGAAATGACGAAGTCCGCGAATTCGAGCAACCTCTGATGGTCGGACAACTTCTTGACGTCCGCAATATCAATCACCGCGTCGTTCCTTCACGCCGCCGCAACGCCCCAATCCCCTAGCCGTAACATACCCCTATGCTCCGCTCAAAAGGTTTGTCGGACATGACCACGGGTAGAAGCCGAAATCAGTGCGTCTTGCGCAGGCGGCAGACGAAAAAGCCTTCCAGGAATTCCGACGGCTGGATGCGCACCGCGTGCCTGAGATCCGGATGAAACGCTTGGCCATCCCAGGATTTAAGCCCCGGCATCCGTCCAGGGATGTCCAGATCAATCGGTTCGATCTTGGCGTCCGGGTGGTGCTTGAGATGGCGCGAGACGGGACCCTCGTTTTCCTCCGGCCCGAAGGTGCAAGTGGAATAAATCAGTACGCCGCCGGGCTTCAACAGCTTCCACGCGGCGGTGAGCATCTTTTGCTGCAGGTAGCTCATCTTGATCACACGCTCCACCGACCAAAAGCGCAGCGCATTCGGGTGGGACACATCCAACATCCCTTCGCCCGAACATTGCGCGTCCAAGAGGATGCGATCGAAGCCGCCGTCTAAGTGACGGTCGATGAACTGGCCTTCGAAGTTGGTGATGCGCGTGTGGTCGACGTGAAAGGTGGTGAGCACCTCTTCGAGTTTTTTCAGCCGGGGTTTCATGGCGTCGTTGGCGGTGATGTCGGCTTCGCCGCCCGCCAGCGCTTGCATGTGCGCGGTCTTGCCCCCCGGCGCGGCGCACACGTCCAAAATGCGCTCGCCCGCTTGCGGCGCCATCGCCAAGCCCGGGATCAGGCTGGAGGCGTTTTGAATATAAACATGGCCCTCTTGAAACAGGCTGCTTTCCGCCAAGGCGCGCTTGTCGCTCAGCACATGGTAAGCACCCGGACACCAGGGAATGGGCTGCAGCTCCGCGCCGAACTCTTGCAGCTTTTGCAAAATCAAATCTTCGCTGAGCGGCGAGAGCGCGTTGACGCGGATCGAACTCCTGAGCTGCACCGACGCCAGACGTTCCGCTTGGGCTTCGCGCACGCCGAAGATTTTGCTCAAACGCGCCAAATACACCTTGCGCAGGTTTTGTTTCCCACCACCGCTTTTCCCCCGGCCGGAACGCTTGGCGCCCCCCTTACCTGATCGCGCCATCACTCGTCCCCGCCGCGTTTGGACTTGCGCCCGACGCCTTCGATCAGAACCGTGATTTCGCCCTTGGGTTTTTGTTCGGAAAATTCATGCGCAAGCTCCGGCAACGTACCACGGTGAAAGCGTTCGAACTTCTTGGTGAGTTCCAGCGCCACCACGGCCCGGCGTTCGCCCAACACCTCCGCCGCGTCCGCCAGCAACGCACCGATGCGGTGCGGGCTTTCGTAAAGGATCAAGGTGTGTTCCGCATCGCGCTCGGCTTCTAGCATCTTTTTGCGTTTGCCGGCCTTGCGCGATGGAAAGCCCAAAAACGTAAAGCTGGATGTGGGCAGGCCGGATGCCACCAGCGCCATGGCCGCCGCGTTGGGCCCCGGCAGGACCTCGACTTTATAGCCCTCGTCCAACACCGCGCCCACCACCCGGTAGCCAGGATCGGAAATGCCGGGCAAGCCCGCGTCGGACACCAACCCCACGGCGCGGCCTTCGCCGATCAGGCTTTTCACGCGGCCGACCGCGCGCGCCTCGTTGTGTTCGTGGCACGAAAAGGTCGGGTGTGGTTTTTCGATGGACAGATGGTTCAACAGTTTGGCCGTCACCCGGGTGTCTTCCACTGCGAGCGCGTCGAGCACTTTTAGCGTCTCCACCGCCCGGTAGGTGATGTCGCCCAGGTTCCCGATCGGCGTGGCGATGACGTAAAGCCCCGGTTCCAACACGCCCTTGGGCGCCGCCAGCGGCTGAGAAGCGGATTTCTCCGCCCCCCGTTTTCCGGTGCGTGATGGGTGAGCGCGCGAAGAGCGCCCTGGGGGGCGGCCATGCGCCATGGATCAAATCTCCGCCAAGGGGTTCAGCCCCTTGATAGCACCCGGAACGCCCCCGTTACCAGATTGCATTATTTTTCATAAACACTTTCTGATTGCGTCCGGAGGCGGAAGCACGACATAATTGCAACATTATATATACACACTTTTTAAGGGTGTTCATGAGAGCCGCAATCGTCTTGACGTTAAGCCTCACCCTAACCGCCCCGGCGCTATCTTGGGCGGGGAGCGGGCCTGAAGAAAGCAGCTTTACGGGCTGCACAGGAATGTTTCCGGACGGCACAATTCCCGCGCAGGTATCACAAACCGTTCAGGATTTGTGCAAGACGTTGGATGGCAGCGCAATTTTCGCCATCCGTTACGACACCAAACGCCAAATTCCCATCTGGACCGCACACCTGCTGACCCCAACGCAAATGGGGCAGATCAACGCGAATGCCGGCGCATTCAACAGGCCCAGTTTCACCCCGGACCCGGAAATCGCGGGTGACGATCAGGCCGTGGACCAAAGCTACGTCCGTTCAGGCTTTGCCCGCGGCCACATCGTGCCTGCGGGAGACATGGCGTGGAACAAAGACGCCTATGATCTGACTTTCCACTTTTCCAATGTCGTTCCACAAAAGCAGAAATTCAACAACGGTGCATGGCGCGGACAGGAGGACGAGTTTCGCGAATATGTGGAAACCAAGAACGCCGCCATGTGGGTGTTTTCGGGTGTGTACGGCACCGTGGAAGACGATTCACAAAGCGCCGATCCCGAAGGCCCGACCATCGGCAAGGCCCCCAATACGGCAACGGTGCCGAAGTGCTATTACAAGATCGTCGTCACGCAAGGCTCAACAGCGGGAACTTACAAAACGCTCGCGACCCTTTATGAATGGAACGATTACGGCAAACGCAACAGTTGGTCCCAGTCCGTAACCACCCTCGCGCAAATCGAAAAGCGCAGCGGCATTCGATTTCTTGCCGGACTGGCGCAGGAAAGCACCTTCGATGCCGAATATTGGGGGGTGAACATGCCCGACACGCCCGCCGACTGCCAATAGCCATCACTTATTCGGTTGCACCGCTCCAGCGTTACGTTTAGACAGGTCCCCAAGCGCTTGAAAATACGCCGAAGGAGTGTCGACCATGAGCCATGACCGCCGCATTTCCGTGATTGGCTTGGGCTATGTGGGCCTACCCGTGGCGGTGGCCTTCGGCCGTATGGGTCACGTGGTTGCGTTCGATATTTCCAGGCCGCGCGTCGATGGTCTCAAGGCCGGTCATGACATCACCGGCGAAGTCGAAGACGCCGATCTGGCAGCGGCGGACCTGCTGCTGAGCACCGATCCGGCCGATCTGCGTCAGGCGGATTTTCATATCATCACCGTGCCGACCCCGGTGGACGAAGCCAATACCCCAGATTTGTCGCCCCTGGTCGCAGCGTCCACGACGTTGGGCGCGCACTTGAAAAAAGGCGATATCGTCGTTTACGAAAGTACCGTTTTCCCCGGCGCCACCGAAGAAGTATGCGTGCCGGTTTTGGAAGAGTGCTCCGGCCTCAAATGCGGCCAGGATTTCTGGGTCGGCTATTCTCCCGAACGCATCAACCCCGGCGACAAGGAGCACCGCTTCGAAACCATCACCAAAGTGGTGTCCGGACAGGATCAGGCGACGCTGGATACCGTCGCGGACGTTTACGGCGCAGTGGTCACGGCGGGTGTGCACAAGGCGCCCACCATCAAGACCGCCGAGGCCGCAAAGGTCATCGAAAACACCCAGCGCGACCTCAACATCGCCTTGATGAACGAGTTGGCGCTGATCTTCGATAAACTGGACATCGACACCCGCGACGTTTTGCAAGCGGCGGGTACGAAATGGAACTTCCTGAAGTTTTCGCCCGGTTTGGTCGGCGGGCATTGCATCGGCGTCGACCCCTATTACCTGACGTACCGCGCCGAACAGATGGGCCACCACCCCCAAGTCATCACCGCTGGACGCGAAACCAATGACGAAATGGGTGCGTTCGTGGCGCGCAAAGCGGTCAAATTGATGCTGCGCAATGGCGGCGGCGATTCCGTCTCTGTCCTGGGCCTGACCTTCAAGGAAAACGTGCCCGACCTGCGCAACACCAAGGTCATTGATGTCATCGAGGAGTTGATGACATACGGCATGAAGATCCAAGCCCACGATCCCATGGCCACGCCGCAAGAAGCCCAACACGAATACGGCATCGCGTTGACCCCGACCGACGCGATGGAGCGGACCGACGCGGTGATCGTCGCCGTACCGCACGGTGATTATGTGGCCGGGGGATGGGACTTCATCACATCCCTGCTGACGGACGGCAAAGGCGTGGTCGTGGATGTGCGCGGCATTTTGGACCGGAACACCGCACCCGACGGCGTGATCTTGTGGCGTTTGTGAACCTTGCCGTGACCGAAATCGCGCGTTAGGGTCGGATCGTCTTAGGTGGCATCACTTTCGTGCTTCCACCTAAGACGTGAATCCGCCCCTCATCAACGTGTTAGAGGGCGATTCACGGATGAGGTTGACGCTCATATGCATCAACCTCATCCGATCGCACTCTAGCCTGGAGCGGAACTCCCCAGGACCGATCATGAAACTCACCACATCGCTGTTCGACGCAGGCGCGCCAGAGCCCTGCCCCCATCATTTCAATGCCGCCGCATACTGTTTGGCGGAAAGCGCCAAAACGCATCCCGGCAAAACCGCGTTGATCGTGGTCAGCGACGCTGAAACCCTGGAACCCGCAGAACGCTGGACCTTCGCTCAATTGGACGATGCGGTGCGCCGCATCGCAGCGGCCTTGCGCCACGCGGGACTTGAGCCGGGCGAGCGGGTGATGCTGCGCCTGGGCAACACCAGTCAGTTTCCCCTGCTGTTTTTCGCCACCGTCGCGGCGGGCGGCATCGCGGTGCCGACCTCATCGCAATTGTCCGCGCGTGAAGCGCACTTCGTCGCCGAGGACTGCGGCGCCAAGTTTCTGTGCACGTCCAAGAATTTGAAAATCGACGGTCTGCCGGACGGCTGCAGCCAATGGCTGGAGGACGACATCCGTGATCTGATGGCGTGCGAAGACACGCTCGAATATGCCCACACCCACGGCAACGATCCGGCTTATATCGTCTACACCTCCGGCGCGACTGCGGAACCTAAGGGTGTCCTCCATGCACACCGCGCGGTGTGGGCGCGCCGCATGATGTATGAGGGCTGGTACGGGCTCCGCGAAAACGACCGCATGCTCCATGCCGGGGCATTCAACTGGACCTATACGCTGGGCGCGGGTTTGATGGACCCTTGGGCCGTTGGAGCGAGCACGGTGATCTACAACGGCCCGAAGGATCCGGGCGTGTGGCCACGTCTGGCGGGAAAGCACGACGCAACCCTGTTCGCCGCCGTACCGAGCCTGTACCGACAGATACTGAAATACGCCGAACACATTTCAGAAGGCTTCGCCAACCTGCGCCACGGCCTAACGGCGGGGGAAAAGCTGCCGGAAACCGTGCGCGAGCATTGGACGCTCGCCACCGGCAAACCGCTCTATGAAGCGTTGGGCATGAGCGAGTGCTCCACCTATGCATCCTCGGCGCCATCGGTGCCGGTCAAGCCCGGCTTCACCGGCCGCCCACAGATTGGCCGCCGGGTCGCGATCTTGCATCCGGAGGACCGCTCCACACAAACCGTACCGGTGGGCGAAGCGGGCCTGCTGGCGTTACACAAGAACGATCCGGGCCTGATGATCCGCTATTGGAACCGGGATGATGAAACCGCGGGCGCATTTCGCGGCGATTGGTTCCTAACCGGGGATATGGCCGCACTGGATCAAAACGGTTATCTGGAATATCTGGGCCGGGCGGATGATCTGATGAACGCGCAGGGCTACCGCGTTTCTCCGCAGGAGGTCGAAGACATTCTCACCCGCCACCCATCGGTGCAGGAGTGCGCCTGCGCCGAACTGGCGGTGCGCGATGACGTGCACGTCATCGGTGCATTTATCATCCCCAAAGCGGGCGCAGACATCAATGTCGAAGATTTAAGCACATTCGCCGGCGCGCGCCTGGCGTCGTACAAGGTGCCACGCGAATTCGTCATCGTCGACGCCCTGCCCCACACCGTCACCGGCAAAGTGCAGCGCCGCAAACTGGCAGGCTTATACGAAAATTTCAAACAAGTTTGAGGTTGGGACCGTCGCCGCCCTGACCGTTTGAAGATGTGCGATTGTGCGCTAAGGCGTCGAAGGCTTCCTGCTCCATGGGTTTGCCGTAGAGGTAACCTTGCAGAATGTCGCAACCCTGTTCCGTCAGCCACTGCGATTGACCAGTGTTTTCCACCCCCTCCGCGATGACCTTGAGATTGGAGCGTTGCGCCAGCGCCACCACCGCCGTCACCAAGGACTGGCTGTCTTCGCTTCCGGGCAGGTCCATGACGAACATACGGTCGATCTTCAAGGTGGTGAAGGGAAAGCGCTGTAAATAGCTCAGCGACGAATAGCCGGTACCGAAGTCGTCGATGGAAATGTTCACGCCCACTTCGGCCAGGCCGTTCAAGGTGATTTCGGCTTCGTGCGGATCCTTGATCAACAGCCCTTCGGTGATTTCCACTTCCAGGGCTTCCGGTTCCAGTTCGTGCCTCAACAGCGCGTCCTTGATGGTCGAAGCCACGTCCGAGCCGATCAACTGCACCGGAGAAATGTTCACCGCGATGTGAAACCCGGGGATCGCGTCGCGCCACACGCGGGCATGGCGACACGCTTCGTTCAAAGCCCATTCACCGAATTCGATGATCAATCCCGTGCTTTCCGCCACGGGCACGAACTCCGCCGGACCGACTTGGCCCAGCTCCGCGTCACACCAACGCAACAGGGCTTCCGCGCCGATGATCCGCGACGTCTTGGCGTCGATCAAGGGCTGGTACATGAGGCTGATGTCGCCACGCTCCAACGCGCCCGCCAAGCGGGTCTGTATCGCCAAGCGCCGCGCCGCATCATCATGCATATCGGTCGTGAACGTGCGATATGTGTTGCGCCCGCCATCTTTAGCCGCGTACATGGCCGTGTCAGCCATCTGCAGCAACCCGGTCGCGGTGTCCTGCGGGGAATCGGCAAACGCAACGCCGAGACTGATGCTCACGTAGAGGCGATGCCCCGCGACTTCCAAGGGCCGTTCGAAGGCATTGAGCACCTCGTTACAGACCGACGCAGGCAGCGTGCGATCCCGCCGGCACGGAATCACCAACACGAACTCGTCGCCACCGAAACGGCACGCGAGACTGCCCGAGGGCGCCTTTTGATGAATCCGCCCCGCCGCTTCCTTCAAAGCTTCGTCACCGACGACATGGCCCAACGTGTCGTTAACGATACGGAAATCGTCCAGATCGCCCATGACGACGGCATAGGGGCCTTCAGGGCTATGGTTGTCTTTGAGCGCATCACTGAGCTGTTCCAACAACAGCACACGGTTGGCAAGACCCGTCAGCGGATCGTAATTGGCTAGACGTTTGAGCCGCTCTTCATAACTGCGGCGCAGCGTGATGTCGCGAATGAACAGGGAAAAGCGGGTGTAGCCTTCGGTCTGAATCGGCGTCACTGTGATTTCCGCGGGAAAACCTTCGCCGGTACCGCGTACGGCATACGTTTCGAAGCGTTCGCGTTCGACCATTTTGCGAACGCCGTCGGATTGACGGACCGACACGGTATCCGGGTCCATGAGAAACTCCGCCAATTCACGCCCGACCATATCTTCCTGGTGGATATTGAAAACCCTTTCCGCCGCTTGGTTGGCGTGGCGGATGAAACCGGCTTCGGTGCACGTCATCACCACGTCATCGGACGCTTCGACCACCGCGGTGTTGCGCCGTTCGCTTTCGTTCAGCGCATCGACCAGCCTGCGATGGTAAAGGGTATCCATTTGCTCGCGGGTTGCGCGATGGTGGGCGATCCGCCAACTGCCGATGCCCAACAGAACCAGCACCAAGGCTGCGATAACAGCTTCCGGAAGATGGTCAACGACTTGATCCATGTACCAAGATGACAGCGGCACCCGCGACACCAGCACCCAATAAGGATCGGAATTGCTGGTCCCGACCACGCCCTTGGGTTGGGCCACCTTGGCCGCAGTGAACACGCCACGACCGGTGACAAACTGACGGATGCCATCACCGATGTTCACCCATGCATCGGGATAGCTTTGCTGGAACCTGTCCGAACGGTTGAACATAAAGCTCCATTCCGCGTCGCGGTTCGGGCCGATCAGCCAATAACCATCCGCATTGATCAGAAAACCGTCGCTTTCTTCCATGGCGAAGGTGCGGCGCACATGGCTCATAAAATTCTCGGCCAAGTAATTCAGAACCAACACGCCTGCACGCCGTCCGTCAATGTCAACGGGCGCGACCAACCGGATCATGGGCTTGTAGGGAATCTCTACGCGTTTGCGTTCGATATTCAGGTCCAAGCGCGACATGAAGACGTGGCGCGGCGAAAGGCTGATCGCGTCATTGAAGTAATAACGGTGGCGTTTGTTTTGCAGTTCGGACTTCGGCACCGCCACGGCGACATGGTCGACCAAATTGACACGCACCTGTTCGTGCCCGCTTTGGTCGATAAAACGGACCTGGTCGAAAATTTGCTTGGCGCTGGAAAAGCTGACAAAGGTGCGCTCGACCCGCCCGCGGTTCGCTTCCGTCGGGTTGGCCACATATCCGAGCAAATTATCGTCCCGGATCAAAAACCGCAAATCCGTGATGGCGGTGTTGAGGGTTTCGTTGATGCTGAGTTGCGCCAATTCGATCTTGGCACGTTCGCGTTCACCGATTTCGACACGGGCGTGATGGACATGCAGGGCAAAAACCGTCACGGCCACCCCGATGAACAAAACCAAAAGCGGCACGAAGATATAGAGGAAGTACCGCCACACCACGCCCCGGACGGGACCGTGACCGCTCTCGTTCTGCGCTGGCCGGTGCATAGTCCCCACAGCAGCTGAACCTTCTTCCAAATCGACGCAATGCGAAATCCGCGCGTACGTTTTCAGCCCGATTGTGATCTGGTTGCCTGATAATTGCACGTTATATCTGTGTGTCATTTTCGCAATGTGCGAAGGAGAACTCCTCATCCGTCCGCGATCCCCACAGCCGAAACAGCGCCCATTTCATCACAATCAAAACGGGTGTCATAGACAAATAAACTGTCTTGAGGCGATTTTTTTCCAAAATTCCACCGCACCTTTTGATCGCCTGATCACGTGACACACCAGGTTTTCCACCCACACCCCACCGCATTAACATATTGTTATATAAGAGTTTTACTCATTTAAATTGAGCTGATGAGCGATGACGCACGTCAAAAGCGATGAAATTTGAAATATTTTTGAAAGTGCAGACAAGCGGTGCAATTTGTTGCAAATTGTCGTATAACACTAAACCGTTGCTGGCTTCGCCAGGTCTATCCTTCTTGCGCAAAACACGCATTAAGTACCGCCTTTTTTGAAGACGCAGCAATATGCCCGGCACAGAATATTGGGCGATACAGTTTTGCCAAGTTAAGGAGTACCAATGGCTACCGGCACAGTTAAGTGGTTCAACACCACCAAAGGTTATGGCTTCATCACCCCTGACGAAGGTGGTTCGGACGCATTCGTTCACATCACTGCCGTGCAGCGGTCCGGCCTTCAAGGCTTGAACGAAGGCCAGAAAGTTCAATTCGAACTGAAGGAACAGCGCAACGGCAAGATGGCAGCCGAAGAGCTCGTCGCACTCGACTGATTTAGGCATTCATCACCAACGCAAAAACGCCTCCGTCGCCGGAGGCGTTTTTTTGTCTCGTTTTCAATTTAATGCTCTACGTCACGCCAACTCGTCCGTCGCAACGCGGTAGGTTGGGTCTTCGATGACATTAACCTCGACCAGGTCTTTCGCGCGGTGCAGAAGATTGCGGCACTCCGGACTCAGGTGTTTCAGATGTAAACGCTTACCGCGTTTTTCATAGCGTTCCGCCAAGCTGTCGATGGCTTCCAAACCGGAATGATCCGCAACACGCGACCGGCGGAAATCCACCACCACATCGTCGGGATCGTTTTGCGGATCGAACAAATCGCGGAAAGACGTCACCGATCCAAAAAACAACGGGCCTTGCAGTTCATAGACCTTGCCGCCTTGCTTGTTGGTCGAGGTCAAGGCCTGGATCCGCGTGGCGTTGCCCCATGCGTACACCAGGGCGGACACGATCACGCCGACCACAACGGCGACGGCCAGATCAGTGAACACCGTCACGCCCGAAACCAGCACCAGCACGAACGCATCGGCGCGGGGAATTTTGTTGAGAATGCGGAAACTCGACCATTCGAAGGTGCCCAGCACCACCATGAACATCACGCCCACCAAGGCCGCGAGCGGGATCATTTCGATCAAGCTGGACGCAAATAGGATAAATACCAGCAGGAACAACGCCGCCGAGATACCCGACAAACGCCCGCGCCCGCCGGAATTGACGTTGATCATGGACTGACCGATCATCGCGCACCCCCCCATACCGCCGAAAAAGCCAGTGACGATATTGGCGGTGCCTTGGCCCACGCATTCACGGTTGCCACGCCCGCGGGTGTCGGTCAACTCATCGATCACGGTCAGGGTGAGCAGGCTTTCGATCAAACCGATAGCCGCCAGGATGACGCTATACGGCAAGATGATCATCAACGTTTCCCAGGTCAGCGGCACAACGGGAATGTGGAATTCCGGCAAACCGCCGGCGATGGAGGCCATGTCGCCCACGGTGCGCACATCGAGGCCAAAGCCCAATGTGATCGCCGTGACGACCAAGATCGCCACCAGCGGCGCGGGTACGGCGCTGGTCAGTTTCGGCAAGAAGTGGATGATCGCCATGGCCAACGCCACCAGCGCCAACATCCAATACAGCGCCGGACCCGACAACCATTCCATGCCGCCGTCGGGAGTAGAAACCTGGAATTGATTGAGTTGCGCCAGGAAAATCACGATCGCCAGGCCGTTCACGAACCCCAACATGACCTGGTGCGGCACCATGCGGATGTACTTGCCGAGCTTCAACACCCCCGCCAACACCTGCAGAATGCCCATCAACACCACGGCCGCGAACAAGTATTCGACACCGTGATCCGCGACAAGGCTGACCATCACCACGGCCAGCGCGCCGGTTGCGCCCGAAATCATGCCCGGCCGCCCGCCGATAACAGCGGTGATCAGCCCCACCATAAACGCCGCATACAGACCGGTCAGCGGGTTCACCCCCGCGACGAACGCAAACGCCACCGCTTCGGGCACCAGGGCCAGGGCGACGGTCAAACCGGACAGCACGTCGGCCCGGGGCGTACATTCCTTGCAAATGCGAAACTCAAACATGGATCACTTGTCCCAACAGATCCCAATGGACAAAAACGGCCGGGGCCCCATTCCGGGAAGCGCCCCAGCCGCTATATGAGTTATTTATATTAGAATTAATTAATATATAAGGCTGCTTTCTAGCATTCCCCGGGCTGCAAAGCCAATGCGCCTTGGGCATGACCCGCATTCGCAGGACGCATGGCTCCATGCACGCTTCACTGACCCAATGTTTCTGTTTTGTTACAATTAGATATGGACCGAATTGCAAACCCGTCTTACATATATCGACGGGTATATATCGGCGGGATGCTCTTGTGTTGGGGAAGCGCACACCATGATCGACTTTAACAGCATTGGCCAATTGATGGGCGGCGTCGGGCTGTTTCTGCTTGGCATGATGCTGATGACCGACGGCCTGAAGGTCGCGGCCGGCCAAACGCTCAAAGACATTTTGGAACGCTGGACCGACAGTGCACTGCGCGGTTTGGCGTCGGGCACCCTGCTCACTGCGATGGTACAGTCTTCTAGCGCCGTCACCGTGGCCGCCATCGGTTTCGTCAATGCCGGCATGCTGACGTTGGAGCGGTCCGTGTGGGTGATCTTCGGCTCCAACATCGGCACCACCATGACCGGCTGGCTGGTCGCTCTGATCGGGTTCAAGATCAAGATCGAGCTCTTCGCCCTGCCGATGATCGGCATCGGCATGTTGCTCAAACTCACCGGGGGAGACTCACGGCGCGGCGCACTGGGCATGGCCTTGGCCGGGTTCGGTCTGTTTTTTATCGGCGTGTCGGTGTTGAAAGACGCCTTTACCGGCGTGGCGGACACCGTCGACCTGTCCACGTTCACCGGCACCAGCATCCTCGATTACGTGATCTTCGTCGGCATCGGTTTCATGATGACGGTGTTGACCCAGTCATCCAGCGCGGCGATTTCCATTGCGCTGGCCGCCGCCGCCGGCGGTATGATCCCGTTGGAACCCGCCGCCGCCATGGTCATCGGCTCCAACATCGGCACCACATCCACGGCGATGATTGCAGTGATCGGCGCGACGCCAAACGCCAAACGCGTCGCCGCCAGCCACGTGGTGTTCAACCTGATGACCGGCGTGGTCGCGGTCGCCTTGCTGCCAGTCATGCTCAACATGGTCGACACCGTACGCGACACCTTCGACATGAAAACCGACGTGGCCACGTCCTTGGCGCTTTTCCACACCGTATTCAACGTGCTCGGCGTGATCCTGATCTTCCCCGTCGCGCACCGCTTGACCCAATGGCTGAAAAAACGCTTCGTCAGCTTGGAAGAAGACTTGGGCCGCCCCCGTTTCCTCGACAAGACCGCCTTGGTGGTGCCGGCCTTGGCCGTGGAAAGCCTTGTCATGGAACTCTCAAGGCTTCAGGAAATTTCCGTCTCGATTGTAACGGCCGCCCTCGACCCGGTTCCGCCGCAACACCAAAAGCTGAGGCAGCGCTTGGGCGTTGTGGAGAAACTGTCGAAGTCCATCGGCGAGTACGCACGCAAGATGTACCAATCCGAACTGCCGCCCAGCGTGTCGGACGCCATGATGCACCCCTACCGTGCGCTTCAACACTTCGAGGAAATCGCGCGCATCGGCGCGGAACTGCCGTTGCGCCGCGCCGAGCGCCCCGCCTTGGACGAGGAAACCGAACACCTGATGGATGTCTACCTGAGCATCGTCATGGGCGAACTCAAAATCATGACCTCGCCTGAGCCGGTGCCCGCCGAATGGAAACCCAAAAAGGCCCGCATCGCCATGCGCGACGCTTACGCGCCGCTCAAGCGCGCTCTGCTGACGCTCGGTTCGCGTGGCGAGCTGCCGTTCGGGCAGTTGGAAAGCTCGATCCAATATATCGACCATATCCATGCCTGCGGGGTAAGGGCCATCAAGGCCGAACGGCGTCTGCGCCAAATCCGCGATGCGGCGGCGGAAGTGGAAGCCCCCGATGAGCGTGACGCGGAAGAGAGCATCGACGATGCATGACGCTCCACGCGTGCTGCAGCGCAACAAATTCAGCTTGCTCCCGCCCGCTTGTGGGCTTACTTTAGCCGCACCCGAACGCACCGCCCGGACACAGACGGCCAAACAACAACAACGCCGCCCGGCATACATAAAGATGTGCTCAAGATAAGCTATGGGGCTACAGAACCGATGACCACTTGCCGCCACGATTGGACCGTGGACGAAGTCCAGGCGCTTTACGACCTACCGTTCATGGACCTTTTGCACCGTGCCCACACCGTGCACCGCGAACATTTCGATCCGGGTGAAATCCAGTTCAGTTCGTTGATGTCGATCAAGACCGGCGGTTGTCCGGAAGATTGCGGCTATTGCCCGCAAAGCGCACATCATGGCGCGGACCTTGAAAAGGAGCGTCTGGTGGAACTGGAGCGCGTGTTGAGCGAAGCCCAGACCGCCAAGGACCGGGGCGCGACGCGCTTTTGCATGGGGGCCGCGTGGAAGAACCCCAACGCACGGGATTTCCCACTGGTTTTGGACATGATCCGGGGCGTGAAGTCACTCGGCCTGGAATGTTGCGTTACGTTGGGCTCATTGGATGAAGAGCAGACCCGTGAGCTCAAGGATGCGGGCTTGGACTACTACAACCACAACCTCGACACTTCGCCGGAGCATTACGAAAACATCATCACCACGCGCAAATTCCAAGACCGTCTGGACACACTGGAAAAGGTCCGCGACGCCGGGATCAGCGTGTGCTGCGGCGGTATTCTGGGTCTGGGCGAAGGCGAAACCGACCGCGCGCGCCTGCTAATGGAGCTCGCCAACATGCCCGCGCATCCCGACAGCGTGCCGATCAACCTGCTGGTGCGCGTCAAGGGCACGCCGTTGGAGCACGCCGAGACGATCGACCCCTTCATCTTCGTGCGCACCATCGCCGTTGCCCGCATTATGATGCCGAAATCCTATGTACGTCTGTCGGCGGGCCGTGAAGGCATGGACGACGCCACGCAAGCGCTCTGTTTTTACGCGGGCGCGAACTCGGTGTTCTTCGGCGAAAAGCTGCTGACTACCCCCAACGCGCAGTCCGAGCGGGATATGGACCTGCTCCGCCGCCTGGACCTGCGCCCGCAAGAACTGCAAACCCCAGAACCGCAAACCAAAGAGCTTCAAGAGGAAGCCCTCATTGACGAACCCGTTTCAGCACCGGTTGGACGCGCGCTCTCGGCTTGAGCAGCGGCGCGAGTTGATCCCCATCGAAGGGATCGATTTCAGCTCCAACGATTATCTGGGACTGGCGCACCACGACGGCATTCGCCAAGTCCTGATGGAAGCGCTGGCAACCGGCGTGGCGCTGGGCTCCGGCGGCTCGCGTCTTTTGCGCGGCAACCATCCCGAACACGAAGACTTGGAAAGCTTCGCCGCTGATTTCTTCGGCTCCAAAGGCGCGCTCTATATGGCGACGGGATACTTGGCCAACGTCGCTCTGTTCACCACGTTGCCTGAACGCGGCGACGTAATCGTGATGGACGAATTGATTCACGCCAGCGCCAAGGAAGGCATTCACGCTTCCCCCGTCAAGCGCGCCAAGTTCGCTCATAACGACGCGGGCGCGTGTGAAGACGCCATCGAACGCGCCCGCGCGAACGGCGCGAAGGACGTGTGGATCGCTGTGGAAAGCGTCTATTCCATGGACGGCGATGTTGCACCTCTCGACGACGTGATGGCCATCGCGGATCGTCACGGCGCTTACCTGATCGTGGACGAGGCGCACGCAACCGGCGTGCATGGCCCAGATGGCAAAGGGCTCAGCGCGCAGTATGAGGGGCGCGACAACCTGATCGCGCTGCACACCTGCGGCAAGGCGCTGGGACAAGCCGGCGCGCTGGTGACATTGCCCGCACAGATGAAAGACTACATCGTCAACGCCGCGCGCAGTTTCATCTACACCACTGCGCCGACGCCGCTGTCCGCCATTGCCGTCAAGGCCGCCCTGAAGGTGGTGCGGGACGAACCGCAGCGGCGCGAACGCCTGATGGACTTGGTGAACCATGCCCGCAGCTTGTTCCCCAGCGCACCGGGCACGGCGCAGATTGTGCCCTTGATGGTGGGCGATGACGGCGCGGCGTTCAAACTGGCAAAACACCTACAGGCCCAAGGCTTCGACATCCGCGCCATCCGCACGCCCACCGTGCCGGAGGGCACGGCGCGGCTGCGTCTTTCCGTGACGCTCAACGCCACAGAGGATAATCTGAACGCCTTGGCGAGAGCCTATGGAGAAAGGACTGCTGCATGAGGGGACTCATCGTCACCGGAACGGACACCGGCATCGGCAAAACCACCGTCGCGGCCATGCTCACGCTGGCATTGGACGGCGTGTACTACAAGCCCACCCAATCCGGCACCGAAGACGGCACGGACCGCGACACCGTGAAAGCCTATACCGGCCTGGGCAACGACCGTATTCTGCCCGACGGCGTGACGTTGACGGAACCCCTGTCCCCCCACCTGTCGGCGGAGTTGGATGGTGTGACCATCGACCTGGACGCCATCGCGCCTCCGGCGCATGAGCGCCCCGTCATCGTCGAAGGCGCGGGCGGGCTGATGGTGCCGGTGACGCGCGATGTGCTCTACATCGACCTGTTCAAAACATGGGACCTGCCGGTGGTGCTGGCGGCGCGCACCATCCTCGGCACCTTGAACCACACCTTGTTGTCCATCGAAGCGCTGCGCGCCCGCGACATCGACATTCTGGGCGTAGCGTTCGTAGGCGACGACGTGAATCCGGACAACCAACGCACCATCGCCGAAATGGGCAATATCAAAGTGCTGGGCCGGGTGCCGATGTTGGACGACATCAATGCGGAGGCCCTGATGAATGTCTTCGACACTGAGTTCGGGGGATCGCTATGACCTCACCCATCTGGCACCCCTTCACCCAACACGCCTTGATGCCCGAAATGACCATGGTCGAGCGGGGCGAAGGCGCATATCTGTACAAACCCGACGGATCGCGCATCCTCGACGCCATATCGTCGTGGTGGGTGGTGACGCACGGCCATTGCCATCAGCGTCTGGTCGAAGCCGCACGCGAGCAGGCGGGCAAGCTGGACCAAGTGATCTTCGCCGGACACACCCACGAGCCGGCGGAAAAGCTGGCCGAGGCTTTGGTGCGCCTGACGCCCGACGGCTTGGACAAGGTGTTTTTTTCCGACAGCGGCTCCACCGCCGTGGAAGTCGCCTTGAAAATGGCGTTGGGCTATTGGCACAACATCGGCGAAGGCCAGCGCCAACGCATCATCGTGATGGAGCACAGCTACCACGGCGACACCATCGGCACCATGTCGGTGGGCGAACGCGGCGTGTTCAATCAAGCCTATCAGCCCCTGTTGTTCGATGTAGATGTCATCCCCTCCCCCCTTCCCGGCAAAGAACAAGACACCGTGGGTGCGCTGGAACGGATCCTCACCGACTACCAGGACGAAGTCGCCGCATTGATCGTCGAGCCGTTGGTGTTGGGCGCGGGCGGCATGCTGATGTATTCCGCGGACGTCTTGAAAGACTTGAAACGCCACTGCGAAGCCCACGACGTGGTGTTCATCGCCGACGAAGTGATGACCGGCTGGGGGCGCACCGAAACCATGTTCGCCTGCGACCAGGCGGGCATAAGCCCCGACATCCTGTGCACGTCCAAGGGTCTAACCGGTGGCTTCATACCACTGTCGGCCACGCTGTGCAGCGATAAGTTCTTCGATGCGCATTACTCAGAAGACCGCGCCAAGATGTTTTTCCATTCCAGCTCCTACACCGCCAACCCGATTGCGTGCGCAGTGGCCTACGCCAACACGCAAATTTGGGCGGACGAGCCGGTGGCGGAACGCATCGACCAACTGGTCATGACCCAGGCCCAGCATGTGGAAACCCTGGACGGCCATCCCCGTTTCGAAAACGTGCGCCAATGCGGCACCATCACCGCGATGGATATCAAGGTCAACGACCAGGGGTATCTGTCCAACATCGCGCCGCGTCTTTACCAACATTTCCAGGAGCACGGACTGTTGCTGCGCCCGCTGGGCAACACCGTGTATGTCCTGCCGCCTTATTGTGTCACGCCCCAGGACTTAAACGAGATCTACCATGTCATTTCAAACGCACCCGACGTACTTGGACTTTGAAACCGCCAACCAGGGCTACGCCAGCCGTCTGGAAACGTGCCTGGACGCCATCTGCGCCGACACCAAAACGCATGCGCGCTTTCTCAACACCTTGTCCATGATGGAACATATGGGATCGCGGCGCATCATGCTGACGCAAAGCAACGCGGAAACCAGCCAGGACACCTTGAAGCACATGGCCGAAGAAGCGCGCCACGCGTTCTTCTTTAAGCGCCAGGCGGAAAAGTTCTCCGGCTTTGAGATGGACTACGGTGCGGACAACACCATCGCGCCTTCGTTCGCGCGCATGTATTTCAAGCGGCTGGAAAGCTACATCGCCCAGGATTTGGCGGACGCGGACAATCCGCTGCTGGTGACTTACCTTTATATGTCGATGATTATCGAGTTCCGCGCGGTGTGGGCGTTCGTGGTCTATCAAAAATGCCTGGACCGGGCCGACATCCGCCTGTCGCTCAAAAGCCTTTTGGCGGAAGAACAAGGGCACTTGGATGATATGGAACGCACTCTGGCGAAAACCAGCATCGGCACCTCGGAACGCATCAACAAATTCCTCGCCAAGGAACAAGACCTGTTCGTCAAGCTGCTGACCGCCCTGGAAAGCGCCGTGGACGCGGACGCGCTGGCCGCCGAATAAAGCGGATTGTGCGGTTGTTTGCCCTCGCCGGGAGTGGGACAATTTCTCCAGGGCCCGGACCCCAGTTCTGGCATGGAACTATCGTAACTATGATGACCAGCCAGCACGACGAAGACCGGCGTAAAACCATCCGACACAGCGCAGAAGAGCGGCGCGAAACGTCTTAAGTCACCCCCAAGACGGCAAAAGGGCTGGCCGAAATTGACCCTTTGCGTTTCGCCATACATCGTGAGTTTTAGGTGCTGAGCCTAACGACATCGCAGCCATTCGCTACTCCATAGCGGCTGAAGCGTGTGCGGGAGGCTTAAGATTGTTCCGCCAAGAGCGCGTCGATCACCGCTTTTGCGCGCTCGGAACGCCACTCCACCATGCCCACCGCACCGCCGCGCATGACGCCGTTGCGATCCAACACGAACGTGGTCGGCAGGGTTTCCAGATCGAAAGTGCGCAGGAACTGGCTGTGCGGATCATAGTACGTGGTCAACGCGTCATAGCCGCGCACGCGCAAGAACTCCGCCGGTTCTTCCTTGCCCTGTTTGCCACTGGCCACCGGCACCACGAGGAAATCCTGCCCCGCGTAGTCTTCCTGCAAGGCGTTCAGGTCCGGCATTTCGCGGATACACGGCGGGCACCATGTGGCCCACAGGTTGAACAGCACCACTTTGCCCTTGAATTGATCGAACGTCACCGATTGACCCGCTTCGTTGTGCATTTCGATCATCGGGACCGGCGGGGTGTTGCTGAGCATGCTGAAGCCCCGGAACTGATCGGCCGCAAGTTCGAAGCTCACCGGTGCGCGTTGCACGGCGGGCGCGGTTTTCTCTTGCGTAACGCCGGTGTAAAACGCAAACCCCGCCGCACCGAGCACGGTCGCGGCCACTAGGCCGATCAGAATGGGGCGAAAAGGCATGGGCAAGCGGACTCCGGTTGTTGCGGGGCCAGTGTAGCCCTTTGAAACACCGGACACAAATCGCCATTGCCGCCTTCAACAAGCACCATGTTATGTGCTGAAAACACAGATGTTTTCCGGGGCGTCTTGGGCTAATGTTGGTTTCAGGTTGCAAGGATGAAGGCGTTATGAAGGTCGAAAGCTTAAACGGCATGACGGTCTTGCTCGTTGATGATGAGAAATTCAGCCGCAAGCTGGTCTCCAGCATGCTGTTGGACATGGGCCATCCCAACGTGCTTGAAGCGGTGGACGGCGCGGACGCCACGCACGCGCTCGACGACCACAAGGTCGACCTGATCATATCGGACTTCAACATGCCGGACGTTCACGGCCTGGAGCTGCTGCGCACGGTACGCACCGCCGGCACCAAGACCAAACGCGACTTGCCGTTCGCCATGCTGACGGGGTACTCGGAAAAGGCGCTGATCGACATGGCCCTGGCGCTGGACGCCAACGCTTTCCTGATCAAACCAATCTCCCACGAAGGCTTGAAAAGCCGCATTCTGAAGATGCTCGACTACATCGATTCCGGTCCATGGCTCAAAGACACGGACACGTATCAGAACATCGATGTCAGTGGCATCTTGGAAGACTTGGCCCTGCCCGAACGCAGGGATTCCACCGTCAGTCTGCACCGCCCCCTACCGGACAACCGGCCCCTGTTCGAGCCATCGGCGGACAATCTGGTGCCCAGCGCGACCAAAGACTTGGTGCAAAAGGACGCAGAGGTCGAAAGCCTCGCCCAGGAACTGGTGCTCGAAGAATTCGACGAAAATTACGATCCCCGAGGCGACGCCCCCACAATAACGGACGCGGAAACCGCCCCGGGCGAACGTCTGTGTCCGCTGGACCAACTGCCCGATGATGCCATCATCACACGGGACATCTTCACCGCCGACGGCAGCTTGTTCATGCACGCGGGCACCCAGCTCACGCCGCTGATCATCACGATCTTGAACGATCTACAAGAACTCGGCCATCCCGTGGACGACATTCGCATCAAAGACGACGGCGCTTAGGATTCGATGGGCGACGGACCGCCGGTGGCCCAATCCAGAAGCTCCACCGCATGAACCGCGGGCGTGGCCGCGTATTCCCCGATCTGAATGAGGCAGCCGACGTTGGCCGTCGCGATCACGTCGGTGCTCAACACCTCCAGGCTTTCGCCCTTGCGCCGTCCCAGTTCCGCGCCCAAATCCGGCTGCAGGATGTTGTAGGTGCCCGCCGAGCCGCAGCAGAGGTGTTCATTCTTAGGCCGCACAACTTCAAAACCTGCCGCAGCCAGAAGCTTTGCGGGACCGTCCAGGTTCTTTTGTCCGTGTTGCAGGGAACACGGCGCATGATAGGCCACGCGGGGCCCTGAAAAGTTCTGGGCGAAATCGGTGACGTTATCGAGACCCAGCTCCGTCACCACGTCGCTGATATCCTTGGTCTTGGCGGAAATCGCCGCCGCGCGCTCCGCCCAATCGGGATCGTCTTGCAGCAAAAAGCCGTAATCCTTGACCACGGTGGCGCACCCCGACGCGGTCATGGCGATGGCGTCGACGCCCGCGCGTTCCCACGCTTCTATATTGATCTTCGCCTGGGCAATGGCCGCTTGCTCTTTGCCCATATGGTGGGTCAACGCCCCGCAACAGCCCACGCCCGCCGTCTCCATCACGTCGCAACCCAGGCGGCCCAGCAACCGGGCGGCGGCGGCGTTGATGCGCGGCGCCAAAACCTGCTGCGCGCAACCGGGCAACAGCGCCACGCGCATCTTCGCCTGACCTTCAGCCTTGGCATCGATGAGCGGCCTGGACTTCGGCAACGTATCCGGGGCCATGGCAATCATGCCCTTGAGCCGTCCCGGCAGGAGACCTTGCAACGGCTTCATGAAACGCCCAGCGATCA
>JANQJR010000061.1 GCA_028281525.1 Magnetovibrio sp.
TTGTTGCGCCGGTAAGCATCATAAACCCGCTGCGTCACTCCGCGATTGGTCGCACCGCCTGGGTCGCGGGGATGATTGACATAACCGCCTTCATAGACGGCCAGCCAATCCATGATTTGATCAAAGTTGTGTCTCATCCCTGGCGCCGCCCCTAATCCTAAATTGCATCGGCCCAATGGTCTCAGCCCGCGCATTCGGACACATATCAGGATAGCTGACCGTAATATAGCCCTGCGCCCGCCCCATCATCACACCTTCGTCTGCCGGAATGCGGGCCGTGAAATTGACATGCTGCACACGATCTGGGGCAACAGGAAGAACAACGCCGCGACCATCCGGCCCGGTAATGCTCACATCTTCAAAACGATGGAACAGATCATTGCCGTTAACAAAATATAAATCGACCACCGGGGCGCCACATTCGCGAAGCTTGTAACCTGCCGCCTGGATTTCGATAACACCCCCAACAATCCCGTCTCCTATTGATGTGTCTGGCCGCGACCATCGCCACGCAGGCGCTTCCTGTGCTGCCTGATCTTCGCGCATTGTCGCCACCACGTCAGTCAAGTCACCAACAATATCGCCGAGATCGGCCACATTGCGCGACGTTTCCTCAACCTCCCGCCGTAGCTCAACCGTGGTTTCACGGATCATGTCTACCGCCCAATCATTGATGCGCGGGCCAAAGACAAACACAACGGCGCCCCACAGAATGGCAAGCGCGCCACCAACGGAAATCACCGTTGTGGCTGCCGTTCGAACCCAGCGCATCGCAACGCCATCTTCCTCGATAGTTTCGCTAAGCCTTGACATCTTTGGTTGCCCGCTCCGCCTCTTTCTCTGGCGGTGTCTTTTGCCTCATGTCAGCTTCCCACGTTTTCACGATTTCTTCAAGGCGGTCCCGCCCGATCTCCGACGCGGCATAGATACCTAAGTGCCGTTCAGTCGCCACCTGCGGGTTACCCAGGGCCTTGGCCAGCCGCCGCACATTTCCAGCCGTGGCGTAATCCGGCAATAGATAGAGCGCCATGGACACAGACAGCGCAGCGCGAACATCGGCCCATGAACACCGTATGTCATCAACCTCAACGCGACCCTTGTAGTGCGCCAACTGGAAGAGGGGGCCACCGGGCAACCCGGTTGCGCGAATATCTTTCAGTGTTAGGTATTCCTTTTTCATGGTCCCGCCGTTTGATGCGCAATTTTTTTGCGGTAGAATTGATCTTGCGATTTAAACTCATGCTCAAACTTCTTGAACGCTTGTTCCGGGGTATAGCCTTCATCGTACAAAAAGTCACGCACAACTCGAATGCCGAGCCCCAACCCTCCGATTGATTGAATGTCTTCTGGAAAAAACCCCTGTTCGAAAAGAAGCTTTTCAAATCGGCTCCACAAGCCATAATCCTCGAACACCCGCCGCACCACTGGCAACGGATATCTCCGATAGTGCGGGCGGCGAGCAGAGACAACCTTGCCCAAAACGACCCGATCTTTCTTGCTGCGCTTCAAATCCACCGTGTCACCGATCTGCAACGACGCCTCCCGGCCCGTCTCATCCTTTCGTGTTAAGGCTTCCGGCTCATGCAAAATTCCGCCGCCTTTTGGAACCGCTACATCATCGTCGCTTAAACTCACAACGAAGTTGCGGCAAAGGCCATCCGCATCGATAACCGCGACACGCTTGCCGACCAGCCAAGCCCCTTGAGAGAAAGACCAAACAGGCCGCTTTCCCGGGCATGCCGGGGGCTCAACATCAACCCAGCGCTGATAGGCAGGCAACTGCGGCAGCCGATCCGGCCAGACCATTCGCGCGCCCGCAAAGGTGCCCAAGTCCGGCCTGTCACGCCGAACCGTTACACACCATCGCTGCACGTTCGGCTTATCCCACGCTTTTGTTTTTTTATTCCACCGGCCATTTGGCAGCGGATCGGCAATGGCCTCAGCGTCGGTCAGGATTGTTTTGACGTCCTCAGGCTTCATGCGCTTTTGCCCGCGTCGCGGCGTGTTGAAGTTTGGCGGCGGCCCGCTGGCATCCCACTGGATGGCGGCAAGGAAATACCCCTGATAATCGACCACCACCCCGCGCTGATAATTGGTCATAATCTAGGCCCCCTACTATTCGTTTTTCCAGCAGATGACGCGCACCACCCCATCCGCACCAGCGCCGGACGCCGCGCCCGCTGACTGACCACCACCGCCACCACCCGGAAACTTGCCAGCCGTCGCGACAATTGACCCGCTGACCCCGCCTTGGCCCACGAATTGGAAGAGACGCGTCGTCAGATGCCAGCGCTGACCGAAGTCGCTT
>JANQJR010000030.1 GCA_028281525.1 Magnetovibrio sp.
CGCTCAGGGCGCGGTCACGGACTTCAAAGTCGGCTTTGGCTTCCACGCCCCAGGTTCGCTCGATATACGCGGCCCGATGAGCGGAAAGATCAGCCCCCAAGGGCACCGGACCTTCGTGCAGTAAATCCCGCCACGGCAAAACGTGAGCATCGGGATAGGTTTCTTGAAGACAGTCACCGGCAGAATCGCCGTTGGTGATGATCAGTTCGGCCATGGCCTACTTCCAAATCGGTTTGCCGGACCCGGGCAGTCCAAGCTGGTCCCAAACATCGCTGATTTTATCGACGACGGCCTGATCCATGCGGATCTTCTGGCCCCATTCGCGTTTGGTCTCAGGACCAATTTTGGTGGTGGCGTCGATGCCCATTTTCGACCCGAGACCTGAATCGGGGGATGCAAAATCCAAATAATCGATGGGCGTGTTTTCGATCATGGTGACGTCGCGCACCGGGTCCACATTGGTGCTGAGCGCCCACATCACGTCGTTCCAGTCGCGCGCGTCGATGTCGTCATCGACGATGATCACGAACTTGGTGTAGGTGAACTGACGCAGGTACGACCACACCCCCATCATGATGCGTTTGGCGTGCCCCGGATAAGCCTTCTTCATGCTCACCACCGCGACGCGGTACGAGCACGCTTCCGGCGGCAGCCAGAAATCGCGCACTTCTGGAAACTGTTGGGTGAACAGCGGCACGAACACGTCGTTCAAGGCCTCGCCCAGCACGCTCGGCTCGTCCGGCGGACGGCCCGTGTAGGTGCTGAGATAAATCGGCTTTTTACGCTGCGTGATGGCGGAAACCGTAAACACCGGAAACGGCTCGACATTGTTGTAATAGCCGGTGTGATCGCCGTACGGCCCTTCATCGCCCTGTTGCGTCAGGGAGACGTGACCTTCGAGGATGATTTCCGCCGTGGCGGGGACCTGTAACGGCACGGTTTTGCAGTCCACAAGCTCGACCTTTGCGCCGCGCAAAAGGCCCGCGAATTGGTACTCGCTCAAGGTGTCGGGAACGGGGGTGACGGCGGCGAGAATCGTGCCCGGGTCCGCGCCGATGGCGACCGCAACGGGCATGGGGTCGTCGCGCTTCTCCTTCCAACGCAGGAAGTGCTGCGCCCCGCCGCGGTGGTGCAGCCAGCGCATCAACGTGGTGTTCTTACCTGTGACCTGCATGCGGTAGATGCCCAAATTCGCCACATCACGCTTGTCGTTTTGTGGATCGGGCCCGGCAGTGATGACCAGCGGCCAGGTGATCAACGGCGCGGGCTCACCCGGCCAGCAGCCTTGAATCGGAAGCTTCGACAAATCCACATCGTCGCCCGTCAACACCACCTCCTGACAGGGCGCCGAGCGCACGGTTTTGGGCTTCATGGACATGACGGTCTTGAGCAGCGGCGCCATTTCCAGCGCCTCTCTCCACCCGCCGGGCGGTTCGGGCTGGCGCAAGAACGCGAGCGTCTCGCCCACGTTTTTCAGCTCTTCCGGCTTACGCCCCATGCCGCGTGCCACGCGTTCCACCGTGCCGAACAGGTTGACCAGAACCGGCGCGTCATAAGGGGTTCCGTCCTCAGCCACCGGATTTTCGAACAGCACCGCCGGGCCGCCTTCGGCCATCAAGCGGGTCTGGATTTCCGTCATTTCCAAGTGGGGGGAAACCGGTTCGGACACGCGCACCAGATCGCCCGCGCGTTCCAATTCGTCGATGAAATCTCTTAAAGAACTGTATGTCATGCGTCAAAGATCACAGCTTTGTGAGCGATTTCAATGCTAAATCCGACCGTGAACCGAAAATTAACCCGCAATACGTCATTTTCTAATGTGGAAAATGATGATTTAATCATTTGAAATTGTTGGGGACAAATCTCCAAGGGGTCCGGGTCCGCCCACGTCCGGGCATGAGTGTATGGCGCCGAGCGACACCACTGCAGCAAAAACCGGGGTCAGCAGCGCAGATTATGCGAAGCTGATCGAGATCGGCATCGCGCTTTCGGCGGAACGCAACCACCACCGCCTGTTGGAAAATATCCTTCTGGAAGCGAAAGCCTTGTGCAACGCGGACGGCGGAACGTTGTACCTGTGCGGCAACATGATCGACCATGAAATGGGCGACGTGTTCGAAGAACAATTCGAAGCCGAAGCCGACGGCAAGTATCTCAAATTCGAAATCATGCGCACCGACAGCTTGGGCATCGCCAAGGGCGGCACCACGGGCGAGCCGATTCCGTTCCCGCCAATTTCCGTCTACGACAAGGACACCGGGGAACCCAACCACAAAAACGTCGCCTCCCACGTCGCGGTCACGGGCGAAACCGTCAACATCCCCGACGTCTACGAGGCGACCGAATTCGACTTCACCGGTCCACGCAAGTTCGATGAAAGCACGGGATACCGGTCCAAATCTTTCCTCAACGTGCCGCTGAAAAACCATTCGGGTGAAATCATTGGGGTGCTGCAATTGCTCAACGCCCAGGATGAAACCGGCGAATCGATCCCGTTTTCCGCTCAGATCGTGCCGATGATCGAAGCGCTGGCGTCCCAAGCCGCCGTGGCGGTGGACAACCAGATGCTGTTGGACGCCCAAGCGCGGCTGATGGACAGCTTCATTAAACTCATCGCCGGTGCGATCGACGCCAAGTCGCCCTATACGGGCGGTCACTGCGCGCGCGTGCCGGAACTGGCGGAGATGCTCGCCCATGCCGCGGTCGAAGCCGATCACGGCGAGCTTAAGAATTTCGAGCTGGACGAGGCAGGCTTTCGCGAACTGCATCTGGCGAGCTGGCTGCACGATTGCGGCAAGGTCGTCACGCCCGAATACGTGGTCGACAAAGCCACTAAACTGGAGGCCATTTACGACCGCATCCACGAAGTGCGCATGCGTTTCGAAATCAAAAAACGCGAAGCCGAGATCGCCTACTGGCAGCAGGTCGCCGACGGCGGCGACAAAGACGCGCTGAAGGCCGAACTGGACGCCACGTTGGCCAGGTTTGACGACGATTTCGCCTTCGTCGCCGAATGCAACGTCGGCGGCGAATTCATGGCCGAAGAAAAAATCGAACGCCTCAAGCAAATCGCCACGGGCACATGGACGCGCACCCTGTCGGACCGCATCGGTATTTCCCATGAAGAATTGAAGCGCAAGGAAGCCCAGCCGGAGATGGACCTGCCGGTCCAAGAACCGTTGCTCGCCAACCGCACCGATCACGTGTTCCCGCGCGACGGCACCTTCGAAGCGCCCAATTCGGAACAATTCGGCTTCAAGATGGACGTACCCGAGCGCCTGTTCGACCGGGGGGAGGTTTACAACCTCTCCATCGCGCGCGGCACCCTCACCAATGAGGACCGCTACATCATCCAAAACCACATTGTGCAGACCATTGTGATGCTGGGCCAATTGCCGTTCCCCAAACATCTGAAGAACGTGCCGGAATATGCGGGCGCGCATCACGAAACCTTGATCGGCACCGGGTACCCGCGCAAGCTCACCAAGGCCGACATGTCGGTGCCTGCGCGCATCATGGCCCTGGCCGACGTGTTCGAGGCGCTGACCGCCGCCGACCGCCCCTACAAAAAGCCCAAGACCTTGAGCGAAAGCATCAAAATCCTCTCCTTCATGGTCAAGGACCAGCACATCGACCCGGATTTGTTCCGCTTGATGTTGGAAAGCGGCATCTACAAGGAGTACGCCGAACGCTTCCTGCGCCCCGAACAGATCGACGAGGTCGATTTGTCGCAATATCTGGACGCGGCGGCCGAATAACCCCATATTTACGGGGCCATGACAATGAAGTGCCCAATTGAACACGCCAAATCCTACCCCTTTGACATCCCGGACGGTTCGTTCGTGCTGGGAAAGGACGGCTGGCGCGAAATCCGCGCCGCTGAAACCGATGAAACCGTGATCGAAAACCGCCACGCGGTGATCGCATCGGGCTCCAACGCTTCACCTACGCGGTTGGCGGACAAATACGTGGATCACGGGCATCTACTGGACGACCCGATTTACGCCACACGGGCGATTATGTTCGATTTCGATACCGTCTACAGCGCACACTTTTCGCGTTACGGCTCGATCCCCGCAACCCTGGCCCACGCCCCCGGCGCGGCGGCGGACGTGTTCGTCACGTGGCTCACGGATGGACAATTGGAGCGCATGCATGAAACCGAATCCATCGGCATCAATTACGATTTCACCCAGTTGTTCGGGATCGAGCTGACCATCCGCGGCAAAGGCCACTTGGACAATGCACATGCCTATCTGTCACGCAAGGGATGCTTGACCAAGGACGGCGCGCCGGTGCCCCTTGCGGAAATCAACACCGAAGGCCGCAGATGGGCGCCCATGAGCCAGGAACAGGTGCTGGACTACACCCGCAGCCTGATCGATCCGCACGCAGACTCGGATACCTTCATCAAAACCGGGGTCACCAGCCCGGCGCGGCGCAAACAGCGCACCCAAGCGCTGGAACAATACGCCCTGCCCCACGGTTGGCATTCGCTGATTTTCAAGAGTTAAGTTAGCTCGCAAGCTGACCCACGATGACCGCCGCGAACAGCAACAGGCCGAAATCGCGGTTGGATTTGAAGCGCGAGAGACAGCTTTTCGGATCGTGGATGTCCACGCTTTTGATCTGCCACGCCAAATGCGCGACGGCGGGTATCAGTGCCACATAGAACCACGCACTCAATCCCGCGAGCCAGCCACTCAGCACAATCAATGCCATGCTCACACCGTAAAAGCCCACCAACCAGCCGCGCGTGGCATCCCCCAGGCGCAACGCCGTGGATTTGATGCCGACCAGGATATCGTCTTCTTTGTCCTGATGAGCGTAGATGGTGTCATAACCCAGCGTCCAAAACACCCCTGCTATGTAGAGCGCCACCGGCGCCCAATCCAGGCTGCCTTGCACCGCGGCCCAGCCCAACAATGCGCCCCAATTGAACGAAATGCCGAGGAAAATTTGCGGCCAATAGGTGAAGCGCTTCATGTAGGGATAGATGATCACGGTCACCAGCGACAGCACCCCGACGCCGATCGCAAAGGTGTTGAACTGCACCAAAATCGCCAAACCCAGAAAACCCAACACCGCGAGGAAGACAATGGCCTGGGGCAGCGTCACATCCCCCGCCGGAAGGGGGCGACCCGCAGTGCGCGCGACTTGGCCGTCGAAGTCGCGATCCGCGATGTCATTCATCACACAGCCCGCGCCGCGCATCAGCACCGCGCCCACCGCAAACAACGCCAACATCGCCACATCCGGCCAACCGCCGTCCGCTGCAAGCGCAATCGACCACCA
>JANQJR010000040.1 GCA_028281525.1 Magnetovibrio sp.
TCATCTAGGATAGAGGCAAAAGCGCTCACCGGCAATATCTCGTACTATGGAAAGGGTACCCGTATACTAAATCCACCTGGAAGAATAAGCGAGACCTCACAAATGCTTCAGGGATCCTAGAGGCATGCCTAGGCCACAAAGAATTATTGTGGCCCAGAGAGAAGGGTTAATGTGGCGAGGCTTGTCTGTTGGATGCTTTGATGGCCTTAGGGCTCGAAAAGGACGCATTGGAGCAGGCGGCGGCACACTTGCGCGCCTTATCCGGGCTGTACGACCAAGCTGCGCGGTCGGCGGCATCCCTTTAGGTCCTAGACCGGGAGTGAAAAAACCCCACAAAATCGGCGTTTAATCGGTTGACAGAGGGCATTTGAGGCCGTATTTTCCGCGCTCTCGGGGCCGATTGGGCTCCGCTTGTTTTTTTTGAGGATAGACGCCATGAAGGTTCGCAACTCGCTTAAGTCCGCGAAAACCCGCGACAAGAACTGCGTCGTCGTGCGCCGCAAGGGCCGCGTCTACGTGATCAACAAACGCAACCCGCGTTTCAAAGCACGTCAGGGCTGATCCCGATTTCGGATGGCTGCGCGATTTCCCGCGCGCCCTTCCTTGGCGACGTATTAAGCAAACCGCGCTCACCCGTATCCGGGGGCGCGGTTTTGCTTTGCAAGGATGTATACCTGTTACGGTGCTTGGTATGTTCTTTTTTTGGTCAAATTCCGGTTTTAAATTAAGCTTTTTATATGGCCTTGACGGGTGCGGCGTGACTACACTCGCAAGCAGAGTGCAGGGTGCGTCAAGCTCCTGAGAGAAGGTATTGGACAAATGGGGTCCCGGCCTTGGTGAAAAACATACTCATCGGTTTTGTCGTTGTTTTGGCCCTGTTGGCTGGGGCCATCGTCGTTGCGCCCAGTTTCATCGATTCCGCCGCTCTCAAACAACAAATCACCACCCAGGCCCGTGCGGCGACGGGGCGAGACCTGAGCATCGGCGGCAACCTGGAAATCCGTATCTTTCCCGCTCCGGCCCTGACCGCCAACGAAGTTCGGTTGTCCAATATCGCTGGAGCCGAGGATCCGGATATGGTGGCGCTCAAAGCGGTGGAGGTGCGCGTGGCGCTGATGCCGTTGCTGTCCGGCCAAGTGCAAGTGGAGCGCATTCGCCTGGTGAGCCCCGTCATCAGCATCGAAAAATACGAGGACGGGCGCACAAATTTGGAATTGCAGCCGGCGAAACCTTCGAAAGCCGTGTCCTCTCCACCTTCCTTAGCCGCATCCGGTGGGACGGCCAAGGGTGGCGGCATGAACATCCGGCTCGACAACTTCGAGGTGGTGGACGGACGTGTGATCTATCGTGATCGGACCAGCGGCGCCGTGGAGCGGATCGAGGCGATTGACGCCACCTTGCGTGCAGGCACCTTGAATGGCCCGTTCGAGGCCCAAGGCCAAGCCCGTGTGCGTGGCGTGCCATTGGCATTTGAAGTGTCTCTCGGCCAAATCATCGAACAGCGTACCGTTCCGGTGAACGCAGCCATCACCGCGCCCGGCGGCGCGAATATCCAGCTTACAGGTGCGGTTTTGGGCTTGGAAAACGAGCCGCGCTTCAAAGGTAAGATCAAAGTTCATGGCGAAAGCCTCTCGGCGCTCTTGGGAGCTGTCGCCGGTGGACAAGCCGCGCCAGGCGTGCTGGTGCAATCCTTTTCACTGGAAAGCGATATCGAGGCTTCGGCGGCAATTGCCGGACTCAAGGATTTGGAAATTCAGTTGGGCAAGTCCCGCGCCACCGGCGTTGTCGACGTGAAGATGGCCGATGGGGTGAGCTTCGATGTGCAACTGAAAGCGGCGCGCATCGACGCCGATGCGTTGTTGGCCAGCGGCGGCGCGATGCCCGACACGAGCGTCACCGCAGACAGTGCTGCTGGCGAAGATGCCTCCGTCGCCCCGGTCCCGCCGCAAAGCGACGGCTCCGCCAAAGAGGCGCAACAGGGCTTCGCCTTTCCCGAAGGGGTTGCGGGTACGCTACAGCTAACCGTCGATGTGGTGACGTTGAAAGGCGGCCTGGTCAACGATGTGCGTCTCGCCGCAGAGTTGGCCGACGGGGAATTGGCGCTCAGCCAGTTTCAGGCCATGGCGCCGGGGGTGACCGACATGGCCGTGTTCGGCTTCGTGCGGCCCAAGGATGGGCAACCCCGCTTCGAAGGGGACGTGGAAGTCACCAGCGCCGATCCCACCGGCCTGGCCAATTGGCTCGACATCAAATTGCCGCCGGGCGTCGCCGGGCGGGTCAAGCGGGTTGGATACAAAAGCAAAGTCATCGCTGATGCCAAACAGGTTGTGATCGGTAATCTGGAAATCGCGGCGGACAAGTCCAAACTCACCGGCGGCGTGACCCTGGCGCTGCGCAAGCGTCTCTCCTTTGGCGCGGACTTGGCCTTGGACGCGATCAACCTGGACACCTACATCAACGGCGGCCTGAACGGCGCCGCCGCGGCCCCGGGCGGGGGCAAGCCGCAAAGCCCGGATGCCAACGCCGTGCAGGACAAGACCGCATCGAGCGGTGCGCCCGGTGTGACCGAGGCGGCTCAGGCGTGGGCGGCGCTGTCCGCGCTCAATGATTTCGACGCCAATTTGAAGGTACGCGTGGGCGCGCTCACCCATGACGGCAAGACGTTTAAAAAGCTGGTGATGGACGGCACCTTGTACGCTGGGGAATTGCAACTGCGCAGCCTGCAGCTGGGCGACTACCAGGGCTCCAACGCGACGCTGTCCGGCACATTCAACGGCTTCGGCGCGATCCCGGAGATGTCCAAGGTCAAACTGGAGGCCAAGCTGCAGGACGCCGCCATGCTCGCCGCCGGGTTCGGCAGCACCGCCGTGCCGCCGGGACTGAAGGCCGTAAGCATCAACGGCGCGGCGGAAGGCTCGATCCTGAAACCCCGTTTCAACGTCAATGTCGCGGCGCTCAAAGGCCAATTCTCCGGCCAAGGGCGCTTGTCCCTTCTGCCCATCGGGTTTGGCTACGAGGGCGATGTGACGGCCAAGCACCCGGACTTGGCCGTGTTGCTCAAGGCCTTGAACATCGATTACAAGCCGGAGGGGCCGTTGGGCGCGTTGGACCTAGCCGCTAAGCTTGATACCGACGGTAAGGTCCACACGGTCAAAGACTTGAAGGGCGCATTGGGCGAAACATCCATCAACGGTGACATCACGGCGCGCACCGACGGGGCGAAGCCGCGCGTCAACGTCAACCTGCAGACCGGCGCGTTGGTGGTGGACCGTTTCCTGCCGCGCGCGGAAAAAAATGCATCTTTGGATACGCCGAGATCGCGTTTCGGCCAGCGCAGCACGGCGGACAACGTCGTCCACGTCGCCTTCCGGGGCGAGCAACTCGCTCTGGTGGATAAGCGTTGGTCATCTGAGAAATTCGATCTCAGCGCGCTCAATCAACTCGACGGTGACTTTACGCTCAAATCCGACGCCATATCCTTTGGTGACTACACGCTCAGCGCCGCCGACATGCACGCCACGTTGAAAAATGGCGTGCTCAACGCCGATAAGATTCAAGGCAACCTGTTTGGTGGGCCGCTCAACGGTTCGGCCGTCGTGCGCGCGGTGGGTGCGCCGACCATCGAAACCGATATCAAGCTTGATGCTATGAAGGTCGGTCAAGCGGTCAAGGCGGTGGCGGGCAAGGACTTGGCGACGGGCAACTTAGGCCTCAACCTGAATTTCAACGCCACCGGCTTGAGCCCGGCGGAATTGGTGAGTTCACTGGCCGGGACTGGCGATTTGGACATCAACGCGCTGGACGTCAAACAGGGTGGTGAGGGTACGGCCTTGTCCGGCGTGATCGGCCTTGTTGCGGCCATGAATCAATTGTCTCTGGGCGAAAAGAAGGGCGCTGGCCTGGCGGATTTGGCGCTGGCCTTCGATATCCGCGATGGCGTCGCCACGGCGAACAAAATGACGCTCAATTCCGCCATGGGATCGGGCACCGGATCCGGTACCGTTGACATTGCGGGTTGGGGCATCGACATGTCCGGCAAGATGACAGTGGAACCAAATCTAGTCACCGCCCTAATCAGCGAGGGCCGAATTGGCCGCCAGGAAGTGCCGTTTTCGGTCAAGGGTGCGTTGGACAACCCCGGCGTCAAGCTGGCCCTGGGCACTCCCGCCGGCGGTGGCGCAGGCGGTGCATTGGGTGGCGTTTTGGACAAGGCTTTGGAAGGCAAGGGCGGCAAGGGTGCCGATGCGATCAGGGGCATATTGCAGGGTCTGGGCGGTTTGAAACAGAAATCCGAGCCCACCCCGCAGCCGTCACAACCTGAGCAGCCAAGCGATCCGCAGCAGTCCGATGGCACTTTGGCTCCGCCGCCGCCTGCTGGCGGGCCGCCGGCGGACCAACAAAAGCCCGCCAGGCCGAAGGTGGATGACCTGATCCGGGGCATCTTACAGGGGCTTTAGGGTCCGCTGACTTTAATCCCCTTTGGATTGCCTCAGCACAAACACGCGTATGGCGCTCGACAGGTTTGTCGTGCGCGCGTGATCGATTTCCGTGATCAGTTTGTTGACCGACTGGCCGCGCGCCTTGGCGATTTTCAGCAATTCGCTCCAGAACGCGTCCTCCAACGACACGCTGGTTTGGTGCCCGTCCAACAGGACGGAATGCTTGCGCATTTTGTATGCATCGTCGGTCAAGTCGTCGATCATCGCACGGCTCACATCATCACGTTGTCGTAGACCATCAGCACCGCCACTCCGATCAGCAGCACGCCGGTGGAATGCATGATCAGCCTATAGACGTGTTCGTTCTTGAGCCATCGGCGCACCGCTTCGGCGGCGAAGGCCATGGGGGCCTGCCACAACACGTTGATGACGATCAAGCCCACGGACAGGGAAATCAGTTGCAGGGTCACGTCGCTTCGGGTGTTGTCGACGAAGTTGGGAAACAGCGCCAAAAACAGCAAGATCACTTTGGGGTTGAGCAGGTTGCAAAAGATCGCGTCGCGAAAAGCTTTGCGCCCACTGATGGTGGGTTGGTCCGTCGCGCCCACGCGCAGCAGTCCTTGCTTGCGAAAGCCCTGGATGCCGATCCAGCCGATGTAGGCCGCGCCGGTTAGCGCCACCGCCTTAAACAGCCAGGGTGTGGATGCGATCAGCACCGAAATGCCGAAGATCGCCAGCAGCGTATGTCCGACCAAGCCCACCTGCACGCCCAAGACGGTGGCGAGCCCGACGTTGCGTCCGGACGTCAAGGCATAACGCAGGATGATCAACGTATCCGGTCCCGGCGTCAGCACGATCACCGACGCGGTGAGCAGAAAAGCCGTGTAGGTCGCGAAATCGACGGGAAATGCACTCAACAATTCCATAGGGGGGGAAGGTCCTAAAACGAAAACCGGCTGGAAGCTTATAAATCCAGCTTAAATATTACGTGCGAACGCGTCCACGGCGTCGATGGCTTCCTGCCAATTTTGCGCTTCGCTGCGGCCCGATTTCTTGCGCGGTTTGAAACCATGGTCGCCGTCTTCCAGCCAGTGCACTTGGATGGCTGTGGACAGCGGGAAGTCCGGCACTTGTTCAAGGGTCCCAAACGTGTCGCGTGTGCCTTGCAAGATCAATGTGGGCGTTTGGATGTCCGTCAAATGCGCCAAACGGCCTTCCGCCTTTTCCGGTTTGCCCGGCGGGTGGAAGGGATAACCCAGGCAGATGAGACCCTTGACCGGGCGGCCTTCGTCTTCGAGTTCACGTGCCAGCATGGACGCCATGCGCCCGCCCATGGATTTGCCGCCCACGATCAGGTTTTCATGGCCCAAGTGCTGCGCCACGTCGCGCCACGTTTGCATCAGGATTTTGGCGGTGTTGGGCGGGCGCTTCTTGCCGTCGACGCGGCGCTGGGCCATGTAGGGGAATTCGAAACGCGCGCATTTCAGGCCCTTGGTCGCCAAACCTTCGGCGAACGCCACCATGAACGGACTGTCCATCGGTGCGCCCGCGCCGTGGGCCAAGGCGATGGTCACCGGCGCATCGCGATGGTTACTTGGCGGACCGTCGATGAGGAGATCGGGCAGGGACATGGGTCAGCCCGAATCCTGGCCGTTGATGTCATCGCCGTTCTTCTTGATGTCTTCGAAGAAGTCGTTGCCCTTGTTGTCGACGATGATGAAGGCGGGGAAGTTTTCGACCTCGATCTTCCACACCGCTTCCATGCCAAGCTCCGGGTACTCCAGGCATTCGACGTGCTTGATGGATTTGTACGCCAACTCCGCCGCCGCACCGCCGATGGAGCCGAGATAAAACCCACCATGCTTTTTGCACGCCGCCGTCACCGCCGGGGAGCGATTGCCCTTCGCCAACATCACCATGGAGCCGCCGTTGGCCTGGAACAAATCGACATAGCCGTCCATGCGGCCCGCTGTGGTCGGTCCGAAGGAGCCCGACGCATAGCCTTCCGGCGTTTTCGCAGGCCCGGCGTAATAGACCGGGTGGTTTTTGATGTAATCGGGCAGGCCCTGGCCGGCGTCGAGCCGCTCCTTAAGTTTGGCGTGCGCCAAGTCGCGCCCGACGATCAAGGTACCGGTCAAGTTCACGCGGGTCTTGATCGGGTGTTTGGACAATTCCGCGCGAATGTCGTCCATGGACATGGACAGGTCGATGTCGATCACTTCGCCCGACAACGCACCCGCATCCACATCGGGTAGGTATTTGGCCGGGTCGGTTTCCAGTTTTTCCAGGAAGATGCCCTCTGCCGTGATCTTGCCCTTGATTTGGCGGTCCGCCGAGCACGATACGCCGATGCCCACCGGGCAAGACGCCCCGTGACGCGGCAAGCGGATGACGCGCACGTCGTGGCAGAAGTACTTGCCGCCGAACTGCGCGCCGATGCCCAGATTCTGAGTCATCTTGAGGATCTGCTCTTCCATGTCCGGATCGCGGAAGGCTTGACCGTAGTCGTTGCCCTGGGTGGGCAGATTGTCCAGATAGTGGGCCGAGGCGAGTTTGACCGTCTTCAAATTCATTTCCGCGGACAAACCGCCGATCACCACCGCCAGGTGATAGGGCGGGCAGGCTGCCGTACCCAGCTTGGCGATTTCAACACGTAAAAATTCCGCCATGCTCTCAGGGTTCAACAGCGCCGCTGTCTGTTGATGGAGGAAGGTCTTGTTGGCCGAGCCGCCGCCCTTGGCCATGAACAAAAACTTGTATGCGTCGCCCGGCACCGCGCCGATATCGATCTGCGCGGGTAGGTTGGTGCCGGTGCCGACTTCCTTGAACATCGAAAGCGGGGCCATCTGGCTGTAGCGCAGGTTGTTTTCCGCATACGCCTTCATCACGCCTTCGGACAGTGCGGCTTCGTCCCGGCCCCCGGTCCAGACGTTTTCGCCTTTTTTGCCCATGATGATGGCGGTGCCGGTATCCTGGCACATGGGCAGCACCCCGCCGGCCGCGATGTTGGCGTTCTTCAACAACTCCATGGCGACGAAGCGGTCGTTGGCGGACGCTTCCCCATCATCCAGGATCGACGCCAGTTGCTCCAAGTGCTTCGGACGCAACAGGTGCGACGTGTCGCGCAACGCCGTCGCGGCCAGGAGGCTCAAGCCTTCGGGTTCAATTTCCAGGATCTTGCGGCCAGCGACGTTGTGGGTGGAGACATGATCGCTGGTCAGCAGACGGTATTCGGTGTCGTCTTCGCCGAAGCTAAAGACTTCATGGAAAGCAGGTTCGCTCATGAGGAAACGTCTCTCAACTGGGGAGGTTATAAGCTGCTTTGGTATTTTTATATGTGGGGGCCGCGTAGGGCCAGAAAGAATTATGTCTTGCGGAACGTATTCCCCCGAAAGAGCTATTTCTTTCGGAATGCATCCAAAGTGATGACTTCACCGGTTTTGGGCTCGCCGTCTTCGTCCGCGCCCGCGTCGCCGCGGTCGTCCTGATTGGTGCGGTTGCGCGATTCTTCGAAATATTCCAGGTGGTGGGAGTCGTAATCCTCCACTTCCATGCCTTCGAAGTCCGTTTCATCCGTTTCGTCCATGGGCAGCATCTTGAGCTGCAGGGCAAAGTTCACCGACGGGTCGGCGAACGAAATCACGGACGCGTACGGAATCTCCAGGCTTTCCTTTTTGCCGCCGAAACTGAGCGTGACGGAAAACGCGTCTTCGTTCGCGATCAGGTTTTCGAACTGGTATTGCAACACGATGGTCATGTCATTGGGGTGTTGGGCGCGCAGGCGCCCCGGAATGACGACGCCGTCATGCTGGGTCAAAAACGAAATGTAGAAATGATGATCGCCGGGCAAGCCGTTTTGTGCGACGTGCGACAGGGTTTTGTAAATAACGCTGCGCAGCGCTTCTTCGACCCAAATATCATAGCGGAGTTGTTCGTCGCTCATGTGGCCTCTTTATGTCCCGCGAAACGGCGTTTCCGCCGGGTCGTTCCCGTTCAGTTTTTCAGCGCCCCTTAAATGGAGCGGATTTAAGTGGGGGGCTTCTGTTGCAAGGTGCCCCCCGGACCCCGTGGTTGCTTAGCGATTAAGCGGCAACCGCAAATGCTTCGTTGTCGTTGGCATTTGTAAAAGTAGCCCGATAACGGTGGTACAATGCCGGGCGAAAGTTAGACCTTTACCACGCTCGTCGATCCTGTTTCGCCCCCATACCGGCCGGCCCCCTGGGCCCATCCCAGGTCCGCCGGAATTTTGGTGGAGGCGCCGGGTACTGCCCCCGGGTCCGAAACGCTTATTCCGAAAAACGTTTATCGCCATAGTCGGTTGCCCGACATCTCAAATATAAGCGGCACAAGACGCCTTTGCAAAGCATCACGTGCACAATCGGATAATAATTCAAATGAATGAGCCTCAGGTGTTTGTCCACAAGATATGGTGCCTTGGGCGGTTTGAGATGGCGGGTTTCGTGGTATTATCCCCCGTCCGAATCGTCGTCCGGGTCCGCCGTCCGGCTTCGGAGAGGGGACACTGCACAGCTTTGAGTTGGGGGACCGCGAATCCATGGCGGATATCTTCATCGTTGACGATCAGGGGCCGGAAGCCACGGCCATGTTGCAGGCGCTGTATTCGCGCTCCGCTGACAGCGCGCGCAAGCACCTGGAAATGGTCAAACAGCGTGGCTCGGCCAAGTTTATGGAAAGTTACTACGTGGGGTACGGCCATGCGTCCATAGGCGACTGCGGCACCACCACGGTGTTCGTCGAAGGGCTTTCGATCCTCGCGTGCAAGGCGGTTCAGGACAATCCGCTCTATTCGGGCCAGGAAAGCTCGACTCGCTATATCGATTTTTCCAAGCAGCCGATCATCGATCCCATCGCAACGGGTGAGAGCCAAGGCGTCCTGCAAAAATGGATGGATTTCTATTTGCGCTCCCTGGAGCCGTTGGAAGCGTACCTGAAAGACCGGTTTCCCATGGGCGAAGGGGAAAAAGAGCGCGTTTGGAACAACGCCATCAAGGCGCGTGGCTTCGATATCCTGCGTGGCTTCCTGCCCGCCGGGATCACATCGCAACTGGCGTGGACCACCAACCTGCGTCAGGCCGCCGACAAGTTGCACCTGATGCGCCATCACCCGCTGGCGGAGGTGCGCGAGATCGCCGATGGATGTCTCAAGGTTCTGCGCGAACACTACCCCAGCAGCTTCGGGCACAAGGATTACGAAGCGACCGAGGCCTATCTAGAGAAAACAGCTTTCAAAAACAATTACTTGGATAGCAGTTTTTTCGACGATGGACAGCCGGATTTGAGCTTTTCGACCACCGTGGACAACGGTGTCTTGGAAGCGCAGGAATTGGATGTCATCGCAGCCCGCCCGCCTAAGACCAACTTGCCGCGCCATCTGGACGGCTATGGGCAGTACACGTGTACCTTCGATCTGGACTACGGCTCATACCGCGACTTGCAGCGCCACAGGAACGGTATTTGCCGTATTCCCCTGCTCACCGGGGAGCGGGGCTTTCACGATTGGTACCTGGACGAACTGCCGGACGACCTGCGCGCTCAGGCGGAATCCTTGGTGGCGGAGCAATACGCCGCCATCGAAGCGCTGGATGTGCGGGCCGAAGACAAGCAATATCTTTATCCGCTGGGGGCGAAAGTGCGCTGCCAGACGGTCTACACTCTGCCGCAAATGATCTATGTGATCGAGTTACGTTCCCAAAATACGGTGCATTCAACTTTGCGTGAGGTGATGCACTGGATGCACGACGAAATGATCCGTCATCACCCGCGTCTGACTCTGCACACTGACCTGGAAGCGTCCAAATTCGATGTGAAACGGGGCACCCAAACCATTTTCAAGCGCGAGAACGCCGGGCGATAAACCAGCGGGTGTGCGACGCTTTAGCGCTACCCGTTAATCTTGTTTCGGGCATAACTCTTAATGGGGATTGCGTTTTTTCGCGGAACAGGTCAAATTTTGGGTTCCAATGAGGCGTTAGACGTGGCGCGAGCAACGCGCCCGAGGTTTGTGCGGAAGGGCCTATGTCATTGAATTCCCAAAGAAAATTGTTTTCTGCGGAACGCCGCTTGATGCAGAAACGTGGCGATCCGGTGCAGGCTCAAGCTGGTGCGCCGGCCATACACACCGAAGAAGTCTTAGGCGCGATCGCTGAAGTCAAAAAAATGATCGAGCAGTTAAGCGACGAAGCCAAGTCTTCCCTCAGCACGGCCGGTGCGATGGAAAATGCGCCGGAACTGTCGGTTTTGCGCGGCCAACTACACGACCTTAAGCAATCCATCGACCGCACCAAGATTGAGATCGCCGCGATCCACAAACCGGGCGAGAACGAAGATAAATTCGTGACCGCCGCCATGGAATTGGGTGCGATCGTGCAGGCGACCGAGGAAGCGACCAACAACATTCTCGGCGCGGCGGAAGACATTCAGGAACACGCCCAGGCGATCCGCGAGCGTATCACCGACACCACGTCGCACGATCATCTTCAGGCCATCGACAACCTGTCCATTAAGATTTTCGAAAATTGCAACTTCCAAGACATCACCGGCCAGCGCACCGGTAAGGTGGTCAAGACCATCAACTACCTGGAAGAGCGCATCCTCACCATGATCAACATCTGGGGTGAGGAAGATTTCGAAGGAATCGAACTGTCCGAAGACTTGCGCTCGGAGGACGACAAGCTCCTCGAGGGGCCGCAGTTGGAAGGCGATGGCATTTCCCAGGACGATATCGACGCTCTGTTCGATTGATGGTGATGATGCCCGAAAAGAATGAAGGCGGCCCCAAGTGGCCGCCTTTTTTGATGAAGACTGCTTCAGCGCTTCAGACTTAAGGCACGACGATTTCCACACGCCGGTTCTTGGGTTCCCACTTGCCATCCGCCGTGGGCACCAGCAATTCGGTTTCGCCCTTGGCCTTGATGGTGATTTCGCTTTCATCGAATCCCAAGGCGACGAAGGCGGTTTTCACCGCTTCGGCGCGGCGTTTGGAGAGGCTCAAATTATAGGCGGCGTCGCCGGAGCGGTCGGCGTGACCGGTAAGAATCAAGCGGGTCACGCTGCGCGCCTTGGCGTTTGCGGCGGCTTGTTCGATCACGACGATGCCTTCCGGCGTGACGTCGGCATTGTTCAAAACGAAATAGACCGTGTAGGTCTCAGGCAGGGTATGTGCCGGGAGGGCCTCCGTTTCTTTTATCTCGGTCGGTTTCGTTTCGGACACCGGTGCGGCATCCGCCGACGCCAAGGACTGGGCGGTGGCGCTCATGCCCGCGTCACCGCTGGTGCCCGGTGCGCCGAACTCAAACCGTAAACCGGCCATCAGGGAATGGGTGCGCATATCCAAGGACGTGGATGCACCCGCCGCCGTGGTGAAATCGGCATCCCTCGTGGCGAAGTAGCGGTAATCCGCGAACAGGGTGGTTTGCGCATTTAACGGATAGCTCACCCCGGCAATGGCCTGAAGCGCGCCAACCGTGTCGGAATCGTCGATGGTCGACCCGCCGAACGGCGCGGCGCCGTCCAAATCCAGGTTGGTGAGACCAATGCCCGCGCCGACATAGGGCTGCACGGCCAGCTCCGTATCGAGATTCAGGTCATAGATCGCGTTGGCCATCAAACTGGTCGCGCTGACGTCGCCGCTGCCGGATGTGCCGGCTACGGAAGAAATATCCAAGGTGCGGCGCGCCAATTCCACTTCACCGCGCCAGTTGGCGGCGAACGTAGCGCCGACAAACGCGCTGGCACCTGTGCCGGTATCCAGATCGACCGAGCCGCCGCTGGTGCCACTGGCGCTGGTGTCTTGGGCGCGCGTCAGGCCGATGGCCGCCCCGCCATACAATCCATCCATGGCGACGGCAGGCAGGCTCGCGCACAGACTGGTGGCGAGAAGGGCGGAAGAAAGCAAAATCCGGGACATGACGCGTCTCAAGCCTTGTGTTTTTATGGCGCCGAGAGTGCCCGTTTTTGTTGAATATTCGGTTAAAGAAAAAGCGGCCCCCCAACCATTGGGGAGCCGCTTGAGACGCAAAAAAAGTCGTACTTATTGGACGATCTTGGGCATGGCCGCGGTCTTGGCTTCCAGCTTTTCGCACGCTTGGTTCCAGACATTTTCGGCGATGGCTTTGTATGCCGTGGCGTGTTCGCTGCCGGGTTGACTGTCGACGATGGGATGGCCGCCGTCGGAGGTTTCGCGGATTTGGATGTCCAGTGGGATTTCGCCTAAGAAGTTGACCTGCAGCATATCGGCTTCTTCCTTGGCGCCGCCGTGGCTGAAGACTTCGGTGCGTCCGCCGCAGTGGGGGCATTTGAAATAGCTCATGTTTTCAACGATGCCCAGCACCGGCACATCGACCTGGCGGAACATGTTGAGACCCTTGCGCGCATCCAAAAGCGCAATGTCCTGCGGGGTGGATACGATCACGGCGCCGGTCAGCGGCACTTGCTGGGCCATGGTCAATTGTACGTCGCCGGTGCCCGGCGGCATGTCGATCAGCAGCACGTCCAACTCGCCCCAATGCACATCGCGCATCATCTGCACCAGGGCGGTCTGGGCCATCGGGCCGCGCCAGATGATCGGCGTTTCTTCTTCCACCAAAAAGCCCATGGACATGCACTTCACGCCGTGGTTTTCCATGGGGTCCAGATGTTGGCCGTCGGAGGACGACGGTTCTCCGGTGATGCCCAGCATGCGCGGCATGGAGGGGCCGTAGATGTCGGCGTCGAGCAGGCCTACCTTCAGGCCCTGGGCCTTGAGCGCCAGTGCCAGGTTCACGGTGGTGGTGGATTTGCCCACACCGCCCTTACCGGACGCCACCGCGATGATGGTTTTCACGCCCGGCATCAGCGGGCCGTCGGCGGCGGGCTGAGGACCGCCCTGGGGACCACCTTGAGGGGCGCCCTGCGGTGCGCCGGGAGCACTTGCGCCGCCGGCATTTTCGGCGGTCAGCACCACGGTGGCGGACAGCACACCGTCCAAGGCGTGAACCTTTTGTTCGGCTTCCTTGCGGACCGGTTCCGCGTCCGCGCCCACGGACGGGGGCACGACGACGGCGAAAATCACATGACCGTCTTGGACCTGAAGGCCTTGAACCATACCTTTCTCGACAATGTTTTGGTCGCCGTCCATCACCGTGGACAGCGTTTCGAGAATTTTTTCTTCATTAACCTGCGACATGCTTGCAATCTCCGAAAATATGCAGATATCCCTGTTCAGGCATTGCCCGCGCACGCGATTGTTGTCAGGGTCGTTCTGTTGACGTTGCGTGCACCAGCGGGCTGGCCTATAAGCGATAAACCCTAATGCGTGGCCCTGATATAGGTCGTCGTATTAGGAAATCAAAATATAAATGGCCCGGATGGCCTAGATTCATCCGACGTGGTTATCCGACTGGGGCCAATCTGACAACCGGACTTGAAGGAAACTTAGGCTTATGGCTTGGAAACCTCAAGGTGGAGGCGGACCATGGGGCGGCGGCGGCAACGGCGGTGGCCCGTGGGGCGGCGGCGGTGGATCCGCCGGTGGTGGCAATCAGCCCCCCGACATCGAAGAAATGCTGCGTCGCTCCCAAGACAATTTCAAAAATATGATGCCGGGCGGCTTTGGCTCTGGCCGTATCGTAACCCTGGCCATCGCTGCCGCCGTTGTGTTGTGGCTGGCGAGCGGCTTTTTCCGCGTCGACGCCGGTCATCAGGGCGTGGTGATGCTGTTTGGTGAGCATATCCCCGAACAGGATGTCGGCCCCGGCCTGCATTGGTATTTCCCGGCCCCCATCGGCAAGGTTATGACCCCCAACGTGGAAGCGGTGCGCCGCATCGACATCGGTTTCCGCGGTGCGGGCGAAGAGCAATCCGCCTTTGGCCGTCAAAACACCCCTGCGCGCGATGTTTTGGAAGAAAGCCTGATGCTGACCAAGGACCAGAACATCATCGACGTGGACTTCACGGTGCAATGGAAGGTTAAGGATGCGGGCAACTATCTGTTCGAAATCCGCGACCCGGAATCAACCGTGAAACTGGCCGCCGAAAGCGCCATGCGTGAAGCCATCGGCCAGACGGACCTGGAACAGGCCTTGACCAGCGAGCGTGCCGCGGTCGCCGACCGCACCCGTGAACTGCTGCAGGATATCCTCGACGCATATCGGTCGGGCATTACGGTGATCCAGGTGCAATTCCTCAAGGGCGAGCCGCCCGCGCAGGTCATCGACGCCTTCAACGATGTGCAGTCGGCCCGTCAGGACTTGGACCGTTTGAAGAACGAAGCCGAAGCCTACGCCAACAAGATCGTACCGACCGCGGAAGGTGAAGCGGCCAAGATGCTGCAGCAGGCCGAAGCCTATAAAGAACAGGTCATCAAGGAAGCCGAAGGTGAAGCCAAGCGCTTCTTGTCGGTTTACGAAACCTATAAAGTGGCTCAGGACGTCACCACCCAGCGTCTCTATCTGGAGGCGATGGAGGAGATCATGAAGAACTCCAACAAAGTGATCTTGGACAAGGAAGGCGGAAGTGGCGTGGTGCCGTATCTGCCCTTGCCGGAACTGCAAAAGAAAGCGGGAGGCCAGTGATGAGCAGGACCTTGATGGTTATTCTCGGCGTTGTTGTTCTGATCGGGGGTGTGTCAGGCGCATCGGCGCTGTTCACCGTGTCCCAGACCGAACAGGCGATGGTGATGCAGTTCGGCAATCCCAAGCGCGTGATCCGCGACCCGGGTTTGAACATTAAAATACCGTTCATTCAAAACGTGGTCTATTACGATAGCCGTATCTTGGATTTGGATCCGCCCGCGGGCGAAGTGATCCTGTCGGATCAAAAGCGCATCAAAGTGGATGCGTTCGCACGCTATCGCATCACGGATCCGCTGCGCTTCTTCCAGGCCTTGCGCACCGAAGCGGCATTCCGCGATCAGGTGGGCCGTATCCTGAATTCCAGCGTGCGCAACTCCATGGCGCGTGTGTCGCTCAGCGAATTGTTGTCGGACAAGCGCGACGACATCATGGCGGAAATTGAGCAACGCCTTGCCGCAGAGACCGAAGACTTCGGCATCGAAATCGTCGACGTGCGCGTTGGCCGCACCGACTTGCCGCCGCAGATTTCGCAAGCGGTCTACAACCGCATGCGCTCTGACCGTGTGAAGCAAGCCAACCAATTGCGCGCCGATGGCGCAAAGGCCAAATTGGAAATTGAATCCAAGGCGGATCGCGACAAGACCGTGATCATTGCTGAAGCCCAGCGCCAATCCCAAATCCTGCGTGGTGAAGGCGATGGTGAGCGCAACCGCATCCTGGGCGAAGCTTACGGCCAAGATCCGGAATTCTTCGCGTTCTACCGTTCCATGACCGCATACCGTGAATCCTTGGCGCAGGGTGACACGAACCTAGTGCTTTCGCCGGACAGCGATTTCTTCCGCTTCTTCGGCGACCAAACCGGCAAGCAATAAAATAAGCTGCCGCAACAAGAATTTGCCGCGGCCCGTTCCCACAGAGCTTTTGCTCGGGGGGCGGGCCGTTGGCATTTGCAAAGGGATAGAAGATGACAACCTTGCTCATGGCCTTCGGCTTGATGTTGGTGATCGAAGGCTCGCTGTATGCGCTTTTTCCGGCGTTTATGCGCCGCGCCATGGCGGCTTTGCTGACCATGGGGGAAATGCAAATCCGCATCAGCGCCGTGATTACGGCGGGCATTGGCTTAGGGTTGGTGTGGCTGGCGCAATCGTGACGAAAGTCTGGCGGTGACGTCGCATGTGCGGCGCATTTTGTGGCGTTTCGGGCCGGTTTCCGGGAAAAAAGTCGCAATGGAGCCGGGGTTACGCCATACTTCTTCCCAAATTCGTACCTATATCTTTGTTTAAGCTCCCGGAACTTTGTTCCGGCCTAAACCGTTTATATCTTTGGCAGGTGAAAGCCATGCACACGCAGAATCGTTTTTTCTTTCCCATAAATCATAGCGTTATGAGCGCCCTAGCCGCATTGGTGCTGGCCTTGGCGATGGTGATGCCCGCGCAACACGCTTGGGCCAAATCCGCCCCGGAAAGTTTCGCCGATCTGGCTGATAAGCTGCTCCCGGCGGTGGTCAACATTTCCACCACACAAACGACCGAAGGACGCTCTCATCGCCAGGAAATGCCGCAATTCCCGCCGGGTTCACCGTTCGAGGATTTCTTCAAGGACTTCTTCGACCAACAAAACCGGGGCGATCAGCCGCAGCGGCGCAGAACCACGTCGCTGGGGTCCGGTTTTGTCATCGATTACCGTCAAAATGGCGACGCTTACGTTGTGACCAACAACCATGTGGTCGAAGAGGCGGATGAAGTCTCGGTCATTTTGCAAGACGACACCCGCTTGCAGGCGGAAATCGTCGGACGCGACGCCAAGTCCGATCTGGCGGTGTTGAAGGTGCACACGGACCGCAAGCTGCCTTCCGTCCGCTTCGGTGACAGCGATGCCTCGCGCGTTGGCGATTGGGTCGTCGCCATCGGCAACCCGTTCGGTTTGGGCGGTACGGTGACTGCGGGCATCATTTCCGCGCGCGGTCGCGACATCAACGCCGGTCCCTACGACAACTTCATTCAGACCGACGCGTCCATCAACCGGGGCAACTCCGGCGGACCGATGTTCAATATGGATGGCGAAGTCATCGGCGTGAACACGGCGATCTTCTCCCCGTCCGGCGGCAGCGTCGGTATCGGTTTCGCCATTCCGTCCAACGCCGCCCAGGTGGTGGTCGACCAACTCATCAAATTCGGCGAAGTGAGCCGGGGCTGGTTGGGTGTGCATATCCAGGTGGTGACTGATTCCATCGCCGAAACGCTGGGTCTCGACAAAGCCGAGGGCGCGCTGGTCGCCAGCGTGATCGAAGGCGGCCCCGCTGACAAAGCCGGCATCAAGGCGCGTGATGTGATCTTGGAGTTCGATGGCACGCGCGTCACCGAAATGCGCAAGCTTCCACGCATTGTCGCCAACACGCCGGTGGACCGCAAGGTCAAGGTCAAGGTCTGGCGTGATGGCCGCACCCAAACTTTGAACGTGACCATCGCCAAATTGGATGACGACGTGGTGGCTTCTGCTACGCCGCAAAGCCAGGACCAGGGTAAGGCTCAGGAGCGTGAACTCACGGCGCTGGGCATCACCGTCGCGACGCCGACGCCGGATGTTCTGGAACGCTTCGATTTGCCTGAAAAGGCCGAAGGTTTGGTGATCACCGATGTTGATCCCGAAGGTCCGGCATTCGAGGAGGGTATTCGTCCCGGCGATATGGTGGCGGAAATCAGCCAAGATAAGGTCAAAACGTCCGAGGATGCCGAGCGTTTGGTCAAAGCTGCGAAGAAGGAAGGCAAACGCTCCGTTCTGCTGTTGATCGAAGGACAATCGGGCTTCCGCTTTGTCGCAGTGAAGCTGCGCTGATAGGTATTGCAACCGGCACTTTAAAAGCCCCGCCCAAGTGGCGGGGCTTTTTGTGTGAGACATCGCCATTTCGCCTCTTTTGCATGGTGGCGTTTTCTCCCAATCGGTTCGATAATATTTCGATCAGATGCACACCATTGCGAATTGAGAGGGGAACATGACCGACAGCATCAAATACCTTCTGGGCGAGGATCGCATGCCCAAGGCCTGGTACAACCTTATGGCCGATTTGCCGGAGCCGCCGCCCTCCGTGCTGCACCCGGGCACCGGACAGCCGGTGGTGGCGGATGACCTGTCGCCGTTATTCCCCATGGCTCTGATCGGTCAGGAAGTGACGCAGGAACGCGAAATCGAAATCCCGGAACCGGTGCGCGAGGTCTATGCACAATGGCGTCCATCGCCTTTGTTTCGCGCGCGCAAGCTGGAGAAGGCTTTGGATACGCCGGCGAGAATTTACTACAAGTACGAAGGCGTCAGCCCCACCGGCAGCCATAAACCTAACACCGCCGTGCCGCAGGCCTTCTACAACAAGGAAGAAGGCACCAAACGCCTGACCACCGAAACCGGCGCAGGGCAGTGGGGATCGTCCATTGCCTATGCGGGCCAGTATTTCGGCTTGGAAGTCGACGTTTACATGGTCAAGGTGAGTTACCAGCAAAAACCTTACCGCCGCGCCTTGATGCAGACCTTCGGCGCGCGTTGCGTGCCAAGCCCGTCCGAAGAAACCAATGCGGGCCGCGCCATTTTGGCTGAACATCCGGACAGCACCGGCTCTCTGGGTATTGCCATTTCCGAAGCGGTGGAATTGGCCGCTGAGCGCGATGACACCAAGTATGCCTTGGGCAGCGTGCTCAACCACGTGGCTTTGCATCAATCCGTGATCGGCCTGGAAGCCATGGAGCAGATGGACATGGCGGGTGACGACCCCGACATCGTTATCGGCTGTGCGGGCGGCGGTTCCAACCTTGCGGGGCTGTCGTTCCCGTACATCGGGCGCAATCTCCGCGAAGGCAAGAACACCCGTGTCATCGCTGCGGAACCGGCATCGTGTCCGACGTTGACCAAGGGTAAGTTCGCCTATGACCATGGCGATACGGCCAGTTTGACGCCGCTGATGAAAATGCACACCTTGGGGTCGCACTTCGTGCCTTCGCCGATCCACGCGGGCGGCCTGCGTTATCACGGCATGGGGCCGTTGGTCAGCCACGCCTACGACCTGGGGCTGATGGAAGCGCGGGCCTATGGGCAGCTCGATTGTTTTAAGGCTGGTGTTCAGTTCGCCAAGGCTGAAGGTATCGTTCCGGCGCCCGAAAGCACGCATGCGGTCAAGGCCGCCATCGACGAAGCGTTGAAATGCAAGGAAGCGGGCGAAAGCAAGACCATCCTGTTCAATCTGTCCGGCCACGGTTACTTCGACATGCAGGCCTACACCGATTTCTTCGACGGCAAGCTCAAGGATGAGCCTTACGATGAAGCGATGCTGGCAAAATCCTTGGAAGGCTTACCCAACGTCGCGGCGGAGTGAGGATTTTTTTTACGATGCTCAACCCAATATCTGGTGGGCTGAGTTCATCACATACCGGTCCACCGCTTTGGCGCACGCGCGGCCTTCCTGGATGGCCCACACCACCAGGGATTGGCCCCGCCGCACATCGCCGCAAGCGAACACGCCGGGCGTCGAGGTGGCGAAGTCCCGCCCGGATGCGGCGACGTTGCCGTGTGCGTCCAAGTCCAATCTCAAGTCCTCGATCAAGCCGGTGTGGACGGGGTGACTGAAGCCCAAGGCCAGAAGCACCAGATCGGTCTGCAGGGAAGCCTCCGTCTTGGGCCGTTCCATGAGAGTGCGCCCGCCGTCTGCGTGGCGCTCGATGTCCACCAGCGCGTAATGCAGCGTGCCCACATTGTTATTTGGACCACGCAACGCCTTCGTTTGCGTTGACCACAGGCGGGTGCACGCGGCGTCCTCTTCATGGCACGGCGCTATGAAGAACCGGGAGCGTTTTTGGGGCCATGTGAGCAGGCGATCGACCGTGGCATCGGGGCTGGGGTTGTGGTCGATCTGCGTCACCGATGCGGCTCCTTCGCGGTTGGCGGTGCAAACGCAGTCGACACCGGTTTGCCCGCCGCCGACGACCGCGACATGTTTTCCGTGCGCGCTGATGGCTCCGCGTTCTCCCTGGCGCTCCTGGGCCCATTCCCCGGATTCCTGACGATTGCGTTGGGTCAGGTAATCCATGGCCATGTGCACACCGTTCAGGTTCGCACCATCCACGTTCAGGCGTCTCGGATGCTCGCTTCCGCAGCACAGCACGGTGGCGTCGAAGCGCCCGATCAGGTCGGGGCCTGAGACATCCCTGCCGATATGTGTGTTGGTGCGAAACATCACGCCTTCGGTCTTCATCTGTGCGATGCGCCGGTCGATTAAGTGTTTTTCCAAGCGGAAGTCGGGGATGCCATAGCGCAACAATCCGCCCGGTTTGCGATTTTTTTCGAACACTTCGATCTTGTGCCCGGCGCGGGCCAGTTGCTGTGCGCAAGCCAAGCCCGCCGGGCCGGAACCGACAATCGCGATGTGCCGCCTGGTGTGGGTGCGCGCCGGTTGGGGTCTGATGCGCCCCGCGCGCCAGGCACGGTCGATGATCGCGGTTTCGATGGTGTGGATGTCCACGGCATCATTTTGCAAATCCTTGACACAGGCCGCTTCGCACGGCGCAGGACAAACGCGGCCG
>JANQJR010000067.1 GCA_028281525.1 Magnetovibrio sp.
GTTATCGATTATCTTTTCGATATTTTGCATGTCGTCATAAGACAATTTTGCAAGGTTTTGATGGTTGCGAATTTTTTCACTTATCACCTTGGGCACTCCAATGTCGAAAAAATTTGATCACTTCTTACAGAGTACGCCCAAGGTGATAAGTGAAAAAATTCGCAACCATCAAAACCTTGCAAAATTGTCTTATGACGACATGCAAAATATCGAAAAGATAATCGATAACCCGGCCTCCACCGAATTCGATGTTGCCATCTACGCCGAAAAACTACTGAACAGAAAATGACCGGTCTTGTACTGGTGGAGGCATGAGAGCATCAAACCCGTCAATATGGGCCTGAATTCTATCCGGAGATGATGCGCTCAGCCGTCCGCAAATAAAACCGTTGATCAGGAGGCCAACAATGACGAACGGTGCAACAGTCGGCAACAATGCGTTCTAAAACGTCTGTGCGCTGACGGGGCAAACATACGAACTGAAGTTAACGGGAACATAAAACAATAAAGTTCAGGGCAATCTTGAAAATCCAGTATGGAACGGAGAATGACAATGACGGGCGATGCAACAGTCAGCAAAACCACGCTTCCAAACGTCAACACCTTGACCGATAAAATCCAGCAGGCCGAAGGCGACGGCGATAAAAAGCTTTTCGTGAAGCACAGGTTGTTCGGAAAAAACAAGCTGGAGGTCAAAAGCACCGGAACCAGTCGGGCGAAGCGCTGGATCTCTGCCCTCAAACGCCGTGAAGCCAAAGATAAAGATATCATCAAAGCGCTTAGAGGTGCGGCGAAAAAGGATATCGGCAAATTGGGCCCGAAGGCGGTGGACCGCTACCTGGCGGGAAAACAGAGTGTCAAACCCGAACCCAAAAACACCACTGCCGATAATATCAAGGACACCGCGGAGGTACTCAAAACATTGGGCGAAACCAAACGTGGTTTCGAAAAAGCACTTCGGGATAAAGGTATCAGTGAGCAGAGCGCTCACTCCATGGCGAACGATGTCTTTAGCGAGCACGGGGGAGTTCCCAGACACGCCGCCAAAATGCTGGAAAAGCCGACCACAACAAACCTTTTGGTCGCATTCGCCAATAGCACGGATGGAAGCGAGAATGTCAAGTTTTTGCTGGACCAGCAAAAAGCGGATCAAGTTTTGGATCAACTCAACAAAAAGACATGTAAAACCGACGCCCAAAGACAGGCCGTCAACGCCCAAAAGCATGCCGTCTATGATTTTTTGATCGATCGGCATCTCATCAAATCTGGTGATCTGAACTTAAAGACACCGCTCAAGGTGAAAGCCGCGGATTGTCCCATCGGGCCAGGCACATACAACGATCAAGCACTTGAAAAGAAAGAAAAAATTGTTAACGGACTGCGAGCAGAAATTGCAACAAATGCAAATGACACCAGCGTCAGACTCGCTCGTGGAAAACGTGCCTTAGAGACGATTGAGAAACATATGGATAAGGATCAAATCACCACAACGATGAGCGAGCATGCGGATGGCGATGAATTCTTTTCCTTAAAACTCGCAATGGACGAGGCAAAAAACCGGACCAGTACGCTGAAATACGAATTCAACCGGGACGGCGGAAAAGCGATGCCCGACTGGGCAAATCAACCGGCGCCATCGGCCCCAAAAATCAACAAAGGACCAAATACTGAAGGCGTGAACCCGGCACCGCCACAGCCCCAGGCCAACCCCACCACGCCCAGGGCCCAGGCAGATGCGACACCGCAAGCCCAAGGCAATACCGCACCGCCGCCCCAGACCGATCCCACCACGCCCAGGGCCCAAGGCGATGCGACGCCCAAGGGCCAGACCGATTCCACGTCGCCCAAAGTCCAGGGCGCGGCCGACACCTCCAAGCCGGATGAAACGCGCGCCACCAGCAGCGATGTTTCGTCAACGTCTCAAAGTGGGCAAAAACCTGAGAAGGACAGCTTGGGCACTCCATTGTCGGAAAAATTTGATCACTTCTTACAGAGTACGCCCAAGGTGATAAGTGAAAAAATTCGTAACCATCCCAACATGCCGCAACTGACCCAAAATGACCTGGCGGAATTGGAAGGCATGATTAAAAACCCGGACATCAACGAGTTTGCCGTCTCCATCCGGGCGGAAGAAATGCTGAACAGCAAATGATGCCTCACCGGTAGACAGACCGGAGCTGTCATGCCGGAGCACAATCAAACGCAAAAAGGGGAGGCTGCCGCCTCCCCTTTGTTGTGCCGTGTGGCACGTGGCTTCGTTTGTACCGATTTATCCGTAAACCTTCGCGCCGATGATTTTCTTGGCGGCATCCAGGCTTTTTGCATCGTTTGGATCGAGCGCCTCGAGACGTCGGATGACATCCTCACCCTTCTTGTCATTCTTCATGACGGCCTTCAGGAAAGATATGGCCTCATCGCGCTGCTTCTCGGTACCGTGGACAATGTCCTGTGCGGCAAAGTGAACCGCACACCTCTTCGACGCCTTGCACAAATTCCATTTCGCGACCTCTTCGAGCGTAGATCGAGGCAAACGATCTTCACTGACGTTCTTCATCGCTGCGCTCACATGGTCGTTTAAGGCTTTTTGAGGATCGGAAAACGCTTTTTGGTCGGCTTTATCCCTCGAATACTTCCTGTACGAACCCGTGATGCTGCATACTGCATAACCGGTCCCGGCGAGGATCACGGCCGCCGGCAGGGCAAGACCGCCCGTGCTGACAATCGCCGCAGCTATGGCGAGCCCACCGGACGCCATCAGAAAGGCGCCCCCCGTCGACTTAAGGATACTTGTGTTCTTGGCGAATTTATTTTCCCGAACGGCGTTGTCGTTGACGGCCGCCATGAGCGTTTCCTGTTTCACATCTTTGGCCGCCCGGATCGCGGCCTTCAATCGCCCGGAAGCCTTATGGGCCTTATATCCGTAGAACCCCATTTCGGCCCCACCGATTAAAACGTTTGCGCCGATTGCGGCGACCCCCGCCCCGGCGGCCAGGGCGGCACCGCCTTCACTGACCAAAAAACCCGTTCCTTTGTTCTTTGCGTTCGTGCCTAAGGCCGCAAAGGAGCCAAGACCGACGTCCTTAAAAATTTTCGCGGCCGTGATTCTTCCACCGGCTTTTGTCTGGCCGATCTTGGCGTCTGCAGCGATGTTTTGAAGCGCACCCGGTGCATTTTCGGACATTGCGGCCTCGACGATTCCAATTTGCACATTCGCCTTGTGCAGCTTGGCAAGCAATTCTACATGTTGCCGGTATTCAGGCGGCGCATGGCCGATGTCAATTTTGTCACTGATCTGTTCGTCGAGCCTTTCCAAGGCATGTATCAAGGCGTCACGCTGGTCGATCATATCGTCGTGATTACGCTTCGCTTCAGGACTATCAGTCTGCAACTCACCCTTCTTGAGTTCCAGGATCTGCTTGACCAAATCTTCGTTTGCCTCGTCCCGCAACTTTAGCGCCTCATTCAAATGCGATAACTCACGATGAAAAGCATCCTCAAGCTCTCTGCGAGAAGCATCCTCACCTTTTTGTTTGTCGCGCACCTGTTGAAGCCGACCACGCCAATGCTGCACAACTTCTTGCGCGTGTTCGGATTGCTGCCTCAAATTTTGAAGCACGCCATCTTTTTCGGATTTGGGTTTGAGGGTAAAGAGTTCCGCCTCAAGCTCTAGAAGTTGCCGTTCAAGAGCGTCCCTCTGGTCAAACAGGTTGAGGAACCCTTCTTGCTTCTTAAGAAAATTTGGCGGGGGCGTTGGGTTATCCGGCTTCTTATTTTCCCCTTCATGCATCTGGGCCAATTTATCTTTGCTTTCAGACACCTGTTTTTCCAAAGCATCTCGTCTTTTGACCAAGTTTGCGTGCACGGGTTCAAGCGCGGTGAACTTCTGCTCGTTGCGTTGTGTCTCTTCGCGCGTTTGACCTAGCTTTGTTCTTTCGTTGAGTTCCACGACCAGTTTAGGGACGTGCATCAGGCCACCGCCGACCATGAGGCCGCTGCCGACAACCGAGTTCATCTCTCCAAGAACACCCTTAACGCCCGTATCTTTTGGCGCGTCGTTTCCGGATGCATTTTGCGTCGCTTCGCTGTTGGGCTTTTCAGATAAAGTCAGGGCAGTCTTGGGGACTTTCATGACATACCGTGCACCTTTGCCCGCGATGTCAGTCTTCTGCGCGTTCAGCGGATCGACCATGGCTTTGACGAAACCACCATCCGTTTTTTTCTCTGCGGGCCGTTGTGGATTCGCCCGATGGGCCTGCTTACCTGCCCCTGTCGCAGCGTCCGTTTTATCCGCGCTACAAACGCCCCCGTTGGGTTCGTTCGAGTCATCACTTGCAAATCTGACGCGTTTGGTCTGCGGTACGCTGCCCGAAATACCATCTTTTCCACCGCACATTTTCATACCCCTCCATTGCCCGTGGCTTAGCCGCTGATGAACCCGCTGCCCATCATGGGGTTCCCACCCAAGACGGGTTCCGCGCTTTGCGTCTGAGCCTGTTCGGCTTGGGCCAGGGCCTCGGCCCCTTGCGCCTGAATGTCCGCCAACGCATCGGCGTAGCTCTGCCCGCCGGACGCAACGCGTTCGATCAACCCGCCGTAGAGCATCATCGCGGACAGGACCATGTTGGCCGCTTCCACCACCAGGTAGGGTTCGATCGCATAGGACGAGCTTGTCAGCACAAAGCGATAGATGATCGCGTTCGCGTCCTCGCTGAGGATGAAGGTCCCCGGCCCATTCACCAGGTTCACCAGGTGCAGAAGCCGCGCCGTGCCCTCCGCCGATGGAGTTTCCACCTCAAAAGGCAGGACCGTGTTCATCTGAAACTGCACGATGTCTTCGATGTCGGGTTTCACCCCCATCGCCGCCGCGATGTCGTTGGCGAACGTCATCCGGGCCATGTAGGACCGTCCCGCATCGTCAACGTAGACCAGGCAATACAGCTGCTCCACCGGCGTCGCGTCGTCGGTCGGCTCATAGGTGACCGCAAAACCCGCCGTCTCCAAACCGATACGAATGTCGTTGAAAATTTCTGCCCGCATGCCCGTTTCCTTCTCTGTCACGCCCAGGCGTTCAAATCAGCAACGGCTCCCCGGGCACGGCCGCTGCTTGGCCATGTCCGTTCGTGGCAGGGAGCGGAAGTAAGTTTTCGGTTTTTTTGTGAAGAGTTTGTTACGGGCAAAAACCGCTCGCCGGGAGCAATCGGATCATCCTATTCCCGGAAACGGGCGCAATCGCGCGAAGGTTGCGGGGGGATGAACGCTTCGGTTAGGTGTCTGCGTTCGGTTTATCTTTTCCGATATGACCGAAAGCTTTCTCGGCGATGATGGTCTCTGCGATGGTTATGCCAGCGTCATTTCCCTCATCCTTGCGAAGTCCATCCAGAACCCCCAAATACTTTTCACCCAACCGATCCTTCAAAAGGGCCCGCGCCTCTTCATACCGTTCATTGGTGCCCGTGATGATGTCCTCTGCCAAGAAGTGTATCCAGCACTGCTTGCTCACGTTGGACAGTTCATCTTTCGCTTCTTGCCGGGCCTTTGCTTCATTGAACGAAATGCCTTTCGCGCTGGCTTCGTTCCGCTTTTGGTTGACGCGCTCCTCCAGGGCCCGTTGAGGATTAGAAAACGGGTTCTGTCCGGCCGTGTTTTCCGGCCTCGCCTGGTTCGAATTACCACCGTCGGGCACATACGCGCAGGCCAAAGCGCCAATGACCACAGCCGCCACCAACGGGTTGGCAGCAACGCTCGCGGCGCACACCCCCACAAGGGCCAAAACACCAAGCCCCTTGCCGATGTCCAGGGCGATCGACTTGAATGTCTGCCAGCGGGCTTTCTTTCTGTCCGCCGTATCTTGAATTTTCTGCTCCTCAGTGGTTTTTTTCAGTTTGTCTGGGCCAAGCTTCTCCTTTTCGGCTTTCACTTTGTCTTTGACCGCATTGAGCCCATCAAAACCGGCCGCCGAACCTTTGTTCGCCAACTCTTCCAAGGGCATTCCGGGCGTGTCCGTTACGCTCCCAAGCACATTGCGGGCGAACGCATCCATCTTCTCGCGAACGGCTCCAAGATCACGATCTGTTCTTTCAATCCCTGCATCCGCCTGTTGTAGGCTTGCGTTTACAGCTGCAAGTTTCGCCTCAAGTTTCCGTACGGTCTCTGATGTTACCTCTTCCTCTTTTGACGTTTGCGCCTGATCAATATCTACGCTCAGGGCATTTCTTTGCTCTGTGAACTCACTGACCTTTGAAGCCAAGTTGCTCTTGATTTGCTCCAAGTTGCTTTTATGGGCACTGAGTTCTTTTTCCTTGTCCTTCAAAGCTTCGTATTTTGCATTGAGGTCATTAGCCAATTTTCTGGTTGCAGTTTGCGACGAAACCTCTCTAACCGTTGAGTTCGAGACCGGATTCGGAAGGGTGGACGACAGCTTCGCGCCGCCATCTTGTTTCGATGTGCCCGTGATGTTTGCGCCACCAACCTTTACGGTGGCGGGTTGACATGGATCTCCATTCGCAAGCGTGTTGGAACTATTGGCAACCTGCGTGGGTGTCCCCTTCTTGGTCAGTTGCTCTGTGCTCGCACGCGTTACACTCCCGCTCCCTTCATTCGCAATGGCTGTAGCCACTCCAAGCAGTGACGGTTGGGGTTGGGATTGATTCTGAACGGTATCACCTCCCATAATCAAAACTCCTTTTGCTTTATCAAGTGCGCCACCGGCACGCGCTGCGCATTATCCGTACAACTTGGCCATCATGATGTTTTTCGCGACATCGATATTTTCTTTCACGATCTCTTCTTTTTTCTGGTCGGATGCGCCGACCAATCGCGGATCTTTATGAAGTCCCTCAAGGGCCGTGACGTACTGATCTTTCAACCCCATCGTCTTCAGGGCATCAATCGCCGCAGAACGGTCCTGCGGCGTCCCTTTGACGATGCTTTGCGCATTGAAGTGAACCGCGCAGGTTTTCGACGCTTTGCACAAGTCCGCCTTCGCCTGCTTTTCGGCTTCCGGCCGGGTGAGTTTTTCGTCTTTCTCCATGGCGTTTTTCACGCGCTCCTCCAGGGCTTTCTGAGGTTCGGAGAAATTGGCCTTTTCAGCTTTGTTGTGCTGGTGGTTCTTGTACGCAACGCTCGCGTGGCCCACAGCCGAGGCGATTCCGACCCCCAACGCAATGGCGGGAAGGGCGAGACCACCCGACGCCACGGTAGCGCCGGCTATGAGCAAGACGCCGGACGCCACACCCAAGAAGCTGGCCACGACTTTGCCCGTGCTGGTCTTCTTGAGGTATTTGTTTTCATTCGCGGCATTTTCGGCCATGGACTTCGTCAGCGTGTCTTGTTTGTTGTTTGCCTCTTGCGCTGCGAGCTTCGCTTTCTTGGCACGCGCAGAAGCCTTATTCAGTTTGTAGCCGAAATACGCACCTTCGGCGGTGCCGATCACTACATTCGCGCCACCCGCCAGCGCACCGCCCAACTTGACGGCCTGCGCGGCAAATTTGGCCGTGCCGGAACTGGCGGCGGCCTTCGTGATATTGCCGACCAGCACCATGGTGCCAAATCCGGCATCCCGGGCAATTTTCATCCTGGCGATATCGCGGGATGTCGCGGCGCCGTTTCGCTTGTCCGTTGCCGCATCGATTGCGAGCATGTGGTGCGCATTGGCGTCGAATTTATCTTTCTGATCGGCACGCTTTTCTAAATTTTTCCCAAGCTCTTCGCCTTTGCTTTTAAGTGTTTCGCTCATCTCCTGATGCTGTTTCTCAGCGGTCGCGAGCTCCGCCTTATAACGCTCAAGCCTGCCTTCTAGGGGGGCAAGCGCGGCCGCCGCCTTCTTGTCGGCCTTGACCTCTTGTATCCGGTCTTCGGTTTTACTGATTTTGCCCTTCAACTCTTCAATGGCGTCATGCTTCTCCTGAACCTGGCTGGCCAGTTTGTTGATTTCGTTCTTCTGCTTCGTGATTTCCGTGTCCAATTTTTTGATTTCACGTTTCGCTTCGTGAAATTCTTGTGCGCCTTTGCGGGTATCTTGGTTGCTCAAAATTTTGTTTTGAGCTTCGGCAACTTTGGCATCTTGTTTCATTTTCGGGACCTGCATCATCCCAAAAACAGCGACGCCCCCTTGCGCGCCGAATTCCCCCAGGGCCGATGCCCCCTTGCCCAAACCGTCAGCATCGACCGCCGCCTTGGCGATCGCGTTCGGTAGACGCGCTACCCCCTGCCCCACCAATCCAACTTTTGCCACAACATCCTTGGCGCTTGCACTCTTCGGGTTATGGCGCTTAAAGAAGCCTTTGACCCCATCACCATTGGGTTTTTGGTCGGACGGTTTCTGCGCGTCCGCGCTATTGACAGTGTTGGAATTGGCTGCAGCCGGTGTGGGCAGACCTTGTCCATCCGCAGCAGGTTGGACATTGCCAGTGTTTTGGGCTGGCGCGACCCCACCGGCGTTGACGGTCTGAACCGATTGGGATCCAGGGTTTGAAGCGCCTCCAGTACCGCCGACCATCATAAAAGTCCTTCTACATTACGCTGTCAGCCGCTGATGAAGCCGCCGCCCATCATGGGGTTCCCGCCCATGAGCGGTTCATCGCCGCCTTTCGATCCGATAAGTTCTGTGAGTTCTTCCCGGACGTCTCCGACGCTTTCCAGGAAGTTGGCCATCACGTTGCCGAACGCCGTGTCGTCCAAGCTTTCCACCCGCAAGGCCTGGTACAGGAACAACAGGCCCTTGTGCTTGTCCAACGCCAGGGTCGATCCCTTGGTCGCGATGCCATACGAATTTAAAGTCAACGCCGCTTCATAAAACGCCTGCTTGTCCATCGCCGGAACCTCCATGACCCCGGAATAGACGAATGCCAAGGCGCTGTCGTCGGGCATTTCCAGCGCGACCAGCATCTCGTCCTTGTAGTGGAACGCACAGATGCCCGTCTCATCCAGCGTCAGCGCCGGTGCATCGATGGATTTGAACCAATGACTCAGCAGGTGTTCGAATTTCGATTTCGTATCCATGGAGCCTCCCCTCAAGCATTCGCGCCTTGCGTTTGGGCATGTTCGGCCCCGGCCAGGGCCTCGGCCCCTTGCGCCTGAATGTCCGCCAACGCATCGGCGTAGCTCTGCTCACCAGATGCAACGCGTTCGATCAGGCCGCCGTAGAGCATCATCGCGGACAGGACCATGTTGGCCGCTTCCACCACCAGGTAGGGTTCGATGGAATAAGACGAACTGGTCAGGACAAATCGGTAGATGATCGCATTCGCGTCCTCGCTGAGGATGAAGGTCCCCGGTGCGTTCACCAGATTCACCAGGTGCAGAAGCCGCGCCGTGCCTTCCGCCGATGGGGGTTCCACCTCAAAAGGCAGGACCGTGTTCATTTGAAACTGCACGATGTCTTCGATGTCGGGCTCCACACCCATCGCCGCCGCGATGTCGTTGGCGAACGTCATCCGGGCCATGTAGGACCGCCCCGCATCGTCGACGTAGACCAGGCAATAGAGCTGCTCCACCGGCGTTGCGTCGTCGGCCGGCTCATAGGTGACCGCAAAACCCGCCGTCTCCAAACCGATACGAATGTCATTGAAAATTTCTGCCCGCATGCCCGTTTCCTTCTTGTCATGACCGGATGGCAAAATTGAAGGCAGCTCACGGGTCCATATTTTTGGAACGTTCGCTGCTTATTATACGTAACGTCGCCCAGGGGCTGGTTGCGCGCACAGGCATGCAATTTTCGGGAGATGAGAGAAACACCCCCACAAAAAGTCAAAGCGAATTAGAGCGTTACGCGCCCCAGTGGCTGAATGTTGACGTCTTTCGACAGTTCCTGGTAGGACAGGACGGGCAATTCGTAGAGTTCCGCTTCGATCATTTTGCGGACATAGCGCCGAATATCCATCGACGTCAACAAAACCGGCTGGTGCGGTTGCGCCGCCATGTCACCGATGGTCTGCTTCAAGTTCGCCACCAGTTTGCGCACCACCGCCGGATCGAGCGCCAGATAGCTCCCCGTCGAGGTCTGACGGATTTCGTTGCGAATGGTGTCTTCCACATCCGGCGTGAACATGTACGAAGGCAAAATATTCTGCGACGTCTTATATTTGTGGCAAATGTGACGGCTTAAAGCCCCCCGCACATATTCAACCAACAAAACCGTATCTTTTTCCTTCTGCCCCCATTCGATCAAGGCTTCGAAAATGGTTCGCAGATTGCGTATGGAGACATCCTCGCTCACCAACCGCTTCAAGACTTCATTGATCTTCTGCACGGGTAAAACGCGTTGAACTTCCTTGATCAGTTCACCGTATTCGGTCTCGAACGTATCGATCAGGCGTTTCGTTTCCTGGATGCCGATGAACTCCTCGGCGTATTGTTTGAGAACGTAGGATAAGTGATAGGTCAGGATCGTCGCGCCTTCCATGTAGGAATAACCCATCCCATCCATGCGACCTTTGTGTTCGGAATCCACCCAATAGGATTCAAGATTGGGCAAGAACTTTTCACCGACGTCCACATCGATATTGACCATCTTCAAATCATCGACTTTTTCACGCGACAGAACCTTGCCGTTCTGAATTTGTCCTTGGCAACTGGGAACTTCATTGATGAGGATCGTGTAGCTGCCCGGCGCCAGGTTATGATTGAACCGCAAATAGATTTCGGGGAAGGGAACGCCAAGATCGTAATACAGCGCGCGGCGCAGCTTAATCAGCTCGACATTCAGTTGTTTTGCATTGATTTGCGAGCGACCGTCGCTGCTGACATCGATGATCAACGGCGTCGTCAGCGTCAGCTCCGTCACGGATGTGCTAGGGTCCATTTCATCGACGCTGTCGTCTTCCGAAACGATAGCGAGCGTTTCGCTTGTATCCTCTTGATCACCGGTCAAACTGAGATTGCCCGATTTGATTTTTCTCAAGGTATAGCCGCCCACAGAGATGATAAAAGCCAGAACGAGGAAAATCGTGGTCGGGAAACCGGGGATAAAGGCGAAACCAACCAAAATCGACGCGGCAACCAACAACGCTTTATGGTGACCGAAGACCTGTCCGGAAATGTCCGTTCCCAGATTTGCCTCCTGTTCATCATCCGTGGAGATACGCGTCACGATAATCCCCGCCGTGATCGAAATCAGCAGCGCGGGGATTTGCGAGACCAGCCCATCGCCGATGGTAAGGATGGAATAGACCTGCATCGCATCGCCGAGCTCCATATCGCGTTGCATGGTGCCAATCGCCATCCCACCTAGAATGTTGACGAAAATAATAACCAAGCCGGCAATGGCGTCTCCCTTGACGAATTTCATGGCGCCATCCATGGCGCCGTAAAGCTGGCTTTCCTTCTCCACCATATTGCGCCGGCGCTTCGCTTCTTTCATATCGATGCTGCCGGCGCGCATATCGCCGTCGATGGACATTTGCTTGCCCGGCATCGCATCCAGAGAAAAGCGCGCGCTCACTTCGGCAACGCGTTCCGAACCTTTGGTGATGACGATAAATTGCACGATCGTGATGATGAGGAAGATCACCAAACCGACAATCAAGTTGCCTTGAACGACGAAATTTCCGAACGTTTCGACGATTTTACCCGCATCGGCCTGAAGCAAAATCAAGCGGGTCGTGGTGATGGAAAGCGCCAAACGAAACAATGTCGTGATCAGCAAAACAGCCGGGAAAGCGGTGAAGCTCAATGGACTGGGCAAATAGACGGCAACCATCAACAAAATCACCGACAGCGTCATATTGCTCGCAATCAGGGTGTCCACCACGATGGTCGGCATCGGCAAAATCATCATGAAGATGATCGCCATCAACAACACCGCCAACGCAACGTCGGTGCGTTTCGAAATGATCGTGAGCAGGCCAATGAGTTTGTTCATGAATACGTTTTCAGGCCGCAAGCAGCCCTATCCATTTCATCCGGTTTGTGTTCGGGAGATGCGTTCGATGAGGTCTTGAGCCGCGGTTACATCACCACTCGCCGCCAGGGACCTTGCCCGTAACAACTTCACGCCCTTGACATCTTCGTCGGGCAAATCCGATTGCAACGCCAAGTCGCTATAGCGCAAGCTTTCGTTCGGCATATTCCGCCTGGAGTATGCATAAGCCATCAATTTGTGAACTTGGCTGTCGCGTTTGTTGAAAGACTGCATGCCTTTCAATATTGAAAGCGCCTTTTCGGCTTCATCGGAATCGATCATGATAAAAGCCAATACCAACAAGGCCTCCCATGACGGTTCGGGTATGGCCATGGTTTGCGTATTCCCTGAATGATTTTGCATCCTGCCCCCTACCCCGCGTACAGAAGGTCACGGAAGTACGACAAGGCATCGCGGAGAGCCTGGTGATCTTCCAACACCGTTTTCATATTTTGGATCGCCGGATCCTTTGAATTCGGGTCCAGAAAAGAATGCGCGTCCTGCAAAGCATTTTCGAAATGCGCGGGCGATAAGAGCGCACGATCTGATACGGACGGCATGACCGCCATACGCATTTGGTGTTCCAAAGTCGGTGCGCTGCGTAACCGCTCCACCATCCCCGATGTCGTGGCTTCGGTCGGAGAGAGTTTGGCTTTCGTCAATGCCTGAGCGACGTCCCCCTCTCTCTGCGTTGCAATCCGGCCAATGCCCCGGTCGAAATTGATAATAGAGCTGTTCGTGTGAATCGCCATCCGTCACCTCGTTTATTTATTTGCCTGCAGTCGGCGAAACCGCTCACCCAATTCGTTGATGACGTCCTCCAGCACCGACACGTCGGCCTGATTATGATCGAGCGTCACAGATAGAATGAGGTCGTCACCCCGCGTCAGTCCCGAACGCACGAGGTATTTAAACGGCGAATCATAGTGGCTTTGCGCGAGAGCTCTTTGCCCCATGTCTTGCGCGAAACGGTCGTACGGCTGTCCAAGCGAAACGATGAGCCTCTCGTCGTTTTTTTGTAGGTTCAATCGGCCAGAATCTTCGAATTCAAAGCACGCCTGTCCGTTTTCGTCGAATTGAACGCCTTCCATGCCCATTTGAGCGCAGAAATTGGACAGCATATCGTCAAAGTAATTATTCATTGGCCAACATTTCCTGCTCTTGATCGTCGGCATCGGTTTGCGCCTGGATCACATTGTCCATGATGCGGTCCTTATTTCGGATCGCCTCCGGGGTGTCATGAGAATAGGTTCTGAGAGGAAGGTTCGATAAAACCGTCCGCATTTCCCGCAACACCGCAATTTTGCCGTCTATGGGCATCGCAACGATGCTTTCCGCCAGATCGCTCATATGCATGGGCGTCGCATTGAACGGTTTATCGACAGCTTGAAAAAGCCCCTGCATAAGCTTGAGCGTCGCGTCGCCGGGGGTTCCTTCATAAAAGGTTTCGATACGCCTGAGGGATTCTTCCGCCACCTCGTGCGTCGTTTTGACGACTTCCAACTGATACAGATTGTCGATGATCGCTTTTTGCTGATTTTTATCCACATCGCTGGTCATGGACGCCATGTCCGCCCCGGCGGCGCGGATCAGATAGTCGACGGCTGTGGAAAACCCTTCGGCGCCATGTTTCTCCAGTATCGAACAGAACGTATGGCCGATACCTGAATCGGCTGCGACTTCATCCATATAAAGATTGCGCAGATCAACCATGCTGCCCAGCGCTTCGGATGCATACAACGCGGCACTTTCGGAGATAATCAGGCCGGAATGGATCGCGCGGCTGTTTTCCGCCAGATACGCATTGGCGGTTTCGTCGACCAGCGCGGCAAGCTTGGGGTTGCTTCCATCGCCCAAAGACTTGGACAACTCTTCCAACACAGCGTAAATCTGCACCGGATCGGGGCTGTCATGCCCCTTGCCCATTTCCTCTTTGATAAAACCGAGCAGCTCTTTTTGAGAGCCGAACTCACGCGCTTTCGATTGCGCAATCAGTTTCTCGACATCTTCCTTCCGGGATTTAAGCTCCGGTAGTTTGGAGAGATAATTGTCGACGCCCTTGGCTTGATTGATACGCTCGTCAAGACGGCCCCGTGCGGATTGCAATGAACGCTTTTTAGCGGCCTTTTTCTCCTGACGTTGGGAAAAAGCCTGGCCGATTTCTTCCTGCATATCGGCAGCCAAGGACTGCGGCGAGGACGAAAGCTTGACCGTTTCCCCACTGCGTTGGCCCGTCTGGACCTGCTGCGCCACCCCCGGGTCGCCGATCCTGGACGTCACTGCAGTGTTTTGGACCGTTACGTTCGAAACACCCATTCTTCCACCTGCGCAAACATGAGATTACTTATCCCTCTGGTCCCAGACATCTCGTAACGACCCCATCAATTCCTGGGTGATCGCCTGGCTGTCATCTTCGCCAGAGAAAACCCGAGGGGTCAGAAACACAAGCAACTCCGTGTTTGTTACAAGTTTGTCACTGGAACCGAACAGTGCTCCTACCAATGGTAAGTCACCAAGAAGGGGTACTCGGTTGCGCGTGGATGTTTCCTGTTCTGAAATTAATCCGCCCAATATGGCCGTTTGGCCGGAATTTACGTCGATTTGCGTTTTGATAATCCGCTTTGACAAGGTCGGTGTCAGGGATGACGTCGAATCAAGTGACGCCACCCGCGACACTTCCTGAACGACGTCCAACGACACCTTGCCGCTGCGGTTGGCGTGCGGCGTCACCGTCAAGATCACGCCCGTTGGCTGATAATCGATACTGTTGATCGTCGGCGCCGTGTTGTTGGTCGAATCAATGACTTGGCGCACGGCAACCGGCACCTCATCGCCAACTTGCAACCGCGCATCACGATTGTTCAAAACAATCACTTTGGGCCGGGACAGCACCCTGACGTCGGTCACCGCGCGCAAAGCATTGATGATGGTCTGTTTATTGGTTCTCTGGCCCAGCAGGGCATTGAAACCCGGGTACGAGCCGCCAATGGTTGCGGACGTGGTGGCTGAAAAGCCCAAGGTGTATTTGCCTAAGACCCCCTCATAGAGGGATTGAACGCCAAACTGGAGGCGGTCATTCAGCGTCACCTCGATAATGGTCGCTTCAATAAGGATTTGGATGGGTTTTTTATCCAACTTTTGGACGGCCGCGTAAATCTGCCGGTATTCCTCCGTTTGCGCCCGCACGATCAACGCATTGGAATGCTTGCTGGGCACCACCGTCACGCCGGATGAAACGCTGGCCACCGCATTTTGGCCTTCTTCGCCCGAACCGCCGGCCGCTGCGTTTGACGAAGACCGCACGCTCCCCCATCCGAGCTGACTAAGTTGGCTTGCAACGTCTTCGGCCTGCGCGTTTTCAAGCTCGATGATGTAAAGCTGTTGTCCGTTATTGGACGGACGGTCCAGGCCGTGAATGATGTTGCGCATTTGCGTCAAGAGTTGATCGGAACGCCCTGTCAGCAAGATCGCATTGAGCCGGGAAAGCGGCGCATAGTTGATCGCTTCCGTCGTCCCTTGCTGCGGATAGACTTTACTTAACTCTCCCATCATGCGCTCGGCATCGGTATGCGTTAACGGCACCACCATCAATTGACGGCCCGCCAACATGTTCGTATCGAAGGACTTGATGGTCTTCAGAATTTTCGCGCGAAGCTGCTGGTTGGACCAGATATAGATATAGCCCGTCTTTTCATCGACGTTCATCGATGAGATTTGCGGGTACGTCTGCTTCAGCAATGTCATGATGTTTTGCGGGGTCGTATTGAGAATGGGCACGGCGACAAATCCGTCCCCGACACGCGGTGCGGTCTCCTCTTCGTTTTGCGTCCTTGCAACCTCAAATACGCCGCTTCGGCGGCTTAATCGATACCCAGCATCCTCGAGCCTGTTTCTCAATATGGAAACGAGCGCCACCTCGCTCACCCTGCCGGCGACGCGCAAGTTCATTTGGCCTTCGACGTCCGAAGCCAGCGCGAACGGCCGATGCAGCACCTCGCCCAAGATGGCGGAGACCACATCAGCTATTTCAGCGCCGCGAAAATTGATGGCAAGTTTTTTGGGCTCGCTGCTCAGGTCCGTAAACAGACCTTCCCCCCCGTGCCCAAGCCTATAGTATGTCTCGCCAACACCTTCAAAGTCCGCCAACCCTTCCGGAAGCGCACCTTCTTGATCTTCAACTCCCTTCTGGGCGTCCGCGGAACGCTTGGAATTGCGTTCTGCGCGCTGCCGTTCTACGTCATCGAAGATTTTGGCGGACTTACCATAATCGCTTTTCCAAGGATCGAGCCGGGAACTCACATCATGTGAGCAAGCCGATACAAACACTGCAGTAAGCACCATCAACACTTTGTAGTGTATGAGTTTTATCAAAGCTCCCGACTCATTTCTCAAGCTCAGCCGTAACGCAAACGTAGACCAGTCCGCGCGAGCTGAACGCTCATCGCATGTTTGAAATAACAGATTTCACCGCATCCCCATAACTTTTCATCATGTTGGACTGCAGATTCACCGCCATGCTCCATTTCTGCATTGCTTGTTGCATTTTAAGCATATGTTCGGTGTCACTCAATCCATCCTTATTGGCAGCCAGGGTTCCAAGTTTGTCCGCTTCAGCTTTCGTTATGCCGTTCAGGTTGTCGCTCAAATTGGTCATCGTAAAAGACATAGTTGCTACTCCGTTTCGCCCTAAAGGGCTAAGCTATTGAACATCGTCACATATTCTTAGTAACCCAATAGGCTTGAAAAGTTTCGGCCGCCGCTACAATCGCAACGGAATACTTCTCATTTGCGGCGAATTCGTCCGGTTTCAGCCCTGATGCGGCTTGTTTTTGGGCGGATTCAGCCATTTCCCCCAAGCTTGCCATCAACGCATTCAGCGCGGTCTTATCCGCATCGCTGTCGAGCTTTTCTTGAATTTCCGAGAATGCAAGGGTTTCATTTTCCATAATCAGTTTCCTTCTCCTATGTGGTACGTCTTGGTTTTGTCACCGGATTGAACCAGAACGCTCTTGCCCGTGATTTCGGTGATTTTAAAGCCATCGGGCAGAACACTGCCGATACGATAAGTTTTGGCGTCGCTCGCAACCGCAAGAACGACATCCCCTGATATCACCCCTGTAAAATGAAACCGCTTGACCGGCTTGGGTGTGAGCTTCTTAACCTCGACGGCAGGGGCCATCGGCGGGGGAGCCGTTGGTGGCGGAGCTTTCATCTTTTGCGCGACCTCAACGGGCGCGGGCGCCGGGGGCGCGGACGTTTGCAGGGCCGGGGTAACCGTCAATTGCGCGGCAACTTGACTGCCGCGGAACGTCCCGTCGTTCAGGTCGGCCGCAAATTCGGAAATCAGGTGCTCAGCACGCCGCTTATTTTCCTCTTCAAGTTTCCCCTCGACCTTGATGGCCTTGGGCGCTTGCGCATCCGGTGACAGGCGGTAGGTCAATTTGTGCGCCCAGGGCTCCGCTTTCAAACGATCCTCAAGTTGCCGGGCCACGTCTTCGGCCGTCGAAACCTGTATGTCGAAAGGCCGCAATCGCGGCACTTCGTTTCCCAAAAGCGTGACAACCGAATTGAGAACGGCTCGTGTCGCAATGTATCCGGAAAGCCGGATTTCGCCGCTTTCTAGAACCTTCTCCACCCGCCACGACACCCCCAGCCGGTCCAACAAAATCTTCAGCGCCGAAATTTGCCGGTCCACGACTTCGACCTGGATTCGAGGCGCATATCCTGCGTTCGTAAGCAAGGACCGCAGTTTCACCAAGTCCGCAGGTGTCCAAACGTAACCCCGGACCTGCAGTCTGTTGTTCGCTTGGAATTCAAACGTGATGGTGTCGTCCAGTTGATTTTCATGAAGAAGTTTGGCCACAGCTTCGGATGGGCTCAACTGCGCCTGTTTAAGATCTTCACCGCTGTTCCCGGATGGGCCGAGCAACAGAACGCCCCCACTCACCAGCACAAGAATAACCACACCAACGATGGCCGCTGTTAAGGCATGCTTGGTGAGCCGGTTCGACCGGCTGCGCGCAACGGCAGACTTTTCGGTTCGACTTGCGCCGGTTTGAGGTTCGGACGCAGCTTCATCCTGATTGGACAAAACGGCGGGGTCCGCGTCTCCCTCTTCGGAGGACGGCTCGTCCTCGCCCGGAGGCGTGACGTCTTCATCTTCCACTTCGATTTGAAGTCCGATAAGCGCGTCGTATTTAATTTGCGCCCACGCATCATCCCCTTCAGCGCCGATTGCAATGATCGTATTGCCAAGCTTGATCGGCGTGTACAGGGTATACGCCGCCTCATCGTTCGCATGTAACGGATCGGTTCCTACATAAACAGCTTGATCCAGCGCTTTGAGGCCCAATCGCTCGCCATCCAACACAATGGTGAGATGACGCGACGCAACGCTCGGCTCCGACAAAACGATATCGCAATCGAAATCCCGCCCGACGATGTTTTCTCCATCGACAATTCGGGCGACGGCTCCGACGTTTGGACCTTCTAATATTTTTAGGATCAGTCCGGACATCAACGCAACGCTCTACACACAGTTCAATCCAAAACACACTGGGGACCACACGGGAACGACCGCACCGCCCTTCCCGCATTCGAGGCTTAAATCCGTCTTCATCTATAAATTAGTCACCACCCCCGGCGAAAGTTGCGTGTTGTTTCCAAAATATTTCTGAGCGGAGCAACTTTCGAAAATCCCCTGTTACTAAGCGTGTGTTGAAGAAAGACCCTGTAAATTTTGAAAAAAGTGCTCGCCGTGGAAAATTCGACACAGTCAATTCTACCCTTTGTCGCGCCAAGCGTTTCAGCCCATGAGGTGTCTCGAAACACCGCGATTTCCGAGCTCGTTGCAGGGTTCTGCCGTGCTCTTGGTGCCAAGCAGACTTGGGTCGGCGAAGCGGAATTCCAAAATCCCCTGGTTCTTGAAGCCCGGGTTGGCTCTTCCGACATAAGAGCCATTTTCGAAAAGGCGTTTGCCGATGAAATCATCAAGCATCATTTCGAATTGCCGGCCGATTATCGCCTACCCGATGAATTGCAAAGCGCAGTATTGGAAGTCGCGTTGACCAATCATCTGGAACGCTTGGAAGAAGCATCGGGCGTATATATTCGTTTTTTAAACATTGCCCCTCCCGATGGTGACGATTTTTCCAACTACCAAACGTATTCGGTCGTCCCTCCCGGTGCTCAGGCCGTCAAAGTCGCCGTCGCCATCAGTGACGACTGGCAGCCCATCGACTTCCCATCCCCGTCCACGAACGATGGATTGCCCATGCACCTGCCTTTGACCATCGGCCGACTGTCCCTGGCTGTCAGAGACCTCCGGAACTTGGGAATTGGCGACATCCTCTTGTGCCCCATACAACGCAGCGAAACCGCCCTGGAGTGCACCATCGCGTTGGGCGGGCAGCTTCTTGCCGGCCGCATTGCGGGCAACCAACTCACAATTACAAGATCGAGGCATCACATGAACGACAACACTGACATTGCGGAGCATGAATTCGAAGACAGCCTCCCAGATCCCGCCGCCGATGAAACCGATACTGCCGGCCTTGCGGCGGAACCGGAAGAGGATGTTGCAGCCCCCCCCTTAGACACGGACGCAGAATTCGCTCAGCCTGCCGATACGGACGCGACGGCAACCGCTGAGCCGATCATCAACCCGCGCGACATGGCGGATATCCCCATGACCGTCCGTTTCGATGTTGGGCAACTCTCCCTCACGCTTCAGGAGGTGCAAGCCCTGTGCGAAGGCACAATTCTCGAATTGCCGGCGGACATTGAAGACCTCGTTCATATCAACGTAAACGGCCTATACGTCGGCCAAGGAGAATTGGTCACGATCGACGGCAAGGCCGGGGTGCGCGTGCTGAGACTCAATCGATAACTCACCCCCACAACGAACCAGCGAACCAGAGCGGTGAATGGGTAAATGACTGAACTTCCAAATCCCCTAGTGCTGATCGGGATCATGGCCGTGATGGCCCTGGTGCCCTTCGTCGCGATTATGGTCACTTCGTTTGTAAAGTTCGCCGTTGTCCTGTCACTTGTCCGCAATGCCCTTGGCGTTCAACAGGTTCCACCCAACTCCGCGCTCTATGGTTTGTCGATCATTCTGACATTGTACGTCATGGCACCGATCGGACATGAGATTTACCAAATCGTCAAACAAACGCCGATTGAGCTCAGCCAGACCGCCGACTTTTTTACCAAGGTCGAACAGGCGGCCGAACCGCTGCGCTTGTTCTTAAGCAAGCATTCGGATGATGCGACGCGCGAATTTTTCACCGAAACCACAAAGAAAATCTGGCCGGAGGATTTGGCCGCCAACATCGACAAGGACAGCTATTTCGTGCTGATCCCCTCTTTCACGGTTTCGGAGCTCACCATGGCTTTTGAAATCGGGTTTCTTTTGTACCTGCCGTTCATCGCCATCGACCTGATCATATCCAACATCCTGCTCGCCATGGGCATGATGATGGTGTCGCCAATGACGATTTCCCTGCCGTTTAAATTGTTTTTGTTCGTCGCCGTCGACGGGTGGTCGCGCCTGATTTATGGGCTGGTTCTAACGTATCAGTAAAGTGGGAAAGGTTTCATGGAAAACCTGCAAATCATCAATCTCATATCCCGCACGCTGATGCTCGTCCTTGTGCTGTCCTTGCCCCCCATTCTGGCGGCGACGATTGTCGGCGTGCTGGTGAGTTTGTTCCAGGCATTGACCCAAATCCAAGAACAAACCCTCGGCTTCATTCTCAAACTCGTCGCCGTGATCATCACCTTATTCGCCTTTGGCGGATGGGCGGGACACACGTTGTACCAGTTTTCGATCATGGTCTTTGACATCTTGCCAAGTCTTGCGCGATGAACTTTTTTCTCACGGAAACAAACCAGGTCATGGTCGTCCTTGCGATGGTCGTCCCGCGGTTTTTGACGATCATGGCCGTATTTCCCGTGTTCGCGAAAGGGTTCCTGCCCGGCATGCTGCGCAACAGTTTCGCCGTCAGCCTGTGCCTTATTCTGGTTCCGCCCCTGGTGTTGAGCGTAGACGCAGGACAAGTGGAAACGTCCAACCTACCGCTGATCATTTTCAAGGAAGTCATGGTCGGTTTCTTGTTGGCGTTTCCTTTGGTCATCCCATTTTGGGCGGCCGAAGCCATCGGCGCCTATATCGACAACCAGCGCGGCGCGGCCATGGCCAGTTCCATGGACCCGCTGACCGGATCCGAAACGACGCCCATGGGGATGCTGTTCACCCGCGCATTTGCAACTTTCTTTCTGGCCAGCGGCAGTTTCCTTCTGCTCCTGGATTTCATCTACAGCAGCTATTCCGTGTGGCCGGTTACCGAATTCTTTCCGACCTTCAGCGCTGACATGGCAAGCGTATACTTATCGATGCTCGATCGGTTGATGTGGCTCACCATCGTGCTGTCGGCACCCATTATCATTGCGATGTTCCTTTCCGAGCTTGCGCTGGCCCTGGTCAGTCGCTTCGCGCCGCAGTTGAACGTGTTTTTCCTGGCCATGCCGGTAAAAAGCGCGATGGGCGTGTTTATTTTGATTCTGTATTTCCCCTTGCTGCTTACGTTCCTTTCGGATGAGCTGCATCACTTGGGGGATCTCATGGGGAACATGGGAGCGGTCTTTAAATGAGTGAGAAAACGGAACAACCGACACCCAAAAAGTTGCGCGATGCGCGCAAGGAAGGCCAGGTCGCCAAAAGCACGGAAGTCGCTTCCGCGGTGCTTATGACGGCAACGATGCTGTTTCTGATTTTTCAGGTTCCGTCCTATTTCGCAAGCCTGAAAGCCGTGCTTATGGATTACCATTACATTTATGAATTCGAAGACCGCAAAAGCGCCATCGGGTACGCCTATACGCTCTTAAAAGATATAGGGATCAATATCCTCGTCCCCTTCTGTCTGCTGGTTCTGGTTTTGGGAATCGCATCGAACTACTTTCAGATCGGTTTTTTGGTTTCCCCAAAAGCCGCGGCGCCGTCACTGAAAAAAATCAATCCGGCCTCAAATCTAAAAAACATTGTTTCATTGAAAAGCCTAATGGAGCTGATCAAGTCGTTGATCAAAATTGGAACTTTGGTCGTCATCTTGACGATTGTCATCACCAACAACATCCCGTCACTCCTGCAAGCGCCCAGGTGCGGCCTGCAATGCGTATTCGCCGTTACGGGTGAGATGTTGATCCAAATCACGGTCTACTCCATTCCCGTGTTTGTCGCCATTGCCGGATTCGACTACATCTTCCAAAAGCTCCAGCACCTCAAAAAGCTCAAGATGTCGAAAGATGAGGTCAAACGCGAATACAAGGAATCCGAAGGCGACCCCCTGATCAAAAGCATGCGCAAACAACTGCACCAGGAATTGCTCATGCATGACACCTCAGAACGCGTAAGAAAGTCGAGTGTACTCGTGACAAACCCAACCCATATCGCCATCGCCCTGTACTACGACGCCGAGGAAACACCCCTGCCAGTGATCATGGCGAAAGGTACGGACCACATCGCCCACCGTATGATCGAAATCGCTAAGGAAGAGGGCATTCCCGTGATGCAGAACATTCCCCTGGCGCGCGCACTGCACGGCCAATCGGACGTGGACGAGCATATTCCGACAGATTTGATCGAGCCTGTGGCCGAAGTGTTGCGCTGGGTTCAATCCTTGGAAAACAGGGAAGTCTAACGCTCACCCGTTCCGCAGACGGCAACGGCGCTGCAATGATCGCCTCGCCCCACTCACTCCAATATCTTTTTTTTCGGGAGACAGGGGCCGGAGGTTCAAATTCTCTCACTCCGACCAATCACCCCCCCCGGCGAAAGCCGGGGGTTTTTGCTTGTCTGGGTTACCGGATCCTATCTAAAGCGTTGCAAATCACTTTCTTTCTCCCACATTAGAACCATGACAAATTTTAGCGCCCGACCGCGAACCAACCGCGCGCCGATTCCGTTCGACAACACGTACGCGAGCCTGCCCGAGCCGTTTTACAGCCGGGTCGAACCCATTCCCGTGAGTGCGCCCGCGTTGATCAAGGTGAACGCCGACCTGGCCCGATCCCTGCAGATCGATGTGGACTATCTGACCTCGCCCGCAGGCCTCGAAGTTTTGGCTGGAAACCGCATTCCGGATGCGTCTGAGCCCGTGGCCATGGCGTATGCGGGCCACCAGTTCGGCAACTTCGTGCCGCAGTTGGGCGATGGACGGGCGATCTTGCTGGGAGAAGTCCAAAACCAAGATGGAGAGCGTTTCGACATCCATTTGAAAGGGTCGGGCCGCACGCCCTATTCGCGCAATGGCGATGGACGCGCCTGGTTAGGCCCGGTGTTGCGCGAGTATGTCGTCAGCGAAGCCATGGCGGCTTTGGGTGTCCCTACAACCCGCGCCCTGGCGGCGGTGACGACAGGCGAGAGCGTGGTCCGCGAAGAGATCCTGCCGGGCGCGATCCTGACGCGCATCGCCAAAGGTCACGTGCGTGTTGGCACCTTTGAATATTTCGCTTCGCGCGGTGATTATGAGTCCGTGCACACCCTGGCCGATTATGCGATCGAACGTTTTTACCCCGATTGCCGCGCGTCCGATCACCCCTATCTGACCTTGTTCGAACAGGTTTTGCAACGCCAGGCCCGGCTCGTCGCGCAATGGATGGGCGTGGGTTTCATTCATGGCGTGATGAACACCGACAACATGTCGATCAGCGGCGAAACCATCGACTATGGCCCCTGCGCGTTCATGGACACCTATCACCCGCTCACGGTGTTCAGTTATATCGATCAGATGGGCCGTTACGCCTATGCCAACCAGCCCCACATCGCCAAGTGGAATCTGTCCCGGCTGGCTTCGACACTGGTGCCGTTGCTGCACGAACATCAAGACAAAGCCATAGGGATCGCGCAAACCGCGTTGGACACGTTCGAGGAAAAACACGAAGCGGAATGGACTCGTGTGTTCAACGCCAAGCTGGGGCTGGAACAGATCAAGCCCGGCGACGCCACATTGGCGCAAGCCCTGTTGACGCAAATGGCCAAAAGCGGCGCGGATTTCACTTTGGTGTTTCGCGGGCTCGCATCCGGAATGGAGGATGGCGCCAATCCGGATTTTGCCGAAATCCGCAGCATGTTCAAAGACGGCCAAGCGCTCGACGCCTGGCTCGTAAAGTGGCGCGCGCGTCTGAACGAAGAAGGCTGCCCGCCGGGCGACGTCCATGAAACGATGTGCACCGCCAATCCGGCCTTCATTCCGCGCAACCACAGGATCGAACAGATGATCGAGCTTGCCCGCAACGGCGACTTCAGCCTTTTCGAGGACTTGCTGACGGTCCTCTCCCACCCGTTCGAGGATCAACCCGCGTTCCATGCATACCAAGCGCCCCCGCAGCCGGATGAGGTGGTGCACACGACATTTTGCGGAACTTAAGGATTCCGCTCCTCAGAAGGCATAAAAATTTTGCTGCCGAACAAAGGCAAGCCCTGCGTGGTGATGTGCGCGCGGATGTCATCGTTGATGAGCACCATGGGAAATGTCATGGTCACCGCCTTGCTGTGACGCTGGACGACACGCATGGCCTCGTATTTGGTGTAGCGCGCCCGCGTGGAGAATTTTCCACCCCCGCCTTTGACCCGCCAAACGTCGCGATCGCGCACGGCACACAGCCATGGGCTGCGCGTGTCGAACAATCCATGCCCGATCATCTTGACGCCCCAAGGCTTCATCAGGCGGTTAAACGCGCCCGGTATGGTCTTGTCATATAGACGGCGCAATGGCGGCAAGGGTTTATCGTAGCGTAGTTCATGGATCTTGCCATTCGCCCAAGCGATGCCGTCCAAGTCTTCGGCGACAACATGCAAAAGCATCAACTTCATGGCCAATGCAGCCCAATCGTTGCGAAACGGCGCGCGCGGAATGATTCCCCGCGCCGCGCGTCGCGCCAGCGCTTGGTGCCAGTCGCTTTGCAACTCCTCGACAAACAAAACCCGCTCACCATTTTGGGTTTCGCGGATTTTGGTGCGAATGTGCGCAAGGATGTTGCGTTCAAAGTAATGGCCGCTGAAGTGCGTGTGCGCATATTCCGGCAGCGTCACCAACCATTCGCGGTATTGCGTGCCGCCGTGAAGAGTCATGTAATCGTAGCGGGCGTTTTCCACCATATCGCAACGCACCCGGCCATTGCGCAACGCATTGCTTTTGGCAACTTCAATGGCCCGGTCTTGGCTCTCGAACAATTTGCGTTTTTTCGACGTGCCATCGGTGATCGCTTCACCGTAAGGACCGAGGACGAACCACGCCGAGAACGTGCCGGCGGAAATCGTGCGCCCCCCCGGCCAAAGGACCCCGATCTTATAAGACGGTTCTTCGCTGCTGAGACGAATGACGCCGATGTCATCGTCCCCGACGGGCAGGCCCGCCTGTTGCAGCTGGTAGCCCTTGAGCTTTTGGGCAACCTCAACGAACGGCAGGCTGCAACCTTGCGCGCACACCAGCTCATGGCTCAAACGCGGGCGAATGGCGGAAAAATCCATGCTGTCGGTGATGACCGCCTTGTCGATAACACGGTCTTCGGACAGGCCGTCGAGAACGCCCAAGATCCCGGACCACTCCAGTTCTTCGAGGCGAATGCCGTCATTTTGCAGATTCACAAGCGTTTGACGCCATTGCGGCGCCTTGGCGCGCGGCAGATTTAGCTGTCCAACACGCGTTCGCAACGAACTGTAGAGCCGTTCGGGATAATCGAACACGTATTCGCGGGGTTTCACCTCTTCGGCGAGAAGACGGCGGCGTGCCTGTTCAATGACGCGAAACTGCGGTGCTTCGCGGACCCAGGCGGTAAAAAACTCGCGATCCTTATCGTCCCACTTCCGAAGCCAGCCGACATCGGCAAGCGTATGGCCTGAAAAGTCGATACGCCGCGTGGCGCCCGTCACACGGGGATGTTCAACCAGGATGTCCACCAAGGCATAAAGATGGACGTGAGGCGTTTTGGCTTTAACCCGCAAGCCCGCGCGTCCCGCGTGAAAACGGGCGCGGTCAGCCGTGATATCCACAAAACGTCCGCTGGGCAGCACCGGCATCGCCGTCTCCTGTCCGTCCTTCGGGCCGCTTTAATCGTCTCCGACCAGCGCGTCTTCGCCAGCCCACCCCTGGGCTTTGGCTTTTTCCAACGCCTCGGTCTGAATGCGCATGAAATTTTCACGCATGTCGTCGGGGAGGTTGGCGACCTGGAAGTTATACTTTTCCCATTCCGCGTTGACCTTGCGCCACAGATCCTCGATCCCCGCAGCTAGCCAGCCTTCGCAGGTTTCCGTTTCGGGAATCAGGCCAAACACCCAGGCATCGCGGATGATCTTGGCGGTATCGGTCATGCCGCCGTTGATTTCCTTGTCGATGCCGACGTAGCGTTGCACATCTTTCATGGTCGCATCCTTATAGGGGGTGGGCGCCCATACCAGGCAGCCCGTCTCAGGCCATACGTCAGAATACCCTTGGAATACGGTGGCTCAACCGCTTTCTTCGAACTGCAGCGTCATCCACGCCCCAACACCCAAAAGGGGCCGCCGGATGGCAGCCCCTCGGTGGTTCTGAAATGCAAAGCGTGTTATTGCGCCGGTGCGACAGGCGCGGGTGGCGGCGCGTATGGGGCCACCGGCGCACCGTAACCGTAAGGCGCATAGCCGTACGGCGCGCGCCAGCCGTAGGGACCGTAGCCGTTGTATCCATTCCAGCCGTTCCTACCGTCCCAGCCGTTGAACATGTTGCCCATGCCGCGCATGCGAATGTTCACGTCAAAGTCGCCGAGCATATCGCCCCAGCCGTCACCCCAACCGTTGTTGCCCCAGTTGTTGCCGCCCCAGGGGCCCCAACCGTTGCCCCAACCCGGACCGCCCCAGCCAGGACCACCCCAACCGGGGCCCCAGGCCTTCGCATCGGACGCGACGAACCCCGCGCCCGCAATCATGCCCGCCACGGCAACTATCTTGGCCATCTTCATCAGACGCATCTGTCCCTCCTCTTAGAAGCCTTTACGGACGCCCTGCGCCCAAAACGAACAGGCATTATATTAGATCATTCGAATATATTCACCAAAGAAAATCGCCAAAGAAGAAACGCCTTACAGCATATCATCCTATGAGGGATGTTCGCGACCATCCTACCACTTGTATTTACACATGCCTGTGGTAATTTCCTGTCGGGCAGCTTAAATATTACGCTTTACGGAGGGGACATGCATTTATCCACGAGATTCATCCGCCACGGCATCATCGCCACGAGCCTTTTGGCGCTCGCCGCCTGCGTACCGCCGAATGAGCACGCACTGAAAATCGGCGGCCCACCGCTTGTGGAAGGTGAAACCGTCTCTTCCTTGCGCGCCATGCAATCGCGCCGCTTCGACACCTTGGAAACACAACGCCTGATCGAAGCGTCCACGGCGACGCTCCAAGACTTGGGATTCAACATCCAAACCACATCGACGGAATTCGGCGTGATCTCCGGTGCGAAGGACCGTGACGCCATCGAAGCCGCACAGGTCGCGGGACAGGTGGCGCTCGTCATACTTGCTGCGATTGGAGGCAACTCCCACCAGATGATCTATGATGAAAGCCAGCAGATCAACGTGTCCTTGGTCGTGAATCAGACGAACGAAACGTCGTCTGTCGTGCGGGTGATGTTCGACCGCCACATCACCAACAACCAGGGCCAGCTTTGGAAAGCGGAAATCATCACGGACCTCGAAATCTACCAACAGTTTTTCGATAAACTGTCCGCCAGCGTGTTCCTGGAGGCGAACGAAATATGATGATCAACAAACAGATTCGCATGGCCGCCGTGCTCGCTTTGCTGAGCCTGTCCGTTTCGGCCTGCCAAACCACCCAAAACGTCGTGCTGAGCCAGAAAAGCGCCCTTGAATTGCGCAGCATACAAAGCCGCGTGTTCGAAACCTCTGATGAGCGCAAGGTCTTCCGGGCGGTCATCTCCGTGATGCAGGACCTAGGCTATTCCATGACGTCCGTCGAACCGGAAGCGGGCGTCATTTCCGGCAATAAGCTCGCGATGTTGGACCTCACGGCCACCGTGAACAAAAAAGGGGATGACGCAACCGCTGTGCGCGCCAACGCTATCGTCAAAGTGAATTATCAGACCGTCCCGCATCAGGTCGACAGCGCCGAATTCTATCAGCAGCGCTTTTTCGCCCCCCTGTCCCAGGCCTTGTTCCTGGATGCGCTGTATGACGAAGATGCGATGCCGCCGGAAAGCGAAAGCACCGCGCTCAACACCAGCGAAACAACGCCAGAATCCCCGAATTCTCAGTAGGAAACCGTCACATGCGAAAAATGAGTTCGATTTTGCCGATTGCGGCATGCGCCCTTGGCTTGGCTCTTCTCACAGGATGCAAAACGGCGCAACAGCATGCCGCCGACGTGCAGGCCGCGAATACGCAGGATGAGCGTATCTCCGTCGGTACGGTGCAGCGTGAAATCAAGGTCGGCATGTCGTCCGCCGACGTCGTCTCTGTTTTGGGCTCGCCCAACATGGTCACCACCGACAGCCAACGCCGGGAAAACTGGGTGTACGACAAGATCAGCACCGAACAGGTCTATTCGGCATCATCCGGTGGCGTTAACGCCCTGATTTTGGGTGGTGCATTGATTGGCAATCGAGGCCTCGCCGGCGGTGCCGGTGGCGCGGGGTACCAAAGCGGCTCCGGAGCCGCCAAAACATCCCAACGCACGCTGACCATCATCATCAAGTTCGACGAGAACAGCCAGGTTCGCGATTTCGCGTACCGCTACAGCAGCTTCTGATCATGATGCCGTACCGTCACGTCCTGAGCGCATGCGCCGCCTTATTGTTGCTCACAGGCTGCCAGACAGCTCATGCCCCGCAGTCGGGCTTCACTTCGACCGTCAGTATGGCGCAAAAGCGCGCCATGGACTCGCGCATGTTCGAAACCGAAGACGAAGCCACCGTGCTCAATGCTGCGGTCGGCCTCTTACAAGACCTTGGCTATAAACTCGACGAGACGGACTTGAAAACCGGTGTGGTATCCGGATCGAAGGGCCAAGACCGAAACCAATGGAGCTACGGCTACGATATCCGCGTTACGGTCACGACCACACCGCTCAAAACGGGTGGCATTCGGGTTCGGGCCACGTTCCAGGAAATTCAGCAAAGCGTGACCGCCAGATTCTCCCACGGCAAACCCATCTCGGACCCCGCGATTTACCAAAACTTTTTTAACAAGCTCTCGCAGTCCCTGTTCTTGGAGGCGCACCACATATGACCCGTTCAATCGCCAAGGTATGTTGCATCATCGGACTTACAGCCCTGGTTGCCGGATGCCAAATGGATTCGCGCCAACAAATCCTCGCCATGGACAAAAGCCAGGTTGCGTTGCGCTCGGTGCAAACACGTGCTTTCGACACGAATGACGTTACGCTCACCGTACGCACGGTGATCGCAACCCTTCAGGACCTGGGTTTCACGGTCGACAAAGTCGACAACACCCTTGGCCTCGTCACGGCGACCAAAGCCGGAAATTTTCTTTTGAAAATGACGGTCACGGTTCGACCGCGGGGTGACAGCCAAGTCGTCGTACGCGCCAGCGCACAACGCAACATCAAGGCCGTCAGCGATGCCATACCCTATCAGCAGTTTTTCGATAGTCTATCCCAGGCACTGTTCCTCGAAGCGCACGACGTCACTTGATCTTTAACGTCTTTTTGCCGGGCTTTTCCGTTTCGCCTTGCCAGGAGATGCGGATGTCGAGTTTGTTGAGGTCATCGTCCGCTGATGCGTTGATCTTGAGCCTGAGCAGCCCCGCGGGCTCCAAGGTCATACTTCCATCCCCATCGGACAGCGTGATCTTGCCCTGACCAATTCCTGCCGTAATGGATTTCAACAAATCCTTGATGGTGTCTTGATCCTGCAGGGATTCATGACGAAAACGCCCATTCTGCTTTACATTGTTTTGTTTCATACCTTGCGCCTCATCTTTTTGCGCCCCTTCTTAAGCTCCTTGAGGGTCGCGCCGGGTTCGAAAACCTTGACGTACGGATAGTCGCTGGACACGCCGAGGATTTTACCTTGCGGCTCGACGATCGTCACCGCCGCACCACGCCCACGCACGCGTTCCTTAACGCGGGTCTGGCTATCCAGGCTGGCATCGCACTCGAAACTGAGCAAACTGCGCCGCCCCGCCAACCGTTGGCCATGATGCAAATTGCGGTGCCCGTGGATTACCGCGCTGATTCCCGCCTGGCGCACGTGGCGCGCGCCCTTTTCCGAAAACGGCAGATCGACGCTGCGGTACTTGGTGCGAATGGTGTTGCACAGAGACCCGTAATAGAAATCGAACGGCTTGCCTTTCAAGGCATCACGAAACTCTGCATTCAGCGCCTTGACACCACCGCCGCGCAGCCGTTTGGCGATAACGTTGTCGAGACCGGCGTGCACGAACAGGATCGACCCCGCACGGTAGCTCAGGCGCATGCGTTTGTAGAACCATGCGAACTCTCCGTTCGGTTTTAAAAACAACTCTTGCCATGTCTTCGCTGCCGCATAGACGTGACGCAACGTTAGCCCCTGCGCGGCGCAGAGTTTTTCGAAGCGCTCCCGCTTCTTGCGGATACGCACCATTTCGCGCCGGATTTGTTGGGGACGCACTTGGCCTTCGGCCAACTTAGGGAAGTTGTCGAACCACTTGTCCGACGGATATAAACGCTTGCGGCATTCCTTTTCGCTCGGGATGCCTTTGAGTTTCTTCCCGTCTTTCAAGTAATCGTCCCAAATCTCCTTGATCAGCGGGATGATCTTCTGTCCGGTGCGGATGAAAAAATGTTCGTTGTGGGCTTCCTTGTTGCGCCCGACAACGGCCATGCCGAGCTTCACCCGCACATCGTGATTGCCCGCCAACAACCGCACCCGTGCGCCTTCTTCGATCAGATGACGGACGGTGCGCAAGAGCCCCAAAGAACTCGGCCCCTTGTCGAAGCAATCCCCGCCAATCACGAAAACGGCGTCTTTGCCGACGCGGGTGAGTTTGAAATCCCAAGGCTTCTTGCCGGTTTTCCTGATTCCGCCGGAAGCGACCAGGGACGCGGCGAAAGCGTCCGGATCGCCATGCAGATCGGAAAAGAAGAAGTGGCGGCGTTTCGGCCATTGCCAGAGCTTTTGCTCGTTCAGATGCGACAGGGTGGACACCAACACATTGACGTCGTCGCCGTCCTTGGCGATGGATTTGAGCCCACCGTGGGTCCAATCGCGCCCTTCACGGGGCAAACGCACCTGCAGGTACGACTTACCGTGATAGTGAATAACCGCTTTGGATTTGCGCTTGTGCATACTCAATCCAACGTTTCTTCTTTTTCGCCGCGCACTTTCCACTCCCCGGCCACATGGGCCCAGGGCTCATCACCTCTGTCTTCCAAGGCCACGGGGGTAGCGTGATGCATGCTGAGTTTCGCGATATCCTCGAATGCCAACGCACCCAGAACATGGGCGGCGTGGCGGAACGCCGCACCATGCCCGACGAAGACCATCATCGTATCCCTATCCGATTCCGCCAACACGGCCATCGCACCGCGCACGTGTGCGGCAACGCGTTGGCCCGCCTCCATCAAGGATTCCGCACCGGAAAACGGCAGCCGGTAATGGCTGTCGCTTTTCCATCCCGCTGGCGGGTCGTCGTAACGCGGGTCGCGTTGCAACACCGCTTCGATTTCCGCCACGCTCAGGTTGTTGGCGATGCCCACGCCCCGTTCCACCAGTTCGTTGAAACCCTGCACATGATCGATGCCGCCCAAATCCTGGCGGATGATGTCGGCGGTCTGCCACGCACGCAACAGGTTGGAGGCATGGATCACCGGATGAATGATGCATCCTTGCCCCTTCGCCATGGCCGCCAACAGCAAGGACGCGCCGTGGGCCTGGACCTTACCGTTGTCGGTCAGCGGAAAGGGTTGGTGTGCGCTGGGCGCGTTCGGGCGTTGAAAGTAGTCCCCGTGGCGCAGGAAAACGGCGAGGCAGCGGCTCATGCCTCCTCCTTCGCCAAAGCATCGGGCAGATTTGCGATGATTCGTTTCACATCATCGTTCAAGACCAGGGATGCGGCTTCCTCGACGCTCACCCATTTGCGACCGCGGTGGCTTTCCGCCCACTCATCTTCCGGCAGTTCGCGGGTCACCTCCATGGGGTAGACCTCGACGTCACAGGTCGCGTCCCATTTTTCGTAACTGTAGTTGCCGATCAAGCTGTTCAGCACCCGGCCTTCGACGCCGGCCTCCTCGAACGCTTCCTTAGCCGCAGAATCTTGCGCCGTATGGCCGGGGTCATGGATGCCCTTGGGGATCACCCAGTGGCGCTGTTTGCTGGACGAAATGATCAGTACTTCCAAGCCCGCGTCCGTGCGGCGGAATGGCACCACCGAAGACTGGGTGTAGTAATACGCTGGACGCGCGCGTTCTTCGGCGCCATGGATATCCGGATAAGGAAACAGACGTGGCAGAGCGCCCGGTTCGATCACATCCAGCAGTTCCGCGCAATGCTGGCGCAAATCTTTCCAGCGGCCCTCGAAGCGCAAATGCGCCAACGCGCCCGTCACCAAAAAACCGTCCTTTTCGTTGCGCGGCACCGGGGCGCGGCTCAAATGCACCAGCAAAGCCTCCAGGGACGGATTGTGGCCGACCAACAAAACCCGGCTGCGATCGTCGGGGGTTTCGCGCAACACATCGAGCAGATTGGTCAGCGTCGCCTCGTAAACGCGGGCGTCCTTGTAGACCATGGAACCGTCGAGCCCAGCGCTTTTACAACATTTTTCCGCCGTGCGTTTGGCGCGCGTCGCGTGCGAACTGATGACATGATCGGGCAGCAGGCCGTTTTGCGCCAACCACACACCGACGCGCTGGGCGTTGCGTTTGCCCTTGTCCTTAAGCTCGCGTGTCTTGTCGTCGTCCGCATCCTCCTGCGGGTGCGCTTTACCGTGACGCAGAATCAGCAGTTCACGCATCATCGCCTTCCCTATCATCCTAGGCCGCCTTTGCTTTCATATGATCCAGACAGAACCTAGCCGCCGCGTCGAAATCGATACCACCGGTGGCTTCGAACACCGGTATATCAGCCAGGATATCCAGATACGGCGTGGGGTCGAGGGGCATATCGTCTTGGAAAAACGAGCCGTCTTTGAACTGATAAAACGGCCCCGGCGATTTCATGATCGCACCCAGAAGATCGGAACGTTCGGCCAAGTCGGCGGGTTTGACGGTGCACGGCACATCGCTGCCGCGATCCCAATGCAACACCAGAAACGCCGCCAATTCGGTCACAGGCGTGATCTTACTTTCGCCGTAAAGACCTTCGACATCCACATCGTATTTTTCTTCCAAATCCCAAAGATCATTCTTGGGCAGCGCCAACAACTCCGCGACACGCTCTTCGGGCAATATGTGCTCCAGGACCGGGTTGTGGACGATGGTGCCAGGGTTGATGCGCGGCAGTTTCGGGATGCCGGTGGCTTTGACGCGCGCGCCATCCTTGGACAGGAACAAACGGTCGTTGGTCAGGTAATGGACGCCCCCCTCATCCATCATGTTCAACATCAAAGTGGACTTGCCGCCCCCCGACAGCCCCGCCATGGCCAGACACCGGTCATCCATCACCAGGCCCGATGCGTGGCAGATCAACTGTCCGTTCTGTTGCAGCCAATTCATATATTGCGCGTTGATGAAGTTGATCACCTGGTTGTCGAATTCCAGGCACGGCCCGGCTGCGATGCGGTGCGTTTTGCTTTGCAGGAACACCATGCCGGTGCGCACTTTTTGCACCAGGCGCTCACCTTCCAGATCGAAGTACGCGTCCTTGCGCCCGGTCTTGCCCGGTTCGCGCGCCCAGTCGACAAAATCTACGCCCAAATCCATGACGTCCCGTTCGATCGCCAGGACGTCAATGTCAGCCGGGCCCACACCCAAGACGTGGGCGAAATAGATACCCAACCGCTCCAACAGCGTGTGCGAATTGGACTTAAGCGCGATCTTCAGGCCGCCCAGGTCGAGCACCACTTGGCCCTCGGTCAAGGGATGGCCATCCGTCATCATGTCTACGAATGTCTGCGCGTCGCTCACGGTTTTACCTTTTCGATCATATAGTCCGCATACAGATCGGCGGCGTCGATACCGATACCTTCCTTCGCGCCCTTGAATCCGCCGAAGGCGGAAACTTCAAAAACAATCGGGCCCGCGTCGGTGTCGGCCACGTCCACGGTGGTGAAATCCATGCCGAACAAGGCCTGGGCCTTGTGCGCCAAATCAATGGTGCTTTGTGGTGGTTCGTGCGGCGCGTACTTGCCGCCACTGTGGATTGTGGTGTTCCACGCGTCAG
>JANQJR010000025.1 GCA_028281525.1 Magnetovibrio sp.
TCATGCCGCCCGCCTCATGCCGGTCACTTCATATAGATATCGACATCCACTGGCGCACGCACGGTCTCATTACTCTCCTCGAAATACGGGAACGGGCGCACGCCAACCATGGCGGCGATGGCGGCCATGGGCTGGACCTGGGCGAAGTTGTTCAGGTCCGTCACGGCGGCGTTGTAAAAGCGCCGCGCAGCGGCGATGTGGCTTTCGACCTCTGTAAAGGTCTCCTGGGCGTTGGAGACGATCTCGTGTGATTTCATGTCCGGGTAGGCTTCCGCCACCATGTTGAACAGCCGCCCAGTGGCCTGGGACAATCGCCCTTCCAGCACTAGGTGTCTGGACACGGCGTCGGGATCGGTGCGGTCGTAGGTCACCTGGGCCTGATTGCGTAGATTGGTGACGCTTTCCATCAACTCGCGTTCGTGGTCCAGATACTTCTGCGCCATTTTCAAGAGATTGGGCAGCAGATCGTGACGCTTGCGCAACTGCACATCGATGGCGCCCAGCGCTTCGAGCACCTGGTTGCGCAGGCGAATGGACTTCGCGTACATGGAATAGATGACCACCAAGATGAAGGCGATCACGCCCAACACAATCCAAATGTCCATGAATACCCCCTAACTGCCTGAGACGTCTTAATTTATATGAGAGCCCTGCCATGACACAACAGCTATTGAAACAACAACCGCCCCCTGGACAGACAGGGCGCAAAAGACCAACATGGCGAACGTTGTGAGACCTAAACGAGAGAGACCATGGCCATGACCTCCCCTGACGCAGACGATCAACTCATCCTCCGCGAAGACAAAGACCAGGTGGCGTGGCTGACGCTCAACCGCCCGGGCCAACTCAATGCGCTGTCCGAGGCGATGATCGCGGCGCTCATCGCCGAACTGGACCGCTTGGCCGACGACGGCTCCGTGCGCGTGGTGGTGATTTCCGGTGCCGGCAAGGCGTTTTCAGCGGGACACGATTTGAAGGAAATGATGCACCACCCCGAACTGGAGCCCAGTCAGGATCTGTTCAACGCCTGCGCCAAGATGATGCTGAAAATTCACTATCTGCCCCAGCCGGTGATCGCCTGCGTCGACGGCATCGCCACAGCGGCGGGTTGTCAGTTGGTGGCGCAGTGCGACTTGGCCATCGCGTCCGATCAGTCCAAGTTCGCCACGTCCGGCATCAACCTAGGGCTTTTCTGCGCCACGCCTTCGGTTCCGGTGAGCCGCGCCATCGGGCGCAAGGCGGCGGCGGAATTGCTCTATACCGGCAAATTCATTTCCGCCGAAGAAGCGGAAACCTTAGGTCTCATCAACCGCCAAGTGGGTGCGGAGGTGCTGGAAACCGAAGTCGAAAACCTGGCCCTGGAAATCGCGTCGAAGTCCCCGGTCGCCGTGACCTTCGGCAAGCGTCTATTCCTCAACCAGATCGACCGCCCCATCGGGGAGGCTTACGAAATCGCATCCGAGACCATGGCGCAGAACATGCAAAACCCGGACACCCGCCAAGGCATCCGCGCCTTCATCGACAAGAAACCCCTGCCCCAATGGAAAGACCGTCCCTCCTGGGAGGATTGATCACCACATGAGCAAAGCTGAAACCAACGACCTGATCACCGGCATCCTGGAAACCGTGAACACCATCGCACTGGTCGGCGCATCCAACAAACCCGCGCGTCCGTCCTATCAGGTCATGGCGTTCCTGCAAAAGCAGGGCTACAAGGTCATCCCCATCAATCCCGGTCAAGCCGGGGGCGAGATCTTGGGCGAAACCGTTTACGGCTCGCTGGAAGACGCGCCGGGGCCTTACGACATGGTCGACATCTTCCGCAATTCCGAAGCTGCGGGCGAGATCACCCGTGAAGCCATCCGGCTTGCGGACGACAAGGGCATTTCGGTGGTGTGGATGCAACTCAACATCGCCAACGACAAGGCCAAGGCCGAAGCCGAAGAAGCCGGACTGGTGGTGGTGCAAAACCGCTGCCCGAAGATCGAGATCGAACGTTTAGGACTTTAGGCGCAGTTGAGCTGCAACGAAGCAATCCAGAATCTTTTCGTTACAGGCTTATGGATTGCCCCGCTCATTGCGCTCGCTCGCAATGACGGCAACTTTCGGTGAATACTCTACTCGGCGGGCTGGGGTTGGGGCTCCGCCGCCTTATCGTCGGGTAGCAGCCAGCTCACCGCGAAGCCCACCAGCGCCACGCAGGCAAGCAGCATGAACAGCCAGTGCAGCCCGCCGGTCATGTCGTAGATCGCTCCTTCCAACCACACGCCCAAACCGCTGAACCCGAAGGCGACGATAAACTTGAGGCCATAGGCGAACGCGCGCCGGTCCTTGGGCGCGTAGCGCGCAACCATAGTATTTTCCACCGGCAACGCGGCTTGGTTGGCCGATACCATCACCAAGGCGGCCAGCAGCAGGACCCCGCCGCCGAACTGCGCGGCCAGGACCAGAAACGGAATCTGCGAAATAAACGCCAGCAGGTAGACCCGCTTCAACGGGTAACGGTCGCACATGCGCCCGGCGACGATCTGAAACGCCCCAGCCACCACGTACACCAGGGCGACCAGCACACCGATGCCGAACACGCCGCCCTCCGTGAACAGATCGAAACGCTCAGAAAACATCTTGGGCAGGGCCGGCGAGGTGCTTTGGTAGATCAGCCCCGTGCACAGCATGGTCACCGCCAACACCGCGACGACGCGCAGCACTTCCGCTTTGGTCGGCTTGGGATGGGCAACGGTGACGGTTTCCCGGTCATGCACCGCGCCCCTTTTGAGCATCACGAAAAAGACCAGACCGGTGGCAAAGATCACCGCGCCCGGCACGATGAAAGCCGCACGCCAACTGATCAAATCCGTGAGCACACCCGCGGACAGCGCCGCGATGGACGGCCCGATGGAGCCGAATACGCCGTTGATGCCGAGCGCCTGGCCCCTCTTTTCCACTTGGCTGACCAGCCATGCAAATCCGACCGGGTGATAGATGGAGCCGAAAATTCCGGTGAACGCCAGAAACACCGCCATCTGCAACGGCGTGGCGGCCAAACCGGTGAGAATCATGCCCGCGCCCAAGCCGAAATAATAGAGCGCCATCATACCCGCCGCCGACCATTTGTCCCCGAGCCAGCCCGACACCGGCGCGGCCAAGCCGTAAAGCATATTGCCCAGCACGATCAGGCTGATCACCTCGCCATGGGTCAGGCCCAGCTCCTTTTCCAACGTCAGGGCGACGACGAAGAACGTCGGCGCGACCAGATGGGAATAAGTATGACCCACGCACGAAAAACCGAGCGACAAACGGGCGGAACGATCAGACATGACGGGGAGGCTCCGGTGAAAACTGAGGCCGGAGCTCAGCTTTCAATTTCAAATGTATCGCTGTGAGTCTTGCGGATATCGATGATCTCATCGATGTGCTCGCAAAACTGTTCGACCACGTCCGGGTCGAAATGGCTGCCCGCTTGGTCCTTGATATATTGGACAGCTTCCCCAATGGGCCAGCCTTTTTTATAAGGCCGTTCCGACGTCAAGGCATCGAACACATCGGCCACCGCGGTCACGCGTCCGACCAGGGGAATGTCTTCGCCCACGAGGCCCTTGGGATAACCCGAACCGTCCCATTTTTCATGATGCGAAAGCGCCACTTGACGGGCCATATGCATCAATGGCGACGGATGATCGCCCAGAATTTCCGCACCGATGAGTGTATGGGTTTTCATCACTTCCCACTCGTCTTCATCCAGTTTGCCGGGTTTGAGCAACACCGCATCGGCGATTCCGATCTTGCCGATGTCATGCATGGGACTGGCGTGCAGCAACAATTTGCTATCTTCCTTCGACATGCCCATGGCCTTGCCCAGAAGTTCCGCGATCTTACTCATGCGCACGACGTGCATGCCGGTTTCGTTGTCCTTGTATTCCGCCGCGCGGCCCAAGCGGCGCACGACGTCCAGGCGGGTGTCCTCCAACTCCTGAGTGCGTTCTTGAACCTTTTGTTCAAGCTCTTCGTTCTGACGGCGGATCTGCTTGTGCAGCACCTGGACTTCGATCATGTTGTGGATGCGGGTCAAGGCCTCAACGCGGTCGAAAGGTTTGTGCAAGAAGTCCTGCGCGCCCGCGCCTAAGGCCTTGATCTTGGTTTCCATGTCGGCCTGTGCGGTGAGCACCATCACCGGCGGCATGACTCCGCCGGCCGCGCTCTTCAGGCTCGCCATGATTTCATAGCCGTCCATGTGCGGCATACGGATGTCGAGCAGGATCAAATCGTAAGGATCGGCTTCGTGCTTGGCGAGCACCTCGCGGGAATCGGTCACGCCATCGACATGAACATAACCCTCCGCTTCCAAAAGCTTGGTGAGCAGCACCACGTTGGTGGCGTTGTCATCCACCACCAAAATGCGGGCCCTCAAAATGTTTTGTTGCAGATCGCTCATCAGAAATAGGCCAAGGCAAACTCAGAACACCTTTCAAATTTCATTGGTTTTTGTGTTCCATGTCAACCACTTCCGCCAAAACAAAAATCGACACGCACGCAGATTCAACAGATGCGGGATTGATCCATATGGAATGCAATCGCCAAATCAATCGCTTTTGCGCGCATCAACCGCAGGATGCAAGATGTTCGAACACCTCTCTTCTGCCCGCCACATCTTCGGCGCACGCACCGGCGCCGCGCAAAAGATTAAGGCGCGGCGTAGCGCGCGGCCGTGGAAATTCAAGCGCAATAACAAGAGTTCGATATCAAGGTATTGATTTCTTTGGCAGGTGTGATGCTCATCGCTTTCGGTACGCGCATTTTGCGTGCTAACATGCCGACGGCTTAGGGGAAAGCCACCTTCAAGACCGGTTTGGAGAACTCAGCCGCCGCATGACGCAATCCATGTACCAGGACTATTTCGGGATCCGGGAAAACCCGTTTTCCATCATTCCCGATCCGCATTACCTGTTCATGAGCCAACGCCACCAAGAAGCGTTGGCGCATTTGCTCTATGGCATCAGCGAAAGCGGCGGTTTCGTGCTGCTCACCGGTGAAGTCGGCACCGGCAAAACCACCATCTGCCGCACCTTGATGGAACAACTGCCCGACGACACCGACGTGGCGATGATCTTGAATCCCAAGCTCACGGAAGTGGAACTGATGGCCGCCATCTGCGACGAGATGCGCATCCCCTACCCGCTCGGCACCAAAAGCCTGAAGGACTACTTCGACTTCATGAATCACCATCTTCTGCGCGCGCACGCCGGCGGACGCAATCCGGTGCTGTTGATCGACGAGGCCCAGAACCTCAGCCCCAATGTGATGGAGTTGATCCGCCTGCTCACCAATTTGGAAACGGCGGAAAAAAAATTGCTGCAAATCATCTTGGTGGGGCAGCCCGAACTCGTCCACATGCTGGCGGAACCGGGCATGCGCCAAACCGCGCAACGCATCACCGCACGTTACCATCTACAGCCACTGGGATTGGTGGAAACGCGCGCCTATATCGAACACCGCCTGAAAGTCGCCGGTTTGGACGGGCGCATCTTCGCCAACCGCGCGGTTAAATCCGTTTTTCGGGCGTCACGCGGCGTGCCGCGGCTGATCAATTCGATCTGCGATCGCGCGCTCTTGGCCGCATATGTGGAAGGCAAACGCCAAATCGACGGCAAGCTCGCCCAGCGTGCGGCGGAAGAAGTGCTGGGCGTCACCGGCCAAGCCAAGCCGATGCAGGTCTGGGGATCCTTGCTTTTGGTCTTGGTACTCACCGCTGCACTGCTGTTGATGGCCATCGACCCTTACGGATGGAACCTCACGGACCGCGTGCGCCAGTTGACCCAGCCCCAAACGCCCCCCACCGTCGAGGCGCCGGTCGAAAAGGACCAACCGGGCGAAGTGGAAACAGTCTCTACAACCGAACCCGCACCGCAACCCGCCTCACCGCCAGAGCCGGGGCCCGAACTGCAACCCGAAACGGAACCATTACCAGAACCGGCCCCTTTGCCTGACTCCGAAATACGGCCCGAACCAGAGCCTCTGCCGGAAACCGCGCCCAACCCCGCTCCCATCCCCGCAGAGGCCACACCGGAAGCGCCATCGCCGCAAGCCGCGTCGCCAGATATTCCGGCCACGGACGCCACGCCCACGGAAGATGCGCGCGTGGAAGATGCATCCAGGCCGAAAGTGCGGGATGCAGAGCCGATCGACATCTCCAAGGCCGAAGACGCCTTGATCGGCGATCTGATCCGCGCCGGGACCGCGGATCGAGCATTCGTGCAGTTGTTCGGCTTGTGGGAACAAGACTACCTCAAGCTCGACGGCGCGACGCCATGTGACAAGGCCAAGACCGCAAACCTCAATTGCGCCCAGGGCGAAACCGACGTCGACGGTCTCAAGGCCATGAACCGCCCGGCGGTGGTGTCCTTCATCATGCCCGACCAAGAGCGTCTCTACGGCGTGGTCTCCGCCATCGAAAAGGATCTGGTCGGCGACAACGTGACCATCGATTTCGGCGACCGCGCGGTGTCTATGCGCACGCAAGCCTTCGCCTTGCGCTGGCCGGGAGATTATCTGGTGTTGTGGAAACAGCCCGACATCATCACCCGACCGTTGCTGTTCGGCCAACAAGGCCAGGATGTGGTGGAACTGCGCCGCCTGCTTGCCAAGGTCGGCTACCCCGACGGCGAAAAGGACCTGATCGGCGAAGGCAGTGTGTTCTTTGGTCCGTCCTTGCGCGAAAAACTGCGTCTGTTCCAGCAGGACTTCGGTCTGGAGCCCACGGGCAGCGTCGACGCCGATACCCTGCTCCGCCTCAGCGGCGTCGCCAACGAAACCTTCACCATGCGCATCAATCTGAACGGGGGGTAGAGACGTGTCCTATATCCTCGAAGCGCTGAAAAAATCGGATGCGGAGCGCAAGCGCGGTGAAGTGCCGACCCTGGATGTGAACCCGGCACTCACTCCCATTCCACCCAGTGGCCGGGGCGGTGGATTGGCCTGGATATTGGCGGGCGTGTTCGGCGTCCTGGTGGTGAGCATCGGCGCCGTCTGGATTTTACGGCCGGACCTGATGCAAAGACACCTGACACCCGCCGGCGACACACCGCAAGCGGCGGCGCTACAGCCGGCCCCCGTGACGAAACCTGTGACGGAACCCGTGACAGGCCTTGCCCCCGAACCGAAGCCGAGCGTTGAAGAAGCCGTGGTCGAACCGGAACCGACCATCGAAGAAGCCATGGCCGAGCCTGTGGCGGAGTCTGCTGACGAACCAGAACCGCAACCGCTTACCGAACCAGAGTCTATTGCCGAACCGGAACCACATACGGACTCCATGATAGAGCCGGAACCAGAGCTGGAGCCTGGGCCCAACCCCGTGACCATTTATACGCCCACGCCTTTGGCGGAACCGCCTGACGAAACGGCGCCCGCCCCCGCATCTTCCCAGCGGGTATCCGAACCGGAAGCGGAGCCCACACCGGAGCCCATGGCCGAGCAGGCGGTGGCCAAGCCGGCACCCAAACCCGTGGTGCAAAAGCCGAAGCCGCAAAACATCGCCAAGTCCTATGTGGACAAAGCCTGGGCATCCATCGACAAGGGACTGTACAACCAAGCCATGCGCGACCTAGACCGTGCGGTGAAGCTGGAACCGGCATATGCCGACGCCTGGTTCGCGCGCGGCTGGACCCATGAAAAATCGGGCAAGGAACTCTCCGCCATCGGCGATTACGGCCGCGCCATCAATGCCCAGCCGAACCATGCCTTCGCGCTGTTCAGCCGGGCGTACCTGAACCTCTATGTCGCCGACCCGCGCGACGCAGTCACGGACTTCCTGCGCACTCAAGGCGTCGCCCAGGACCAAAGCCTCAAGCTTTACAGCCAACTGTGGCTGTACCTGAGCCGCATGCGCACCGGGGAGAATGCGAACGCGCGCCTGCATGCGGACCTGGCGGGCGAGAAGCTCGATGTCTGGCCCGCACCTTTGGTGCAGCACTATTTGGGATATCTGGACGAAGCGGGCGTGATCGCCGCCATCGATAGCGAAAGCACACCGCCGTCCCAAGCAGAGCGCCGCTGCACCGGCTACTTCTTCTTGGGCGTCAAGGCCTTGGAAGACGGCGACAAGCAGCGCGCACGGACTTATTTCGAAAAAACGTTGGCCACCGGCGGTGTGCAATTCCGCCAATACGACGCCGCCAAACGCGAGTTGGACCGGTTGAACTTCTGATCGTCTTTCTTTATGCGGCCTAAAGAGCTGTCAGCTCTAATCAGGGAAGTCGAAACCCGTGGTCGGCTAGGGTCGGATCGTCTTAGGTGGAATCACGTTCGTGAAGCCACCTAAGATGTGAATCCGCCCCTCATCAACGTATTAGAGGGCGATTCACGGATGAGGTTGACGCGCATATGCATCAACCTCATCCGATCGCACTCTAGAGGCAAAACGGTCATCGAAATCTTATATAATTGGAAATCGATCAATTGGCGGGGCCTGTGATTCCTGTCGGTGACAGGCATACGGGCCTAGATTTTAATCAAGGGGTAGGCGGTCATGGCACCCATTTCCCGGCGCGCATTTGTATCTTCGCTGGCGGCGTTGACCGCCCTTCCAAACCTGGCTTTAGCCCGTGCCGGACAGGCGACAAAAGTCATCCCCAAAAGCGGTGAAGCCTTACCGGTCATCGGTATGGGCTCATGGATGACCTTCAACGTCGGCACAGATATGGCCCTGCGAAACGAGCGGACAGACGTTCTGCGCGCCTTTTTTGCAGCGGGCGGCGGGATGATCGATTCCTCCCCGATGTACGGTTCTTCCGAAGAGGTGATCGGGTATTGCCTGGGCAAGCTTCCCCAGACGGATGGGCTGTTCACGGCGACCAAAGTCTGGACTCCCATGAGTTGGCACGGCGTCGGTCAAATGGAGGAATCGGAAGACCTTTGGAAGGTGAAGCGTTTTGACCTGATGCAGGTGCACAATCTGCTCAATCTCGACGGTCATATGGAAACCCTGGTGGACTGGAAAGCTCAAGGGCGCATTCGCTATATCGGCATCACCACATCGCATGGACGCCGTCATGCTGACTTCGAGCAGGCCATGAAGAAAAAGCCCGTCGACTTCGCCCAGTTCACTTACAACATCCTCAACCGGGAGGCCGAAAACCGCCTGCTGCCCGCGGCCGCCGATCTGGGCATCGCCACCATTATCAATCGACCCTTTTCGCGTGGCGCCCTGATCGACCAATTTGCCCGATATCCACTGCCGGAATGGGCCGCTGAGATCGACTGCGAAAACTGGCCTCAGTTCCTGTTAAAATTCATCGTTTCCCATCCGGCTGTGACCTGCGCCATCCCGGCCACTTCGCAGGTCGATCACATGAACGAAAACATGGGGGCCGGACGCGGAAGGATGCCCGACGCCAAAATCCGAAAGATGATGATCGACCACGTTGAAGCTTTGTGATGATCCCCTTCACCGAAGAGATTTACTGGAATCATTTCGCCCTATACTACGATGCCATATGGCCCATCCCGCTGATGGCTGTCTTGCTGGGCGTGGCAAGCTTGGCCCTTCTGCCGTTCTCAAGGCGATGGTTCGGATTGGGCGTTTCGACTTTTTTGGCGGCACAGTGGTTTTGGACCGGGGGCGTTTATTTCCTGCTTCACTATGGTCAGCTCGTTTGGGCGGCCCCCGTGTTTGCCGTGGTGTTTTTCGCCCAAGGCGTGCTCATCACCTGGAGCGGAGCAGCCCTGCGACGGTTGGAGCCGGAATTTCGCCAAAGTCCCACGGGATGGCTTGGTATCGGGCTTTGCATTCTGGCGCTTTGTATTGGCCCTCTCATGGGTCCGGATTGGAAACAGTCCCCCTTGTTCGGGGTCACGCCCGCGCCCGTGGCGCTTTATAGCCTCGGTATCGTTCTCCTCAACAAACGCAGGGGGCCAATCTATTTGCTTCCCATTCCCTTGTTGTGGGTGATCTGGGAGGCAATGACGCTGTGGATGATCGGCTCTTTCGACGGATTCTTTCTTTCCTTGGCCGATACATTTGCACGAAGGGTAGAGATTCTGAGTGGAGCCTGATCCTAGCCCACACCTCTTCGAACGGCTCCCAAACGTAGTATTCTTGTATTGCGCCTTATACCCGAACGGGTGGGTTTCCCGCCCCGCGCGGGTGTTCCCGTTTGGAATGGATCAAGGTACACACCTGCCCAACCACCCCCAACAAAATAAGCGAGGCTGACGATGCAGACCGATCGCACCACCGTTACTCACTTTCTGATCGAGACCATGCGCGAAAAGCAAGGTCACGGCAATTTGACGCAGTTGCTCAACGACGTGGTCACCGCGTGCAAGGTGATTTCCAACGAAGTCAACCACGGCGCTTTGGTCGGCGCGCTGGGCAGCGCGGATTCCGAAAACGTCCAGGGCGAAGTGCAAAAGAAACTGGACATCCTGTCCAACGAGATTTTCCTGCGTTTCAACTCCATCGGCGGCCACCTGGCCGGCATGGCGTCGGAAGAAATGGACGACCCCTACCCCATTCCCGAAGGCACGCCGCGCGGCAAATACATGCTGCTGTTCGATCCGCTGGACGGATCGAGCAACATCGACGTCAACGTCTCGGTCGGCACCATCTTCTCGATCCTCAAATGCCCGTCCGATGGCACCGGCACGCCGGACGTCAAAAACTTCCTGCAACCGGGCACCGAACAGGTCTGTGCGGGCTACGCCCTTTACGGTCCGTCCACCATGCTGGTGCTGACCACCGGCGAAGGCGTGAACGGTTTCACGTTGGACCAGAACATCGGTGAGTTCATCCTCACGCACCCGAACATGACCATCCCCGAAGACACACGCGAATTCGCCATCAACGCATCCAACGCGCGTTTCTGGGAAGCACCGGTGAAGCGCTACGTCGACGAATGCATGGCCGGCACCGAAGGTCCGCGCGGCGAAAACTTCAACATGCGCTGGATCGCCTCTATGGTCGCCGAAGTCCACCGCATCCTCACGCGCGGCGGCATCTTCATGTATCCGATGGATGAACGCATTCGCGACAAGGGCGGCAAGCTGCGCCTGATGTACGAAGCCAACCCCATGGGCTTCATCGTCGAACAGGCGGGCGGCGCGTGCTCCACCGGGCGCGAGCGCATCATGGAACTGGCACCCACCGGCCTGCACCAACGCGTGCCGGTGATCCTGGGCTCCAAGAACGAAGTGGAGCGTGTGGTCTCCTATCACTTGGAGGAAGCCAAGGCCGCAGAATAAAATCCGTCCTTCCGAACATCGCAAACGCCGCCCCTTTGGGGCGGCGTTTTTTGTTTCGCCAAGCACCTGCCTGACATATTTATTTATATTATGTTGAGGTGCCCAATTTCGAATACAATGGTATTGGGAATGGTTGCCGAAAGGGCAACGAACGGCTTAGTAGGGCTGCTTGTGAACGAACGAACGCTGATGTTTTGGTCCGTCCTAACGGGGCTGAGCACCGTTGCCCTGATCGTGCTGTGGATCGTGTTCGGCCTCGCGGTCGCGGACCGTTTCAGTCAGGTCAACAACCTATGGCGCGAATACGACGACCACGCGACGCAGGTATCCGATTCCTTGACGCACCTCAAAAGCTCCATCGGCTATGGTGGGTTCATTCACAACTTTAAAAACTATGTACTGCGCCAAAGCACGGAGTACGAACAGCGCGTCATAAACCAAATCGAAAGCGTTTCCGCTGCGATCGCTCAAGTGAAGCAACACCTGCAAACACCGCCTGAACACGCCGCGTTGGCCCGCGTTGAAGACACGTTTCAAGCCTACTTTGCCAAGTTCGCACAGGTACAGCAACTTGTCGCCGAAGGACGTTCCCCACCTGAAATCGACCGCATCGTCAAAGTGGACGACAGTCCTGCGTTGCACGCGCTCGAGCAACTCAGGCGGATCATGCTCAAACGCAGCGATCGGATACACTACAGAACCTCCGCTGAACTCAACGCCGCCATCAAGTTTATGAACCGCGCCCTGTGGGCGAGCGCCATACTGGTCTTCATCTCGGCGCTGATGATTGTGTTGATCCGAAAAGTTTATCTCGCTTACCTGGATGTCCAGCAAACACGCGACCAATTGGCGTCCCTGTATCAAACTGCGCCGGACGCCATGCTGACGGTTGATCAAAGTGGAACGATCATCAAAGCCAACGACAAAGCCGAAGAGTTTTTCGGCTACACGGCGGATGAACTCATCGGCATGTCCGTTGAGACGCTGCTGCCAGAAGAGGCGCGCCAAAAACATGTCACCCACCGCGCCAGTTACAATCAAGCGCCGTCTTACCGGCCCATGGGATCCGGCCTGGAGCTTCACGCCCTGACCAAATCCGGCGGCATGCCGAACGTTGAAATCAGTCTGAGCAACACCGACAGCCCGAATGGAACGTATACGACCGTATCGGTTCGCGACGTGACGGAAGCTGTCAAACTGCAGCAAGAATTGACGATTGCCCGCGCACGCGAAAAACAACTCTCAACGGCCAAGTCGAGGCTGATTTCCAACATGAGCCATGAAATGCGCACCCCGCTCAATCACATTATTGGATTTGGAGAATTGCTCGCAGGCGATGCCGAAACGCTCCTTTCGCAAGAACACAAAGACTACTTGAATCATATCTTAACCGCAGCCAAACACGAATTGGACCTCATCAACACCGTTTTGGAATTCGCAAATTTCGACGTGCATGCCGTGTCCCACCCATCAACCTTCACCCCCCGCGATGAAATTGATACGTCTTTGGCGCTATTCAGCGATGCTGCAGCGGCAAAGGGCCTGACGTTGCGCACCGAAATCGACGGGGACGTACCCCAAGCCTACCCAGGCAATGCCGTGTTGGTCGGCAAGATTCTCACCGCCCTGATCTCCAACGCCATGAAGTTCAACACGACGCCGGATGGGTATGTCTTGGTTTGCGCCTCATCAAAAGACGATAAAATCCGGTTCTGCGTCGAAGATGACGGACCCGGCATCTCCCAAGAAGACCGCAAACGGGTCTTCGATCCGTTCGAACGCCTCAATGCCCAGGACGAGGCGATCGAAGGCATTGGGTTTGGCCTCACCGCTGCCGAAGAGTTCGTCAAAAGCATGGGCGGCGAAATCTGGATCGACGACACCGAGACCGGCACCCGGGTTTGTTTCACGATCTAGGTCCCCGCCCCTAAAGATGTCCCGAGCACGTCCATGTTGCAAACCTGTAGAGTTTATCGACGCCAGTCTTCAAGATCGCTGCGGGGTAGGCTATAAACCCGCACCATGCACAACACCTTTCAAACCGCCTGTCCCCACTGCCACACCCCGTCGCGCTTCGACGCCGCCCTGCCTGTAGAGGTTCTGAAGTGCGGCACCTGCGGTGAAAATCTTTTCACCGGCAAGGCGATCGAACTGACGGGCGCGACATTTGCGGTCCACCTTGCCGCCAACGAGATTCCGCTGGTGGTGGATTTCTGGGCCGACTGGTGCGCGCCATGCCATGCCATCGCTTCCGCAATCCGCAAGGCGGTGAAGGACTTGGAGCCGCACGTGCGTTTCGCCAAGGTCGACACCGATGAAGAACAGAAACTCGCCGGGCAAAGTACGATCCGTGGCCTGCCGACCTTGATCGTCTACACGTCCGGCCGCGAAGTCGCACGCCACGCAGGCGCCCTGTCGGCGGAACAGTTGAAGACTTGGATTCAACAGCACGCCTAGAGCGCGATCGACTTAATCTTGGTCACTTTGTGAACAGGATTAAGCCGTGAATCGCCCTCTAAACATTTGATGAGAGACGGATTCACGTTTTAATCCGCATCGCTAAAGCGATTCAGATTAAGACGATCCGGTTCTTAATCTCTGGTGTGGCGCGCAGCCCAAAAAAACCCCGCCATGAATTGGCGGGGTCAGTTTTTGCGGTGGGAGAGTATATTCAGGAGGAGCCGCAAGATATGAAATCAGTAATATTTGACCAAACCGCGGGCCATTTCGCCGAACGTGTCTTCGTTGACCATACGCTGCACAGCCGTTTCCAAATTCTGGATGCTCTGCAGCAAGGAATTATCGTTCTGGTCCGTTTTGGCGATCACAGGGTTGTCTTCGTCATGCATGGGAGCACCTCATTATCAGAGTAAAAAAGTTGGTTATTTTCCCTGAAGCAAGGGGCGTACCAAAAACCGAAATCACCAAAAAGAGGATGAAAATATCCTATTTTTTCAGAATATTATGAAAATTTTCGACAGAATGCCATTCTGAGGTGGGGCAACTATACATTACTAAAATACTCGGGTTTTTGGCGTGTCACGATGCAAACTGCAAACGCATCTTTGCATTTTGCAGTGCTTCGGGCTGTCGGCGACGCGCAACACCCCTTTCAAGGTTATGTGATGAGCAGGCTATAACCATGTCATGACCGTGCTCTCCACCACCGACGAGCAACTCAGCCGCGATCTTGTCGGAACCTCACAGGCCCCAATCACGTTGGCGGCCTCACTGTTCTGGGTTCAACCGATGATCTCCACGTTCATCTCGCCCGACGCCGACGCCACAACAGTTACAGACCTGGGCTCAACGGCGCGCCCGATCCCCGACTTGGCGCGCAGCAAATGAAACCCCGCCTTGGATTGGCGGGGTTCACTTTTGCGGCAAGAGAGTATGCCTAGAAAAACCGCCAACGGTTAAAATCGTAACATTTGATCAAGCAACGCGACATTCTGCCGAACGTATCTTCGTCAACCACGCGCTGCATAGCCGTTCGTAGATCCTGGATACCCTCTGACAAGGACTTGTCTTTCTGATCTACCTTGGCGTCCACCGGGGGGTCTTGGTCTTGCATGGGAGCACCTCATTATCAGAGTAAAGACTGATGACTCGCCAACGAGCAAGAAACGCACCAGGGCCTTGCATGCCTGGGGACAATGGCAATTTTGCTCCGACTTATTCATATTATGAAAGACTTGAAGCGGTTATGCCGCTCTGATCCAGCGCGGCTATACATGACGAATACACCTCGTTTTGTGAGGTATTATTCGCATGCTGCAAGCAGCCTTTTCCTTTTTGCAAAGCTTTGGGCCATCGGCAGCGCGCAACACCCCCTTTCAAGGTGAGTGATGAGCGGGCTATAACCGTGCCATGACCGTGCTCACTGCCATCGCCGGGCAATCCAGCCGGTATCTTGTCGCGACATACACGCTGACCCTGATCACGTCGGCGGCGCTGCTGTTCTGGGTTCAGCCGATGATCGCCAAGTTCATCCTGCCCAGCGTCGGCGGCGCACCGGCGGTGTGGAACACGGCGATGATGTTCTTCCAGGCCGCGCTGTTGACGGGATACGTTTACGCCCATCTGCTCAGCAAGCACCTATCCGCACGCGTCCAGATCGTGGTGCACGTGGGATTGCTGCTTGTGTGTCTGGCGTGGCTACCCATCGCTGTCCCGCCCGGCACCCAACCGCCCGAAACCGACGCCGCCACCCTGGGGCCAAGTTGGTGGGTGCTGGGCGTGCTGACCGCCAGCGTCGGCGCACCGTTCGCTATCGTAGCGGGCTCCGCACCGTTGTTGCAAACCTGGTTCGCAAACAGCGGGCACCGCGACGCGGACAACCCCTACTTTCTGTATGCCGCCAGCAACGCCGGCTCCATGAGCGCGTTGCTGGGCTTTCCCCTGGTGGCCGAACCCCTGTTGGATTTGAACGGTCAGAGTTTCGCCTGGAGCCTGGGTTTCGCCGCGTTGATTCTGTTCACCATGCTCAGCGGCGGCCTGGCGTGGCGCACTGGCAACGCCGTGCGCTCACAAGGGTCGATCCGTCCCAAGGACGTCGCGCGCCCCACACCGATACTCCGCTTTCTATGGCTCGCCCTGGTGCTGACATCGACCAGCCTGATGTTGGGCGTCACCACACACATCACCACCGACGTCGCCGCCGTGCCGCTGTTGTGGGTCGTGCCACTGGCGCTGTATCTGCTCACCTTTATCATCACGTTCGCGCGCAAACCCATCGTTGGGGCGGAGCGAGCGACGCAGATGCTGCTCATCGCTCTGCTTCTGCTCGCCGGGCTGTGGCTCACGAGCGTATCGGCGAACCACTGGCTTTTGTGGGCGGGCGCGCTTGTGGCGGTGTACTTCATCACCGTGTTGGCCATCCACAGCGAGCTTGCAAAGCTCAAACCCCACAAGGCATGGCTCACGGAATTCTATTTGTGGATTGCGCTGGGCGGCATGTTGGGCGGCATGTTCAATGCCGTGGTTGCGCCGTTGCTGTTTCAAGGCGCAACCGAATTCGCGTTGATGACGGGCGTCGCAGTGGCCTTGGTTCTGAGTGCGCGCGCGGTGGCGCGCGGCAACACGCCCAAACCGATGCTGGCACTGGCGGCGTTTTGCATCGCGGCTCCGATCAGTGCGGAACATATGGGCCTGTTGACTCCGCGCGAAGTGCTGACGCGCGAACGCAACTTCTTCGGCGTTTTAAGCGTCATCGAGGACCAGGAACTGCAGACCCGCGCGCTGCGCTACGGCACCACCGCGCACGGCATGCGCGACCTGCGACCGGGCGAGGAACTGGAGCCGGTGGGCTACTACGGCCGCACCTCTCCTCTGGGCGATGTGATGAAGACGATCGCCAGGCGCCCCAAGTCCGGTGAGATCGCCGCCATCGGTCTCGGCGTCGGCGCGATCGCCTGCCATGACACCGGTGGACGCAAAATCACGTTCTTTGAAATCAACCCCGCCGTGACCGCGTTGGCCGAACATCCCGAACATTTCGGTTTCCTCAAAGGCTGCGGCACAGACTATGGCGTCATCCACGGCGATGGGCGGCTCAAAATTTCTGCAATGCCCAATGGTGGATACGACCTGATCTTTCTGGACGCGTTTACGTCCGATTCCATCCCTGTGCACTTGCTCACCGTCGAAGCGTTCCGCACGTACCTGGACAAGCTTTCGCCGGGCGGCGTGGTCCTCGCGCATATCTCGAACAACCATTTGAATCTCGCCCCGGCAATGGCGGCGGTCGCGCACGACTTGGGCCTCCATGCCATGCATCGGATGCGCACGGCCAAAGACCGCAGGCCCGGAACGAACCGCCTGATCGACGCCCAGGCGCACATGGTGGTGCTGGCGCGCAAACCGGATGACCTCAGAGGATTGAAAGGTTTGGCGGAGTGGCGACCTCTCCTGGCGGCATCCGATGCGCGCGCATGGACGGACAGCTACACCAACATCGCCGGTGCGCTGAAAATCTTCAACGGCAATTGATCAGTTCAAACGGTCGCGCGGGGTGGTGATGAACTGTGCGCTGGCGCTCATTTCCACGATGCTCGGCAGTTCCAAGTCCTGACAGCGAACGACGTCGCAGTCGGGAATGCTGATGACACCACGTTCACACAAAGAAAGGATCGCGCCCTGCAAACGCCGGCGCATGTCCGGGCGCAGGGCATCATGCGGAAAAGCTTGTTGATAAGCGCGCACGACCTCTTCAAGACGAATCTGGGAAGTCCCCAATTCCCGCAGCGCCGCTTCGAATGCTTTCGTACTCAGATACTCGGCAGACCGATTCATTTATGCCCCCCGTGGTTATGGTTCCCCTGGGTTCATTATGCTTTTTAGTATGACAACCAGCCGCACCACCTGCAAGTGCACAAAAGGGTTATCTCAAAAGGTTGCGAAGAAACATAACGATTTGTAACTCATAGCTTTTTTTAAGAACAACGAGTTTGTGCCGATATGGCCCAAAAGTCATCGTGATCTGGTGCGCCCAAAAAGTGCGATGGCCTAAAAAAAAGCCTCCGGCCCGTTTATCGTGCGCCAACGCCTGCTCATACGGTCCGGTGCGCAAAGAATACGAAAAGCGGATTCGGCAAGTGTTGAAGGAATAGGACGGGCGCGCCCGAAAACACTTTTCAACGCATAGGGCGCATCCTACACTTAAGAGGGGAGAACACGGCTATGGAAACCATAAAATTTACGCCACCCCTAGCCACCGGCATTGAGGAAATCGATGCTGAACACCGTCACTTGGTTGAATGCCTCAATGCCGTTCTGCAAGCCAATCAGAACAGCGACGAACCTGAGCGTCTGATGGCGTCACTGGAATCGTTGCGTGACGGCACCCGCACCCACTTCGCCCAAGAAGAAGTCGTGATGCGGCGGCTCGCTTATCCTGCTCTGCCCGCGCACCGGGCCCAGCACGACGACTTGTTCGCCGCCTTGAGAGTTTTGATTGATCACTTCGCCGAAAGCGGCGAGGCGCAATTGAGCGATGAGACCCTGGTATCCCTGAAGGCCTGGCTTCTGGATCACATCGCCATCGAAGACAAAAAGATCGGGAAGTTCCACGATCGCAACGTAGCTTAAGGTCAGGCTTTAAGCACGCGCAGCGCAAACGGGTTCCGCATGAACAGACAACACTGCGGTTTGAGCAAAACGGCAGAGCTTTAAGCTGCGAAGAATCCGTCATTTCGGCGTTTCGCCCACCCCAAGCAGCAACGTGTACAGCACCAGCACGTTGGCCGGACCGGGAACTTTGCCCATGATCGTAAACCCGCAACGCTGCATCAGCCGGTGCGAGCTCGCGTTCGGCTCATCGACAGCGGCGACGAGGCGCGACAATCCCAGCGAGCTGCGCGCATACAGGATCAGTGCGCCCAGCGCCGCGCTGGCTATCCCCTGCCCCCAATACGCAGGGTTGAGCGCGATAATGGGCTCGATGCCACCGGTCATTGCGGGCGCCGTATCCATCTCCGCCGAAACCGGCTGTAGCCCGGCGATACCGGCAAAACCGCCGTGCATGCGTTCGATCACCCACAGTCCAAGACCCTGTGGATTCAGCTGTTCGCTGTCTGCCAGCATCGCCGCCACCGCCGCGCGCGAAAGGACGGTATCGTCGCAAAGATAACGGCGCACGTCCTTATCGTGCAGAAGTTTCACAAGGTCATCGAGATTGTCGTCCAGCGCCGGGCGCAATCGGCCGTGCGGTATGGGTAGGCAAGGTTTCATGCACGCGCTTCTCTGTGCCGCCGCGCCGGTTTGATTCCGCATCCGCGACGACGGCGAACTGCGTCCGACCCACATAGTCGGCGATTGCACGCATGCAGCGCGGATGTTTGCGTGACAAACGTTTAGAGATACGCCCTAACAGTACTTGCCGCGGATTTTTCCAGCTTGGGCACGCAGTTCGGCGACATCCCGGATGTGCACTTCCCCGCCGTTGCAATTGACGCCATACGCTTGCAATTTCTTGATGGTGCGCGAGAACGTTTCCGGCTGCATGCCGAGGCGCGCCGCAATCAGCGACTTGTCAATAGGCAGTTGGATGCGCGATTCACCTGAATAATTGGGACAGAAGCCCAACAAGAAAAGCGCCAAGCGTTCAACGGTCGTCATCGCCGAGAGCTGATGCAGCAAATTGATGTTACGCCGCATATGGCGCGACAGGGCCGACAGCATATTGAAGGTCAAGTCGATGTTGTCGCGCAACACGTCTTTGATGCCTTTGGCGTTGATCTTGACCAAACGCGCAGGCGTGACGGTTTCCGCACTCACCGGGAAATCCTGGCTGGCGAAAATCGCCGCCTCGGCGAAGCTTTCGCCCGTGGAGACGACTTCGATAACGATCTCTTGGCCGTTCTCGGACAACCGGAACAACTTCACCCAGCCTTCCAAAACGACGTAAAAGCAATCGGCAGGATCCCCTTCGCTAAACAGCATCGTGTGAGGCGCGCACACCCGAACGGAACTCTTGTCCAGCAGCTTCCTCAGATCGTTCGGAGAAAAACCCGCGAACAACGGCACGCCGGACAACCCTTTCAGATCATCGGACGATAAATCCGCACGCGAATAATCCGCCTTGCGGTCGGCAACAGTCATTTCCACAGTATCCCCTCTCACCCGCATCCTGCAGGATGGCCCATTCCCCCCACAGTTAAGTTTACACCAATTCAATCCAAAAAGCTCTTAGATCATCATCGCGTAATATCCGATTAAAACACTCAGATATTTGATTGCAAACCACTTTTTTCACATCACTTGACCGGGGTCAAGGCGTGTCCTTACTGAACGGAGCACACTTTCCACATTGCGGAGAGAGTATAACCTTGGGCATCCCAAGTGTAAAAAAATGGCAAAACCAACAACAAGAATGGCCCTAGGCGATACCTCCGTTAATAAAGTGCGTTCCCCTCGAACGCACACACGGGAGTCAAAGGGGATATAGCTGTGGGTCTGGCGATAGATAAATCGTCACAAGCGGTGTCGCTTTCCAGAAGGTCCTTCTTCAGAGGGGATTTCGGGTCGCGAAAACCGGCTCCCATTCGCCCGCCGTGGTCACTCGACGAAACCGCTTTTCTTGAGGTGTGCACAGGGTGCGATGATTGCCGTCAGGCATGCCCTGAACGGATCATCATCCGCGGCGCGGGCGCCTATCCCGAAATCGATTTTTCCCATGGCGAATGCACGTTCTGCACCGCATGCGCCGAGGCTTGCCGTACCGACGCCCTTTCGGTCAAGGACAACCACACGCTTGCGCCGTGGACGTTGCGAGCGCGTATCGGCGACGCGTGTCTGTCCACCCAAGGCGTCACCTGCCGCGTCTGCGGCGATCGCTGCGATGCGCGCGCCATCCGTTTCGAACTGGCCGTCGGCGGCATCGCCCGGCCCATCATCGACAAAACCGCCTGTACCGGATGTGGCGCATGCATCGCGCCTTGCCCGGTCGGCACCGTTGAAATCGTTCAATCTGAATTGGAGGAACAGCCGTGAGTATCACAGGTTTGGTTATCCACGCGGCACCGGATAGAGCGCCGTCCGTGCAAGGGGCCCTGGAGGCCTTGGACGGCACGGAAGTTCACAAGGTCACCGATGACGGCAAGCTGGTCGTCACCGTCGATCTGGCAGACGACGGCCAGGCCGCACAGGTTTTCGATTCCTTCAGGACCATCCCGGGGGTGCTGAGCACCTCTCTCGTTTACACCCATTTCGAAGAACAAGACGGCGAAGGGGAGCACGTATCATGAGCATCACAAGGCGGGACTTCATCAAGACCCAGGCCGCCCTGGCCGCGGCCACCGCGGCGGGCACCACGTTATCCGGCACGACCGACGCAAAAGCCGCGATCGGCGATGACATCCGTTGGGACAAAGGCGTGTGCCGCTTCTGCGGCACCGGCTGCGGCGTCCTGGTCGGCACCAAGCAAGGCCGCGTGGTCGCCACCCAAGGCGATCCCGACGCCCCGGTCAACAAAGGCCTCAACTGCATCAAAGGCTACTTCCTGTCCAAGATCATGTACGGCCAGGACCGTTTGACCATGCCGTTGCTGCGCAAGAAGAACGGTGTCTTTGACAAGGACGGCACGTTCGAGGAAGTCTCTTGGGACGAAGCCTTCGATGTGATGGCCGCCAAGTGGAAAGAGGCGCTGAAGAAGAAAGGCCCGACATCGGTCGGCATGTTCGGCTCCGGCCAATGGACCGTTTGGGAAGGCTACGCCGCCGCCAAGTTCATGAAGGCGGGGCTGCGCACCAACAACATCGATCCCAATGCGCGCCACTGCATGGCATCCGCCGTGGGTGCATTCATGCGCGCTTTCGGCATCGACGAGCCGATGGGCTGTTACGACGATCTGGAACATGCCGATGCGTTCGTGCTGTGGGGCGCTAACATGGCGGAAATGCACCCGATCTTGTGGTCGCGCCTAACCGATACGCGTCTGACCAAACCAGGATGCGAAGTGCACGTGCTGTCGACCTTCGAGCATCGCTGCTTCGAACTGGCCGACAACGACATCATCTTCACGCCGCAAAGCGATCTGGCGATCCTCAACTACATCGCCAACTACATCATCGAGAACAAGGCCTATGACCAAGACTTCGTCGAGAAGCACGTGAACTTCACCAAGACGGCCACGGACATCGGTTACGGCCTGCGCCCGGAACACCCGCTGCAAAAAGCGGCGAAGAACCCCAACAAGGGCAAGTTGACGAAAATCACGTTCGACGAATACGCCGCATCGGTTGCCGACTACACGTTGGAAAAAGCCAGCGAGATGTCCGGCGTCCCGGCGGAGAAGTTGGAACGCCTGGCCAAGTTGTACGCCGATCCGAACAAAAAGATCGCATCGTACTGGACCATGGGCTTCAACCAACACACCCGCGGTGTGTGGGTCAACGGCCTGCTCTACAATGTGCATCTGTTGATGGGCAAGATTTCGGAACCGGGCAACAGTCCGTTTTCTCTGACCGGCCAGCCTTCCGCGTGCGGCACCGCGCGCGAAGTGGGCACCTTCGCCCACCGTCTGCCGGCCGATCTTGTGGTCATGAAAGAACCGCACCGCGACTTCGCGGAAAAAACCTGGAACCTGCCCAAAGGCACGATTCCGCCCAAGCCCGGCTTCCACGCCGTGCTGCAACACCGCATGTTGAAGGACGGCAAACTGAATGCCTATTGGGTGCAATGCACCAACAACATGCAAGCCGCGCCGAACATGAACGAAGAAGGCTACCCGGGTTATCGCAATCCGGACAACTTCATTACCGTGTCCGATCCCTACCCGACCGTCACGGCCATGGCTGCCGACTTGATCCTGCCCACCGCCATGTGGATGGAAAAGGAAGGCGCGTATGGCAACGCGGAACGGCGCACCCAGTTCTGGCGCCAGCAAGTGGACGCGCCGGGTGAAGCCAAGTCCGACATCTGGCAGGTAGTCGAATTCTCGAAACGCTTCAAGATCGAGGAAGTCTGGCCCGAAGAGTTGTTGGCGCAAAAACCCGAACACCGCGGCAAGACCGTCTACGACGTGCTGTTCGCCAACGGTGTGGTCAACAAGTTCCCGGTCCAACAGATCACGGACAATGCGGGTAACGTCTACAACAACTCCGAATCCAAGGACTTCGGGTTCTACCTGCAAAAGGGCATCTTCGAAGAATACCGGCTGTTCAATTCCGCGCCCAACATTCCGAAAAAGGGCCATGAAATGGCCGATTTCGAAACGTACCACAACTCCCGTGGCCTGCGCTGGCCGGTGATCGGGGGCAAGGAAACCCTGTGGCGCTTCCGCGAAGGGTACGACCCGCACGTCAAATCCGGTGAGAGCGTCAAGTTCTACGGCAAACCGGATGGGCGCGCGAACATCATCTTCGCACCCTTCGAACCCGCCGCAGAGAGCCCGGACGCGGAATACGATCTGTGGCTCAGCACGGGCCGCGTGCTGGAACACTGGCACTCCGGTTCCATGACCCGGCGCGTGCCGGAGCTGTACCGCGCCTATCCGGACGCCAAGCTCTACATGCATCCGGAAGACGCCAAGGCCCGCGGACTGAAACGCGGACAAGAAGTGAAGGTCCAAACCCGGCGCGGCGAAGTCGCCACTCGTGTGGAAACGCGCGGACGCAACAAAGTGCCCAAGGGCTTGGTCTACATGCCATGGTTCGACGCAGGCCAACTGGTCAACAAGCTCACGCTGGACGCCACAGATCCGCTTTCCAAGGAAACGGATTTCAAGAAGTGCGCGTGCCGCGTGGTCCGCGCCTAACACCGCTAAGCGGAGTGCAATAAGCCATGGGCGAGCCCGTCTCACCGCAAGCCAGCGCGCAAAAGACCGCCGTGTCGCGCCGCCGGTTCCTGGCCAACATCGCCAGGGCCGCCGGAGGCGCGGGTGCGCTGTCGCTGGTGGTGGGGCTGTTCGCCCGCCAGGCTCAATCGCTTCCCGCACAAGCCTTGCGCCCGCCCGGCGCGGGCAACGAGGACCAATTCCTCGCCGCCTGTGTGCGCTGTGGTTTGTGCGTACGCGATTGTCCGTTTCCGACCTTGGGGTTGGCGGACATCGGTGAAGACGTACCGGTGGGTACGCCCTACTTTGTCGCCCGTCGCCACCCGTGTGAAATGTGCGACGATATCCCCTGCGTCAAAGCCTGTCCCACCGGTGCGTTGGATCCGAACCTCACCAACATCGACGAGGCCGACATGGGGCTGGCGGTACTGGTGGATGAAGAAACCTGCCTCAATTTCCAGGGCCTGCGGTGCGACGTGTGCCACCGCGTGTGCCCGTTGATCAACGAAGCCATCACGCTGCAGAGCTCTCACAACACGCGCACCGACAAACATGCAATTTTTATCCCCACCGTGCATTCGGACAAGTGCACCGGCTGCGGCAAGTGTGAACGCGCCTGCGTGCTGGACAAAGCCGCGATCCGCGTGTTCCCACGCCACTTGGCGAAGGGCCGCATCGGCGAACACTACCGCCTCGGTTGGGAGGAAAAACAGAAACATGGCGGCGAAAGCCTGGCGCCGGGTCTGGTCGACCTGCCCGACCGCCTGCCCAGCCAACTGCCTGACGCCTTGAAGGGGTGGAAGCCATGAGCGCGAAAGCCTATCCCGGACAAGAGGCCATCAAGGAAAAAGGCTGGCTGGCGGCGTACAAATGGCTGATCCTGCGCCGCGCCTCGCAACTCATCATCCTACTGCTGTTCCTGCTGGGGCCTTGGTTCGGCGTCTGGATCGTCAAGGGCAACTTGACCTCCAGCCTGATTTTGGACGTCGTCCCCTTGAGCGATCCGTTCATTTTGCTGCAAAGCCTGATCGCCGGACATGTCGCGGCCAGCACCGCGATCATCGGCGCGGCCATCGTCATGGGCGTATACCTGCTGCTCGGCGGACGGGTTTATTGCTCCTTCGTGTGCCCGATGAATTTCGTGACCGACGTTTCGCGCTGGATCGCCAAGCGTTTTGATCTGCCCAAGGGCTGGAAGCCCGCGCGCGAAACGCGGTTGTGGATTTTGGCGGCCGTGATGATCGCCGCGTTCGTCACCGGTGTGATGGCTTGGGAAATGCTCAACCCCGTCACAGTTCTACATCGCGGCTTGGTCTACGGACTCAGCTACACCTGGACCGTGGCGCTGGCGATCTTCATTTTCGATATGGTGGTCAGCCGCCGGGGATGGTGCGGGCACCTCTGCCCCATGGGCGCATTCTACGGATTGATCGGCTCCGTCAGCCTGCTGCGCGTCTCGGCCAAGCGCCGCACCGCCTGCAACGACTGCATGGATTGCTTCGCCGTATGCCCGGAACCCCACGTGATCACGCCGGCGCTGCGCGGCGCGAACACCGGCACAGGGCCGGTCATTCTGTCGGGCGACTGCACCAACTGCGGGCGCTGCATCGACGTGTGTTCCAAGGATGTTTTCGAATTCGATGTGCGGTTCAACAACGCCGCGCCCGCGAACGAAGGGCGCGCTGATACCGACGCTGTTTCAACGGACCGGCATGCTGCTTAAGCGCCGGGGAGTTTTGAGAAGGGAGAGAAGTCATGAGGATTTCGATGAAAGCAACGGTCTTGGGAGCGGCCATCGTGGTGCTGTCTGCGCTGGCTCTACAACCGGCAACGGCGCAAGACGGCATCACGTCGCTGCGCGGTCAAGCCGCCTTGGATGAAGGACCGGCGGCGGTGAACATTCACCGGCCCAACGTCGGCAAAGCCTTTACCCGCAGTTACCGCCAGCAACCGCCGCTGGTGCCGCACCGCGTGGACAAATACCAGATCGACATCAAGGCGAACCAGTGCATGGGCTGCCATGATTGGCCGCAAAACGTCGAGCACAACGCACCGAAGATCAGCGAAACCCATTACCTGAGCCCGACAGGCGTGCGCCTGAACAGGGTCTCCGGCAGCCGCTGGTTCTGCAACCAATGCCATGTGCCCCAGGTGCAAGCCCAAGCGCTTGTCCCCAACGAATTCAAGTCTTCCAACGACATGAAGAAGTGACGCGCTGCGCAGACTCATAAAGATTAGGGGATTGAGCCATGAATGACTCAAATGAGGAGAAAACTTCCAACTCCGGTGGACTGTGGCAAATCTTGCGCAAACCATCGGCACGTTACAGCCTGGGCGCATTGTTGGCCGGGGGCTTTGCATTGGGCATCCTGTTTTGGGGTGGCTTCAACTGGTCCATGGAAGCGACCAACACCGAAGAATTCTGCATTTCGTGCCACGAAATGGAAAACAACGTCTACCGCGAATATCAGGACACGGTGCATTACACCAACCGCACCGGCGTGCGCGCGACGTGCCCGGATTGTCACGTGCCGCGCCCTTGGATTCACAAAGTGATCCGCAAGATCAGAGCCACAAACGAGCTGTATCACAAGGCCCTGGGGTCCATCGACACCCGCGAAAAATACGAAGCCAAACGCCTTGAGCTGGCGCAAAACGTGTGGGACGAGATGAAAGCGACGGACTCGCGCGAGTGCCGCAATTGCCACAGCCTCGAATACATGGATTTCGTGGAACAGGAAAAACGTTCACTGAAAGCACACGAACAGGCCATCGATGAAAACATGACGTGCATCGATTGCCACAAGGGCATCGCCCACGAGTTGCCGCGCGGTATCGTCGGCCTTGACGGTGTGCCCAACATGGGGAACTGATCCCCCATTTACCTTCCTTCCCTTCCATCCGCCGGGTGCTTTCGAGCATCCGGCATTTTTTTCAGATTGCTGGCAACGGGGCGAACGCCTAGCGCTCAAGGCGCGCGGGAAGGACCGCGGGTGCGGTGGCCTTGATGTCTAGTCCAGACAAAAAGGCGCCACCGCCAAACGGATCACAATTGGTAAGTCCTGACCCTAAAACAGTTCGGGACGCAACACCTCGACATCGGACAGGCTGACGATGCCCATTTGGTGTTCCAGGACCTCCGCCACCTCTCTCAACACCATCGGCACCTTGTCCTCATCGATCACGACAAGAACCTGAATCATGCGCCCGGCATCGGAAGGCAATTCATCGCGCCGCCAAGGCCCGCTTTTCCCTTTTCCCGCCAGCGCGGACAGGGCCGTATAACCGGGCACATCGATATCGTCCAAAAGCTCAAGCAGGCGGTTCAGGTAAGGCGCCTCGATGATGATGGACAATCTTTTTTTCGGATACGTCTTCGGTTCTTCCATGACAGCCTCCTATGACAGCCAGTCGCCCAGCATGATGTAAAACGGAATGCCCACCGTAAGGTTAAACGGAAATGTCACGGCCAAGGAAAGCGTGAGATACAAGGCCGGCTTTGCTTCGGGCAACGCCAGGCGCATCGCTGCGGGCACCGCAATGTAAGAAGCACTGGCCGCAAGCACGGACAACAAGGCGATGCCCCCCGCATCCAGGCCGATCAGCGCCCCGGCCACGCCGCCCAAAACACCGCCGATGGGCGGCATATAGAGGCCAAAGCCCAAAAGCGCGGGCGTCAGGGTGTGGCGCACTTGGCGCAGCTCCCGCCCGGCGATCAACCCCATATCCAACAGGAACAGGCACAGCACGCCCTTGAACGGATCGGTGATGAACGGCGAGATGTCCTTGTAACCATCCTGGCCTGTCGCCATGCCGATGATGAAAGCCCCCACCAACAACACCACCGAACCGTTCAAGATCACTTCGCGCCAGGGCGTACTGCCGTGCGAAGCGTCTTCCTTGGAACCGCGGTAAGCCAGCAGTAAGGCGGTGGCGATGGCCGGGACCTCCATCGCCGCAGCGGCGGCGATCATGATTCCCGGAAACTCAATCGCCGCTTTTTCAAGTGCGGCGGTCGAGGCGATGAAAGTGACGATCGAGATCGAGCCGTAGTGCGCGGAAATCGCCGCCTTGTCGATGCGGCTCAAGGCTGTGGTGAAATTGAGAAAGCTGTACGCGATCAACGGGATCGTGAAACTCAGCACCACGGCCGCAAAAATCACCAGCAGCAAATCGCTCCCCAAACCGTGGTCGCTGGCGGCCACCCCCCCTTTGAAACCGATGGCCAGCATCAGATAAAGGGACATGACTTTCGCCACGGTTTCCGGAATTGAAAGGTCCGAGCGGGCCAACGCAGCGGCGACGCCCAACGCAAAAAACAGCACAGGTGGTGAAATCAGGTTCTGCGCAGCAAGAGATAAATCCATTCTAAAAGCCAATCTCGTCTGGGAGGTCCTAAGTCAGCGCGCGCATGCAAAACATCATGGCGCGCTCACTGCTTCAAAGCACATATTCAAGCGCCGTGAAAGAGGCTTTCGCAAGTATCCGCCCCAAGTCGGTCTCACAAAGGATTTGTTCCTATAAATTTCGAAGAAGATCGGCGTAAATCCCGTTTTAAATCAGAAAAGACTCATATAACCCTGTGAAATATTTCAGTTTTTTTGTGCGCATCCAACGATTTCCTTCATACTCAACTGAGTAACGCTTCCTATATATAACTCCGTAGGTGTTCCAGAACATATGCACGGGAGGTATTTATGTCACCTAAACTCTTGAAATCCTGTATTGTTTCAGCGTTGGTCCTGACCTTTGGCGCGGAGGCCATGGCCACCGAATGGAACGTGTCGTTGTGGGGCAAACGCCGCGCATTTACCGAACACGTCGAAAAACTCGCCGAATTGGTCAACGCCAAGACCAATGGAGAGTTCACCTTGAACATTTCTTATGGCGGTCTGTCCAAGAACAGAGAAAATCTGGACGGCATTTCCATCGGCGCGTTCGAAATGGCGCAGTTCTGCGCGGGCTACCACGCCGATAAAAACCCCTCCATCACCGTCCTGGAACTGCCGTTCCTGGGCGTCGATTCGTTGGAAAAGGAAGTGAAGGTTTCGCAAGCCGTTTACAGTCACCCTGCCGTTCAAAAGGATCTGGCGCGTTGGAACGCGACGTTGCTGATGCCGTCGCCACTGCCGCAATACAACATCGTCGGCGTGGGAGACGGGCCCAAGACTTTGGATGAATTCAAGGGCCTGACGGTGCGCGCCACCGGCGGGATCGGCAAGGCCATGTCCACCATCGGCGCGGTGCCGACCTCCATGTCCGCGACGGAAGTGCGCCAATCCATGGACTCGGGCGTGATCAAGGCTGCCGCCTTCGCGCCGCATGCACACATGTCGTTTGGCACCGTTGAAAACGCCAAATGGTGGACCACCAACTTGAACCCCGGCACCGTCAACTGCCCGGTGGTGGTCAACACCGATGCCTTGAACGCGCTGAGCGACAAGGAACGCGACGCTCTGCTGGGCTCCGTCGATGAAGCGCTCGCCCACTATGTCGCCTACTACAACGACAGGACCATGTCCAAATGGGGACCGACGCTCGACGAAAAAGGCATTGAGCGCATCACCTATGACGCCGGTGCGCTGGACGCCTTCCGCGACGCCGTGGCCGGTCCGGCGGCGAGCGCCTGGATCGCGGACAACACCAAGCGCGGCCTGCCCGCCCAGGAACTCTACGACCTGGTCGTCAAGACCGTCGCGGAATAATCAAGACGCGTGAAGCCACCTCCCCCGAGGTGGCTTCATCCGTTTGAGAGGAATTCGCAACCATGGCCGGAGCATCATCCGTTCTGGAAGACGACAGCCTGCTCAGCCGCATCGACCGGCAACTCTTTAAGCTGGAAAGCTTCTTCGCCCTGGTGGGCGGTTGGACGATCTTTTCCCTGATGATCCTGGCGGTCATTAGCGTCGGCGGACGCAACTTCTTCAACAACCCGCTGCCGGGTTACGTGGATTGGATCGAACAGGCCATGCCGCTGATTGCGTTTGTCGGCATCGCTTATTGCCAGCGCCTGGGCGGACATATCCGCATGGACATGCTGATCGGGCGGCTGAGCGGGCGGCCACTTTGGGTGATGGAATTTTTCTCCGTCTTGATCATGCTGGTCCTCATCGCCTTGCTGACCTGGGGCAGTTGGGCGCACTTCGAGCGCTCCTTCGACTTCGACGCGCCGATGTGGAGCCGCGATTCCAGCTTCGACATCCGTCTGCCTTTATGGCCCGCGAAGTTGCTGGCCCCCGTGGCGTTCGCGGTGTTGTGCCTCAGGCTCGCATTGCAGCTTTGGGGGTACGGGCGCGCCATCGTCACCGGCACATCCACCCCCGTCGCCGTGCCCCTGATCGAAGACGCCGCGACCGTCGCCGCCCACGAGGCGGAAAGCGTCTCCGGCGCGGAGAATGGGGAGCGTTGAGAGGATGACAGCCATCGCTGAGATGACCCCCATCGACATCGGCCTGACCGTTTCCGCCATATTGCTGTTGCTGGTCATCGCCGGGGTGCGGGTCGCCTTCGCCGCCGCCTTTGCGGGACTTCTGGGCCTGATCTGGATTTTCTGGTCCAAGGCCGGCTACAATCCCGAGCGCTTTTTGTGGGCGCTGGGCGTGGCGGTCAAAACCGCCGGTCAAGTGCCCCATTCCAAGGTGTCCTCTCAGGCCCTATCCTTGATCCCGACGTTCATTCTCATCGGCTATCTGGCGTACCACGCGGGACTGACCAAGAACCTGTTCGAAGCCGCCAAACGCTGGGTCGGATGGCTGCCGGGGGGACTTGGCGTCTCCACCGTGTTCGCCACCGCCGGGTTTGCCGCCGTATCTGGCGCATCCGTCGCCACGTCCGCCGTGTTCGCACGCATCGCAATCCCTGAAATGCTCAAGATCGGATACAACAAGCGCTTCGCAGCGGGCGTGGTCGCTTCCGCCGGCACCCTGGCCTCCCTGATCCCGCCATCGGCGATTTTGGTCATCTACGCCATCATCGTGGAACAGGACGTCGGCGCGCTTTTGCTCGCGGGTTTCCTGCCCGGCGCGTTTTCCGCCGTCATCTACGGCGGGTTGGTGGTCGGCATGGCACTGCTCTTCAAGAACTTAGGCCCTCCGGTGCGCGGCTTCACCTGGTTACAGCGTCTTCAGGCCCTGCCCGGCGCGCTGCCCATCGTGTTCGTGGTCTTCATCATCATCGTGTTCATCTACAACCCCTTCGGCGGCGATGCCTTCGGCACGCCCACGGAAGGCGGCGCGCTGGGCGCGTTCGTGGTGTTCGTCATGGCGTTGATCCACGGCATGCGCTGGAAGCAGCTCAAGGACGCACTGCTGGAAACCGCCAAGCTGTCGGTGATGATCTTCACCATCATCTGGGGCGTGTTGATCTATGTGCGGTTCTTAGGGTTTGCAGACCTTCCCGGGGCGTTCTCCGACTGGGTGGCCGGATTGGAACAAAGCCCGATGCTCACCTTGCTGCTGATCTTGCTCGCCTATGCGGTGCTCGGCATGTTCATGGACGCCATCGGCATGCTGCTGCTCACGCTTCCGGTGGTGTTTCCTGCGGTCATCGCACTCAACGGCGGGCCGGATGTATCCGCTGCCGACAGCGCGTTCGGCATGACCGCCACCGGCTGCGCCATCTGGTTCGGCATCATCGTGGTGAAGATGGCGGAGCTCTGTTTGATCACGCCACCCATCGGGCTGAACTGCTTCGTGGTGGCGGGGGTGCGCCCCGACATTTCAGTGCAGGACGTGTTTCGTGGCGTCTCGCCCTTCTTCGTCGCCGACGCGCTGACCATCGCCGGCCTGATCGCGTTTCCCGGCATCGTCTTATACCTGCCAAGCTTGCTGCTCAGCCTGTAACACCCTCCTACAAAACAAAAGGTGTGCAGGAAGCACACCATCACTTTCCGTTAAATCGTATGCGCCGTTTGGGACTTAGGGTTAGGGCTTAAACAAAAACCCGCCTCTTCTTAAGCTGCTGAACCAGCCAACTCACAAAGATTCTCACTTTCGGGTTAATGCTATTTCTGGATGGATAGATCGCGTAGAGCGGTTGTTCAGAGGGCACAGTCCATTCGGGAAGAACTTGAACCAACTCTCCCGCTTCGATGCGTTCGCGCGCCAAAAACGATGGAACGATGCCGATCCCCATTTGATTACAAACAAACTGGTAGATGACCTGAGGATCATTCGAGAACGCCTTGACCGAAATTTTTATTTCTTCCGTCTTGCCCCCTTTCTCTAGCCGTACCGTTGGATGTCGTTGATTGTATTTGATGCCCACAAACGGAACTTTTCCCAGTTGCGCGGTGCTCCGAATCTTCAATTTCCGAACGAGGCTTTTGTGTCCGCAGAGCAGAAGCTTGGGACGGCCGATTTCTTTAACGATGTATGTGGTCTGGGTAGGCAGACCTATTTTGAAGAGTATATCGACGCCCTCTTCAATAATATCGACGGGCCGGTTGGTGACTTCCAAATCCAACGTCAAATTGGGGTGGTTCTTCAAAAACAGGTGAATGTACGGCGCCAGAAAGTGTCTTGAGGTGGTGTTGGGTGCGACGATTTTCAGCGTGCCTGAAACTTCTCCCGACAACGATTTGACCGAAGCCTCTGCCGACACAAGCTCATTTTCAATATTTTGCGCATGCAGCTTTAAAAGACGTCCCGATTCAGTGAGCGAGAGACTGCGCGTGGTTCTATGCAGCAGTTTCGCATGGAGTGTTTTCTCCAGTTCGGACACCTGCTGACTGGCGTGCGCTTTGGAAATACCGAGGTGTTTGGCCGCCGCGGTAAAGCTTCCCAACTCAGAGACTTTCAAGAAAGCCAGTAAATTCAAAGGGTTCATATTATTGTTCATGTGTATGAACACTGTATTAGAAATAAACCGTATTATCAATTTTAAAATTACAAACGATACTTAATTCATCAACAGCACACAGGAGAAAAAAATGAACACGAAAATACTCATCGCCGGATCCACAGGAATGCTCGGCCATCAAGCGCTCCAAGAGCTTCTCAAAAAAGACATTCAAGAGGCCAGACTTTTGGTGCGCTCGATAGAGAGTGCGAGAGACAAACTCAAAGATCTGGTGGCAGATGAACGAGTCACGATGGTTGAAGGCGACCTTGGCGACAAAAACGCGCTTTTGGAGGCCACGAAAGACATCGATGCCGTCATTTCAATGGTGCAAGGAGATGCCTCCGTCATCATCGATGGTCAGTACAACCTGCTTTTGGCCGCGGAGGAAAATAGCGTGAAGGCTTTCATGCCTTCGGATTTTTCTGTCGAATTCTCGACCTTTTCAACAGAGGAACATGTCTGGCTCGGTCTCAGGGCTGAATTCAGAAAGAAAGCGCTCAATCATCGGCCAAAAATCATCAGTGTCCAGCAAGGCGCTTTTACGGAAATGATCCTGAGCGATTTTCTCGGCAACGTCGATGTCGAAAATGGCGAGGTCAAGGTTTTCGGAACGGGTGACGAGCTGGTGGATTTCACCACCGTCTCAGACACGGCCAAGTATGTCGCTGAATTGGCCGTTGATCCGAACGCCCCAGAGGTTTTCCAAGTCGCCGGAGAAACCACCACCTGGAAAAAGATCACCGAAGATATCTCCGAACTTTATGGAAAGCCCTTCACTTTCAAGTCCCTTGGTTCACTGGAAGAAATCAAGACCTTCATTGAAACCAAAAAGTCTCAGACGGACGACCCGTTTGAATATGCTCCCAAACAGTATGAATGGGCCATGATCTCCGGGCGCGGTAAGCTGACTGAAAACAAGGGCGGTCGATATCCCAACATTAAACCCGTAAGTATCAAAGAACACTTACAGGCTCACGTTGAAGAGTTGAGCCGATGAACCTGAGGGATTGTTCAATTCCTCTTGGAAGCATGATGACTGTGATGGCAGGGGCAGCAACCGCCCCTGCTCTTCCTGTAATGGCGAAGCGCTTTAGATAAACTGAAAACGCTATGGCGCTGGGGTCCGGATCGGCTCTCCTTGGGCGGATGTCCCGGAGCGCTATGTCCCTTATAAAACGTGCTACAATCGCTTTGTCCGGTGGCGCAAGGCCGGGGTGTGGGATCATTTATTGGAAGAGATTTCCAAAGCCTATGACGGCGATATCCAGATGATCGACAGTTCTTGCATCCGGTTCCACCGGTTCTTCACAAAATACGAAAACATCTAGGAAACTTCGGACTCACCGTTTTCGTGGTCTCTACGTCAATTTTGTATTTGCAGTTGCTACCGAATCTTTTGAGGCATTTTGACTGTTGCGACGAACCCCGCATAATATCGTTGATTCTTTTTGAGCTATTCCTTTGGCATGAGCAGTGACTTGATGAACAGCCATCCGATCCTGAAAGCGACCTTTTCTTGCTTGCTTTTATCAATGTGGCCCGCAGCCAGCTATCTGGCGTCAAATATGAAAAATGGCCTGACCGTCGCTTATATGTTGCCCATCATTATGGCGGTATGCCTTGCAAGCTGTCTTGTGGTTCTCGCGATCGTAAAAACAATAAGGCAGGATAAGCATGCACAAGCGATCTACAGTTGGGGTGCGGCGGTCGCTTTGTTTTTCTGTTATGGAATCGTGCACGACTTCCTGGACGGCTACGACCTCGGGCGTTTCCGTTTCATATTTCCCATATGGTTCGGCTTGTTTTGCGTCGGCGTGGTTTTGGTTTGGAAATTATCATTCCGACCGGAAGGTAAACGCGCCCTCTTTTGGGGAGCTGCCGCGCTCATAGCCTTACCCACTTGGCAGATCGCATCCCAAAGCCTGGCGTTGACTTCTTCCGCCCGCAACTTTGACGGCCAGCAACCGACATCGGGATATGACCAAACGATTTCGGATGAAGCCGCCGAAGATATGCCGAGTGTGTTTTTCATTGTTTTGGATGCATATTCTCGAGCGGATATTTTGCAGTCCGAACTTGGCTTCGACAACAGCCTTTTCTTAAACGAACTCAAGGACAACGGCTTCTTCATTGCGGACAGGAGCCGCGTCAATTACACCGCTACGCTGCTATCCCTGAGCAGCACACTGTCGATGAATTATCATTTCAAAAGTGGAGAATTAAGCAATCTGGCCACTTTGGCGCAGGTCATTCAAGGCCACAACGAAGTCACACGACAATTCGACGCTTTAGGCTATACCTATGCCAAGGCAACACCATCACATTGGTTCGCCAGTAAATGTTCAAATGTGGAAGATATCTGCATCAGCCCGGCGGGCATGAGCGAACACTATCGTGACCTGATGGCAATGGCCCCCGTTGAACACTTTATGCTCATGGTCGCACCGAAGCTCCTGCAAGATCTTTTCAATCTTGGAGATGTCACATTATTTGACGTCTCAGAACGCCTTGGTCAGGTTCGAACCACACCACTTTTTCTTTTTGCGCATATGCTGATTCCGCATGCGCCATACCGTTACACGCCAGAATGCGAATATCTGCCCCCGAATCAGTCGGGAACGTATCTCGATAATCTCCATTGCGCCAACAAACAGGTACTTGAATTCGTTCGCTGGGTCGACAATCACCACCCCAATGCGATCATCGTCATTCAATCGGATCATGGGATTGGAAACTTTACGGGAACCTCGCCGGGCAAAGACTGGCTTTATCCGGGTCTAACCGAGCAGCAATTCGATATTAAAGCTGCCAATCTGAATGTTTGGCGGTTACCTGAAGACTGTAAGCCTATGCTGAGGAACGACCTGACATCGATCAACACATTTAGGATCGTTTTTGCCTGTATTCACGGTACGGCGCCGGAAATGCTAGGTGACGAATTTTTTGTGAGCAATTATAAAAGCATGTTGATTCGCCCACTTCGCGAATAACTGTGTAGGAAATTTCACTTTGCCATTCATCATTGTTTGCACGTTCTGCCTGGGTGTTGTTATCCCGTTTCCGGCCCACGCCTATTTGGACCCAGGTACCGGCTCCATGATTTTGCAGCTGCTGTTTGGCGGTGCTGTTGGCGCTTTGGCATTTGCCAAGCTGTTCTGGGCGAAGATTTTTCATCGCAATCCGCCCCCCACTGACGACGCAGACTCCGCGGAAAACCTGACGGATGACCATCGCTCTTAACCCCGGATCATTCAAAGACCCCGATGGACGGGTTTTGCATGTCGATGGGCGTGTGCTGCGCACCTTATCACCCGAGGCCGAAAGACGGATGGAGGACTTGCTTTCCACCTCCGTATTTCAAAAGCTTGTAGATGACCAACTGGTTATCCCCACACATTTCGCAAACGACACTTCAGGCGTCCCTCCCTTGGAGGGTGTATGGAGTTCCAGGTTGTTGGAACACGCCCCCCTCGATATGGTCACGTATCCTTACGAATGGTCCTTTGAAATGTTCCGCGACGCCGCTCTGACGACGCTGACGGTTCTGCGCAAACTTTTGGATGGCGGTTACATTCTCAAAGACGGCACACCGTTTAATGTCATGCATTTCCACGGGCGCATGACCTTCATCGACATTCTGTCCATTGATCGATACCAGCAAGGCCAGCCTTGGGAAGGATATGCGCAGTTTTGCCGTCAATTTCTATTTCCGTTGATGGCGGCATCCCACAAGGGCTTCGACTTCCGCGCTTACCTCAGGGGTAAACCCGACGGAATGACTGCTGGTGAAATCACCCGCATCTTGGGCGTGTTCGGGTTTCGGTATAAAGGCTCACTTCGTCACGTCTATCTGCATTCCGCATTGGAGCAAGCGTTCGGAGGTAACGATGTCGGCGTGCGCGAAAACATCACACCGAAGGCTTTGCCCAAGCAAACCCTCTATAACATTGTGGATAGTCTTTATCGTGTGATTGAAAAGTTGTCCGGACCTACGCAGCAATCCGAATGGTCGGACTACACGGCAACGTGCACTTACACGAAAGCAGACACCGAACTCAAAGCAACCATGATCCAAAACGGCCTCACTGAACTGGCGCCGGAAAGCAGGTTGGTGGATCTCGGCAGCAACACGGGTGAATTCAGCCTGATCGCGGCGGACATCATGAAGCTCGTGATATCTATGGATATCGACAACATCTGCGTCGATAAATTGTACAAAAGACTTCAAAACGGCGAAATCACCAACATCGTTCCATTGTTTACCGACCTGTGTAATCCGGCACCCGCGCAAGGCTGGGGGTTGGTCGAAAGGCCATCTCTCTTCGAACGATTACAGGCCGACCATTTCATCGCCCTGGCACTTGTGCACCATATCTGCATCAGCGCCAATGTACCCGTTCCGGCATTTGTCGAACTTCTTGCGCAATTCAGTGGGGGCATTGTCGAGTGGGTGGATAAAACCGACCCAATGGTGCAGCAGCTTCTGAGAAATCGCGTCGATATTTTTGACGACTATACCTGGGATTATTTTTTGGCATGCCTGAAAAAGCAGTTCGACGTGACGGTTTTGGGCGAACTGAATAACGGTACGCGCCGTCTTTGCCTTGTAAAACGTCTGCCTTGATTGAACGCCGCGTGTGTTGGGCCCGGCCATTTGCAAGCATCGCAAACACGCGCCTATGGTGCCTGCTTGCAAAGCCGAGCAGGTTAACAAAAAACAATGATCTGGAAAGAGAATGGCGACCCCTACGGGATTCGAACCCGTGTTGCCGCCGTGAAAGGGCGGTGTCCTAGGCCTCTAGACGAAGGGGTCTCGCTGGAAGCCCGCGTTTTCTAAACGCTCGGGATGGCGAAATCAAGCCCTTTGAACCGGAAATTTGCGGTTTTTCGGGCCCCCTACCCTTTTTTCCCGGTTTTCCCCGGATTCCCTGGGAAAAAGCTCCCCAAAAGCAGCCCGACGCTACCTTTTTGGGGGGCTGTACGCGGGGCCAATAATCGCTAATATGCGCCCAGGTTAATATATACGAGATTCATATACATTGAGTTTAGGGGGAGGTTTCCATGCTCAAAGGTAAGGTCCTGATCGCTCAGGGCGGCGGCCCCACGGCCGTGATCAACCAGTCGCTGGTCGGTGCGATTTTGGAATCGCGCAAGTTTCCGGGTATCGAGCACGTCTACGGCGCTCTGCACGGCGTCAGCGGCATCATCAACGAGGATTTCCTGGATCTGACCAAGGAAACCACGGCCAATCTGGAAGCCGTGGCGGCGACACCCTGCTCCGCGCTGGGCTCGACCCGCGACAAACCGGACGCGGCCTACTGCAAGGAAATTTCCAAGGTCCTGAAGGCGCACGACATCGGCACGTTCTTCTACATCGGCGGCAACGATTCATCCGACGCCGCGCGCATCGTCGCGGAACACGCCGAAAAGTCCGGCCATGACCTGACCTGCATCCACATCCCCAAAACCATCGACAACGACCTGATGGTCAACGACCACACCCCGGGCTTCCCGTCCGCGGCGAAGTTCGTGGCCTCCGCATTTGCCGGCGTCAACCAGGACAACGCGGCGCTGAAAGGCGTCTACGTCGGTGTGGTGATGGGCCGTCACGCGGGCTTCCTGACCGCCGCATCCGCCGGTGCGCGCTTGTATGACGGCGACGCCCCGCACCTGATCTACCTGCCGGAAACCACGTTCAACATGAACAATTTCCTCAAGGACGTGAAGGCGACCTACAACAAGTACGGCCGCTGCGTCATCGCGGTATCCGAGGGCATCCACGACGCCAAGGGCACGCCGATCATCACCAAGCTGATGAAAGACGTGGAAAAGGACGCGCACGGCAACGTGCAGCTGTCCGGCACCGGCGCGCTGGCAGACCTGCTGTGCGACCAGATCAAGGACAAGACCGGCATCACCCGCGTACGCGGCGACACCTTCGGCTATTTGCAGCGCTCCTTCTTGGGCTGCGTCTCCGACGTCGACGCCATCGAAGCGCGCGAGGTCGGCGAAAAGGCGGTGCAGTTCGCGCACTTCTCCGGCAAGAAGCACGGCACGGTGACCATCCACCGCACCGGCGATTACGCCATCGAATACAAGCTGTCCCCGGTCAAGGCCGTGGCCGCGCTGACCAAGGTCATGGACAAGGGCATGATCAACAAGGCCGGCAACGACGTGACGGACAAGTTCATGAAGTACTTGAAACCGCTGCTGGGCACCGAAGGCCTGCCGGTGGTGTCGCGGCTCGACCGCAACAACACGGTGCCGAAAATCTTGGCGAAGAAGAAAAAGAAATAGGGTCCCGGCCCCAAGCTTCTCAGCCACACATCCATCGAAAGGCCGCCCCGCAAGTGGGCGGCCTTTTTCTTAGCCGACGCAAAACCGACACAAAAACTCAAAAAAACCGATATAAGATGGCGGGAATCTATAAATCTTATAAGCGACCTTCCCCATGACCATCACCTTCGATCCCGACGAGTTTTACGACATCAACAAATCCGTGATCATCTGCGGCACGGCGCCTCCCGAGGAACCCATTGACTATTTGATGTATGAGATGCGCGCTTTTGCCAACTCTCTGGAAATTCCAAATCTGAAAAACACCATCGACACCGTCGTCTCCGGTAACTTCTGGACTGAAAAATCCGTCATCACGTGCCATATCCTGGAGCTTGAGTTCAACGATTACCTGATGCGCATGCTGACTTCGGCGACCATGGTCGGCAAGGTCGTCAGTCTGTTTTCCTATGAAAGCTTTTATCCGGCCCCGTCGGGGTTGGACTTGGATAACGGCGGCGCGCCCATTGCCGACGCCATCGCGGGATCTCTGAAACGCCAGGAAGATGTCGAGCTGTTTCTGACCATGGATCAAGTGTTCGACTTCGTCCATGACCATGGCGTTGAGGTGATCCGTCAGTGCTCCCAATCCAAGGTGCACATCACCTCCGTGCCCATGGGACGGGTCGGGACTTAGAAAACGGGATTGCTGAGCGGCCGGGTCGTGTCCAAGGCCTTGCGGATCTTGTCTTCCTTGCCTTGGGTGTAATGGTTCAGCTTCACATCTTCCTCCAAGATGTGATCGACCCAGAATTCGCGCAGTAAAGCGCGCAAATTGGCCAGCAGAGCAAGATCGCGCTGCTCACGCCATTGCTGCTCAAGGTCCTGCACGCGTTGCAGAATGTCCCTGTGCAAGGCGCGGTGATGATCCAAGTCCGGATACTCACAAGCCTCCATCACCGCTTCCTCGCGGCTGAAGTGCTGCTGAATGTCGTTGAGCAATTCCATCAGGAGGAAATCCAAACGCGGCTCATCCAAATTTTGCTGATTGATGGCGTTGACCAGATAGACCAACCGTTTATGGTCCGTGTCCAACGGATCAACGCCGACCAACAACGCATCTTCCCAGATCAGGGCATCGAAATTCGTGACCAGGGGCAGTTCGAACCAGAACCGGCTGCCCGCTCCAACTTCGCTGTCGAAGCCTATGCGTCCCGCCAAATGTTCGACCAAGAGCTTGGTCACCGCCAAACCGATGCCGGTGCCTTCCCGGGCGAGGGCGGGATCTTCCCCCAACCGATGGAACATGTGAAAGACATTCGCCCAATCCTTCTCCGCAATGCCGCGCCCCGTATCCGTCACGTCGATATGATAAAAATCGTTGTCGACAAGGTGCCCGCTGACGGTGACGGTGCCGCCAGCCTTGTTGTATTTAACCGCATTGGACAGCAGGTTGATCATGATTTGTTTGAAGCGCAGCGGGTCCGTACGCAGTTCGACCGATGGCATGTCCGCAAGTTCGTTGACGACGGTGACGTTGTGCACATGCTCCATCGGCTTGGTGAGTTCCACGCATTCCGCGATCGAGCTCTGCACATCGACGGCTTCCAAATGCATGGGCGCCCGGTTGGCTTCGATTTTGGCCAGGTCGAGCAGCTGATTCACCAGCTCCAAAAGATGTTCGCCACCATCCAGAATGGATTGAATGTGCTCTTGCTGCTTATCGCTCAGGGGCGCGCTTGCATCAAGCTTGAGCAACTGCCCGAACCCCAAAACCGCGTTGAGCGGCGTACGCAGTTCATGGCTCATACTGGCCAGGAAATCCGATTTGGCCTTGTTCGCCACTTCGGCCTCTTCCTTCGCCTGCATGATTTGCAGTTGCGCGCGCTGCCGTTCTTCCACCTGGCGCTGGAGTTCCTGGGCGGTCACCAAGACCTGTCCCGTGGTGGAACGCAACATAAACGAGACCGCCAAGGCGCCCACCGCGATCATGGAGGCAATGACCGCCACGGCTTGATGCAGGCTTTGACGGGCGTCGGCGTATAACGTGTCGGTTTGTTCCAGCTTGAGCAAAACCCATCCCGTTTTATCCAGCGAAACAGAGATCAGGGCACGTTCCACACCATCTTGCCCAGCCGCCAACACGACGCCCCGGCGGCTGGCGCGGACCTCTTCATCAGTGGCCCACGGTAGAGGCAAAGGCACAAATTGCATTCCCTCATCACCGGATACAGCCCTGAACGCCGCAGCTTCGATGTGCGGACCTTCCGTCAAAACACTGAAAGACGTGGCATGATTTTCTCCGCTTTCAGTGCCCGTTAGGATCGCGGCCAAACCGCCCAGATGGAACATGACGATGTCGGTTCCGTGGCGCCCGCCGTTTTTGTCAAAAATCGGCGTCACCGCGTACGTCACCAATCCATTCTGCATTTGCGCGGGGCCGATCAGGAACGGATAATCTCCGCCTTCAACGGCCACTTCCCACACTGTTTCGGGCGGCGCGGTGCCGACGATGGAAACCGCTTGATGCTTTTGATCGAGCCGCACCATGCCCATAGCGTCACCGGCCTCTTTCAGGGCGTCGCCCAGGCGCGGGTCGGAAAACGACCGCACATCGTCGTAGGTAACCTTGCCTTGGTTGTAGGCGATCAAGCGTTTACGGATTTGCGTTCGGCTGACGATTTGCCGGCCGATGTCGCCGAGACGCGACAGATACTGGTTCACGGCCAGTTGCTCGATATTGAGTTGATGCGCGATATAAGCATTGGCCGCCGCGCGCATTTCGCGCTGCATCGGCACCAATACGGAAATCGCGACCGCTATCCCCGTGGCAAGCACAATGCCTACGGCGAACCAAACAATACGGCGCTGCAGCTCCTTGATCGTTAGATTAGGCATGCCCCAAGCTCAACGGAATGTCCCAGTCCGTCGGCACAAAGGGCCGCAGACAAAGGCTAATAATACACAAAAAAGTAGGAATTTGTAACGCCTCTTTTTCCACACCGATCGCGAGGCCGCTAGATAGCCAAATTCTTCATTTGCTCCATATGTTTAGCGTATTGGCGATCCTCACCCAGGATGTGGTACACGATCCATGACAAGAAGAAACTGCGAAATTCCTGGGGACTGATGAGATCACCGCCGCGAACCCGGTCGCGCAGGTCGCGCATATCGCCCAGCAGACGCCCATGGGCGTTTTGGTGGGAATGCGTTTTGGGATATTTGATGGAATCCAGCAGAACCTCCTCGGCGGCGAAGTGCTCCTCCGTCGCGGTGACCAAGTCCTGCAATGCAGCCGCGACGCGGTCCGGCCCGTTCTGTTCAATCAAATGCCCGAGAATGACATTCGCGACGCTGAACAGTTTTTGATGTTGCGCATCCATATCGTCGATGTGCAGCAGAAATTCATCGACCCAGAGAAAGGCGTCGTCATGCTTGAGCGAACCGACGACCATCTGGTGAATCCGGCGCAGATAACCTTCCAACAATTTCCACCGGGCCACGGGAATGTCCGCCGTGAGCTGTGCGTTCACACAGACCAGTGTGGTGTCGCCCCGCGCTTTCGCATCGTAAACCGGAGGCACGCCGAACAGCACAAAGGTTTCGCCGAAGAATTGATATTGGCCAAGTTGCTCACGGGTTTCGCCATCGAGCACCAGATCCACGCTCCCCTCATCCACCAGATAGAGGGCCGCCGTTTTCGCCCAGTTCAGGGTTTCGCCATCCTTGAGAACGATGCGTTCCGACGACTCCCCCAACTCCAGCAACAAGCGGCGCGACATGTTGTCGCTGAAAACGCTGGTCCGCTGTAAGAAGGCGCGCATCGGTGCGCGCTCATGGATGAACTTGACCAAATTCTGTTGCTCGGAGAAGTGCCGAAACGGCTCAGACGGAATGTGCAAGGTGGTGACGAAACTGATGGCGCGATACGTGTCTTGCAACGGCGTTCTGTCAATGACGCTGAGCTCACCGATGATCGCCCCTGCAGGCATCTGGGCATGGCCCGTGCCGCCTTCGTCCAGACGTTCGACCTGACCGCTCAACAACAAAATCGGGCGGTCGCATGAGATGCCAGCGCGGGCAATAAAGGATTCCGGATTGTACTGGACGATCGGCCCGTTCAGCAGCGTCTGCAAGGTATGGCGCGTGATCTCCGGAAAATAGGCGTGCAGCAATCGCGCCGCCTTTTGATAGGTGTAGTCCTGATTGCCGGTGATCAACACGTCCACGGTGCCGAAAGGCGCGCCAGCGCCGATGCGCCGTTCTTCAGGCGTGAGCGGCGTGGCGCGGTGCGCAAGCACCATCTTCTCGGATTTGTCGTCGATGAAATCCACAGCTTCGCCATGAATCATGCCGCCACCGACATCGATCTTTTTGACGTCGGCAGGCTTGGCGTAGGTTGCACACACCCGCTCATACAAGTCCCGGCTCACGCCCGGCGCATTTTCGTCTTCGGTGATCATGCCCTCCAACACCTTCAAAGACACCGTGTCGGCCATGTGGGCGTAAGTCTTGTAGCCTCCTTCGGCGATGGCGCGAAACAGCATGCATGTGGTTTCCACCGGATGGGGGGAAAACACTGGCTGGACCTCCATCCCTTCGATGTCGTTCCACACCCCCTGCAACAAATCCACGAACGTAAAAAAGTGAACGAACTCGTCCTCTTGAATGTTGATCAGAGCTGACAGCTTCTTGATCGCCGACGCACGCACGGCCCGTGTGGAAAAGAATTTGATCGGATGGTTGGCGCGCATCAGCGTGGTCACGCCTGCGAAGTGGTCGTCATGGGCGTGGGTGAGAAACAGTCCTTCGACCTCCGACACGCCGATGCCGAGGGACTTGAGCGTATTGGCGATGTTCGGGCCGGCATCGATCAAGTAGATGCGCCCCTGGAACATCACGATGGACGACATGGACGGGCGGTCGCTGTCCCATCCATCGCCATCACCGGAATGCACCACGGCGAAGTATTCACGGTTCAAGGCGTGATAACCCAGATGGTACGGCGGCCGATAACTTTCCGATGGTCCTAAGTTCAGGTCCACCTCCACCGTTTCACCGCCGTAGGAAATTTCAAATACGTTGGGGGCCACGCGCGCAATATACGCCCCGCGGATCTGAGCGATTTCATCTTCGACCACGCAGATGTCGAGCATTTCGCGCGGCGACTTGATCGCGCCGAAAGCGAATTTGAGCTTCAGGCGCATCTGCTCCTGCGCCTCTTCGGGGCTCAAACCCGCTTCGATCAGCTCCTCTTCGCTGATCAGCCCGTAGTTGCCACGGAAAATGTAGGCCAATTGCGCGCGCACCTGCGCTTCGGAGCCGATCAACAACGGCTTCTGGCCGATGTTGCCGGGGTGGCCGGGAATGATCATGCCCTGGCGGTAGAGCATCTGCAGGACGGGAAATTCGGCGACGTTGCAAAAGCTGCCGTTTTGGGTGGCGTTATCGGACAACAAAATGGCGTTTGGCCCGGTTTCAAACGTCACATTGTTTTCAACGACATCGTGAATGAAGCCGCGCCGGATCAGATGCTTGACGCTGTCTTCCGGCGCCGCGCACAGGATGCGTAGGTTCGCGCCTGGGATTTCCACCCAGTACACCCCGTCGGAGATCGCAACTTTGCGTATGTGCATGTTTTGCCGGTCTGATTCCCTCCTGGCGCGGGAATCATTATGCCGGATATGAAACCATTTGGCGACAGAAACGAGCGAAAATTTAGATGCCCGCTCGACGCCTTTGCCGCGTCACACCCCATCAACCGCACGAAGATGAAAGCTCGATATCGCCGTAATACGCCGTGGCCGACTGGCCGCTGTCGTCCGTATCCGTCATCAACGCGATGGCTTGCGCCTCGCTCACGTCCAAATCGAAATACGTTTTGAAGTCCGCACGCACATCGCGGCGTTCCTGCACCCACATACCGACGTTTTCCAGATGGCTTTGCACGGCCAACATGTGCGCTTTGTTCGTATAGGCGTTGGGCCAATCGCGCCCCTGCGGCTGCGTGTTCGACCACACGTAACTGATGGCCCGGGTCTGCCAAAACATCGGCCCGATCGAAACCACCACGTAAACACGCGCGGCGTAATCGTCTCCAGCTTTGGACGTTTCGTCGAGACCGGACAAAACATCCTCGACCTTCCAACGCCACTGCAGGCATGGGGTTTGGCGCAAGTCGATGGCCTGTTCGCGGAACAGGCCCGACGCCGATGCATTGCTCTCGGCTTTCAGCACGGTGGTGCCGTTTTTCTCGATGAGGTTATAAGCGGTCTTCTCTTTGAAGACCTTTTCCTGCCATCCGCTCAAATCGCCGTCGGCAAAACGGCCGATCACGATGTTTTCAGCGGCCTCGGTCGGAACCGAGACCATCACCGACAACAAAAACACGAAGCGCCACATCAGACCCAAGCCTCAACTGCGTCGTCGACCATCAACTGTACACTTTCATAACCGTTCCACACATTGATGCGCAAACGCCCGACGAAATGGTACGGGGCACCACCATGGTTGACAAGGGCCGGGCCCAAATCCGTGTCGAACGCGCGAAAGGCGATGGCGGCCAGACGCCCTCCATGACCGCTCGCCCCCCCCTCTCCGGTCAGAATCAGGCGCACATGGCTTTGGTCCGCGCCCACGGGATCGGCTTTGACGATGGTGGCGTTTTGGATGCAGAAGCGCGGCTCCGGATTGCCAACGCCGAAGGGCCCCACCTGTTCCAACGTGCGCACCAGGTGCATGTTCGCGCCCGCCGCAGACGTGATGCTGTCGATGTAGAGCCCCGGCGGCGGCGGAGTGCCACCGATGGCCTGTTCAATACGCGCCGCCAAGAACGCTTCCAGTTCGGGGAGTTTTTCGCGTTCCACCGTGAAGCCCGCCGCCATGGCGTGTCCACCGCCCTTGATCAACAGTCCCGCTTGGCGCGCGGCGATCACCGCCGCGCCCAAATCCGCGCCACTCATGGAACGGCCCGACGCCGTTCCGGTGTCGCCATCGAAGCTGACGACGCAGGCAGGCCGGTTGTATTTGTCCTTGAGGCGCGAGGCGACGATGCCCACCACGCCCGGGTGCCAGCCATCACCCGACGCGATGACGATGGGCCCGGGCTCCGCCCCTGCCAGCCGTACGTTCACTTGGGCGGTCGCTTCGTCCAGCACGGCGGCTTCGACGTCCTGGCGCTGGGCGTTGAAGTCGTTCAAGCGCTGCGCCAACGCCAGCGCTTCGGACTCGTCGGTCGTGCTCAACAGCCGCGTGCCCAAATCCGACTGCCCGACGCGCCCGCCTGCGTTGATGCGCGGTCCCAGCACGAAGCCTAAGTGATAGGCGCCGGGCTTTTCCTTAACCCCCGCCACGTCGCAAAGCATGCGCAGGCCAACATTGGCGCGCGCACCCATGACCTTCAAACCTTGGGCCACCAGTGCACGGTTGACGCCGGTGAGCGGCACCACATCGCACACCGTACCCAGCGCCACTATGTCGAGCCATTGCATCAGGTCCGGCATTTTCCGGTCTTCATACCAGCCGGTGTCTTTCAGCGTGCGGTTGACCGCCACCGCCACCAGGAACGCGACGCCCACCGCCGCCATCTGGCCGTGGGGGCTATCGTCGTCCAGACGGTTGGGATTGACCACGGCGAACGCTTTGGGCAGGCGCGCTTCGCCCGCGTGATGATCCACCACGATGACATCGAGGCCCGCGTCCGCCACCTCGGATAACGGTTCGAACGCCACCTGGCCGCAATCGACCGTGACGGCGACACCCGCGCCCTCGTCTTTGAGCTTGAGCAACGCCGGTGCGTTGGGGCCGTAGCCTTCTTCCATGCGGTCGGGAATGTAGACGCGCACCTTTGCGCCCACGGCTTCGAAAAAGCGTTTGAGCAACGCCGAAGAGGTCGCACCGTCCACGTCGTAATCGCCGAAGATGGCGATCTGTTCGCCCGCCTGCACGGCGGCGGCAAGACGGGACGCAGCTTTGTCCATATCCTTCAAGTGATCGGGATCGGGCAGATGAGTTTTCAGTTTCGGGTCCAGGAAACCGGGCGCGCTATCGACGCCGAGCCCCCGGGACGCCAGCACCCGGCCCACCACTTCGGGCACGCGCAAGCGCTGCGACAACGCCATCGCCTGGCGATCATCCGCCGCCTTGACCAACCACCGCCGCCCGGTGAGCGACAGCTTGGCGTCGGAGAAGAATTCCGTGACTGAGCCTGCGTGAGAATCCATGCCCTACTTTACGTCATTGCGAGAAAATGGTCATAACGCAAAAAATCATGTCGCCCCGCGCAGGCGGGGCCCATGAACGTATCCGTATACGGAGGGTCCGCTAGGCTCCCGCTTTTGCGGGAGCGACAGCCTGAGGTTCCTTCAAGCGCCTTCGATGCGGATCATGCAAGGCGTTTCGGTGACCTTGTCGAGCGCCGCGATCTCGTCCAAGGCCGCGGCCATGTTGGCTTCCGTCGTTTCGTGCGTGGTCATCACCACCGGCACCGGCTTGCCTTCTTCGCGACCATGCTGGAGCATGGATTCCATGGACACATTGTGATCGCGCAGCACCGCGGCCACATCGGCGAACACGCCCGGCTCGTCCAACAACGACAAGCGCACGTAGTACGGACCGATGTGCTCCCCCATCGGGCGCGTGGGTACGTGTTCCAGTTCGCTCACGGGTACGGAGAACGTCGGCACGGACAGACCGCGCGCGATATCGCAAATGTCGCCGACCACGGCGGACGCCGTCGGCAACTCGCCCGCGCCACGCCCGACCAGCACCACCGTGTCCACCGCGTCCCCGTCGATCACGACGGAGTTGAACACCCCTTCGACTTGGGAGATCGGCGCGCTTTTGTGCACCATGGCCGGGTGCACGCGCTGTTCGATCGTGCCGTTGCGTCGCAACGCCACGCCCAACAGCTTGATGCGGTAGCCCAATTCTTCGGCGAACTGGATGTCCACGGCGGAAACGTGCGTGATGCCTTCGACGTGCACGTCCTTGAAATTGATTTCCACGCCGAACGCAACGGACGCCAGGATTGCGAGCTTGTGCGCTGCGTCGACGCCTTCGATGTCGAAGGTCGGATCGGCTTCGGCGTAGCCCAGTTCCTGCGCATCCTTGAGCACTTCGGCGAAATCGCGGCCTTCCTCGCGCATGGTCGTGAGGATGTAGTTGCACGTGCCGTTCAAGATGCCTTGCACCTTGGTGATGTTGTTGCCGGCCAGACCTTCGCGGATCGACTTGATCACCGGAATGCCGCCCGCCACGGCGGCTTCGTAGTTGAGGCTCACGCCATTGTCGTTCGCCAGCTTGTCCAGGCCCGCGCCGTGATGCGCGACCAGCGCCTTGTTGGCCGTGACCACGTGCTTGCCCGCGCCAAGCGCGGCTTCGACAACTTTCTTGGCGATGCCGTCCGATCCACCGATCAATTCAACCACCATATCGGCATCGGAATTTTCAGCCATGTCCAAGGCGTCGCCGTACCAGTCGTAGCCGGACACATCAAAGTCCAGCCCGTCCTTGGACAGCGCCGAAACGGCGCTGATCACCACCGGACGTCCGCAGCGTTTGGCGATCACCTCGGCGTGGTCCTGCAACACCTTGACCGTGCCGCCCCCGACCGTTCCCAGGCCGGCAACGGCGACTTTAAAGGGTTCATTCGTCATTTTGAGTTGGTCTCCTTATTGGGTCTCGTTACGGAGACCCCGCGCGGCGTTTCTCCGCGTCTTCGAGTACATCTTGATAATTGTTCATGAATTTCTTGATCGAGCGGATGGCCTGGCGCGAGCGGTGCTCGTTTTCGACCAAGGCCAGACGCACATGGCCGTCACCGTGTTCGCCGAACCCGATGCCCGGCGAGACCGCGACCTGGGCCTCACGCAACAACAGCTTGGAAAATTCCAACGAGCCCAGATGCGCGAACGCAGGCGGCAACGGCGCCCAGGCAAACATGGTGGCGGGCGGGCTGGGTACATCCCAGCCCGCGGCTCCCAAACCATCGATTAAAACATCGCGGCGTTCCTTATACAGGGCGCGAATGGCGTCAACGCAATCTTGCGGACCATTCAGTGCCGCGGCGGCGGCCACCTGAATCGGCGTGAACGCGCCATAGTCGAGATACGACTTGATGCGCGTCAACGCCGCGATCAGATGCGGGTTGCCCGCCGCGAAACCGATGCGCCAGCCGGGCATGTTGTAGGTCTTGGACATGGAGGTGAATTCCACGCAAATATCCTTCGCACCCTTGACCTGCAGCATCGACGGCGGCGGATTGTCGTCAAAATAGATTTCCGAGTACGCCACATCGGACAGCACGTAGATGCCGTGATGGCGGCAGTAATCGACCACCGCTTCGTAAAACGCCAGATCGGCGATTTCCGCGGTGGGGTTGTTGGGATAGTTGATCACCAGCAAAGACGGCTTGGGCACCGAATGGTTGACCGCACGCTCCAGGCTCTCGAAGAACTCCTCGCCCGTCGAAACCGGCACGTTGCGCACCGCCGCACCCGCGATGATGAAGCCGAACTGGTGGATCGGGTAGCTGGGGTTGGGCACCAAGATCACGTCGCCGGGGCTGGTGATGGCGCTGGCCAGGTTTGCCAGCCCTTCCTTGGAGCCCAACGTCACGATGCATTCCGTTTCGGGATCGATGGATACATCCCAGCGCCGCTCGTAATACGCCGACAAGGCCTTGCGCAATCCCGGAATGCCGCGCGAATTGGAATATGCGTGCGTCTTGGGGTTGTTGGCCGTTTCGCATAGCTTATCGACGATGTGCTGAGGCGTCGGCTGATCGGGATTGCCCATGCCGAAATCGATAATGTCCTCACCCGCCGCACGCGCACGCGCCTTCATCCGGTTGACTTCGGCGAAGACATACGGGGGTAAGCGGCGAATGCGGTGAAATTCCTGTTCCATGGTGCTCGTTCTACCAGATGTTAAGACCTAAACAAGTGCAATTGTTACGTTTGGGCGTGTCCATTTTGCGTTCATTTCGCGGCAACCCGGAATGAGAAACGCCGCCGTCCCATGTGTGAGACGGCGGCGTCCGAAATTCGGAACGTCGCCTATGCTAGGTGGCCGCACCCGCGAGGTAAATTTCGACGCGGCGGTTGCCCGCCTCGCCAGACGGCATGACTTCCAGGAAAAGCGGTTTCGTGTCGGAAACAGCTTGGACTTCAAGGGCTTCTCCGGGAAGACCCATGCCCTTAAGCGCGCTGCCGATGGTCCCGGCCCGCTTCATGGAAATCTCGAAATTCACCATCTGGTGCTGGATATAGTCCATATCCTTGGTGCGCGAACTGGCGTGGCCGACTACGACCACACGTCCACCACGTTCACGTTGCAATTGGATCACCGCGCCCAGGATCGAGCGGTCGCGCGAGTCCAAAATGGACGAATTGTTGGCGAAGTGAATGGTGGCGACGCGCAACATGCCGCCCAAGCTGACCGGTCCGACTTCGTCCGACGTGGTCACACCCGGCTGCGGGAATTGCACCCCGGACCGCGCCACGGACGCCGTCTGTTGCGGTGCCGCAGGCATGCGCATCAACGGCTGAGGCTGCGGTTCGGGCACGCTTTCCATGCCGTCGGCCGTGATCACCACGGTTTCGAACTCATCCTGGCCGAACTGCGCCATCGAATTGACCGGCGGAAATTCAAACGGCTTGGGCGGCGTCATCGTCGCCGTGGCGAACGGCGGCTGGGCGCTGGGCGCGCCGGTGACCGTGGGCAAGCTTGGCGGCGGCGGTGCGGACGCCATATCCGTGGACTGCGGCATGGTTTGCGGCGCACGGGGCGCGCTGAACGTCGGGGCCGGTTGGGACGGCGTGATCGGTTGCGAGCGCACCGCCGTTTGAGGCGCCGCAACGGGCGGCGGTGGCGCGCTGGCGGTGGCGGCCTCCGGCGTATAGACGTCCTGGGCCGCACCCTGGCGCTGAATTGGAGGCGAAGCATAGTCGCCCGTGCTTTGGTCGGCGCTCAAGCCGCTGGGCGCACTGGCGACCTGCTCTGCGGGCCTGGGTGCCGCCGGCGGCGGCGCATCCGGATCGGCGGATAAGCCTTTGTTTTGAGATGCTTGGGCCGTTTCAGCCGATGCCGCGCCAGTGTCGGCGGCCTGACTGTCGCCGGAAAAGAAGTCCGTGGTTTTTTCGTACCAGGAAACCGGGTTGATGGCGTCCGGCACGGACGAGCATGCGCTCAGCATGATGCTCACCAACGCGGCGGAGCCCGCCACGCGCAGCGTCCTGCCGCTCATGCGGAGCGTGCTGGATTTGAGCCCAAAAGAATTTTCGTTCGCATCCATTCTTGGAAGCCCCCAAACATCAAATTTACCGGTCATTAATGGCACAATGCACGAGAATTGTTAAGAATTTAACACACCCGATACATTTCGGTATGTTCCAAATGTAACACAAGCTTCGCATGCAATGCCGAAACTGCTATGAATATAACCGTAACGCAAAACGCATGGATAGAATACTAAAGGGCCTCCCTATGTCAGATCAACGTTCGGATGCACTGCAAAACACAGGCGCTGACGCCCTCCCGGAAAGCACCATCCCTCACATCGAAAACCTGCCTGCAATTCTGGCGGATGTCGCGGCGCGCTCCCAGGATATGCTGCGCGATTTCAGCCAACGTCACGCCATCGATCCCGAATGGATGGACAGCGCAGTGTCGGAAATGAACATCAACGACATCGTCGGTGTCCCCGATACCTTCGCCGAATTGGCCCGCCAAATGATCGCCGATCCCGAACACCTGGCCCAGGCACAGATGAAATATTGGGAAAACGGCTTGAAATTGCTGAACTATTTCAGCGCCCGTCTGGCCGGCCAAACGCCGGACCCCGTGGCCCAAGCCAAACCGGGCGACCGCCGTTTTTTGGATGACGATTGGAGCGAAGACCCCTATTTCGACTTTCTCAAACAGCAATACCTGCTGTTCACCCAGTGGGTCGACGATCTGGTCGATTGCACCGCCGGCCTAGACCCGCAGGAACGCAAAAAAGCACGCTTTTTTACCCGTCGCCTGACCGACGCGATGGCGCCGACCAACTTCCTGCTGACCAATCCGCAAGCGCTGAACGAAACCATCGAAACCAAGGGCAACAATCTGATCCGCGGCCTGGAAATGGCGATCGAGGACATGGAACACGGCCATGGCCGCCTGGACGTGCGCACATCCAAGCGCGGCGCGTTCGAACTCGGCGAAAACCTCGCCAACACGCCAGGCCAAGTGGTCTTCCGCAACGACCTGATCGAACTGATCCAGTACGAACCCACCACCGACAAGGTGCGCAAGACGCCGTTGCTGGTCATCCCGCCGTGGATCAACAAGTTCTACATCCTGGATTTGGGCGAAGAAAAATCCTTCGTGCGCTGGGCGGTCGAACACGGCCACACGGTGTTCATCATTTCCTGGGTCAATCCGGACGAAAGCCTCAAACACAAGAGGTTCGAAAACTATTTGACGGAAGGGCCGTTGGCGGCGCTGGACGCCATCGAAAAAGCCACCGGCGAAAAAAAGGTCAACGCGGTGGGCTACTGCATCGGCGGCACCTTGCTGGGCACCATGCTGGCGTACCTCGCCGATCAGGGCCAGGAAGAGCGCATCAAGTCCGCGACCTTCTTCACCACCCTGTTGGATTTCTCCGACGTCGGCGATCTGTCCGTATTCATCGACGAAGACACCATTTCGCGCCTGGAAGAACACATGAAGGATAACGGCCTTTTGACGGGCCGTGAGATGTCGTCCACCTTCACGCAAATGCGCGCCAACGATCTGGTGTGGTCGTTCGCGGTGAACAGTTACTTGTTGGGCCGCGAAGTGCGCCCGTTCGACATCCTGCATTGGAACGCGGATTACACCAACATGCCCTCAGAGATGCATGCGTTCTATCTGCGCAACATGTATCTGGAAAACCGCTTGCGCGAACATGGCGGGATCGAAATCCTGGGCGTGAAGATCGACTTGGCCAAGGTCAAGACGCCGAGCTACTTCCTCGCCACCAAAGACGACCATATCGCGCCATGGCGCACCGTGTTCGAAAGTTCGCGCCTGTTCAAGGGACCCAGCAAATACGTGCTCGCAGGTTCCGGCCACGTCGCGGGCGTGATCAACCCCCCGTCGCGCAAGAAGTATTGCCATTGGACCAACAACGCCAAAGCCAACGACCCCAAGGCCTGGTTCGAAGGCGCATCGCAACACCCGGGGTCGTGGTGGAGCGATTGGAGCAAGTGGATCAACCGCCATGCCGGCAAGAAGGATCAAAAGCTCCGCAAGCCCGGCAAGGGTGAGTTGAAGGCGCTTTGCGCCGCGCCAGGCACCTACGTCAAGAAACGGAGCGACTGAGCCCATGTCCGACACCTCGGATTCAGACGATTATAAAGAGCTGCTGAAAGGCGCGGAAACGCATATCGTCGGCCTTCAAGAAGAGAACGCCGCGCTCAAGGCCGACCTGGAGGCCATGATCGAAGCCCAGGCGCACGAAACCGAACAGATGGTGCAGATGTCCGAACAGCTTTGGAAGCTGGAAGAGGCTCTGATGTCCACCACCGAGGAAAAAGACGCGGCGCTGTTGATGCTCAGAAGCCTCAAGGACAACGTAGAGCGCATCAAGACCTACGCCGAAGATACGCTTTCGTCGGTCAAGGAAAACAACACCTCGCGCATCGCCATGGCGGCGCAGGTTTATGAAATCAAATCCATGGTCGAAACACTGGATCTGAAAAAGAACGATTGATTTAGCTCAATTCAGTCTTGCCCCTAGTTTAAGATGTATGTCTGATACCAACTGTCGAGTCTGCTTGCCAGATCAGGGCAATCGGTAAAATAGAGTGCATCCGATCCGTGGTTACCTCCAGTCGCGTTCCAGATGATAATTGCATGCAGCCCATCAATAATGACTAGGTTTATTCCAAGGTATTGTTCAGTTTTAATAAATTTGTGCACCACCCAATTAAGCCCCGCTTCTTCATAGAGGTTAATTACGGAATTAAGCCTTTTTGTAGATTCATCATCGATATCGTCTTCTTTTCTCCCAATAACCACTCTATATTCAACTGTATTATTTTTACATTTGTTTTCTTTGAGTTGTGAAATCACAACTGTATCCCACTGATCATTTGGCGAAGAAAAGTCGGGCGTCGACACAAAAACATTGATGCTTGTTTGCGCATGGCGGACATCCGCAAGAACTAACTCCCATGCCCTAGCTTTTTCATGAATAAATCTGGGAGCCAAATCAGTATTGGAATCTCTAATGGTGCTCAATATTTGTTCATGTTGCTCAGGAATTTTGCGTCCGAACTGCATCGCCAAAACGGCAGAAAGTAAGCCAAAAAGGATAACAGTCACATCTGGCGCGCTGTGCAAAAACCCATACCCAGCCATAGATGATAACGATTTAACGGCCGCAAGTAAGCCTACAGCAAATAAAATGAAAGTGGAGATGTGATCTAGCGCCTTCCATCCCCGCGTCGCTTTATGTTTAGACGCGTAGAGGGAGTAAATGACCAACGCAATTACGAATATGAATACAATGCCGATAGGTTCGATCTGGGCACTTGCTGAATCCGCAGTATTGCTCGCTGAGTGAGCGCTTTTGCTCCCAATTATCAATACTAAAAGGGATAAAAAAAATCGCCCAAACATATTTAGCTCTCCTTACAAGGATGTGCTCAACAAGCCTCTCATACAATAAGCTATACGAAGAAAATCTACTATAAATTGATTTTTTTGCCCTTTTCAAGCGGACGTCTTGCACCTAGATCTCTGCCCGCAGTGTTACGGTACGTTCCGCGGGGAAGCGTAAAACCACCTTTGTCCCCTCGCCCTTCTTAGAGGTCACATCCAGTGTCGCACCGTGCATGGCCGCCAACTTGTCCGCCAACGGCAGTCCCAAACCGGTGCCTTCGAAACGCTTGGTGAGATGTTGGCTGTCTACTTGACCAAACGGCTTCAAGGCTTCTTGCAACTCTTCATCGGTCATGCCGATGCCGGTATCGCATATGCTCAGGACAACTCCACCGTCCTGCAGGCGCCCATCGATGGTGATGGTTCCGCCATGGGTGAATTTGATGGCGTTGCCGACCAGGTTCAACAGCACCTGCTTGATGCGCATGCGGTCGCCGACAATCCTTAAGCTGTCGTCGATCCGCAGCCCGTTGTGCAATGCGTTGCCGTTCTTGACGGCTTGATCCTGGGTCATGTTCACGACTTCCGACACTTCCCGGTGCAAATCCAACTCGCTTTCCTCCAAACGCAGCATGCCCGCTTCGATCTTCGACAAATCCAGGATGTCATTGATGATGTTGAGAAGATGGTGACCGCTGTTGGTGATGAAGGACGCATACTCTTCGTATTGCGCCGGCAATTTCCCCATCACGCTGGCACTCATCATTTCCGAAAAGCCAATGATGGAATTCAATGGGGTTCGCAACTCGTGGCTCATGTTGGCCAGAAAATTGGATTTCGCCACGCTGGCGGCGCGGGCTTCCATCATGGCCACTTCGAGGCTTTGCTCGACCTCCTTGCGGTCGGTCAGGTCGATCCCGACGGCCTGGAAGTGCGTGATATTGCCATCGTCGTCGAAGAACGCACGGTTGTTCCACCTCAACCATCTCTTTTCGCCGTCCCGGTCGCGCATCATATTTTCATAAACGTATGTCGGGTTTTCCGGCGTGCGGCTGTGGAGAAACCCCAACACCACCTCTTGTTCATCCGCGGAAACAAACTCGATCCATTTCAGGCCGACCAGCCGCTCGGGAGCCATGCCCATGAAATCGGCGAGCGCCTGGTTGGCGAACGTTTCCGTGGTGTCGGGCAAATAACGGTGAATCAATTGCTCTTCGCTTTCCACCAACTCACGATAGTTCGCCTCGCTGGCGCGAAGCGCGTTGGTGCGCACTTCCAAGGCTTCGACCATACGGTCATAAGCCACCGCCAACGTCCCCAACTCGCCGGCGTGGTAGTCAAGCCCGGAGCGCGCGCGAAGGTCGCCAGCCTCTACCTTTCCGGTGGCATCGATCAACCGGGCAATGGGCTTGAGCACCAAAGCCTGGGCGCCAATCCATCCGATAAACAGGGAAAGCGCCGCCAGCAACAACAACAAGCCGAGGTGGAAATACAGGACGCGATTGGTTTCGGCGAGTACCGGTTCCAAGGGCACCATGGCCGCAACAAAGGCCCCGCCGGGAATGCGTTCAATCCGCTCGGCCGTGATCAATATCTCTTCACCTTGGCTGTCGACGATCTGCACCGAAGTCCCCAGGCGCGACACGCTGTGCGCAAAAATCGGCAACCCAGCAATGGACGAACCGGCTTTGTGCAGGGCGGGTGGATGGCTGGCCATGATGGTCCCCTGGCCGTCGAAAACCAACATGCGTTGCCCTTCGACCCGGGAAATGCCCGCCAAATATTCTCCAAGCCACGTCAGGCTCAGACCGTTGTTCACGGTTCCGACCACTTCCTTGTCATAGTTGAACAGCGGCATGGAAAACACCAAAACCGGTTGACCGGTCAACACACCGAATTTGAAAGGACTGACGGCGAAGGATTTGGTCTCGAACGCTTCAATGATATTGGTCGAGGTGCTGACATCCTTCGGCTTTGGCAGCGAACCGGAACTGCAAACGATGTACTTGTCGGCGTTGACCACGGAAAAGTTGGTGTATTTGACGAACCGTTGACCGATGTTGCGCAACACCCGGGTGCATGAAAACAAGTTGTTGCCCAACACGGCATCCGTCGATGCCAGCCCTAAGAGCAATTCCTCCGAAGCATCGATCAGGTCGTCGATTTTTGTGACCGCTTCGCGGGTAGAGTTTTGAAGATCATTGCTGACCTCGGAAATCCAACGTTTTTCCTCTTGCGACGCATTGTAGAAGTCAAACGCCACAAGGGGCACCAAAATCGCCAGAATCAATAAAATGATTCGAACGCCAATGCTTTTGGATGCTGGTGTTTGTGCGACCAAACCGTGCGCCTGTCCCCCGGAACCTCCCTGGCGTCCCATCCACACGCCAAGAGGTCCTTATGATGCATTCCCCGCACTTAGTATTGTGCTGCACAGCGGCAAGCGTCAACGTGCAATAGCCTATTTCTGGAATGGCTCAAGATTGCTGCGGATAAATCGCGCTGCGCGCATCAGGGCGTCTTTTGAAGCCAGGTCATCGGCAAAGGTGCGGATGTTTGGCGGGCGAAAGTCAAAACCGCGCCCAACGCCCGGATAGGTCATCAGCGTCACATCTTGCCCATGCTCCATCATGGCATTGACCGCCGTTTCGATGGAACGTTTGCGTTGGTACTGCTCATGCTCGCCGATGAAGATCAACGCCGGTATTTCGAGCCGGTCCGCTTCGCCGGCATAACGATAGACCTGCTCCGCCTCGGGCGCGTTGGGATCTTGCATGTGAGGATAGTACGAAACGTAGCACGCCGCCGCGTCTTCTTGGCGCTTGTAAGTGACCGCAGCCTTGAGCGTGTAATAGCCACCGCGTGTGTGACTATAGAGGCAAGCGCGGCGCGTCGACACGTCCGGCAAGGACAGCAGATAATCCAGTCCCGCGGCGACATCGCCTTCGGTTTCGTAATCGTGTGCGATGGGACGCGGGTCGATGAACCGGGCGGCATACACGTCCGGCGCCAGCACCACAAAACCTCGCGCGGCGAGACGGCGCGCATGGCGATGGATCAGATCCATCCAACCCGCGCGACCATGCTGAAACAACACCGCGGGATAGGTGTTGTCGTCATCGGGCCGCAAAATCACCGCGGGCACCTCGACATCGCCGTTCATGTAACTGACGGACCTCTCCACCACCGGATAACTGTTCACGCCTTCGATAACGCCATCGTTCCACCACGCGTCATCCCACCATTCCTCCTTTTGGTTGGCGATGTGGTGGTACGGTGTTTGGTGACCATCCGCAAAAACGGAAACGCTGATCAAAGTCAAAAGAAACGCGCCTGCCAGCGCCGATAAAATACGTTTCATGTTTTTCCTCATGTTTACGGGCACACGCATCACTCTTCGTAGGCAAGGCTCTCTTCGCGTTCCACCGGCAAATCGATCCAGAACGTGGAACCGTGGCCGGGCGTGCTGATAAAACCGATGCGCCCGCCCAAGATGCGTACCAGTTCCTGCGTGATGGTCAGGCCAATGCCGGTGCCTTCGACATTCAGGGTTTCGCGGCCCAGGCGATTGAACGGTTTAAACAGATCTCGCTCGCGGCCTTCGGGCACACCTTCGCCGGTATCCTGAACGCTGAACCGCAGCCACGGCCCGTTCCCTTCATCCGGCAACGTGGCGCAGTTCAGGGTCACCTCCCCACCGAGATGGTTGTACTTGATGGCATTCGACATCAGATTGAGCAAAGCCTGCTGCAAACGATTGGGATCGGTTTTGAGATCCGGCACTTGGTGTATGGAGGGCGAAGCTCTCAGCGTGATGGAACGGTCAGCTGCAAGACTGTCCATGAGGCTCAAACACCTGGCGACCACGTCCGCCGGCACGACGGAGTGCACCGAAACGGATATGCGGCCAGCCATGATTTTGTTGAGTTCCAACACTTGATCGATCATGTGCATCAACAACCCGCCACTGCGGACGATCTGGTCGACGGCCTCGGTCTGCTCCCCATCCAAATTCTGCGCCTGCAGGAGTTGGGCGAAGCCGAGGATCGAATTCATCGGCGTGCGCAACTCGTGCGACATATGCGCCAAAAAATCGGTCTTGGCGGAACTCGCGGCTTCCGCCTCATCGCGGGCGGTTTGGAGATTCCGGGTCAACGTTTCCAGTTCGACTTGGCGGGCGGACGCGGCGTTGAGTTGACGCCAGATAATTGCGGAAAACAGCAAGCCCGAAAAAACGAACCCGCCAATCACCCACAAAAATAAATCGGACAGTTGCCGGAAATCACGCGTCAACTCGGCTTGAATTTCCGAAGCGAGTTGCACCGGACGGTGGCCCAAACGCTCAATGATCGGGCGCAACGAGGCCAACTCCCCATGCATCGCGACCAAAGCTTCTCCATCCCCGTCGGCGGCGCGATCGATGCGGGGAAGATAGCCCCTCATTTCGTTCAGCAATCGCGCTTGATAATTTAAGGTTTCGTCATCCAGAAGAAATTCGTATCCCGGCCGCGAAGGCAAAGCTTTAATACGTTCGTAAAGGATATCGAATTGCAACACAGCTTCGTCCACACCGTTCAGGCCATGGCTCAACTCCACCATCGCCAAAGCCCCCATCAGGGCTTCGTAATGGATACGCAATTGCACCGCCGCCATGCCGGACTCATCGTAAGATTCGTCCGTGATGGTGTCTTGATAAGAATGCAGAACGCCGAACGCCGCCACCGTCAGTCCAAGAAAGAAAACAGACAAGGCGGTAAAGATATAGACCGGCAGTTTGCTGGATAGTTTGGGGCTCATCGTGTGCGGTCGGCTCTATCTGACTTCCAAGGAGTTCAACTGCCAGATGGATCGCCCGCTGAAGTTTTCCGCCTTCAATTCCTGGTAGTGATCGACGGGATAGATCACCCAGATCGGCCCTTTGCTGCGCACGCGCATGACCTTGCCGTCCATTTTCATCGCCAGCAACGGTTGGTACTTCGCAGCGTCTTCGATAGGAATGTCGATGGTGTAGCCGTCCAGGGCGCGGGCAACCACCGTTGTGCCCTGTGCGCCCACGGCATTCAGCACGTCGCTCAGGCGGACACCCTCAAACGTATGTACGCCCTGAATAAACGGGTTGGATGTGCGTAGCGTATGCACGCCCAGCGCCTGAAGCTGCGCGCGATCGAACTCGGCGGTTTTTCCATCCGTGGTGTTGGTGATCGCGCCGGTGACGGTCAGCAGAACCTTGCCCGTGGGCGCGGGCAATTGACCCGCCACGGCAGGCGGCGCGACGAACAAAACGGACAGCACCAGCACGAAAGCGAACAAAAACGTCCGCGAATCAACCGATACCATGTCTGATCCCCTTATGGATTATGTGTGCGCCTAACCATGGCACACCCGCTTTGGGGGTGACAAGGCCGCAAGACGTTCACCAGTGGGGCGGCTTTTGATTGGCGGCGGGCGCTTCGCCCACTTCGTCTTCCAAGGTAACGATGCGGTCCTTGGCGCGCGCAAGCTCGCGTTCCAGCGTTTCGATGCGGCTCCATTGCTGGCTGACCATATCGGACAGATCGTTCAAATCCGCTTCACGGTGCGCCAACAGCTCTTCCAGAGCCTGGACGCGCGCTTCCAGCTCAGGGCTCATCCGCGCCCCCCTTTCTTTTCAGTTCCGTCACCACCCCCAGCAAATCACGCGCGGCGGCGCGCACGTCCATATCGCGCTGATAGGCCTTTTCCAACAAGCCCTGCAGTTTGCCGGCGCGTTCGCGCATCAGGCGGTCACGCAAGATGTCTTCCGCAGTTTTGATGATGCGCATTTCCAGGATTTGGCGTTTGCGCACCTCCATCTCGCCACTGTTTTCCAGATGATCGTAATGGGCGATGATCTTGGCCACCAGATCCTCGATCCCCTCGCCCGTTTCCGCGCTGGTCGGCACCACCGGGGTCGCCCAGTCCTTGTCGCCCTTGCCGGGCCTGCCCAAGTGCAGCATTCCTTGCAGATCCTGGACAGTGCGCGGTGCATCGGGCTTGTCGCATTTGCTGACCACGTGGATGTCGGCGATTTCCAAAACGCCCGCCTTGATCGCTTGGATTTCGTCACCTAATCCGGGCGCCGAGACGACAACAACCGTGTGTGCGGCCTGCACGATATCCACTTCGTCCTGGCCGACGCCGACGGTTTCGATCAAAACGATATCAAAACCCGCCGCATCCAGGACATCGACGGTGTCGAGCGAGGCACGCGCCAAACCGCCCAAGGCGCCGCGCGTCGCCATGGAGCGGATGAACACTCCGTCGTCTTCGGCAAAGCCGGTCATGCGCACACGGTCGCCCAAAATCGCACCACCGGAAAACGGGCTGGAAGGATCGATGGCGATGATGCCGACGCTCAGTTCGCGTTTGCGCAATTCCCGCGTCAACGCGGCGACCATGGTGGATTTGCCCGCCCCCGGCACACCGGTGAGCCCAACAATGTGCGCGCGTCCCGCGTGGCGGTGAAGCTCCGCCATCAGCGCCTCGCTCTGTTCCGAACGGCCTTCCGCCAGCGACATGGCGCGCGCGACGGAACGGGCCTTGCCGGCCAAAACCTCGTCAACCAGGGTTTTGATTTCGTCAGGGAGAGTGTCGGGCATTAAAATTCGCTTTCGGTCTTCTTATAGGCTCGGGCCAACTCAACGTAATTGGGCTGGACGTAGTTGATCATTTCCAAGTCCTGATCATTGACGTCGCGAATGTACTTTGCGGGTGAGCCGGCCCACATCTGGCCCGCACCAACGCATTTGCCGGGGGTAACCAAGGCGCCGGCGGCCACCAGCGCGCCCTTTTCCACCACCGCGCCGTCCATGACACAGGCCTTCATGCCGACAAAGCTGTCCTCTTCCAAGGTGCAAGCGTGGATCAACGCCATATGGCCGATGCTCACCCGATCGCCGATCACCGTGCCATAAGGGCGAGAAACATGTACGATGGTACCGTCCTGGATATTCACACCTTGCCCCACACGGATGGAATTGACGTCGCCGCGCAGCACGCAGCCGTACCAGATGCCGCTGTCCGCGCCGATCTCCACATCGCCGGTGACAACGGCGGTCTCGGCGACAAATGCCGTTTCGTCGATTTTCGGCAAAACGCCTTTGTAGGGCAGGATGGTCGCCACATCAGCTCTCCCGACTCAACCAGCGGCGCATGGTGTTGGTGACGGCCAGGGGTTGTTCGATGGGGCTCAAGTGTCCACAATCGGCAAGCACCTTCATCTTTGCCGACGCACCGATACTGCCCAACATTTCTTCGTGCACCTTGACCGGCGTCAACGCGTCCTGTTCACCGCACAAGATCAAGGTGGGGCACTCGACCCTGGCCAAGTCCGCGCGGCCGTCGACACGGTTCATGATCGCGGTTTGCTGATTTAAGAACGCGGGTACACCAATGCGGGCGGCCATCTGGCCGAACACGTCGGCGGTGGCGGGGTTGTGCAGATTGTCCGGATGAAGCAGGTTGGGCAGCATTTCCTGGACCACTTGATCCAACTTTCCGGCCTCAGCGAGCTTCATAACGCGTTTGCGATTTTCGGACTGCTCCGGCGTATCCGCGCGCGCGTTGGTGTCGATCAAGGCAAGATGCGTGACGCGTTGTGGCGCTTGGCGCATAATTTCCTGAGCGACATAGCCGCCCATGCTGAGCCCGGCCAAGGCGAAGCGCTCCGGCGCCTCCCTCAACACCCCGTGCGCCAGTCCGGCCATACTGTTCGCGTCGGTCAAATCAGCCACGCGCACGTCCGCAATATCCGCCAGGCCTTCCACCTGCGCAGCCCATAAGGCCGCGTCGCACAACAGCCCCGGCAACAGGATCAGGGTCGGTTCATCGCTCATGGTTCATCTCACTTGATCAATTGGCTGATCTGCTTGAATTCCGGGGTGCCGGACTTCTTCAGCCATTCGAACAGCACCATTTCGGTGGTCACCACCTGCCCGCCATTGTGGCGGATGCGTTCCAGCCCCGCGCGGTGGTTTTCAACGGTGCGCGCCGCCGTCGCGTCTTCGACCACAAAAACCTGGATTCCCTCACCCAACAGCTGCAACGCGGTCTGCAAGACGCATATATGCGCTTCGATCCCGCAAATTACCGCCTGTTTCTTGTCCATCTCCCGAAAACGCGCCATGAACCCGCCGTCGGCGGCACATGAAAAGGTGTTCTTTTCGATGTGACCTTCAGGGGGCATGAAATCCTGGAGATCGTCCACCGTCTCCCCCACACCTTGGGTGTATTGCTGTGTCACCACGGCCGGCACCCCCACGATATCCGCGCCCAGCATCAGTTTGGCCGCGCCGGATGGCGCACGGGCTTCGTCGAACATCACCGGATTGAGCTTCGCCTGGATGTCGATCACCAGCAGACACGAGTTTTCAGCATCGATGATCACGTTTTTGTCCTTACGCTTTAAGTCTCGAATCTCCAAGTTACCTCTCCAGACTGCCGTGTGCAATGCAACATCCGGTGAGGGCAGCGCACCGGTTTTTCCCGGTTTCCGTTGACATTCGGGCCGGAACGTGTTGTTTTTCGCGCCTTCGAGCGCCATAGACGGCGCACCCGCGGGCCCACGGGGGCCTGCCAGATTGAAAAAACGAAAGCGCCACCCCCCTCTATGAGTTTCGACGATACTGGACTAAGTGAAGACGTCCTGCGTGCCGTAACCGATTCCGGCTACACCACGCCCACCCCTATTCAAGAAAAAGCCATTCCCACCGTTTTGATGGGAAGAGACATTCTCGGCTGCGCACAGACCGGCACGGGCAAGACCGCGTCGTTCACCCTGCCGATGATCGACATTCTGGCGCACGGCCGCGCGAAAATGCGCATGCCGCGCTCCCTGATTTTGGAGCCGACCCGCGAACTCGCCACCCAAGTGGCGGAAAACTTCGACAAATACGGCAAGTACCACAAACTGTCGAAGGCGCTCTTGATCGGCGGCACCGACATGAAAAAGCAGGCCACCGTACTGGATGGCGGTGCGGACGTGCTGATCGCCACACCGGGCCGCCTGTTGGACATGTTCGAACGCGGTCACCTGTTGATGCGCGACGTCAAAATCCTGGTGATCGACGAAGCGGACCGCATGCTGGACATGGGCTTCATCCCGGACATCGAAAAGATCGTCTCGATGCTGCCGTTCAACCGCCAGACGCTGTTTTTCTCCGCCACCATGGCGCCGGAAATCAAAAAACTGGCCGACAAATTCCTGATGAACCCGAAGGAAATTTCGGTCGCACCGCCCGCGTCCACCGCCGAAACGGTGACTCAGGGTTTGGCTATCGTGCAACCGGGCGGTCATTACCGCGGCCTGGACGGCAAAAAGAAACTGAAACGCGAAGTGCTGCGCAAGCTGATCGACCACGAAGACGTGCGCGACGCCATCGTGTTCTGTAACCGCAAGTCCGACGTGGCGGTGGTCTACAAATCGCTGAGCGTGCACGGCTACAAGGCCGGCCAACTTCACGGCGACATGAGCCAGCCGGCACGCACCGAAATGCTGGCGCAGTTCAAGGCCAAGGACTTCAACATCCTGGTCTGTTCCGATGTCGCCGCACGTGGTCTGGACATCCCGAACCTGAGCCACGTGTTCAACTACGACATCCCCATCAACGCCGAAGACTACGTGCACCGCATCGGACGCACCGGGCGCGCGGGCAACGAAGGTCACGCGTACTCCATCGCACTGCCCGAGGACGGCAAATACGTCACCGCCATCGAAGCTTTGATCGGCAAGGAAATTCCGCGCTTGGCGTTGGAAGACTTCGAGGCCGGCGAACTCAGCGAAGACGATGGCCGTGGGAGCCGCGGTGGACGTGGCGGACGCGGTGATCGGGGCCGCGGTCGTGACCGTGGCGGACGCGAACGCAAACCCCGTGACAAGGGTACCAGCCAAGGCACAGGCAAAGACATCGATAGGCCCGCCGAACAAAAGGCCGAAGCCGCCGAAGAGCGCCCTGAACGTCAAGAACGTCCTGAGCGCAAAGAACGTCCCGGGCGCGAAGCCAAACGCGGTGAGCGCAAACGCGGTGGCCGTGATAAGAGCCGGGGCAAAGGCCGGGGCGACAAGCGCGAAGTCCGGGAAATTCACAACGAAATTTGCGACGGGCACATGCCGGCGTTTCTGGTGAACCCGCCCGCGGGCAACGCGCCCGCCAAGGACGAGAAGAAGAAAGCCGCGCCGAAGAAAAAACGCCCTGCCCGCAAAAAAGCCGCACCCAAGACGGACGCGGCGGCCAAAGCCGGAGACTGACCCTAGCCTCTCGGCACCCAAGCCATGACGGCGTTGCGCCCGTTGGACTTGGCGTTATAGAGCCCCATGTCCGCGCGTTCGATGGTTTTGACGATGTGCTCCACCGCGTCGACTTCGGCCACGCCGAAAGACGCAGTCACGGCAATCCCTCCGTCCACGCCGTCGATTTGCATCGACGTATCCTGAATGGTCACACGCAGCCGTTCCAACACGCTTTGGGCCGTCCCCAACTCCGTGTTGGGCAGACACAGCAGGAACTCCTCCCCCCCATACCGGTAGACCGTATCGTAAGGACGAAGCTGTTCGTCAAACAGTTTGGAAATATTGCGCAACACCGCATCGCCAACCACATGGCCGTGGGTGTCGTTGATATTTTTGAAGTGATCCAAGTCCGCCATGGCGATGGAACACGCATCCTGGGTGCGCCGCGCGCGTTCGCGTTCCGCATCCAACTCCGCCATCATGTCGTGCCGGTTGCGCACGCCGGTCAGCGGATCGACCCTGGTGAGTCCGCGCCATGCATCGTTTTGAAGACGCTGAACCAGATTGTTCAAATCCAACAGCGTATTCATGAATTCGGTGTAATCGTCCACGGGATGGGGGACGCCGTCCTGATCCGCGTGCAGGAAGCCCTGGACCTGAGCCAGCATTTCCTCCAAACGCTTGCCCAAAGCCTGAAATTCTTGACTGCTATGAAAGGCCTCGGCTTCCCGGCTTGCGTACCATTTGCCCAATGGAATGTCCGTGATGGCATTGACTTCGAACGCCGACGGGTCGTGATTCACCACCACCCGGTCACACCACTTTTTGAACCACTCAGTTTGTTGCGATATGGCCCTCTCAATGCCGCTGATACCATCCAGAAGCGTTTCCGGCAGCACAACGACGGAAGAATCTTGGGCCCCGGATTGGGTATCCGCGTCCATTTTTCTATGTTCCTCCAGAGCATCCGGGTTTTTTGTCTACATACCCGGCTATCCATGAAGTAGCAAAAATTATACACTTTCTCAACCCATAAGTATGGTGAGAAATAAATACTACCAAAGATTTGTAACCGAATAGCTGAGGCTCCGGGCCCTAGAGTCAAAACCCTAGATGTAGTGTTCTTGCAAGGGCGCGAAGCCATTGAACCCCACAGAAGCGTAGGTGGTGGTGTACGCCCCCGCCGCCTCGATGCGGACCCGGTCCCCGGCCCGCAGCGCCAGGGGCAATTCATAGATGGTATGTTCGTAGAGGATATCCGCGCCGTCACAGGTTGGCCCGGCGATGGCCACCGGGCCTGAAGGCCCGCCGTCGTACGGAGTCGTGATCGGATACTTGATGGCTTCGCCCATGGTTTCGGCCAGACCGCCGAACAGGCCCACATCCAAATACACCCAGCGCCGGGTGGCGTCCGCACGCTTTTTCGACACCAAGATCACCTCGGAAATCAACACCCCCGCTTCCGCGACGACGGCGCGGCCCGGTTCGATCATCAAGGCCGGTTGATCCGCGCCGAAGTGCTTGTCCAGGGACTGCCGGATGGTTTCGGCGAAATGTTCGAACGGATCGATGATGCCCCGGTACTGAGCCGGAAAACCGCCGCCCATGTTGAGCATCTCCAGCTTGATGCCGCGCACGGCCAGTTTCTCGAACGCTTCATGCGCGTGGCCGATGGCCCAGTCCCATTGGTGCGGGTCGGGCTGTTGGGAGCCCACGTGAAAGGACAGACCATAAGGGATCAAGCCTTTGGTGGACGCGAACGCCAGCAAATCCACGGCCATGTCTATTTCGCAACCGAACTTGCGCGACAACGGCCATTCGGCGTTGCCGTTTTCCGTGAGGATGCGGCAATACACCTTTGCGCCAGGTGCGTGCGTAGCGATCTTGTCCAACTCGCCTTCGCTGTCAAAAACGAACAGGTCGATGCCCAGCGCGTGGGCCTCTGCTATGGCGCAGGGCTTCTTAAGCGTATTGCCGAACGAAATGTCACGGGGCCGCGCGCCGGCGTCCAGGCACATGCGAATTTCCTGCAAAGACGCAGCGTCGAACTTCGCACCCAGCTTGACCAGACGGCGCAAAACCTGAAGGGCCGGATTGGCCTTGACCGCATAATAAATATCGACCCCGGCCATGCCTTGGGCGATCTGGTTATAGCGGTCTTCGACCCGGTCGAGATCGACCACGAGGCACGGAACCTCGAGTTCGGTCTTTTCTAGAAACTGGTCGATCTTATCGCTCATGGGGGCGCGTTGTACGCCGGATTGCTGCAGTGCGCAAGCGCGCGTGTGGGGTCAAACGCCAGTGCGATCATGTAGGCATATCGGTGTCTGCCGTATCCCACAAATATACGCATCTTTCGCCAAGCATATGGTGTTTCACCATATTTCGCATCGCGAAACGCCAACCGGAAAGAGGTCGCAAAGCATGACGCGCAAATAGGCTCGGCACAAAACCGAATTCTTTTCTGTGAAATCAAAAACGGAGTGCATACATATATACACACCATGCAAATGGAGGGAAAAATGTACCAAATTGTTTATATGAGTACAGCACAGATCAGCATGAAAACTCCAGATGTATTAGAAATACTTGAGAAAGCCCAAGATGCTAATGGAGAACATAAAATAACAGGCTTTCTCCTTTATTACGATGGATGCTTTCTGCAGGTTATTGAGGGGCAGGAAGATGCCATATCTTCCCTATGGGAGAACATTCAAAACGATGAACGTCATTTTGATATCCACTTAATTGCTAAGAATAAAATAGAAGAACGTGAATTTCCGGATTGGTCTATGGGTTTTATTGACGCCAACGCTGCGCAAGCGTCGGAACATCTGGGTGGCGTGCAAATAACGGGGCCCGATGATTTTCTAAGGTATGTCAAAACCCCAGGCATGGCGCTCAAGATCCTACAGGGGTTTGCGCGCTCCTATACGTTTGATGACCAACCAAATTAAGAACAGGGCCTAACGACCACTCGCCAGGGCCACACCGAACAACACGAACAGCCCCCCGGTGATCCTGTTGATCTTGCCGTAAAGTTTGTCACGCCCTGCATGGACCAGGGCCTTGGACAGGGCCGCGTAGACGATCAGAGCCAAAAACGACAGGACCATCAAGGTCACACCCAAAATCGCCAACTGTTCCGCCACCGGGGCCGCGGGATTAAGGAACTGGGGGAAAAGCGCGCCGATAAACAACAACGCTTTGGGGTTGCTGAGCGCCACCGCCACGCCTTGCAGATAGCTCTTGCGCCGGGACGGCAGAGCCCGTTCTCCACCCAGGTTCAACGCTGGCTGGGCTTTCGAAAGCAGCAAGCGAAGGCCCAAATACACCAAATACGCACCGCCGATAATGCGCAACCAAAACAACCATTCGCTGGACGCCGCCAACACCGACGCCACGCCGATGGCGGACGCGGTGATCAACACCGCCAGCCCCGAAACGTTGCCCAAAATCGCCCACGCCGCTCGCCTGACGCCGAACTGCGCACCCCGGCTCACCGCCAGCAGTACCGCCGGACCGGGCGAAAGCACCACCACGATGGTGACCAAAACAAAGGACAGCCACGTTTCAAAACTCACGACAACTTACCCCACAAGCGAAGATACCAAGCGCACTTTATCCCAACACCGCTGCTGCGTCACGGCGGTTTCAGACACCTTGTTCGTAAAGTTCGCCATAATTTAAACGATAACCGCGTCTATGAGACCCCCCATCGGTCCCGCCAACAGCGGTGATAGGATTGCCACCATTTGCGCAATCAGATCGTTCAGTTTGGTCTTCAAACCGTTCTGTTCCAGCCACGCTCGACGTGCGGCGTGGCCATCTTGAAGAACAGTGATACCCTCCGCCAAACCCCGGGCGCGCTGGGACAAAAACACATACGGCAAACCGAACATCGCCGCCAACATCAATACATAAACGCTCCCTTGATAGACCAGCAAAGCATCCACCATGGCCTCATAGGCCGCGACTTCATGATCCGCTAAGTAGGGTTTAGGCACGAAAAAGAACCCGCGCAGGGCCATCAAGCCGGTCACCATCAACAAAGCGCCCAGGTACAGATAGGACCGCAACGTTTCGAACTTTTCATGCAGCTTGCCGATGCTGTCACG
>JANQJR010000027.1 GCA_028281525.1 Magnetovibrio sp.
ATGGCGGCGTGTGGGGCGTGCGACGCACACCTGGGATGGCGGTTCGAAGGGGCGCGCAGCCCCAACCGGTTTTACGGTCTGATCCGTTCAGCGCTTGCCGACAGGCCGGGCGGTACGGACTAAGAACGTTTCTTGGAAACCCTGTCAAAAAGGTGTCACCTTGTTGCAACAAGGTGAATATTTTTTTCTCTAAAGTAAGAACCACAGTTGACTTCCGTAAAACATTTATAAAGGATTTATGACACACACTATGCTGTGTGCGGCGTTTTGCCCTGTTGGCAGGGCTTTGCGCCAGAGATCGCGGATAAGAAGGGGAATAGGGATGCTGAATCCCGCATTGCGCCAAGTTTATTTGGTGAAGCTCTACAACAAGGTGGTGCGCGCTTTGGTGAAAGAGAACCAGAGCCACTTGTTCTACGCGGACCACTGGGCCGACACCCACACCCAGGACGTGGTCGCCATGTCCGAAGACGAAGCCCGCACGAAAATCGCCAAACGGTTTCCGCCGGAAGACGGCTTCGTTATTGAAACGGTGATGACCGCCGCCCACTGAGCTTGCCCACGTTCGGCTGAATCCACCGGCGGGTGCCGGTGGTGCGGAGATGTCCGAGCGTATACCAATCCGCACGAAAGCCTGGCGAAAGCTGGGCTTTTTTCATGCCCAGATCACTCTTCTTCGCCGCCACTTTCGAAGTAACGCCACGCTCTCAAGCCTTTGAGCACCACGCCGTCAAACCCTAAGTCGATGATGCCGTAAAGGTATGAGTTGGCGTCGCCGAACAGCACCCGTTGCCAGCCCGGATCCCAATAGATGGTGCGGAAACGGTCGGGGTCTTCGACGTAGGGCAAGCTGATGAACGCCGGCGCGCCTTGGCGCCAGTTCTCCTGCCAGTAGTAGTGATAGGTCGCCGCCGACGACAGATCGAGTTCCGCCAGCACCAGGCGGCGCGCGCCCAGCTTCTTATATTTGAGCCGGTGAACGTCCAGTTTGCTCAACGGCTGGCGGCCGTGAAATACGCTGGTGATGATCACGTCGTGGTTGGTCATGCTGAGCGCTTGAACGTAGTCCGATGCTGTGCCGAACCCCTGGGAATTGGCGACGTAAATGAAGTTCCTCGCCTGGCGGATGTCGTCCAGGTTCTGCGGGTTGGCGTTGAAGGCGCGTTTCGGGTTTTCGGGCACATCGCCCAGGATCGGGTCGCTGCCGACGAAGGGTGCGAACCCCTGGGTGCTGCTTTGTGTGAGCAGGCCTGAAATCTCTTTCGGTTTTTCCGAAAACTCAAGGTTCAGCACCTTAACGCCCAGGCGCCGGGCGGTTTTGAGGTTTTGTTGCAGCGCATCGCGCCGGGCGGTGAGGGCCGGGTCTTCCTGGGCGCCGTCGGTGCTCACGTAAGGGGCCAAGCGTTCGAGCAGGCGGAGCTCCAACACCCCGTCGATGGCGCGGACAAAGGCGCGAGCGGGGAACAACTGGGTTTCATCTTCGGGATTGGGTTTGCTCACCAACCCCAGGCCGTCTTCGGCAAGGATCACGAAATTGGGATTGAAGGCCCGCGCGAAGGCGCTGGTGTTTTGCACCAGCAGGCGCATATTTTCGCGAAAATCGACGACTTCATCCGCCGCGAACGGATCGCCCGCGAAAGGCTGGTCCCCTGGGCCTCCCAACTCTTGCAACTGCGCGCGCACTTGGGGCTCCGCCGGCGCGGGCGCGAACGCCAAGATGCATGCCGCGGCTACGGCCATCTTGGCCCAGCGCTTTGAGGCCGCGTATTTTTGGGACAGGCGTTTGATGGTGTCGATCATGTAACCTTTTTATCCGATTTTGCGAATGGATACGAAGAAGGAAACACCATAACCCTAAAGCGTAAATATGGTGTTTCCACGTCTTTTGACAGGAAACGGTGAGCGATATGGCCCATGCACGCCAGCCCCGCAGGTTCGTTTTGCGCACTGTTTTCATTGCAGCGGCGGTGGTCTTGGTTGCGTCCCTCTACCAAGGCACCGCCGCGAGCAACCCGTTCGGTGACACCGTGCCGAATTCCTGGCGGGGGGAATGGCCCGGTACGGATTTCACCAAGTCCACCGTGCGCTTCGATGAAATCATATCCGGCGGTCCGCCCAAGGACGGTATTCCGTCCATCGATGATCCCCAGTTCACCAACGTGGATTCCATCAAGACCATACCCGAGACCGAACCGGTGATCACGCTCACCGTCGCAGGCGAAACGCGCATCTATCCGTTGCGTATTCTGACATGGCATGAAATCGTCAACGATCGCATCGGCGAGGTGCCGGTGGCGGTGACCTACTGTCCGCTGTGCAACGCCGGCATCGTATTCGATGCACGCCTGGGCGACGGAGAGTTGACCTTCGGCACCACCGGCAAGCTGCGCAAGTCTGATCTGGTGATGTACGACCGCCAGACCGAAAGCTGGTGGCAGCAGTTCTCCGGGGAAGCCATTGTCGGGCAACTGACCGGGCAAACGCTGAAGATGCTGCCGTCGAGGATGGAGGCCTTCGGCCTCGCCAAGTCCCGTCACCCGGACGCTCAGGTTCTGACCCTGCAAAGCACGTTCAGTCGTCCGTACGGCTCCAACCCCTATGTGGGGTATGACACGGCGGTACGCCCGTTCCTGTTTGCGGGCGAACTTCCGCCCGACATCGATCCGATGATGCGCGTGGTGGTGGTCGATGAGAAGGCCTGGACGCTGCCGTTGTTGCAAAACAAGGGCCGCATCGAAGACGGTGATTTGGTGATCAGTTGGAAGCCGGGGCAGAACTCCGCGCTCGACACCCGCTTCATCTACAAGGGGCGCGATGTGGGCAACGTCGTCGTTCAGCGCCGGGTTGCCAAAGAGGGGGGCGATTCGGGCCTTGAAGACCAGGTTCACCATGTCACCTTCGCCTTTGTGTTCCATGCTTTCCACCCCGAAGGCCAGCTTTTCAAGGACTAAGCACGAACGCCTTTTCATGTGTCTCGACCGGGCCTAAAGTCCGGGCCATGAGCACGCATGTCATCGTCGTCGGCAATGAGAAGGGCGGAAGCGGTAAGTCCACCACCGTCATGCACTTGGCCGTGAGCTTGCTTCGGCTTTCCAAACGGGTCACCGTGGTCGATCTGGACGCGCGCCAGGGCACCATCAGCCGCTACTTCGAAAACCGCCGCCATCACCTGGATAGCACCGGCCACGACTTGCCGATGCCGGAACTTTTGACCCTGCGCCCCGAAGACGGCGGCGGGGACGATGAAGGCATTGAAGACTTGCTGGCGGGCGTGTTCGCCGATGCAGCGCAAGGCGCAGACGTGGTGATCGTCGATACGCCCGGTTCCGACACCGCCATGTCGCGTTTGGCGCACTCCTTCGCCGACACTTTGATTACGCCGATGAACGACAGCTTCATCGACTTGGACGTGTTGGCCAAGGTCGACCCCGCGACCATGACCGTCAAGAATCCCAGCCATTACGCCGAACTGGTGTGGCAGCAAGGCATTCAACGTCTCAAGCGCGGCGGCAAGGCCGCCGACTGGATCGTCATGCGCAACCGCATGGGGCACACGGATTCCAAAAACAAGCGTGAAATCGAACGGTTGGTGACGGAACTGGCGGCGCGCATCCGCTTTCGCACCGTGCCGGGTTTTTCGGAGCGCGTGATTTTTCGCGAGTTGTTCCACCAGGGCTTGACCCTGATGGATGTGGCGGAGGTGGAAGGGGAACAGGCGCTCAGCATGTCGCACGTCGCCGCCCGCCAGGAAGTGCGCGCCCTCGTCGAGGCGCTCGACCTTTCATAAGTGCGAGGCAATCGACCTTTCCTAACCATCAAAGCAGGACTATCTTTAGGGTCCTGACCCTGATCCCAAGGATTGAAGGAGTCCGCCATGTCCATTGAGAGCGCTATCGCACTTGCTATCGCCACATTCATTTTGGCCGCGACCCCGGGACCCGCGGTGTTCGCCATCGTCGCACGCGCCTTGGCGCTGGGCTTCCGGTCCACCATGACATTCATTTTCGGTGTGATCGCCGGGGATATGGTCTATCTGGTGATGGCGGCGTATGGACTGAGCGTGCTGGCCACCCAATACGCGGCAGCTTTCGGCGTTCTGAAAATCTTAGGGGGTGCCTACCTGATCTATCTGGGCATCCAAACCTGGCGTAGCGCCAAATACGTCGAAACCGGGGTGTTGCCGGTGCCGGAAAAGCGTGGGGGACGGACCTTTTTATCCGGGCTCGCCCTGACCCTGGGCAATCCCAAGGCGGTGGTATTCTACGTGGCGTTCCTGCCGGCGTTCATGGACTTGGAAGCCTTGAGTTTGACCGGTCTTGCGGTGGCGTCCGTGGTGGTCAGCGTGACGTTGTTCGCTGTGCTTGCGGGCTTTGCCTTGATGGCGGCGCGGGCGCGCGAGATGTTCCGCACGCCGCGCGCGGTGCGCAACCTGCACCGGGGTGCGGGCGGCCTGATGGTCGGTGCGGGCGGTGCGGTAGCGGCCAGTTGAGGTAGCATGGCGGACGATAAGGATAAGGACCAACTTCCAGCCCAGGCCTCCGATGTGTCGGAGATCGACGCGTTTCTCGACCACATGAAAAAGACTCCCGCACCGGTGCAAAAAGGCGGCGCGGGCGGCGGGCGGTTGCTGTTCGCCATGGACGCGACGGCATCGCGTGAGCCCAGCTGGGATATGGCGGCGCACATTCAAGGCGACATGTTCAACGCCACGCAGGGCATTGGCAATTTGGCGGTGCAGTTGGCGTTCTTTCGCGGTTTCGGCGAATTCAAAGTCTCCGGCTGGCTGAGCGATCCGAAGGAAATCCACCGTTTGATGAGTTCCGTGTTCTGTATGGCGGGCCAGACCCAGATCGGCAAGGTGCTGAAGCACGCGCGCAATCAGGCGGCCAGCACCGGCATTCGCGCCCTGGTCTACGTCGGCGACAGTTTCGAGGAAGACGTGGATGCGGTCGGCCATGTGGCGGGGGAGCTTGGCATTCTGGGCGTGCCGGTGTTCGCCTTTCACGAAGGGCAGGATCCGTTGGCGCGCCGCGCGTTCCAGCATATCGCCAAGCTTAGCGGCGGGGCTTATGTACATTTCGACGCGGCCAGTCCCGACATGCTCAAAAAATTGCTCAGCGCCGTCGCGGTGTTCGCGGCGGGCGGGCAGGGTGCATTGAATGACTATGCCGAGGTTCAAGGTGGCGACATACTCAGGATCACATCCCAGTTGAAGGGGGATGGGTGATGGGGATCGCCTACTTCATCGCCGGCATCGCGATTCTCATAGCCCTCATGCTGATCTCGCGCTGGTATGTGTCGGCCTCGCCTAAAACCTTGAAAAAAGGCCTCATCTGGATCGGTTTCACGCTGGTGGTGATTGTGGTCATGTGGCTTGCCGTGACCGGCAAGCTGTGGGCGGCGGCGGCGGCGCTGCCCGCGATTTTCGTGTGGTTCATGCGTATTTTTACGGGCCTGCGCTTCGCGCAAATGTTCTCTCGAATGACCGGGCTGGGCGGCGGCGCGGGGCCGGGATGGCGCGCGCCGGGCGACGACGATCCGGGTCAGACGTCCAGGGTGCAGACTCGTTTTGTCGTTGTGTATTTGAACCACGAAACCGGTCACGTGTGGGGAGAGGTGTTGGAAGGGACATACCGGGGCCGCCCGCTTGAAAGCCTGGAGATGGAAGAGGTGATGCAGGTCTACCGCGAGGCCCAAAGCGATCCGGACAGCATGCGCGTGATCGAGGGTTATCTGGACCGGCGCGATCCATCTTGGCGTGCCAACACCCAATCAGGCGGTCACGCAGGGGGGAGGTCGGAGCCAGGCGGGCAAACGGCGGACCCGGGCTCCATGACCCACGAGGACGCGTATCGGGTCTTAGGTCTCAAGTCCGGCGCTTCTGAGGCAGAGATCAAGGCTGCACACCGCCGTTTGATGGCTCAGGTCCATCCCGACAAAGGCGGCAGTGATTTTCTCGCCCAGCAGATCAACGCGGCCAAGGACCTGTTGCTCGGCAAGTGACAAGGGCGCGGGCCTGTGGCACAAGGTTTCCATGACGCTTGAAAACTTCCTCATGCACTTAGGGCTAGGCGTGGCTGTGTTCGTGCTGTCCGCGTTTCTGACTTGGGTTTTGATGAAGCGTGTGCGCATCATCGATGAGCCCAATGAGCGCTCGTCCCATACCAATCCGACGCCGCGTTCCGGCGGCATCGCCATCGTCGTGACGTTTTTCATCGGGCTGGCGGCGTTGTGGTTGCTGGATGGGTTTCCACCGTTAGACCGGGGCTACTCTTGGTTTTGGGCGTTTTTGGTCGCTGCGTTCCTGATTGCGGCAGTGTCCATTGCCGACGATCTGCGCGGTTTAGGCTTCAAGGCCAAACTGATTTTGCAGGCCGGCTGCACCGTTTTTGTGATGGCTCTGGGCGTGGTCATCGATCAGGTGAGCCTGCCGTTTTTCGGCACGTGGCAACTGGGCTGGCTGGCCTATCCGCTGACGTTCGCGTGGGTCGTGGGGCTGACCAATGCATTCAACTTCATGGACGGCATCGATGGCATTGCAGGCGGCACGGCGGCGGTGGCGGCAGGTTTTTTTGCGGTGATGGTGTTTCAGTTGGGAGGTGGGTTTCTCTATCTGGTCGGCTGGGTCATCTTGTGGGCGTCGCTGGGTTTTTTGCTGTGGAACTGGCAGCCGGCGAAGATTTTCATGGGCGACAGCGGTAGTCAATTCTTAGGCTTCGTGCTGGCCGTGTTGGCCGTGGCGGCGGGGCGCTTCGACAACAGCCACCTGTCTTACTACGTCATGCCCTTGCTGTTCTTCCATTTTATCTGGGACACGGTTTACACCTTTTTCCGCCGTTGGCGGGCGGGGGAGAACGTCACCCAGGCGCATCGCACGCATATCTACCAGTTGCTCAATCGATTGGGGCTCAGCCATTCCCAGGTGACGGCGTGGTATCTGGGCGCCGGGGTTTTGCAAGGCTTGGCGGCGTTGGCGCTGGTGCATGCGCAGGCTGAGTTGAGGGTTTTGGCGTTTGCACCGTTCGTGTTGCTTTATGTGCTGGTGACCAGAGCCGTGGTGCGTCGGGCACGCGCCCAGGGGCTTATTGCCTAAAAGCTGGCGCTGTGGCACAAGTGCACTGCAACAAAAGATTTGGGGCCGGACCCTAGAATGTCGACTTCCATCACCAAAGTGGTTTTTCCCATTGCCGGTCTGGGCACGCGGTTTTTGCCTGCGACCAAAGCGATCCCAAAGGAAATGCTGCCCGTCGCCGACCGCCCGTTGATCCAATACGCGGTCCAAGAAGCCCTGGAGGCGGGAATCGAAGAGTTCATCTTCGTCACCAATCCCACCAACCACCCGATTCTCGAATCGCACTTCAGCGCCAACGCGGATTTGGAGGCGACGTTGGCCGAGCGCGGCAAGACCGCGGAGTTGAAGATTGTCGCCGAGGCGACCTTGGGCGACGACCAGATCAAATTCTGCTACCAAGATGAGCCCCTAGGTTTGGGGCATGCGGTGTGGTGCGCGAAGGAATACGTCGCCGATGGACCCTTCGCGGTGATTTTGCCCGACGATTTGATCCAGGCGAAACCGGGCTGTTTGAAGCAGATGATGGATGTGCACGCCCAGCGCGGCGGCAATGTGGTGGCGGTGGAAAACGTCGCGCCTAATCTAACCAACCGATACGGTATTTTGGACGTGACCAAGGAAGACGGCCCCTTGGTCGAAGCCAAGGGGCTGGTGGAAAAGCCCCAGCCGGAAGACGCGCCTTCGACGCTCTCGATCATCGGGCGTTACATTCTGGATGGTCAGGTGTTCGCGCATTTGGACAAGGGTTTGACCGGCGCCGGCGGCGAAATCCAGTTGACCGACGCCATCTCGGCAACCATTGGCGAAGTTCCGTTTCATGGGCTTCGTTTTGAAGGGACGCGTTATGACTGCGGCTCCATGTACGGGTTTGTCGAAGCCAACGTGGCGTTCGGCTTGGAACGCTCCAGCCAATCCCAGGAAATGCGCGAATACCTCAAGCGCCATTTGTAGGGTCCTGACCTTAGACGGTTTGTCGCACTTTTCTGCGCTTTTCCTTGCCACTTCGTGCTGCATCGCATAAAAACCCCAAAACCCGCGCGGGTCGGTGATTCTACCCGTCCGCGCCTGATGCAAATTGGGGATTTTCCATGCGTGTAGCGATGATTGGAACCGGTTATGTTGGCTTGGTTTCGGGTGCGTGCTTTTCCGAGTTTGGCGTGGACGTGGTCTGCGTCGATAAGGATCAAGGCAAGATCGATATGCTCGAAAACGGCATCATGCCGATTTACGAACCGGGCCTCGACACTCTGGTCGAGCAAAACGTCAAAGCGGGCCGTCTGACTTTCACCACCGAGTTGGCGAGTGCGGTCAAGAACGCGGACGCGGTGTTCATTGCGGTGGGCACGCCCACCCGGCGCGGCGGCGGGCACGCGGATCTAAGCTACGTCTACGCCGCAGCCAAGGAAATCGCTGAAAACATGGACGGCTACACCGTTGTGGTGACCAAGTCCACGGTGCCTGTGGGCACCGGCGACGAGGTCGAAAAGATCATTCGCGAAACCCGCCCGGATGCGGATTTCGACGTGGTCTCCAACCCCGAATTTCTGCGCGAAGGCTCCGCCATTACCGATTTCACCCATCCCGACCGGGTGGTTATCGGCACCGACAGCCCGCGCGCTCAGGAGGTGATGCGCGAACTGTATCGTCCGCTGTCTTTGATCGAAGCGCCGATCGTATTTACGTCGCGCACCTCTTCCGAACTGATCAAATATGCCGCCAACACCTTCCTGGCGACCAAGATCACCTTTATCAACGAAGTCGCCGATCTTTGCGAAAAGGTCGGCGCGGACGTGCACGATGTCGCCAAGGGCATCGGGCTCGACGGGCGCATCGGCAAGAAGTTCCTGCACGCCGGTCCCGGTTACGGCGGGTCTTGCTTTCCCAAGGATACGCTCGCTCTTGTGCATACGGCCCAGGATGTGGGCTCGCCCTTGCGCATCGTCGAGGCGGTGGTCGATATCAATGATCGGCGCAAGAAATCCATGGCGAACCGCATCATCGACGCTTGCGGCGGCTCGGTCGCGGGCAAGACCGTGGCGGTTCTGGGGGTGACTTTCAAGCCTAACACCGACGACATGCGCGACGCGCCGAGCCTCGACATCATTCCCACACTGCTGGACGACGGGGCCACCGTGCGTGCCTTCGACCCGGAAGGGATGAAGGAAGCGATGACCCTGTTGGGCGACGTGGAATGGTGCGATGACGCCTATGCCACCATGGACGGCGCGGATGTGTTGGCCATCATCACCGAATGGAATGCGTTCCGCGGTCTGGACCTAGAGCGGGTGAAAGAGCTTTTGAACACGCCCGTGATGGTGGATTTGCGAAATATTTACGAGCCGTCTGAAATGATGGAAGCTGGATTCGATTACCACTGCATCGGACGCCCCTTGCCATAAGCGAGAGATACATGACCAATCCCGCAGCCCGCACGCTTGATCCGCATATCCTACGCGAATATGACATTCGCGGCATCACCAGCGACAATTTTAAAGCAGACGATGTGCGGGTTGTCGGTCGCGCTTTCGGTGCGATCATTTCGGAAAACGGCGGGACCTCTTGTGTCGTCGGCTATGACGGACGGCTGACATCCCCGCAATTGGAAGAAGCGTTGGTCGACGGCCTGACCAAAAGCGGCATCAATGTGGTGCGCATCGGTTGCGGACCGACGCCGATGCTGTATTACGCGGGCGCGACCTTGGGCGTGGATGCGGCGATGATGATCACCGGCAGTCACAATCCTCCCGAATACAACGGCATCAAAATCACGCTCGGCGGCAAATCGTTCTACGGTCAAGACATTCAGAGGCTTGGCGAGATCGCGGCCACAGGCGCGTTCGACAACGGCATGGGTTCGGCCCTTGAGCAATCCGTGTTCGAAGATTACGTCGCGCGCGTGCTCAGCGATTACCACGGCGACAAAGAACTCAACGTGGCATGGGACCCCGGAAACGGCGCGGCGGGTGACGTGGTGACGGAACTGGTCAAGCGCTTGCCGGGCACCCATCATCTTATCAATGAAACCATCGACGGCACGTTTCCGGCGCATCACCCGGACCCGACGGTGGAAAAAAACCTGGATCAGTTGAAGGCTTTGATCCAAGAAAAGAACTGCGATCTGGGCTTCGCGTTTGATGGCGATGGGGATCGCATCGGTGTGGTCGACGGCCAGGGACGCGTCTTGTGGGGCGACCAGATCATGGTGTTGGCGGCGCGTGAAGTGCTTGCGGACGAGCCGGGCGCGACCATCATCGCCGACGTCAAGGCCAGCCAGGCCTTCGTCGATGAGATCGAGCGTCTGGGCGGCAAGCCATTGATTTGGAAAACCGGCCACAGTCACATCAAAACCAAGATGTACGAGACCGGCGCGCCGTTGGCGGGGGAAATGAGCGCGCACATCTTCTTCAAGCATCGCTACTACGGCTATGACGATGCGGTTTACACCGCCGTGCGGCTGCTCAGCGTGGTCGCCAGCAGCGAACAAAGTCTGGCGGAGATGCGCGACGGCATCCCGCAAATGGTTAACACCCCGGAAATCCGCATCGACTGTGCGGAGGAACGCAAATTCAAGATCATCGACGAAGCCAAAGGCCGTTTGGCCGGGCAACCGGACCTGGACATCAACGAAATCGACGGCGTGCGCGTCTCCACCCCGGACGGCTGGTGGCTGTTGCGCGCGTCCAACACCCAGGCCGCCCTGGTGGCGCGCTGTGAGAGCACGACCGAAGAAGGGCTGGAACGCTTGAAGGCGCAACTGCGGGCCCAATTGCAAGCCAGTGAGGTGGCGCTTCCCGAATTGCTGGGGTAGATCTGCTGAGTTAAGGAGCGACATCCATGACCGAGCGCAAAAACGTTTTTTTCTACGGTACTCTGTTGGACCACGATGTCTTGACCCACGTGCTGGAGGCGGACGTCGCACCGGCCCGTTTGGCACCGGCGACGTTGAAGGGGTATCGACGGGTTTACATCCGGGGGCGTCTGTACCCGATGTTGGTCCAAGCGCCGGACCATCGCTTCGAGGGCACGGTGATGCTGGACTGCACACAGGAAGAATGGGACAAGATCAGCCATTACGAAAGCTCCGACTACGATGTCGAGCGCGTGAGCGTACGCACGGCCATGGGGAATGTGGATGCCTTTATCTTCCGGGGCGGGGTGGGGCAAATTCCCACCGACAAGGACTGGGACTTAGGGACTTGGCAAAGCCACCACAAGGCGGCGTTCATGAGCCGGGTGTTTCACGAAATCACTTAAAGCCGGGAAGGGCGTGCCTTCAGTTCAACGACGCCACTTCGTAAGGCTCGGTGATCTTTAAGGGCATGCAGCCGAACTTCTTCTTTTTCAAGAACCGGCATGCCCGGTAGGCCTGGGTCTTGCTGATGCCCATGATGCGGCCGCGATACAACACCCGGCCGCTTTTCTTTTTCAAGGGCGCGACCGCGATGTCGCCGTCGGCCAGATAGCTCGGCGCAAGGCCTTGCGCACGCACGGCAATGGCGTACGCCGGATCGTGCGTCTTGTACGCGCCAACTTGTACGCCCCACACGGTCTTGCCGGTTTTGGCGCGCTGCGTCCTCTTTTGCTCTTTCGCCTTGGCGACAGCCAGTTCCGGGTAGACCTTGTCCCAGCCCTTGTTCAGCAGCTTGACCATGTGGCGGTTGCGGGTTTTGGAGTTTTTGGCCCCGAACACCACGCCGATCAGGCGCTTTTCGCCGCGTTTGACCGATGCCACCAAGTTGAAACCGGACGCGCGGATGTAGCCGGTCTTGATTCCGTCGGTGCCTTCATAGTCGGTCAGCAGCTTGTTGTGGGACTTGTAAGTCTTGCCCGAATGGCGAAACTTGGATTCGGAAAAATAGGAATAACGATGCGGGAAGTGCATCAGCAGCGCCCGCGCCAAGGTCGACATGTCCCGTGCGGTGGACAATTGCCCCCGGTGCGGCAAGCCCGACGCATTGCGGAAGGTGGTCGAACGCATGCCGAGATCGCGGGCCTTCGCGGTCATCAGAAGCGCGAATTGGCGCTCGGTCCCGCCGATGTGTTCGGCCACGGCCGCCGCGACGTCGTTGGCGGATTTGACGGTCAGGGCGCGGATCGCGGTTTCCACGGACAAGGTTTGGCCCGGTTGAATGCCCAATTTGGATGGCGGCTGACGGGCGGCGCGTTTGGACATCATGATCCGGTCGTCCAGGCGCATGCGGCCTGCGTCCAGCGCATCGAACATCATATAGAGCGTCATCATCTTGGTGAGAGACGCGGGGTAATTGCGGGTGTCGGCGTTGATTTCGTGCAAGACCTCGCCGCTGTCGGCGTCGATCACCAAGGATGCGTATTTGGCGTCGGCGCTTGAGGGCAAGGTCAACGTCACGGCCAAAACCAACAAAACCGCCCAGGTTAGGAAACGCGGGCGTTCCAGGAACGGATCAACGCGGCGCGAATGCGCGAGCGTCCGTCGAATTGCCGTTAGGGCTGCGCCCATTCTGGGTGCATGTGCGTCAAAACCGGGTCTCACGGCAAGAACATCCCTTTACTTGCGTTCTGGCTACGGGGCCGATGGTCGTGGGACTCGGTTCGTTCCGGTCTCCGAAATGGCCCCCTCGAAACCCGGGAGCCCCTTATTTGTGCGGGAAACCCGGGCTGACCGCAAGAGAAAAGGGTATTCTTCCCGAAACGGCCAATGCCGATTCTCCCCCGATCCGGTCTAAAAAAAAGTTAATCAACCCGCCCTTTTTGAAGGGGGGACTGGCGTTACGGTTTTATGGCTGTTTGGTGAAAAAATTGTGCAGCGCAAAAATAATAGTTGACCTATGCTGCAGCGCAGCATATAGTGATCTTGTACACCGGAGATCGGAATGGTTCCGATCCCCTCACATCGCGAAAGGAACTCTGGATAGAAGTTCCGGCGATCAAGACTTTTATCCAGAACTTAGGAGTGATGAGACATGAGCACCGCCAAAAAGAAAGCCGCCGCAGCGAACACTGCCATCGACACCGCCGCTGAAAACTTCGAAGCCACCGCCGACATGATCAAGGACGGCGTGGACGCCGCCATCAAGGCCGGCGCCGAGCAGGCCAAAGCCGCTCAGGCTTTCGAAGGCATCGAATTCCCGGGCCGCGAAAACTTCGACGCCGCCGTCAAGGCCGGCGAAGCCTATGTTGCCGGTATTCAGGAACTGAACGGCCTGTTTTTCAAGGCCGCCAAAGACGCCGTGCGCTTCAACAGCGACGCCGCCAAGGCCCTGAGCGCCTGCAAGAGCCCGGAAGAAATCACGGAAGCGCAAGCGAAGCTGGCCCAATCCGGCTTTGAAGCCGCCGTCGAAACCGGCACCACCATCGGCAAGACCGCTTTCAAGGTCGCCGGTGACGTGAGCGCCCCGCTCACCAGCCAGTTCGGCGCCGCCTACAACGAATTCGTTTCCAAGACCGCTGCCTAATCACTCACCTCCCCAAACCCCCTTTTGGGCAGCGAAACCTGAAAGGCCCGGTGGTTTCCACCGGGCCTTTTTTTCGTATTTTTCGTACTATTTCCCGAAACCATTGGGACTGCTCCGTTTTTCTGGTTATGATGCCTAGGGTCCGAACTCATTATTGTGATGCGTTTGGCGGTGGCGATTTTTCGCTTGGACGAGGCAGCAAAACCGCAGTAATGCTCTTCATTACAAGGGATTGTTAACGATGTCCGGGTGAAAAAGCGTCCCGTCCGGTGGATTTGCGAAAACCGTCCCCTGAGCGGCGTCAAAGCTTCTTGAAAGCAATATCGCACTTCCAGCGCGCCTTTTCCTTGTCAGGAAACGGTTTTCGCAAACCAAACGTAACAGAATAATGAGTCTGGACCCTGGAGAGCGGAAAGCGGGGTGTACCACTATGGTCCGTTGGCTGACTTTGGCCATAGGATTGTGCATTTGCGCCGCGCCGGCATGGGCGGCGGACAAGCTTGTTTTGCAATTGCGCTGGGACAACCAATTCCAGTTCGCGGGTTATTACGCCGCATTGTGGCAAGGTTATTATGCAGAAGTGGGCCTGGATGTGGAAATCCGCTCCGCCATCACGCCGGAACGCAAGGTGCTCAATTCCATCACGGAAGTCTCAGAAGGCCGCGCCGATATCGGCATCAGCGCGGCGGACATTCTGGTCGCGCGCAGCCAGGGCGCGCCGCTGATGGTGCTTGCATCGATTTTTCAACGCAGCCCTGTCGGCATCATCTCCCGGCGCGATGCGGGGGTGACGTCGCCGGCGGATTTGTCGCGGCTGAAAGTTTTCTACGAACCCAACGGTCTCGCCGGCGTGGAAATGCGCGCCATGTTGTCGGCGGAAGGCGTGGATTTCGATGCTATGGAGACAGTTCAGGCCTCTGGAGGGAGCGGGCCCTATGGCTTTTTCGCTCGGGGCGAAGTCGACGCTTATCCGGGATATGTGTGGACTGCGCTGTGGAGCGCGAAGGAGCATGGTATTGACGTTTCTGTATTGTCGCCATCGACTTACGGCATCGATTTTTACGGCGACAGTTTGTTCACCCGTGAAGATTTGGCGCGCACCAAGCCCGATGCCTTGAAGCGGTTCATCGCCGCGACGCGCAAAGGCTGGATATACGCCCTGGAAAATCCGGACGAAATGTCCAAAACCATGACCGAAGACCTGCCGCGCACGTTTCCCGTGGAGGATCTTCTGGGCTTCAATGTGTTTCAGAGCCGGGAAGTGGCCAAATTAACGCTATATCCGTTGATCAATCTTGGCCATACCAACCCGGATCGTTGGCGGCGCATGCACGAAACGCTCAAGGATTTCGGTATGGTCAGCGATGAATTCGATGAACGCGCCTTAATCTTCGATCCCGAAAAACGCAAGCAGGAGCGTGCGGCTCAACTCCAGAAGTGGTTGACGGTGGGTGGGGTGTTGCTGTTGGTGTTCATCGTCAGCGTGTTGATCTGGAACCGTCTGTTGCGTCGGCAAGTCCAAGCGGCGACCGGAAAGCTGCAAACGGCCTACGGCGAATTGGAACAGCGTGTGCGCGAACGCACCCAGGAGCTCAACGCCACTAAGGAGCGCTTGGCGTCGACGTTCGATGCTATTGACGAAGGGGTCTGGGATTGGAACATCCCCAGCAAGAACGTGATTTTTAGCGCCAATTGGCCACGCATCTTCGGCCACACCATGGATGAGATCGAACCCACCGTGCAGACATGGCTGGATATGCTGCATCCCGATGATATGCCGCTGGTGATGGCGCGCGTGGAAGACCATTTTCAAGGCCGTGCGCCGGTTTACCAATCCGAGCACCGCATGCGCCACAAAAACGGGCGGTGGTTATGGGTGTTGGACCGCGGGCGCGTGATCGAACGTGATGGGCAGGGCCAACCCATACGCATGGTTGGGGCAGCCCTGGATATTTCCAAGCGCAAGGAGGCGGAAGAGAATTTGCGCAAGCTGTCGCGCGCCGTGGAGCAGAGCCCCAGTTCGATTTTCATCACCGATACGAACGGCACCATCGAATATATCAATTCGAAATTCACCCAAATGACCGGCTATCCGCCTGATGAAGCCATCGGGCGCAACCTGCGGCTGCTCAAATCCGGCGATACGCCTTCCGAAGTGGTCGAAAATCTGTGGGAAACCATCAAGAGCGGGCAGGAATGGCGGGGCGAAATCAAGGATCGGCGTCGTGACGGCACGTTGTTTTGGGTGTACGAAACCATCGCACCGGTCAAGGACGAGAGGGGCGAAATCACCCATTTCGTCGCCACGCACGAGGACATTTCGGAACGCAAAAGCACGCCCCTGGAAGGCGGAAGCCAAGATGATGCGGACGCTTAGACTTCGAACGTGCGGCGCCTTTTTTATCTGTGGGGGTGGCGCTTGCGTCTTGAAGACCCCAAATTCTATGGTGAGACCGAACGGGGGCCGAATTTACGGCCCCCTTCGTTCGCGTTATGATGAGGGGGTTGAGGTGATTCCGCCGAACCGAGTCACACACGGCAAAGAGGCGAACAAAGAGGCGAATACGTGAGCGATCAAACTCCAGGACGTGTGGGCGGTGGCGACGGTGACACCGGCGTGGCCCTCAAGACACGCTCCAAAACCAAGAAACCTTCGATGTATAAGGTCCTGATGTTGAATGACGATTACACACCGATGGAATTCGTCGTGCACATCTTGGAACGCATTTTTAACAAGTCGCAAGAGGAGGCGACGCGCATCATGTTGCACGTCCATCAAAAAGGGGTCGGCGTGTGCGGCGTATTCACTTACGAGATCGCGGAAACCAAGGCCAGCCAAGTGATGGATCTGGCGCGCCAAAACCAACACCCATTGCAGTGCACGATTGAAAAGGACGCCTGAGCACAGGCGAAAAAGACGCCTAAAAAAGTGGACCCGCAGCACTACATAATAAACAAGCAACCCCCAACCGGTGATTGGAGATCAAAGCAGATGTTGTCGAGGAACCTAGAGCAGACCCTGCATCGCGCCCTGAACATCGCAGGCGAATACCGCCACGAGTTCGCGACGCTGGAACACCTATTGCTCTCCTTGACGGACGATCCCGACGCCATTTCAGTGTTGCGCGCCTGCGAAGTGGATTTGGACAAAATCCAGGGCGACGTCACCCATTTCCTGGAAAACGAGTTGGTGCTGCCGCCGTTGGATGGATTGGAAGATCCCAAGCCCACGTCCGGTTTTCAGCGCGTGATCCAGCGCGCCATCATTCACGTGCAATCGTCTGGGCGTGAAGAAGTCACGGGTGCGAACGTTTTGGTCGCGTTGTTTTCCGAACGGGAATCCCACGCTGTTTATTTCCTGCAAGAGCAGGATATGACGCGCCTCGACGCCGTCAACTACATCAGTCATGGAATCGCCAAGGCGCCCGGTCAGTCCGAAGACCGCCTGGTGCGTGGCGCGGACGATGAGACGGGGGATGAGGAGGATGTGATCAAGAAGGGCGACGATGCGTTGGAGGCCTACTGCGTCAACCTCAACCAAAAGGCCCAGGACGGCAAGATCGACCCGTTGATCGGGCGCACGGACGAGATTGAAAGAACCATCCAGGTTCTGTGCCGCCGCACCAAGAACAACCCGCTCTACGTCGGCGATCCGGGGGTGGGCAAGACCGCCATCGCCGAAGGCTTGGCGCGGCGTATCGTCGAAAAGGATGTGCCGGAAGTGCTCCAAGACGTCATCATCTGGGCATTGGACATGGGTGCGCTGTTGGCAGGTACGCGTTACCGCGGCGATTTCGAGGAGCGCCTTAAGGCGGTGATCAAGGAACTGGAAGCCGCACCCGAAAACGTCATGTTCATCGACGAAATCCACACCGTGATCGGGGCGGGGGCGACGTCGGGCGGCTCCATGGACGCTTCCAACATCTTGAAACCTTCCCTGGCTTCGGGCGCGTTGCGTTGTATCGGGTCCACCACCTACAAGGAATACCGCAACCATTTTGAAAAGGACCGCGCGTTGGTGCGCCGCTTCCAGAAGATCGACGTTTACGAGCCGTCCGTCGACGACACGGTGAAAATCTTGAAGGGGCTCAAACCCTATTACGAAGAGCACCACCAGGTGCGTTACACCGACACCGCGATTCGTTCGGCGGTGGAGTTGGCGGCGCGCTACATCAATGATCGCAAACTTCCCGACAAGGCCATCGACGTCATTGACGAGGTCGGCGCATCGCGCATGTTGCTGCCGGAAAACAAACGCAAAAAGACCGTTTCGGTGAAGGACGTGGAGGCCGTGGTGGCGAAGATCGCACGCATCCCACCGAAATCCGTTTCAAGTGACGATGTTAAAGTTCTCAAGAACTTGGAGCGTGATCTTAAGTCTATGGTTTATGGTCAGGACAAGGCCATCACCGCACTGTCGAGTTCGATTAAGCTGGCCCGCGCGGGACTTCGCGAACCGGACAAGCCGATCGGTTCGTACCTGTTCTCCGGCCCCACCGGCGTCGGCAAGACCGAAGTCGCCCGCCAGCTTGCCCACACCATGGGCGTGGAACTGGTGCGCTTCGATATGTCGGAATACATGGAGCGCCATTCCGTTTCGCGCCTGATCGGCGCGCCGCCGGGTTATGTCGGTTTCGACCAGGGCGGCCTGCTTACCGATGCGGTGGACCAGCAGCCGCATTGCGTGCTGCTGCTGGACGAAATTGAAAAGGCCCACCCGGATCTGTTCAACATCCTGTTGCAGGTGATGGACCACGGCAAGCTCACCGACAACAACGGCAAGACCGTCGATTTCCGCAACGTGGTGTTGATCATGACCACCAATGCCGGCGCGGCGGACTTGGCCAAACCGGCCATCGGGTTTGAACGCTCTGAGCGCACCGGCGACGACACCGAAGCCATCGAAAAGATGTTCACGCCGGAATTCCGCAACCGTCTGGACGCGATCATTGCGTTTGCCAACCTGTCGTCCGCAGTCATGGCGAAGGTGGTGGACAAGTTCATCATGGAGTTGGAGGCGCAACTGGGCGAACGCAACGTCACCATCGAACTCACCGAGGAAGCGCGCGGTTGGCTCGCGAAGAAGGGCTACGACCGCAACTTCGGTGCCCGCCCATTGAGCCGCGTGATCCAGGAGCATATCAAGCGCCCGTTGTCCGAAGAGTTGCTGTTCGGCGCCTTGGCGAACGGCGGCATCGTCGAGGTCAAGATCGAGGACGGCATCGTCACCTTCGACTATCCCGCACCCAAGCCGCCCAAGCGTCCACCCAGTGGGCGGAAAGGCGGCGGTGGCAAGAAGGGCCCCAAAGGCGGCGGCTCGGACGGTGAAGAAAAGAGCGGCCTGCCGGCTCAGGCCGGGCGCTCTCCGGTGCCCGCCGTGGTGAAATGACGGCCAATCAACCGGCCACGGCTTTTGGGCTGTAAAACAACCTTGAGCGCATATTGGGCATAATTTGCCTCTCAAGCCGGAAAAAAGGGTTTCACAACCAGCTTTCCCTAGCGTTCTGCAAAGGGGAGAGTTGGTTCTTTATGGTTATGTGAAATATTAGAAAAATTTCACATGTTGCTGGTTTAAAATAAAAAATATCAGCTTCTCATCTTTCCTCTGAACTTTGGCATGCCGCTTGCCATGTTGTGTCTGAACGGGAGTGCTCCGTGCCGCTGTCCGGAGCCAGATCGGAGGAAATACCATGACCATGGATGTCTATATGGGCCGGAAGTTCAACGCCAATCATCAGCTCGCCATTCTGTTGACGCGTCACTTAGGCCTTGAAGGCGCGCGCAGCGAAGCCAAGCGCAACGGCTGGTCAGGTGTGTTGCTGGCTCTGGATGAACAGAACGCCATCGTCACGTTACCTGAGTAGATTGGGCCAGAATAGATTGGGCCAGAGTAGATTGATCGCGGGAAATGAGCGTCCGGCGGCTCAGCGCACGGCTTTCGGGCATTCGCCCTCGTTCACGATGCGGGTCTTGCCGGGGCCGCGGAACGGCAGCGGCTGGTTGCCCCTCCGGGGAATGGTGAACTCCCGGTAATTGGGAATGCCCTTTGCTTGGCCCGGGCGGTGACGTTCCACCTTGACGGTGATGCAGGTGCTGCAGATGTTGGCGATGGCTTGACGGCCCGCCGCATTTTCCATCAAGCGGGCGCACCGGTTCAACTGCATGGCCTCGGCCACGCCGCTCCATAGGACCAGCGCTAAAAGGGACAAGGCGAGGATCTTAACCGGATTCGTCATGCGCCATTCTAACGTGTGCCTCAGCTTTGGCGATAGGGGCTTTCTTCCATCAGCACATCCCGCTCATGGCGGATGGCGCGCCGTTCTTGGTCGAGGAATGTCTCGACGCTGCCGCGAAAACCCGGATCGGGAATGAAGTGGGCGGAACGGGTCAAAACGGGCAGGTAGCCTCGCGCGATCTTGTGCTCCCCTTGGGCCCCGGCCTCGACACGTTTTAGGCCGAGTTCGATGGCGGCGTCGATGGCTTGATGATAACAAACCTCGAAATGCAGGAAACGCACGTCTTCCTTGCAGCCCCAGTAGCGCCCGAACAGCGCGTCTTCGCCGATCAGGTTGAGCGCCCCCGCGATGAGGTCGCCGTCGCGCTCCACCATCACCAGCATCACCCGGTGGCCCAGGCGCTCGCCCAAAAGCTGGAAAAAGTCGCGGTTGAGGTAAGGCCGTCCCCATTTGCGCGCGCTGGTATCCAAGTAAAAGTCGTAAAACGCTTCCCAGTGCGCTGGGCGGATATCCGGACCCGTTAATCGTTTCACGGTTAAGCTGCCGTCTTTGAGGGCCGTGCGGCGTTCCTTCTTGAGCGCCTTGCGTTTGCGCGACGACAATGCGCCCAGGAAGTCGTCGTACGTTCCGTACCCCCGGTTGTTCCAATGGTATTGCAGGCCGACGCGGGGCAGGTATCCGGCGTCCTCGAAAATCTTCGCATCCTCTTCGGGGATGAAGTTGACGTGCAGGCTGGACAAGCGCGCGCCGATGGCCGCGCCCGCCATGGCGTCCGCCAGTTGGTGTTTGAGGGCGCGGGTCAGGGTAGGGGAGAGGTTTGGGCGCACCAGCAGGCGCGGGCCGGTGACCGGGGTGAACGGCACGGCGCTGACCAGCTTGGGATAGTACCGCCCGCCTGCGCGCTCGTACGCTTCCGCCCAGCCCCAGTCGAACACGTACTCGCCCATGGAATTGCCCTTGAGGTAAAGCGGCGCGCAGGCCAGCAACATGCCGCTTTGATCCTTGATCAACACATGGCGCGGCGCCCATCCGGCGTTGGCGGCGACGCAGCCTGCATCTTCCAATGAGCAGAGAAAATCATGGCTGAGAAACGGGCTGTCCGGTCCGGCGCAGGCGTCCCACGCTTCGTGCGGCACGCCGCCGAGGTTTTCGGTCACCGAGACTTCGATCTGTTCGCGTCCGTCGGGCATGGTTTGGATATGAGAAGAGCGGACCGAGAACGCAAGCGGAGGATTATTCCACCTCGAACATCCCCTCGACCTCCACCGCAACACCTAATGGAAGCGTGTTGACGCCGACGGCGGCGCGCGCGTGCTTTCCCGCATCGCCGAAAACCTCGGCCATCAGGTCCGACGCGCCGTTGATCACCTTTGGCTGCTCGGTGAAGTCGTCCGTGCAGTTGACGAAACCGCCCAACCGCACCACCCGTTTGACCCGGTTCAAATCGCCGTCACATGCGGCCTTGACCTGGGCGATGAGGTTGAGGCCACAGAGCTTCGCCGCGGCGTAAGCTTCTTCGGTGGTGAAATCCTGTCCGACACGCCCCACGTACTTCAACTCCCCGTTTTCCAGGGTGATCTGGCCGGACACCACCACCAGATTTCCGGTTTGCACGTAGGGCACGTAATTGGCGGCGGGGGTGGCGGCTTCGGGCAGGGTCAGGCCGAGCGCGCTCAACCGGGCTTCGATGGTGGACATGGGGTGTTTCTCCGCAACGATAAAATCGCGATCACCTTATCCATGCGCTGGGCCGGGGACAACCCATGCGATGGCGATGAATATCTAGTCTGAACGGATGGCACGTGTGTTCCGCATGGATTACAACCAATGAACCATTACAATCACAACGATAAATATATATACTGGTGTCGGAGCGAGCAGAAGTTGCTAGGGTTGGGTGATGCCGCGTTTGCTGATAGTTGACGATGACGACGATCTCCGCCAATGGGTATCTATAGTATTGAAAAACAAAGGTTATGATATCCGTGAAACAGGGGAGAGTGAAAACGTCGTACGCCAGATTTTAACCGGTGATATCGATTTGGCGCTCATTGATTACAATTTACCCGGGCATAATGGTTTATCTTTGTTGCGAGATATCCGCGAAAAACACATCACCACGCCGGTGGTGATCCTGACGTCCGATGCGTCCCAAGGGGTGGCGGTGGAGTGCTTTCGCAATGGGGCCGCGGATTTTATCGCCAAGCCCATCGATCCCGACTACTTGGCGATTATTGTCGCGCGCGCTCTGGAAACTCAGGCGAATACGCTTAAAAACATGGCGTATCGGGCGTTGGGCTATGTCCAGCACAAATCCGATTGCGCGCATAATGAGGATTCATCCGCCTGCACTTGCGGGCTCAGCGATGTCATCGAAGACATTCAACAATTCTAAGCGCCGCTCGCACTTCGAACTTGTTCCCACGGGGGTTTCGGCGTAAGGACTCTCAGACCTTTCAGGATCGAGGAGGCTGGCAGTCGATGTTTTCCGTGAACGAATATTTCGACGGCAACGTCAAATCCATCGCGTTTCAAGGCGAGGCATTGCCCGCCACCGTTGGCGTGATGGCGCCCGGCGAATACGAATTCTCCACCAGCCAAAAGGAAGTCATGACGGTGATTTCCGGTGAACTGACGGTGATGTTGCCGGATGAAACGGAGTGGCGGACGTTTGCCGCCGGTGCGTCCTTCGAGGTTGCGGCGCACCAAACGTTCCAATTGCAAGTGGTCCGGGACACGGCCTACCTATGCACCTACGAATAGCCCCCAAATAGCCATAGTGTATACTCACCAAAGGGGTGAGGAACTGGCCATCGTCTAGCGCATCGGGCGCACGCGCAACCCGATGCGCCTGAGCCGGAGATGGTGGGGCTGGGGACCTTCGAGACGGACCAAATATCTGCATCGGCCAGCCCTCCATCAGCCAGTCCGCCGCCGTTCGATCGCCGTCTAAACCGTCCAGCAAGCAAGCCTTCAAACTGCCGCTGAACGGATCAGAGTCCACACCCTAGAGCCGGATTCACGACTTAAATCTTGTTCACAAAGTGACCAAGATGAAGTCGATCGCACTCTAGGTCCTGGCCCTTAGGAATCGACGATCCTCCAGCTGCCGTCCGGCTGACGGCACGCGGTGCCGTGCGCTTCGGTTTCTTCGCCGTCGATGACCACGACCTGTTCAAACTCGCGGCAATAGCTGCCGTCGGCCTGTTGATATGTGCGGGTCGGCTTAACCGTGCCGCTGTGTCCGCTGTCGGGGTTGCGCCAACTGGATACGGTGCCCGTGGGCGTGTGTTCCAGGGATGCTTGGCTGGTGCGGTTCATCATCGCGCGGTCTTGTGCGTCCAGCGAACGGCCGACGCTCGAGCCCATGATCGCGCCCAGAACCGCGCCCGCGCCGGTGGCCCACAACTGGCCATCACCCTCACCGATCTGCGAGCCCAGCAATCCGCCGAGAACCGCGCCGGTGACCGCGCCGATGGTTTCTTTCTGGCCGGTCTGTTGGGTCGTATCGCATCCCCCCAGCAGGGCCACGGATATGACGAGCGGTATGGCGATGTAGCGTTTCATCTTGGCCCTCCTTTCGCTCATTGTCTTTGGTTCGAGGTATCCTTCTATTTTACGCCGATCCACGGGTCAAAGGTACGAACTTATTGTTGCAATGTGCTTGGCGGCGATTTTGCCGGGGCAAGGCGGTAAGCGTGCCTTGATAGAATACATTAATGGGGCCTGACCCTAGATACCGCCAAAACGAATTCCGGTGAGCTTCGCGACTTCGTGTTTCCATGTTGTGATGTCGTGGGAATTGAACTTGTTGACATGGTCGTGGGCACAGGCCCGGGCCAAAACCCGCATCAATTCCGTTGACGCGCCGAAGAAATTCGCGAGCCGTTTGGCGCCTTCATCCATGTTGAGGCGCTTGCGCAGGTTTTCGTCCTGGGTGGCGATGCCCGCCGGGCACATGTTGGTGTTGCACATGCGCGCGCCGACGCAGCCGACGGCTTGAATGGCCGAATTGGCGAGTGCAATGGCGTCCGCGCCCAAACACAATGCTTTGACGAAATCGGCGGGCACGCGCAGACCGCCGGTGATGATCAAGGTCACGTCGTCGCGGCCCATCATATTCAGATAGCGCCGCGCGCGGGACAGGGCGGGCAGGGTGGGAACCGAGATGTGGTCGCGAAACAAAGCCGGCGCCGCCCCGGTGCCGCCGCCGCGTCCGTCCAGGATGATGTAGTCCGCGCTAGCGTTCAACGCGAAGTCGATATCTTCTTCGATGTGGTTGGCCGACAGTTTGAAGCCGATGGGGATGCCGCCGCTGATTTCGCGCACCCGGTCGGCGAAGCGTTTGTAGTCTTGCGGGGTCGCCAAGTCGGGGAAGGTGGATGGTGACACGGCCGGCTCGCCCGCCTTGATGCCGCGCACTTCGGCGATGCGCGCGGTGACCTTGACCCCCGGCAAGTGTCCGCCGGTCCCGGTCTTGGCGGCTTGACCGCCCTTGAAATGGAAGGCCTGAACCTTTTCCATCAATGCGTCGCGGTAGCCGAACTGCGCCGACGCCAGTTCGTAGAAATAACGGGAATTGGCTTTCTGTTCTTCGGGCAACATGCCGCCTTCACCGGAACAGATGCCGGTGCCGGCCATTTGTGCACCGCGCGCCAGCGCCAGCTTGGCTTCGAAAGACAAAGAGCCGAAGCTCATGTCCGACACGAACAGCGGGATGTCGAGCTTCAACGGTTTTTTTGCGCCTGGTCCAACCACCACATCGGTGCCGACCGGCGTGTCATCCAACAATGGTTTGGTCGCCATCTGTGCGGTGAGGATTTGGATGTCGTCCCAACAAGGCAGGTCCGTGCGCGGCACGCCCATGGCGGTCATTGGTCCGTGGTCGCCGAAGGCGTCCAGTCCCCCCTTGGCGAGGGCATGAATGAATTCCACGTGGGGTTCGGTGGCGGTGCTTTTGGGTGGCGGTGCGCCACCCGAGGAAGAACTGGACGCGTCTTCGTCGTCGCCGCCCTCGTCGTCGCCGTCGTCATCCAAGGTCGCGTGGGTGCCGTCGCAAAACGGCTGGTCGGAGGTCCGTTTGCATAGGCATAACCAGGCTTCTCCGCTTTTTTCGGCGGTGAAGACATTGGGCTTGAAGCCGGTGCCTTTATGACTGCCGTCGCAATAAGGCTGGTTCTTCGAATGTCCACAACTGCACCAGGCGTACTTCTTTCCGGCTTCCAACTGAACCTGTTGGGGTGCGGTTCCGGCGATGGACGGCTTGCTCATCGGATGATCCTCCCATGTTGTGTCTTTTTCACATATGGGAACCGTGCGGCAGAGATCAAAGCGTCATGGTTTCGCCGCGATTGGCGTGCTGTAATGGGTGTGCGATTCAATTTACGAACGGATTTGGGGATGCAAGAAATGCGGCACATGGCGTTGATTGTGTTGGTTGCGGCGCTGATGGCTCAGCCGCTGCAGGCGCGGGCGCAAGGCTCAGGACCCGGCACGGGACTGGATGAGCAAACGCCCAAGGAACTGCTTGAAGGCGCGGCGCGCATGATGATGGAAGCTCTCGAATTGATGATCAAGACGGTGCCGCAGTATGAGGCTCCGGTGATTCTGGACAACGGCGATATCCTGATCCGGCGCAAGCGTGCACCCGAAGGCGGCGAGGGCGGGGACGGTGCTGGAGGCGGGGGCGATCCGGGCGCGAAACGGATTTAGGGTTCAGCGCCGGCGTTTACCTGACGCCATTGCGCTTCAGTTCGTCCTTGATCAGTTTGGCGGCCGATTCCCGGGCTTTTTTCTTATTGTCGATTTTGGCCCACACCCGCGACGCCTCGGCCTTGGCGGGCTTGGAGCCACGATCCGCGGCAACGCGCAACAACCCCCACGCCATGCGCATGGGATTGTCGGCGTTGCGGATGTTGTTTTCGATGGAATAGTCGGCTTGGAATTCCATCAGCAACCCGCGCAGGCGTAACGCCTCCGGATCGCCGGTCGTCATTGCCAGGGTGGAGATGCTGGCCGCCGCATCCGCAAGAATGTCGTGGTCGCGGTTCTTGATGACGATGCGCGTTTTCATCAACACGGCTTGGCGGTAGAGCGTGTAGTTGTCCATGCGCCGCGCGTCGTCGCCGGCTTTGTCGTACCACTTGAAAGCTTGCTTGTAGTCCTTGTCGCCGCCCTGACCGGTTTCGAACAGGACGCCCAAGTTGTAGGCGGCGTAAGGATCGTTGAAGGCGGTTTTTTGCCAGACTTCGCGCGCGGTGGCGTAGTCGCCCCGGTTGTAAGCCTCCTCGCCCGCATCGGCGAAAGCCGGGGCGGTCCAAAGCGGTGTGGGCCAAAGCGGCAAGGTCAACGCACATGCCAGCACGGCGATGATCCAACGGTTTTGCATCTTTGGGGTCCTTCTCCCGTTCCTCATACCATTCTGGCACGACCTAGGTTAGCACGCCCCGGCGACAGGGCAAGAAATCGCGTTATAATGATGCGATTTTGGACCAAAGCGCCCCAAGAAAGCCCTCAGACACGTGTGGGGCGCATCGGGGGCAAAGAGTGGGGGAGACAGGGCGAAGATGTCCGTTCGCATGGTGGTGAGCATTTGCGCGCTGGCGCTGGGCCTGACGTTCGAGGCGTTCGCCCAGGTGCGTCCGGGCAGCGCGGATGCGGACCTGTTCGACAGCGTGCAGCGCAACGATCTGGCCGGGGTGCGCGCCAGTCTGGATGCGGGCGCGGACGTGTTCGCCACAAACGCCATGGGCAACCGGCCCGCCGACGTGGCGGTGGATTCCGGTTTTTATGACATCGCCCACTACTTGCTCTCGGTGATGGATCACAAGCGCGCCACCCGGGACGCCGCGCCGCCGCCGGTGGGCGATCCGGTCCTTGGCGCGCCGCCCCCCACACCTTTTTCCAGTGAACCGTTGTCCAGCGCGCCGTCGCCCCCCATGCTTTCACCGAGCGCACCGGCGGTGATGGCCCAGCGTCCCGCGCCTCAACCTCAACCCGCGCAGCCGCCAAAGGTTCCGGGGGGCACGGGGCCCAATCCGTTTGACGTGGGTGTGCCGCCTGCGTCCCAGCCTGCACCTCAGTCCACGCCCGGCCCGAACGCCAAGCGCGTTGTGGAAGCGCCCCCACCTCCGCCGCCGCCACCTGCGCCTCCGTCAACGGATCGTGCGGCGGAGGCGCAAGCGCAGGCGGACCCCGTCGAACTCGCCCAGCCCCAGGTGCGCTTGTCCGCCGTGCGGCCGTCCGAGCCACAGCCGCCGCAGGTCCTCAGACCCGCGCCCAAGGAGATGCCGGAATCACAACTGCACATCGATGAGCAAGGCAATCCCATACCCGGCAGCCAGACGCCGCCGCCTTTATCTGTAGCCGCGCCTCAAGCGGAACCAACGTTTCAGGATGTTCGCGCCGCACCTGCGCCGAAACCGGCAGCCGAGTCCGCGCCTGTGGTGGAGCCGGTCGCAACGGCTTCCGCTCCAGTCCCGGAGCCCATTCCCGTGTCTACTCCCGCACCCGCACCCGTTCCGGAACCGGCGTCCGAGCCCGCTGTTGAGCTGGAACCTCAAGCCACGCCCGCGCTTATCCCCGTGCCTACACCCGCACAAGCGGTCCCAGAGCCAGCGGCTCAAACCGAACAGGCGCGCCCACAAGAGGCGTCTCCAAAAGAGGCACCTCCCGAAGAGGCTCAGGCGCAAAAGTCCGGTTGGATGGACCGCCTGACCGGCTTTTTCGACGCCGGGGACCAGGCAGACAAAACGGCGCAGGACGAAAACGCGGTCGAGCCGGTTGAAACCGCGTCCTTGCCGCTGCCGGAACCGGAATTCACCGCCGCGCCGTCGCGCGCGGATGCGGTGGCGCGTGGCGCGATTCAACTGACGCCGGTGTTCAAGTTGGGCAAGGCGCAACCCGAAGGAGGGGCGGGTGAGAAGCGGCCCTGCGTGTCCAAGGGGCGTCACGGCTTTGTCTGTGTCGAAGACGCCGCGTGGCCCGACGGTCTCGCCACCTACTTCGGCACGATGAAGAGCAACCTGTACCGCGGTTCCAAAATCGTGGTGGGCTACGAAGGCGGCAAGGACCAAGGCCAAGCGAGCTTCATGTACGCGGTGTTCCGCTCCCATGGCTTCGAAGAGGTGTTGGAAGTTTTCGCCGAACACTTCGGCCCGCCCGATCTGATCAGCCAGCGCGGCATCCGTCCGTTTCAAGGTGATCTGCAGCCCAACCCGGTGCGCACGTGGTATGGCTTCGATCCGGACACGGGCCGCGAGATTGTTCTGGAGGTCGTCAAGTATGATGACAACCGCGGCACCTTTCCGGTGATGGACGAAGGTGCGGTCAAGCTCAGCTACATCGGAACGGCCAGCATCTTCCGCTATACCGTGCCGATCGAACTGCAGCGGTTGAATTGATTCCGGATTTCTAGACAAAAGGGGAGGGCGTTGCGGGTTCTTCCGCAAGACGCCCTCGCCCATTCAAAGCAAAAAACGGCCAGATCACCTAAAGTGATCCGGCCTAGGCGATCCAGGGAGGAGTTCTGGATCCGTTTGTTGCCCCTTTTGAATTGCGGTCGTCACCTCAATGGACTTGTGCATCAGACCGGACCAACTCAGGGCGGGCCTGTGGTCCCGGGCAGCCGAGCCCCCATCGGTGTGACGGGCGCCCGGAGACGGTTGCTCTTTACGAGCAGCCGGTCGTACTGCCGCAGGTGTCGCACTTCAGGCAGGTGCCGTTGCGCACCAGCGTGAAGTTGCCGCATTCGGGGCAGCTGTCCCCTTCGTAACCGCGCATGCGTGCTTCGCGCACACGCTCCATGTGAATGTCGACGGTTTCCACCAGCGTGGCTTCCACGTTCATGGAGCCCGCGCCGCTTTCCAGCGCACCGCCGGAGAGGTTTTGCGGCACCGCACTGGCTGACGCGCCGCCCGCACCACCACCGGCAACGGCGGCCACCGCTTCGGCGGCTTCGCTCAAGGCTTCGGCCACTTCCGTTTGCGTGTCCGCTTGTCCGCCCTTGATGACGGTCAGCTTTTGCGAGCGCACGAAGCCCTGGCTGGTCAGCTTGTTGACTTGGTCGATGGCTTCTTCCATGACCTCCATATCGCTTTCGTCATGGCCATCGCCCATGGCGTCGGGCATCAGGTCGGCGGGTTTGGCGTGCGCCAAGTCGTTGCGCTGCAGATAGGACACCGCCAGTTCGCGGAAGATGTAGTCGAGGATCGACGTCGCCATCTTGATGGTGTCGTTGCCTTCCACCAGGCCCGAAGGTTCGAAGCGGGTGAAGGTGAAGGCTTCGACGAACTCTTCCAGCGGCACGCCGTATTGCAGGCCGATGGACAGCGCGATGGCGAAGTTGTTCATCAAGGAGCGGAACGCCGCGCCTTCCTTGTGCATGTCGATGAAGATTTCGCCCAGGCGTCCGTCGTCGTATTCACCGGTGCGCAGGTACACCTTGTGCCCACCGACGATGGCTTTTTGGGTGTAGCCCTTGCGCCGGTCGGGAAGCTTTTCACGCTCGACCAAGCGTTCGATCACGCGCTCCGTGATCACTTGGGCCTGCGCCGCGGCGGCGGCGTTGTCGTTGTAGGCTTCCGCCAAGGTTTCGTCGTCTTCGCCCAGGTCGTCGTCGATCAGCGAAGCCTGCAAAGGCTGCGAAAGCTTGGAGCCGTCGCGATACAGCGCATTGGCCTTCAGCCCCAACTGCCAAGACAGCATGTAGGCGTCCTTGCAATCCTCGACGGTGGCGTCATTGGGCATGTTGATGGTCTTGGAAATCGCGCCGGTGATGAACGGCTGCGATGCGGCCATCATGCGGATGTGGCTTTCGACGCTGAGTGCGCGCTTGCCGATGCGCCCGCAGGCGTTGGCGCAATCGAATACCGGCAGATGTTCGCTGCCCAAGTGCGGTGCGCCTTCGAGCGTCATCGCGCCGCACACATAGGTGTTGGCGTCTTCGATGTCGTCTTTGCCAAAGCCCAAATGCGCCAGCATGTCAAACGACATGTCGTCCAACAACGCCGCGTCGAGCCCAAGGGTCTGGGTGCAGAAGTCCTCGCCGAGCGTCCACTTGTTGAACGCGAACTTGATGTCGAAGGCGTCCTTCAGAGCGCCTTCCAGCGCGCCGATGGCTTCCTCAGAGAAGCCTTTGCCCATCAGACCGGCATGGCTGATGGCGCCCTTGAAGTTCTTCAAGGAGCCGTGGCCGAGCGCATAGCGCTCGATCGCCTCAATCTCGGCTTCGTTGTAGCCGAGGCGGGCCAGCGCCGCCGGAACCATGCGGTTGATGATCTTGAAGTAACCGCCGCCCGCGAGCTTCTTGAACTTCACCAACGCGAAGTCTGGTTCGATGCCGGTGGTGTCGCAATCCATCACCAAACCGATGGTGCCGGTCGGTGCGATCACCGTGGTCTGGGCGTTGCGGAAGCCGTCGAGTTGGCCGAGTTCCAACGCGTTGTCCCACGACATCCGCGCCGCCGCGACCAACGTGGCGTCGGGGCAATTGTCCGCATCCAGCGGCACCGGCAGGACGGACAGGTCTTCATAGCCGGTGGCTTCGGAATGCGCCGCGCGGCGGTGGTTGCGGATGACCTTGAGCATGGCGTCCGCGTTCTTTTCATAACCTGGGAATGCGCCCATCTGCCCGGCCATTTCGGCCGACGTGGCGTAAGAGACGCCGGTCATCAGCGCGGAGATGGCGCCGCAGATGGCGCGGCCTTCGTCCGAATCGTAGGCGTGGCCGGCGGCCATCAGGAAGCCGCCGATGTTGGCGAAGCCCAGACCCAGCGTGCGGTACTCATAAGACAGCTTGGCGATTTCCGCGGACGGGAACTGCGCCATCAACACCGAGATTTCCAAAGTCACGGTCCACAGCCGCACCGCGTGTTCGAACGCGGGCACGTCCAGCGTCGCGTCTTCGTTTTGGAAGTTGTAGAGGTTCAGCGAAGCCAGGTTGCATGCCGTGTCGTCCAAGAACATGTATTCCGAGCACGGGTTGGATGCGTTGATGCGCCCAGACTCGGGACACGTGTGCCATTCGTTGATGGTGGTGTCGTACTGCAGGCCCGGGTCGGCGCAGGCCCACGCGGCGTTGCCGATGGTTTCCCACAAATCGCGCGCCTTGATGCGCTTGTGCACTTCGCCGTCGGTGCGCCGGATCAGCTCCCATTCACCGTCCTGCAGCACGCGTTCCAGGAAGTCGTTGGTGATGCGCACGGTGTTGTTGGAGTTCTGGCCCGCCACGGTCATATAGGCTTCCGAATCCCAGTCGGTGTCGAATTCCGGGAATTCGATTTCGGTGTAGCCCTGTTGGGCGAACTGGATCACGCGCTGGACGTAGTTTTCCTGGATTGCGGCGCGGCGCGCGGCCAGGATGGCCTTTTTCAACGCCGCGTTTTCCTTCGGATCGAAGCGCGTGGTGTCGTCGCCGTCGGCGCCGCCGTGGCACGCCGCCATCACCGCGTTCATGTGCCTGGAAACGGTCTTGGAGCCGGTAACCAGGGCCGCGACCTTCTGTTCCTCGGTCACCTTCCAGGAGATGAAATTTTCCACGTCGGGGTGATCGACGTCGACCACCACCATCTTCGCCGCGCGGCGCGTGGTGCCGCCGGATTTGATCGCGCCTGCTGCACGGTCGCCGATCTTCAGGAAACTCATCAGGCCCGAAGACTTGCCGCCGCCGGACAGTGGCTCGTTTTCCGCGCGCAGGTTGGAGAAGTTGGTGCCGGTGCCGGAACCGTACTTGAACAGGCGTGCTTCACGCACCCACAAATCCATGATGCCGCCTTCGCCGACCAGATCGTCGCCGATGGACTGGATGAAGCAGGCGTGGGGCTGGGGGTGTTCGTAAGCGGACTTGGACTTGGTCAGCTTGCCGGTCTTGAAGTCCACGTATTGGTGGCCCTGGGCGGGACCGTCGATGCCGTAGGCCCAGTGCAAGCCGGTGTTGAACCACTGGGGCGAGTTCGGCGCGGCCATCTGCTTGCACAGCATGTAGCGCATTTCGTCGTAGTAGGCGGACGCATCTTCTTCCGAATCGAAGTAGCCGCCTTTCCAGCCCCAATAGGCCCACGTTCCGGCGAGGCGGTCGAACACCTGCTTGGCCGATGTTTCAGAACCGGTGCGCGCGTCCGCGGGCAGTTTCTTGAGCGCCGCCTTATCAGTTTCGGAGCGCCACAGGAAATCGGGTACGTCCTCTTCGATCACGGGCTTGAGCGCTTGGGGCACGCCGGCCTTGCGGAAATACTTTTGCGCGATGACGTCACACGCCACCTGGGACCAGGTGGCGGGCACCTCCATGTCGTCCAATTGAAATACGACCGAGCCATCCGGATTGCGGATTTCGCTGGATGCGGAACGGAATTCGATGTTGGCGTAAGGCGATTGCCCTTGCTTGGTGAAGTGACGCTGAATACGCATGTGACCCCAGACCCCAGGTTCTTGTGATTGCTTACAGGTGACGTGGATAGGGAAACGGGCTTCCCCAATCCCCCAGAGTGCCCCGAAACGGCCGCTTTCAACGGCTCTATGGCGCGACAAGGTGTCAAAAACACAATGTGGTGTATGGCCACCCTCGGTGCGCCACAATATGTAGCTCATGACGGGTTAACGCTCAATGAATCTTGTGGCCGTTTGGCACAAAAAATTGTGCATAAACTCTACTAGGAACCCTAAATATTGTGCCCTGTCAGGGGGTTGAGGCCCCGCCATGAAGTGGCGCATCAAATGTTGCAGTCCGCCTAATCCGTTTCACCTAGGTGACGCGGACATGACGGCAAAAAGTCGCGGAACTCCTGGGCTGGGGATCGTTGACGCGGAGTGGGAGAGGGAAATGAGCTCAATCGCGCAGTCCGTTTCGGATCAGAAATGACCCCTCGGGAATCGATTACATTCGAATTTTCTTATATATCTGAGTACCTTCCCAACATCACCAAGGTCAACCGCACTTGAGAGGAACAGACAATTGTCACGTTACAGTTGGCCTAGGTCACGGACCCATTAATGTATCGATGTCACAATCCTTATTGATGCTAAAAGGGCCAATTGGGGGAAACCGAAAACGGGACAAGGTTATGCGCCGGACACTCGGACTTACATTTGCGTTCATAGGCGCTTTCATGGGGACGTTTGTGTCCTTGGCCGGTTCCGCTGAAACCGCGGGATTGCAACGCTTATCGGTTTCGGTCGGCGGCGGTGCGGCGATGTTGGAGGGGAGCGTTTGGTATCCTTGCGCGATGCCGCCCGAAGTGGTCGCGTTTCGCGATATCGAGATGTCCGGCGTCATGGATTGCCCCATCGACGGCGATGCCTTGCCGCTGATCGTGATGTCGCATGGGGCGCGGGGGTGGTTCGGCGGCCACCATGACACGGCGGAGGCTTTGGCCGACGCAGGCTTTGTCGTCGCGGCGATCACCCATCCCGATCGAAGTGACCGCAGTTGGCGGACCAATCGCCCCGCCGCGATCAAGAGCCTCATCGATCATATGCTAAACGTTTGGCCGGACCGTCAAAAGCTGGATCACGGCCGGGTCGGCTTTTTCGGCTTTTCCAGGGGCGGGTATACCGGATTGGTTTTAGCTGGTGGGATTCCGAATTTCCGCAAATTGCTGTGGCATTGCCTCATGGCATGGAGCGACCCGATCTGCGAGCGGCCCCCTGCTTCCAAATCGCTTCCAGGTACCGAGCTGGAGGAGGAGACCAGCCCCTGGGTGGCCGAGGGGTTCATGCATGATCCGCGCATCCAGGCCGCGGTCCTTGCCGCCCCTTTGGGCCTGGTTTTTTCGGCCGATGGATTGAAAAAGATCACGATCCCCATCCAGCTGTGGCGGCCACAAAACGATGAGATGCTTCTTTATCCGAACAATGCGGAAGCGGTTTTCAAGGCATTGCCCAATCCGCCTGATTATCGCGAGATCCAAAATGCCGGTCATTTTGCGTTTCTTGCGCCGTGCGCTCCGATGCAAGCGGCGCGGGCGCCGTTTTTGTGCACGGATGCACCTGGATTTGACCGTATTGCGTTCCACAAAAAGTTTAACGCCGAGATCGTGGCGTTTTTTCGGAGGCATCTGAAGTCCTAAATGATACCAAGCGGCGCTTCGCGCGGCTTGGTACGTCGGTTCGTTGGTTCGATGTTCTGGACTGAGGGCGGAGCCCATGCGATAAATGGGCCGCGTTGGGTTCACTTTGAATCCGACTGGCAACCAACTTCTATATGTCATGGGGAACAGCGTTCATGGATATCGGCGCAATCGGCACGCACCTCTACACCATGCTTCATGGCGAGCAGGTGGGGTCTGATGAATTCGGCAACAAATACTATCGCCACAAAAAGAAGCTCAACGGCCGCGAACGGCGCTGGGTGATCTTCAAAGGCAAGAAAGAAGCTTCCAAAATTCCGCCCGAATGGCATGCTTGGATTCACCACACCACCGACACGCCCTTGTCCGAGGCCGCGGCCCAACCCGAGGACTGGCAGGAAAGCCACATCCCCAACCTGACCGGGACGCTCGGTGCGTACCGTCCGGGCGGCAGCGACCAAAAGGGCGGTCGGCGCGCATCCGCCAGCTCTGACTATGAAGCCTGGACGCCTGGCAGCTGAGCTTGGACAATTAACGATCATGCAAAACAACGAAACACGCGACACCATCATCGGCGGTTTGGCTGTACTGGTCTTGGCCGGGGCGTTTGCGTTTTCCTACGGCGGTCAGCAGTTGAGCACCCAGGCCAGCGTCGGTACCTACCCCGTCACCGCCGTTTTCAACCGCGTCGATGGCCTGTTGCAAGGCGATGAAGTGCGCCTCGGTGGTATTCGCGTCGGTACCGTCGGCGCGCAGCGCCTGGACCAGCATTACCGTGCGGTGGTGACGCTCAACATTCAAAACGGTGTCGAGGTGCCGGTCGACAGCGCCGCCGCGATTCACACCGATGGCTTGTTCGGTTCCAAGTTCGTGGTGCTGGAGCCGGGTGTGGAAGAGCAGATCATGCGCGCGGGCGACGGCATCGACTATACCCAAGGCTCGGTGATCGTCGGCGAACTGTTGGGGCTGATCATCGACGAAGGCAAAGCGCGTCAGGCTGAAATGCAAGAAAAGCTGGGTGCGCAACCGCAAGAGCAAACCCAAAACCCAGAGCAAGGAAATTGACCCATGGGCCGCAACGCCATTGAAACCGTGATGGGCGCCGCCGTGTTGCTGGTTGCCGCCATGTTCCTCTACTTCGCCTACAACACCGCGCAAATCAAGGCGGTGACGGGCTACGAAGTTTCGGCGCGTTTTTTCAAGGTCGGTGGTTTGGCCAAGGGCTCCGACGTGCGCATCAGCGGCATCAAGGTCGGCACCGTATTGGACAACAAACTCGACCCGGTGACCTTCGATGCGGTGGTGACCATGTCGATTCGGCCCGATATCGTCTTGCCTGCGGACACCACGGCGGTCATTTCGTCGAGCGGCATGTTGGGCGATAAGTACGTGATGTTGCTGCCGGGTGAGGCCGACGGCAAAATCGCCGCCGGGGGGCTGATCGAAAAGACCAAGGATTTTCGCTCCCTGGAAGATCAGGTCGGCGAAATCATCTTCCTCGCCACCGGCGGGGACGACGGCGGAAGCGGCGGCGGCCTGTAAGCGCCGCCGTATGCTCCCGTATGCTGCAGCGCGAAATTGGGTTGCGCAATACACGCGGTTTTCGTAGATAATGTCTCTTCCCCAGGTTTGGTGAAAGAGACCTCCCTATGATCAAAGCGAAGCAGACGTGGTCACCCGAGACCTATCTCCGTCACGGGGTGTTCGTGTCCCTATTGGGCGAACCGGTGGTGCAGATTCTCAACCCCAAGGAAGGTGAGAAAATTCTCGATCTCGGCTGTGGGGAAGGCATCCTCACGGAAAAGATCATCGCAAGCGGCGCCGACGTATTGGGCGTGGACAACTCGGCCGAGTTGATTGAAGGCGCGCAGCACCGCGGCCTCAAAGTAGCGTGCATCGACGCCTTGGAAATGACCTTTGATGAAGAGTTCGACGCGGTCTTTTCCAATGCCGCGCTGCACTGGATGAGCCCGCTCTCCAAAATCTTCGAAAACGTCTACCGCGCGCTCAAACCCGGCGGGCGGTTCGTCGCGGAAATGGGCGGTGCAGGCAACATCCAATCGATCCGCATGGCGCTGTATAACGCCTTGTCACGCCGGGGGGTCGACCCGACCCTGTACGACCCGTGGTCGTACTTGGGCGATTCATCCGCGCGCACGATGTTGGAGCGCGTCGGTTTCCAAGTGCGTTCCATCAACCTGATCCGCCGCCCGACCGACCTGCCGGGCGACATCGGGCCGTGGCTGGAAACGTTTGCCGGCAGTTTCATGCAAGCGATCCCCGAAGATCTGCACGAGGGCCTGATCGACGAAGTGCGCGACGCCTTACAACCGACACTTTTCGATCCACACAATAAGTGGGTGGCGGACTATGTCCGCCTTCGGTTTAAGGTTATAAAGCCTGCATGACGAATCGATTTCGCATCGGCCAAACGTTTTTATGGGCGTTTTTGATGTGGGCGGGCGGCGCTTTGGCGGCGGCTGCGCCCGCAAGCGCGGATTCTTACCGCACCGCCGTTCTGCAGGGCTTGGATAAGGTCACCGCGCGCGTCACCACTTTGGAAGCCGATTTGGGTGATGTGGTGCGCTTCGGCACGCTGGAAGTCATCGTGCGCCATTGCGACAAGCGTCCGCCGGAAGAAACCCCGGAAAGTGCGGCGTTTCTGGATGTCTGGGAAGTGCGCCCGGGCGAGGCCGCCATGGGGCTGTTTCGCGGTTGGATGTTCGCGTCCAGCCCCGGCTTGAACGCGCTGGAGCACCCGGTCTACGACGTGTGGCTTAAGGACTGCGCGAACAAGATTTCCAATTCCGAAGAAAGCTCGCCGGCGGAAACGTCTGCCGGGAACTGAGCCTCTGAGCCGAGCGCGCGTTCCAGCTTTTCCAGGTATTCCCGCGCGGCGATTTCCTGCCCGCCCATGCTTTCCAGGTGTTCGGTCAGAAACTGAGTGTCGAGCAGGGCGTAGCCGCCGAGCCTCAAGCGCGCGACCAGGTGCACCAACGCCACCTTGGATGCGTTGGGCACGCGTGAAAACATGCTTTCGCCCATGAACGCGCTGCGCAGGCTGATGCCGTAAAGCCCGCCGACCAGTTCGCGGCCATCCGGCCCGTTTTGCCAGCATTCGATGGAATGGGCGAGGCCGAGGTCGTGCATTTCACAGTACGCGCGGATGATCTCGTCATTGATCCAGGTGCCTATGGTGCCGTCTTGGCCGGGGCGGGGTTCGGCGCAGGCCTCGATGACGTGCGCGAAGGCTTGATCGGCGGAGACTTCGAAGTCGCCGCGGCGCAAGACCTTTCTCAAAGACTTCGAGATGTGCAGCCCATCCAGCGGAATCACGCCGCGCAGTTCCGGATCGACCCAGAAGATGGTTGGATCGCTGCGCGCCTCGGACATGGGAAACACACCCGCCGCATACGCGCGCACGAGGATTTCGGGCGTCAGTCTGTGCGGTCCGGGGATGGGGCGTGCGGCCATAAAGCAAGTCCAAAGTTGTCGGTTGCATGCCAATATACGGCATTTCCACGCGTGTGCACGATTTCAGAATAATTTGAATGTATACAGGCAATGGTGTTACCCTTTGAGGGTCTGACCCAAAAGCTCACAAAAACAACGCAAGAATAGGAGCCTCGTCATGCCGCCACTGGTCCGCTTTCTCTTGATTCACGCCGCCATCGGCTTTTCCATCGCGTTCGTCTTCGTCGCCATGCTTATGGTGTTTAACGTCAACGGATTGTGGACACTGATGTCGACGTCCGAGTTGGGCCTTTTGGCGTTGATCATGCTGACCGTGTTCAGCGGGCTGACCTTCGGTGGTGTACAGGTCAGCATTGCGGTGATGATGATGGGCGAAGAGACCGCGCCCAAGGACCCGAACGGCGGCCTGATGCGCCGCGCCTGGTGCGCCGTGCGGGCTTGGTTGGCCGTGCCGCCTGCAGGCCGGCAACGTGAAGCGGTTCCCGTACCGGTTCGCGCCGACACGAAAAAGCGCCGCCCACGCGGATACTGAACTCTTTAATTTAGGCGGTACCCGAGGTCGCCGCATAAAAAACGCCCCCGTTTTGGGGGCGTTCGTTTGTGCGGTATGGGGGGGAGCCTTAGAGCAGGCCCAGGTGATCACCGAAAAATAACCAGCCCAGCATCACGGCGCCGATGAGAACGAAGGTGAGGGGGAGGTTGTCGCTACCCAGACTTTTAATGAAGTCCATTCTGTTTCTCCTTTGAAGAGGCTCATGCTTAGGGGGAGGAGGGGGGACCATCTCAGATTTCAGGTTTATGTCAATAAGATTGTTCTAATGTTAGAAAATTATGCAACCTATGGAGATGAAATGGTTTTGAGCCGCGTGTTAAGGCTGTGCGGAACGCGTAGCGCGTGTCGTGATTTGCATGCAAGATGTCGCCTTGTGCTAGTTTCATAAGGCGGGGGCGTGGGTAAGCTGGTCCCATCTTTGCAGTTCAGGTGAAAGGCTGTGATGGTGCACAAAGCGGAAAAATATATTGTCGATATCGGCTGGAAGCTTTTGCTCAAGGAGTTGGGCGTGCGGCCCGAAGACATGTTGCGCCACGCCCAGTTGCCGCTGGACTTTTTCAGCCGTAAAACGCCGACGCTGGACACGCAGGAGTACTTTCGTCTGTGGAATGCGGCGGCGCACTTGATGGGGGATGACGAGTTGTTTCCCATGCGCATCGCCCAGGCTTTCACCCCGGAAGTGTTCAACCCACCGATTTTTGCGTCTTTTTGCAGCCCCGATCTCAACACCGCCCTGATGCGTCTGGCGCAATACAGGCCCCTGGTCTGCCCCATGCACTTGGTCGTCGCCAAGATGGACAATCATACCCAGGTGACCATCGAAGGGCCGCCGCACAATGATGCGCCGCCCGCGTCCATGATCGCCATGGATCTGGTGTGGTTCGTGCACTTGGCGCGCATGGCGACGCGTGAACGCATCCAACCTGCGGCGGTGTACAGCTCTGTGCCCATTCCCGGCGTGCAGGCGTATGAGGATTATTTCGGCGCGCGCGTCCAACGCGGCAACGTCAACGCGGTGTGCTTTTACGCCGAAGACGCGGCGAAACCGTTCCTCAGCGCCAACGAAAGCATGTGGCAAGTGTTCGACGCGGAATTGCAAACGCGCTTGGCCGATTTGGAGGTGGGCGCAGGCTACGGGGAACGCGTGCGGGCGTGTCTTATGGAGATTATGGCGGGCGGCAAGTGCTCTATCGACGATGTGGCGGGCGCGCTCGCCATCACGCCGCGCACATTGCAGCGCCGCCTGAAAGACGAAGGCACCACCTTCCAGAAAATCCTCAATGCCCTTAGGGAAGATTTGGCGCGTCATTACCTGACCAACACGCGCTACAGCAGTGCGGAGATTTCCTTCCTTCTCGGCTACGACGACCCCAATTCCTTCTTCCGCGCGTTCCATGCCTGGACCGGGCAGACGCCGGAAGCCGTGCGCGACGTGCGGCATTGACACCGTGAACACCATGAAGAAGACATTTCCTGGCTGTTTGTATTGATGTTGCTGCCGGTGGCGGGGTGTACCGCGGTGCTCGCCAGCCCACCGGTGCCCACGGCGCGGATATCAATTTATGCGATAGGCATCATCCGAAGTGCTTATTTTCGTTGAAATGAAAGGTCTAAAACCTTCGCTCTATTGACATAAAATTGTGCGCCCCCTAAGGTGTAAAAAACATACTATAAAAGTCGGGTAAAACAGGGGGTTACTGGCGTGAACGGAGCTAACACGCAGTCCCAACATGGGATCAGCCTATCGCATGTCTCGCTGGTCGCCGGCGCGGTGCTTTTGATTGTCATTGTTGGCGTTGGCGCAGTTTCCGCGCCGAAGCTGCTTCATGTCAAAGCCATGACCGAAAAGCAAGCCATCAACGCGCCGCGTGCCAGCGAACAGCAGCGCCTCGCCATGATGGCCGAGCAAATGTCCAAATATGGCCGCGACGCCATTGAGTCGCCGGACGAAGAAAAGCGTTCGATCGCGTTCGCCCAATTCGAACAGAACGCGGACTTCATCCTGGCGTCCGAGGTGATCGACGACAAAACCCAGGTCGAAGAGGTGCTGAACGCTCTGACCCTGGCTTCCGACATCACCGAGGATACCTACGAGCTGATTTTGGAGCAGAACGAAATCGTCGACCGTGCGCCCAAGCTGGTCTACGAAATCAATCTGGCCTTGGCCCCGGTGATGGATATCGATCTGTCGTCCGATACCGATGCGTTGATCGCCGCGCAGTCCATGCTGTTGGCCTTGCGCGATGCTCAAGGTGTGCTGGAAACCCTGCCGCAGGTCCACGATGAAGCCCAGGTGATGAAGCCATTCATTGCATACCGCAGCGCCACCCGCCGTGTCGATGCGGCGCGCGAAGCCTTGGAAGATTCACCGGAAGACTTCAGCAATTTGGACGAATTGATCGTGGAGTTGAAGGAAAACGAAAGCATCTTCGATCTGCGCAAGGAAATCATCGTCAAGGAAGCGGAAGTCGCTGCGGCGACCGGCGAAGCCAATACGAAGATCAGTCAAACCGTGTTTGCCCTGGTGAACTCCGCCAATGAAGCGTCCGAGCAGATTCTGCAAGACACCAACCAAATCAAGCAACAGACCAATTTTCTGATGACCGTTCTCGCCATCGGCGCGGCGGCGCTTCTGGGCGTGATGGTGGCCGTCGGCTTGCTTTCGCAAATGCATATCCTCAAACCGCTGCGGGCTTATAGCCGTCAATTGCGTCAATTGGTGTCTGGTGGTGGTGATACCGGCGGCAAAATGATCAAGGCCAAACTGGCCGAGTTTCAGGATCTTGGCGCGGCTGCGGAATCGTTGCGTGAGGCCGCCGCCCATCGCGCCGAAGCCAGGCAACGCGAAGAAGAGTTGGCCCGCCAGGCGGAACAGGAACGCCGCCAGACCCTGCAGGAACTGGCCGATCACTTTCAGGAAAATGTCGGCGGCGTGGTTCACGCGGTGTCCGAAGCGGCGTCCGAAATGCACGATTCCGCCAATGCCATGTTGAAGAGCACGGACGAAACATCGAACATGTCGTCTACGGTGGCGAGCGCATCCGAAGAGGCGTCCACCAATGTGCAGACGGTGGCGTCTGCGGCGGAGGAACTGTCCAGTTCCATCTCCGAAATCTCGCGCCAGGTGGCGCAGTCGACGCAGATTGCCGGCACCGCCGTGGCCGAAGTGGACAACGCCAATCAAAAGGTTCAGGGCTTGGCTGAAGCGGCCAACAAGATCGGCGAAGTGGTGGCCCTGATCACCGACATCGCGGACCAGACCAACTTGCTGGCGCTGAACGCGACCATCGAAGCGGCGCGCGCGGGTGAGGCCGGCAAGGGCTTCGCGGTGGTGGCATCCGAAGTCAAGAACTTGGCCAATCAGACCGCCAAGGCGACGGAAGAAATCTCCGCCCAGATCGGCGGTATTCAGGGCGCGACCCAGGATGCGGTCACCGCCATTGGTTCCATCGGCGGCACCATTGCACAGATCAACGAAATCGCCTCGGCCATCGCCGCCGCCGTCGAAGAACAAGGTGCGGCGACGCAGGAAATCGCGCGCAACGTCGAACGCGCTGCTGCCGGCTCCCACGAGGTCACCTCCAACATCAGCGGCATGCAGGGCGCGTGTCAGTCCAGTGGCGCGTCGGCCAACCAGATGCTGGCATCCGCGGATGCCCTGGCGCAGCAGTCCGAGGTTCTGCGCAACGAAGTGGATCAGTTCTTGAGCAACATCCGCACCGGCTGATCGCTCTCGGTTCGCGCCTTCCCAAATCAAATGCCCCGCCGTCTCGGACGTGCGGGGCGTTTTGTTATTTAGGGCGGGGATTGGTTGCTGCTTAGTCCATATCCTCTTCCATGAACTGTTCCAGCCAGTGGATGTCGTAATCACCGTCGATGACGTTGGGTGCGGTGACCAGTTTCTGATGCAGCGGAATGGTCGTCTTCAGCCCGTCGATCACGTATTCCGACAGCGCACGGCGCAGGCGCATCAGGCACTCGTTGCGGTTGGTGCCGTGCACAATCAGTTTGGCGATCATGCTGTCGTAGTGCGGCGGCACGTTGTAGCCGGTGTAAAGGCCTGAGTCGACGCGCACGCCCAACCCGCCCGGCGCATGGTAGATGCCAACCTTGCCGGGACACGGCATGAAGGTTTCCGGGTCTTCCGCGTTGATGCGGCATTCGATCGCGTGGCCGATGAACGGAATGTCGTCTTGCGTATAGCCCAGCGGTGCGCCGGCGGCGATGCGGATCATTTCGCGCACCAGGTCCAGGCGTGTAATCGCTTCGGTGACCGGGTGTTCGACCTGCAGGCGGGTGTTCATTTCGATGAAGTAGAACTGTCCGTTCTCATACAGGAATTCGATGGTCCCGGCGGAACGGTAACCGATCTTCTGGGCCGCGGTGGCGGCGATGGCGCCGATTTCGTCGCGTTGCTCTTTGTTCAGGGCGGGGGAGGGCGCTTCCTCCAGAACCTTTTGGTGGCGGCGCTGGAGCGAGCAATCGCGCTCGCCCAAATGCACCACGTTGCCGTGGTTGTCGGCGAGGATTTGAATCTCGATGTGGCGCGGTTTGCCCAAGTATTTTTCGATATACACTTCCGGATTGCCGAACGCGCTTTCGGCTTCGGAGCGCGCGGAGCGGAATGCCAGCTCCAAATCATCGGCGCTTTCGGCGAGCTTCATGCCGCGTCCGCCGCCGCCGGCGGTGGCTTTGATGATGACCGGATAGCCGATCTCATCGGCGACCTTGACGGCGTCTTCATAGGTTTCCACGCCGCCGTCCGATCCCGGCACCACGGGAATACCGGCTTTCATCACGGCGTCTTTGGCCGCGATCTTGTCGCCCATCAGTGTGATGTGTTCGGCGGTGGGGCCGATGAAGACGAAACCGTGCTCTTCGACCATGGCGGCGAAGTCGGCGTTTTCCGACAAGAAGCCATAACCTGGATGGATCGCGTCCGCGCCGGAAATCTGCGCCGCCGATAGGATCGCGGCGACGTTAAGATAACTGTCCTTGGCGGGTGCAGGGCCGATACATACCGATTCGTCAGCCAAGCGCACGTGCATGGCGTCTTCGTCCGCCGTGGAATGCACGGCCACGGTACGGATGCCCATTTCGCGACATGCGCGCAGAATGCGCAGTGCGATTTCACCCCGGTTGGCGATGAGGACTTTGTCGAACATCCTTTAATCCCCCAATTTACAATTGGTTGGGATTAAGACCCCAAAGGGCCACTTCGGAAGCACCGCTTCCAGGGTGGGGACCTCTTCGAGCGCTTCTGGCGCGAGGGAGGTGGGTTTGAACATTCAGGGCCCCTTATTCGATAATTAACAAGGGTTCGCCGAATTCCACCGGGGAGCCGCTTTCCACCAGGATTTTCGAAACCGTTCCGCTTTTGGGCGCTTTGATCTGATTGAACACCTTCATGGCTTCGACCAGCATCACCACCTGTCCTTCGGACACGCTGTCGCCGACATTGACGAACGCGGCTGCGCCCGGTTCGGCTGCGGTGTAGGCGACGCCGACCATGGGGCTGGTCACCACGCCGGGGTGATCCGCGTCGCCTGAGCCGCTATCCGTCGCCGGGGAGGCGCCTGTGCTGGCGGCGGGCGCGGGAGCCGCGGCTGGAACGGCGGCGACAGTCGTGCCACCACGCGCGACGCGTACGGTGAAGTCATCCTGGCCGATCTCAATCTCGGTCAGGCCGGTGTCGTCCATCAGCTCCGCCAGTTTGCGGATCAGCTCGTCATCGACGTCGATTTTTTTGCTCATGAGCTATTCTTCTCACTTCTCGTTCAGCAAACGCTGGGCGGATTCCAGCGCCATTTCATAACCGAATCCGCCGAACCCGCAGATCATGCCGGTCGCGGCCTTGGACACATAGGAGTGGTGGCGGAATTCTTCGCGTTGGTGGATGTTGGACAGATGGACTTCGATGACCGGCAGTCCGACGGCTTTGAGCGCGTCCAACAACGCCACCGACGTGTGGGTGTAGGCGCCGGCATTGACGATCAAAAGATCAAAGGTTTCGCGGGCCTGCTGCACCCAGTCGACCAGTTCGCCTTCGGTGTTGGTTTGGCGGAATTCGAGGTCCAGCCCCAGGTCAACGGCACGCGCGCGGCATTTGGCTTCGATGTCCGTCAGCGTTTCGGCGCCGTAGACATCGGGTTCGCGCGTTCCCAAAAGATTGAGGTTCGGCCCATTGAGAATCAGCACCTTGCCTGACATCACTCTGATTATCCCCCGGCCAAAACGGCCTGAATACCGCTTAGCGGTTTATTGAATGCATGCGCGGTTATAGCATGCGCATTCCCCAAAGGAACAGACTTGTGGAATGGGGACTTTGGCATATGTTACAACCCACAAGCATTAAGACCAGCTAAAAGCGGCAAAGTTTAAGGAAAGGCATAGGGTATGCGTCTCACCATCAACGGCGAATCCCAGGAATTCGAAGCTCCTCTCACCGTTCAGGAGCTGTTGGGGCGAATCGGCCTCGACCCCGCCAAGGTCGCGGTGGAGCGCAATCTGGAGATCGTGCCCAAGTCCACCTACGACCAAGCGGCCCTGGACGAAGACGATAAGCTGGAAATCGTGCATTTCATCGGTGGCGGTTCCCCAGGCATGGATGGTGGGGCGGCCAACGACGACTGCGGCGATGGCGGCAAAGAGAGTGACTGCTTCGAGGTCGCGGGCGAACAGTACTGGTCGCGCCTGTTGGTCGGTACCGGCAAATACAAGGATTTCGAGGAAACCAAGAAGGCCATCGAAGCATCCGGTGCGGAAATCGTCACGGTGGCGGTGCGACGCGTCAACGTCTCCAATCCCAAGGAGCCGATGCTGACCGACTACGTCGATCCCAATACCTACACCTACCTTCCCAACACGGCGGGGTGTTTCAGCGCGGACGAGGCCGTGCGTACCCTACGTTTGGCGCGCGAAGCGGGCGGTTGGGATTTGGTGAAGCTTGAGGTTCTGGGCGATCAAAAGACGCTCTATCCCAACATGCCGGAAACGGTGAAGGCCGCCGAAACCTTGATCGATGAAGGTTTCAAGGTGATGGTGTACTGCGCCGACGACCCGATCCAGGCGAAAATTCTGGAGGAAATGGGGTGCGTCGCGATCATGCCCCTGGCTGCGCCCATCGGGTCGGGCTTGGGGATTCAGAACCCGGTTGGGATTCGTCTGATCATCGAACAGGCCGGTGTACCGGTTCTGGTGGACGCAGGGGTCGGCACGGCATCGGATGCGGCGGTGGCGATGGAATTGGGGTGTGACGGCGTGTTGATGAACACCGCGATCGCCGAGGCCAAGGACCCGATCAAAATGGCGCGCGCCATGAAAATGGCGGTGGAGGCGGGACGCCTGGCCTACTTGGCCGGGCGCATGCCGAAAAAGATGTATGCGGACCCCTCGTCGCCGCTCGCGGGTTTGATCTAGGGCGGCTTGCACTTCTAACGTAAATCGACAATCATCCTTTCCGCACCTAATGGTTGATGGCGGAAGGGGATTGCAATGGAAGGGCGGCAGCGCGTGCGCAATTGGCGGTCCCTGCAACTGTTCGCGGGGTGTGCCTTCGTTCCCGCCGCCATCTTTTTCCTTTCAAAGGTGCTGCTTGCGGGCATTCAAGACTGCAACATTCCTTTTGCCAGTTTGCCGACGCGAGAAACCGTGGATCTGGCCCTGGGGGCGGCAGGGCGATTTGTTTGGTTTGCAGCGGTGCTGGTGACGTTCAGCGTTGGCGTTTACGCCATGTTTCTTTTCATCGCCCGTATCCGGCTCAGGCCCCGGGCGCAATGGATCGAAGCGGGGGTGCTGTTCCTCTTGGTGTTTACGCCTGTCGTTTTGGTGCTGAACGTTTTTGGATTTCCAAAAAACTATGAATGTATCGGCGAGCAGTTGTTCATCAATTCGCTACTTGATATCCCCCTCGCCGAATGGCTCGACTTTTTACCCAGTCTGCTTGCACTCGTCGATGGTGTGGAAGGCGTGGTTGCCGCCGCGGCCGGTCTTATCGTTCTCGGTGCGGCGGCGATTGTTCACCATGAGGTGGATGAACGTGACAGCATCGGCAAGCTGCATGAAAAGTTCGAAACGTTGCGGTCCTATCTGTACCTGGGCGCTTTGTTGATGGTGACCGGCTTGATGGCCCTGCGC
>JANQJR010000001.1 GCA_028281525.1 Magnetovibrio sp.
TCCGACTTCGATCGAAAGGCGAGAGAATATCTTGGCGCGTACCCCCATCCACCAATGTCCCGCCGATCAGCGCGCCACCGGACCAGGGTTCGCGCGCGGCCTTGGTGATATCCGCCGACAGCGTTTCCAATTGCGCCGGGTCGTCCAGATCGAACCCGCGGGAATTGCGCCGCGCCCGCCCGAACATCTCGCCCGGCAAGACGATGCGGGGATGGGGCTTGATCTCCAGCGCGCGCACGGTTTCGACCGGGTCCACCGCCAACTCCGCGGCGGGCGTGTCCGCGTCGGCGATGCGATTGACGAAGGAGGTGTTCGCGCCGTTCTCCAACAGGCGGCGCACCAGATAGGGCAACAGTTCTTCATGTTCGCCCACCGGTGCGTAAATGCGGCACGGCCAGCCCCATCCGTTCGGTCCGGAAACAAGATCGTAAAGCTCGTCCCCCATACCGTGGAGTTTTTGAAACTCAATGTCTCCGCGTCCGTCTTCGCCCGCCAGCTCGATCACCGCGGCGATGGTGTGGGCGTTGTGGCTGGCGAACGCGGTGAAGAACATATCCCGCGCCTGAAGCAAGCGCCGCGCGCAGGCCAGGTATGAAACGTCGGTGGAGGCCTTGCGGGTGAACACCGGATAGCCGTCGAGCCCCAGCACCTGGGCGCGCTTGATTTCCCGGTCCCAATACGCGCCCTTCACCAGCCGGATGTTGAGGCGGCGCTTGTCGCGCTGCGCCAGTTCCTCCAACCAGCCGATCTGCGCGTAAGTGCGTTTTTGGTAGGCCTGCACCGCGAGTCCCAAACCGCTCCAACCGCGTAAGCGGTGATCGCGCGAGACCTGATCAAGCACGTCCAGGCTCGGTTCCAGGCGTTCCGCTTCCTCGGCGTCGATGGTCAAGCCAATGTCCGCGTCGGACGCCAGACGCGCCAAATCGATCACCCGGGGGATCAGCTCGGTGCGCACCCGTTCGATCTGCGCCTGTTCGTAACGCGGATGCAGGGCGGAGAGCTTCACCGACACTTCCGGCTTTTGATGCAGGCTCCGCGTTGACGCTTCGACGCGCAAGCGCTTGATGGCGTCGACGTAGCCTTCGAAGTGACGGCGGGCTTGGTCCGCCGTCATCGCCGCTTCGCCGAGAATGTCGTAGGTATAGGTAAAGCCTCTTTCCTCCAGGGTCTGGGCACGCTCCAGGGCGTCTTCCATAGTGCGGCCCAGCACGAACTGGCGGCCCATGACCTTCATCGCTGCGCCGACGGCTTCGCGCACCACCGTGTCGCCCGCCCGCGCCGCCAAATTCAGCACTTGGCCCCAGCCTGCCTTGTTGCTGTCCACCTCACCGTGATCCAAAAACCGCCCGGTGAGCATCAGCGCCCAGGTCGACGCGTTGACGAACACCGACGGGCCGTGGCCCAGGTGGCGTTCCCAGTTCGCAGGCACGATCTTGTCACGGATCAAGGCGTCTTGGGTGGCAGCGTCGGGAATACGCAGCAACGCTTCGGCCAGACACATCAAGGCCACGCCTTCGGGTGTGGACAGCTCGAATTCCTGCAAGAAAGCATCGAGCCCCAACGGGTTCTTGCGCGCACCCCGCACGCCTTCGATCAGGTCTTGCGCCCGTTTGCTGATCGCGGCGTTGAGATCAGAGGGCATGTGCGCCCGTTCCAACAAGCCGCCTATGCACGCCGTCTCGCTTTGCCGATGTGCGTCGCGCAAAGCGAGACGGCACTCCGATTGGAGGCCTGGGGACGGGGAAACGTGCGTCATCGGGGCCCTCATCTTGATGCGTCGCTTCATCTTACTATGTTGGCAGCCTTCGCCGCCATCTCAACGATGCTTAAGAATTTAGCGGGAAAGCCTTTTTTACAGCGGCGGATGGGTATATGGTCCAGCCCATGAGCGCCAAGACACCCGAATCCGAAACCGTCGAGCCCAGCGAAACCAACGGGGGCACCACGCACTTCGGCTACCAGACCGTGCGTGAAGAGGACAAGGCCGACATGGTGCGCGGCGTGTTCGACAATGTCGCGTCCAAGTACGATCTGATGAACGACGCCATGAGCCTCGGCATCCACCGTTTGTGGAAGAACCGTCTGATCGAAAAGCTGCGCCCGCATCCGGGCCAGAAACTGCTGGACGTGGGCGGCGGCACCGGCGACATCGCATTCAAGTATCTTGACGCGGGGGGCGACGACGTCACCGTGTTCGACATCAACGACGAAATGCTGGCTGTGGGGCACGACCGCGCCATCGACCGGGGTTTGCTTTCGGGCATCCGCTGGATGCAAGGCAACGCCGAAGAGCTGCCGTTCGAAGACGCCACGTTTGATGCCTACACCATCGCGTTTTGCATCCGCAACGTCACCCATATCGATAAAGCTTTGAGCGAAGCCAAGCGCGTCTTAAAGCCCGGCGGGCATTTCCTGTGCCTGGAGTTTTCCAAGGTGGTCCTGCCGGGTCTGGACAAGGTCTACGACACCTATTCGTTTTCGATCCTGCCGAAAATGGGTGAACTCATCGCCGACGACCGGGAGTCGTATCAATACCTGGCCGAATCGATCCGCCGTTTCCCCGACCAGGACACCTTCAAGGGCATGATCCAGGACGCGAGCCTCGATGTCGTCAGTTACGAAAACCTGACCGGCGGGATCAGTTGCATCCACAGCGCCTGGCGCACCTGAGCAACGCGAGGCGCCTTTGGAATCGATTCGTCACATTCTCCGCCTGTTGTCCATTGCGCGCACTCTTGCGCGCCATGATGCACTGTTCATTCTGGAGCAATTGAAGCTCGCGCCGACGGTGGTGCTGATCGCCAAGCTGGTTTCCAACCGCAAGGCGCCCGGCCGTCCCGGCGAGCGGTTGGCACGCGCGTTTCAGGATTTGGGACCGAGTTTCATCAAGGTCGGCCAGATGCTATCCACCCGCTCCGACTTGTTGGGTGAGGAAATGGCCGCCGATCTTTCCAAGCTGCAAGACAAATTGCCGCCCTTTCCCGGAACCGAGGCCCGCGCCGCCATCGAGGCCGAATTCAACCAGCCCATCGATGAGCTGTTCCAATCCTTCGACGACGAGGCCATCGCCGCCGCCTCCATCGCCCAGGTGCACTTCGCCGTCACCAAAGGGGATCGGGAAAAACCGGGCGAGGAAGTCGCGGTCAAAATTCTGCGCCCCAACATCGAGGCCGCTTTCAAGAACGATCTGGAGTTGTTTTTCTGGGCGGCGCACATCTTGGAGCGCACCCGCCCGGAACTGAGGCGCTTAAAACCCGTGGAAACCGTCGCGACCCTGGCGCGGTCCGTCGAAATGGAAATGGACCTGCGTTTCGAAGCGGCGGCGGCGGACGAACTGCGTGAGAATTTCTTGGGCCAACCGGACATCTTCGTGCCCGCCATCGACTGGTTGCGCACCGGCCAGCGCATCATGTGCACGGAGCGGGTGCACGGCGTCCCCTTCAGCGACATCGACGCCATCAAAGCCCAGGGCCACGACACCGAAGACATTCTGCGCAAAACCGCGGAAGCGTTCTTCTTTCAGGCTTTCCGCGACGGCTTCTTCCACGGCGATATGCACCCCGGCAACCTGTTCGTGTTGCCTGACGGCGCGGTGGCGGTCGTCGACTTCGGCATCATGGGGCGCCTCGACCGCGCAAGCCGCCGCCATTTGGCGGAATTGTTGATGGCGTTTTTGACTCGCGACTATCGCCGCGCGGCGGAGGTCCATTTCGAAGCCGGGTGGATTCCCGGCAACCAGCCTTTGGAGGAATTCACCCAGGCATGCCGATCCATTGCCGAACCGATCCTGGACCGTCCGCAAAACGAAATTTCCATCGCACGCCTGCTGGGCCAATTGTTCCAGGTGACGGAAACGTTTTCCATGGAGACTCAACCGCAGTTGTTGTTGTTGCAAAAAACCATGCTCGTCGCCGAAGGCACCGGACGCAAGCTGGCACCGGACGCCAACATGTGGTTTATCGCGCGGCCACTGATCGAAGACTGGATGCGCGTCAATCTCGGTCCCGAAGCCCGCCTCAAGGAGGCCGCGCGCCAAGGCGCGGATGCGCTCAACCGTCTGCCGGGCATCATCAAAGGGCTGGAAAGCGCGCTCAAACAGTTCGATGACAACGGCCTGAGGCTGCACCCCGACACGGTGGCGCAATTGCGCGGCCGACGGCGGCGCGATCGGTTGGCGGGACCGCTGTTGTTGGTTCTGGGTGTGGCTCTCGCCGCGCTGGGTGTGGCAGTTCTGTAGCCGATCTTTCACGCCCCGTGCGCGTAGTGTTACAGTTTTTTCACGACTTTTCCGATATTTGACATAATTAACACTTGCACTGTGGATTTTGTCGCACTAATTTATCCACACCATTTTTTCGTACTTCGAAAAGGGGTGCGGTTTCACAAACTTGAACCGCTTTGCCAGATCGACCATGGACTAAGCCGTGTTGAACGGAAAACGCGTATTGCTCATCGTCACGGGCGGCATCGCCGCCTATAAGACGCCAGAACTCGTGCGCCAATTGATCAAAGCGGGTGCCCACGTGCGTTGCGTGCTGACCAAGGCCGGCGAGCAGTTCGTCACCCCCCTGACGTTGTCCAGCCTGTCAGGCGACAAGGTCTACACCGACCTGTTTTCGCTGACAGACGAGCATGACATGGGACACATCAATCTGTCCCGCGAAGCCGACATCGTTTTGGTTGCGCCCGCCACCGCCAACGCTTTGGCGAAAATGGCGCACGGCATCGCCGACGACTTGGCCACGACACTTTTGCTCGCCACCGACAAACCGGTGTTGACCGCGCCCGCCATGAACGTGCGCATGTGGGAACACGCCGCCACGCGGGACAACGTCAAGCTGCTGCAGGCCCGTGGCGTCACCATGATCGGCCCGGATGAGGGCGATATGGCTTGCGGCGAATGGGGCGAAGGCCGCATGAGCGAGCCGGAAGACATCGTGCTGGCGTTGAACGCCTTTTTCGACGGCGAGGCGCCGCTCAAAGGGTTCAGCGCGGTGGTCACCTCCGGCCCGACCCACGAGGCCATCGATCCGGTGCGCTACATCGCCAACCGCTCCAGCGGGAAACAAGGCCACGCCATCGCTGAGGCGCTGAATGAACTGGGCGCGCACGTCACCTTGGTGAGCGGTCCCGTCGATCTCGCCGACCCGCAAGGGATCACCGTCAAGCGGGTCGAAAGCGCGCGCGACATGAAAGCCGCCGTGGACCGGGCCTTGCCCGCCGACATCGCGGTGTGCGCCGCCGCCGTCGCCGACTGGCGCGTGGCCGGTGAAGCGGAGCAGAAAATGAAAAAGGACGGGAGCGCGACGCCCAGCTTCGAAACGATCGAAAACCCGGACATCTTGGCCGGTTTGTCCGCGCCGGGGCCGAACCGTCCGCGTCTGGTGGTGGGCTTCGCTGCGGAAACCGAAAGCGTGATCGAGCACGCCCGGGCCAAGCTCGCCAAAAAAGGTTGCGATTGGATTTGCGCCAATGACGTTTCGCCCGCCACCGGCACCTTTGGCGGGGACGCCAACACCGTGCACTTGGTGACCCGCACGGGCGTAGAGGATTGGCCGACCCAATCCAAGCGCGCCGTCGCCCGCAAACTGGCGGCGCGCATCGCGGCGCACCTGAACGCCGAAGGAACCGCCACCAAGCCGGGAGGGGCCGGCTGATGAACCAAGGGAGAGCGCCCGTGACGGGTGGAGGAGCCATCGAAATCGCCGTCAAACGGCTTGCGCACGGAACGGACCTGCCGTTGCCGGAACACGCGACCCCGCACAGCGCGGGCGTCGATTTGCTGGCGGCGGTGGAACAAGACGTGTTGCTCGCCCCCGGCGCGCGCGCGCTGGTGCCGACGGGCCTCGCCATCGCTTTACCGGACGGGTTCGAGGCACAGGTGCGGCCGCGCTCCGGACTCGCCCATAAACACGGCGTCACCGTGTTGAATTCGCCAGGCACCATCGACGCGGATTACCGCGGCGAGGTTTGTGTCATCCTGATCAATTTGGGCACCGAGGATTTCACCGTCGCGCGCGGCATGCGCATCGCGCAGATGGTGGTGGCACCGGTGTCTTTCGTCACTTGGCGAGAACGGAACGACTTGGAAGACACCCGCAGGGGGACGGGTGGTTTTGGGTCGACGGGAACCAACGCATGAACACAAACGGGCTTCGGAAACAAAAATCGCCCTGCAAGTAGAGCCATCTAAGGAATAAAAATGATGTTGCGTTTATCGAAAAAAATGCTGTTCGCGATCGAAGCGGTGCTCGACATCGCCTACCACGCCGGCAGCGAACCGGTGCAAAGCCGCGAAATCACGCGCCGCCAAGACATCCCCCGGCGGTATTTGGAGCAAGCGCTGCAGCAATTGGTGCGCGAGGAAATCCTCATCGGCGTGCGCGGCCCACGCGGCGGTTACCGCTTGGCGCGTGAACGACGACGCATTTCCATCGGTGACATCGTGCGCGCGGTGCGCAAAATGGAAACGGCGGACGATCCGTTGCAAGAAGACAAGGGCTCGGAGCTCGGCATCAAGGTCGTGCGCCCCTTGTGGCTGGAAATGCAAAACGAGGTCATGAAGCAACTCGATGGTGTGTCCATCGACGATATGTGCAATCGCGCCCACAAAGCCGGAATCGAAAGCGAAGGCCGCAAGAGCCTCGATTTCACCATCTGAACCGACACGCCCAAATCGCCGTATCACGACGGACTTGATTGACCCGTCCAATCCGGGCTAAACCAAAAGCATTAGAACAGCGGGCAGTTGCATAATTTCAAGAATTTACACCTTCGCTGTGCGGGAGGTCCAACAAGACCATGAACAAACAATCCGAAAAAGCCGAGTTCCGTGGCCGTGTCTACGACAGCATTTTGGACACCATTGGCGCCACGCCACTGGTCAATTTATCCCGTCTCGCCACCGCCGAAAACTGCAAGGCCACCATTTTGGGGAAATGCGAGTTTTTCAATCCCTTGGCGTCGGTCAAGGACCGCATCGGTGCGTCCATGATCGAGGCCGCCGAAGCCGAAGGCCAGATCAAACAGGGCGACACCTTGGTGGAGCCGACGTCCGGCAACACCGGTATCGCGCTGGCGTTCATCTGCGCGGCCAAGGGCTACAAATTGATCCTGACCATGCCCGACAGCATGTCGGCGGAACGGCGCAAAATGTTGGCTTTTTTCGGCGCGGAAATTCTGCTCACCCCCGGCGCACAAGGCATGAAGGGCGCAATCGACAAGGCCGAGGAACTGGCCCGGTCCAAGGGTTACGTGATGCTGCAGCAATTCACCAACCCCGCCAATCCTGCCGCCCACAAGAGCTACACGGCGGAAGAAATCTGGGAGGATACCGGTGGACGCGTCGATATGGTGATCAGCGGCGTGGGCACCGGCGGCACGCTCACCGGCATCGGCGAAGTGCTCAAAGCGCGCAAACCCGATATCCAAATGATCGCGGTCGAACCCGAGGACAGCGCGGTGCTGTCCGGCGGTGTGCCCGGTCCGCACAAAATTCAGGGCATCGGCGCGGGCATCGTGCCCGATGTGCTGGACACCGGCCTGATCGACGAGGTCATTCAAATCGGCAACGAAACCGCCTTTTCCACAGCGCGCAAGGCCGCGCGTCTGGAAGGCCTGCCCATCGGCATTTCGTCGGGCGCGGCGCTGGCCACCGCTATCGAATTGGGCCAACGCGATGGCATGGAAGGCAAGGTCATCGTGGTGATTTTACCGTCGTTCGCGGAACGTTATCTGTCCACACCCCTGTTCGAAGGCCTGGGCCTCGACTGAATCCCGGGCCAAGCCATGGCTAAATCACGGCTAAACCACGGGGACTGGGCTTGCAACACCCGCCACGGACGGCCACATGGAAAGGGCCGTCCGTTGTTTTTTTAGCCCTCGAATTGTCAATTCGGAATATTATTTAACATTTTAAAACAACGTGTTGAGTGTTTTATAAGATTTCCTAGTCAAAGCATAAATGTATAAGATTTTGATGATACTCTTATTCACACAGCCGGATCCGTGTCCTTTTCGTGGAGTGTCGTGATGACGGAAGACTTCACAGAAGTGCAGATTCAGCGCTATGCGCGCCACATTCTCTTGCCTCAGGTCGGTGGGCAAGGACAGCAGAAACTGCTCAATTCGAAGGTGCTGGTGGTCGGCGCGGGCGGCCTGGGCTCGCCGGTGTTGATGTATCTGGCGGCGGCCGGCGTCGGCACGCTCGGCATCGTGGATGACGACGTGGTGGATATCTCCAACCTGCAGCGCCAGATCGTGCACAGCACGGGGCGGGTCGGCGTGTCCAAGGTAGAAAGCGCGGAAGTGGCGCTGCACGCCATCAACCCCGACGTCAGACTGGTGCCGCACAAAGAGCGCATCACCGCCGAAAACGCCTTGGAGCTGATCTCGCAGTATGATCTGGTCACCGACGGTTCGGACAACTTCGCGACCCGCTTTTTGGTCAACGACGCCGCCTATTTCGCTCGAAAGCCCCTGGTCAGCGGCGCGATCCTGCGCTTCGACGGACAAATCGCGACCTTCAAGAACTACCCTGGCGGCGACGCGGAGGGACCGTGTTACCGTTGTATCTTCCGCGAGCCCCCGCCGCCGGGACAAATCCCCAGCTGTTCCGAAGCGGGCGTGTTGGGGGCGCTGTGCGGCACGGTGGGCTCGCTCCAGGCCACGGAAATCCTCAAAGAACTGCTCGGCATCGGCACGTCCCTGTCGGGCACGTTGATGGTCTACGATGCACTCGAAGCGCAATTTCGCACCATCCGCGTCAAGCGCGACCCCGGCTGCCCGCTGTGCGGCGAAAGCCCCACCATTAAAGATTTGAGCCTCCACGAAACCGTCCCGGAAGGGTCGTGCCATGGGTGAGCCTCTGAGCCCGGAGCGCCCGAAAAAACTGTCCGTGGTGGTGTTTTCCGGGGATTTCGACAAAGTTCATTACGCCCTGGTGATGGCGTCCGCCGCCGCCGCCACCGACACCCCGGTGACCCTGTTCTTCACCATGGAGGCGACCCGCGCCCTGTTACGGCCCGGCGCGGACGGCGTACCCGCGTGGGCGACGCAACCGGTCAGTGCCGGCGAGACGACGGGTGCGGATCTGGACGCCACTTTCCAACAGCGTGGCGTTGGCGGGTTCGAAACCCTGCTGAGCGCGTGCCTGGAGCTGGATGTGCGCTTTATGGTCTGTGAAATGGGCCTCAAGGCCATGGACTTGAGCCGTGAAGACCTGCGCCCAGACATTGCCTTCGACGTCGGCGGCGTGGTGACCTTCCTCAACGACGCCCACAAGGACGGATCCGTTGTTTTCATTTGAAGTGCGGGTGGGCCAACCATCAGCCACAAGGCGGTCTTCATTGCATCTTGGCCAAAGCCGTCAAAAATAAAATCAGCCGGATAGCTCAATACGGCTACCCGGCTGATCGGATGCCGCATTGCGGCACAACTCTTTGAATCGCCTAGATATCGAGCAGCACCCGGTCCGGCGGGGAGTGCCCGTCGGCGAAGGTTTTGATGTTGATCAGCACCTTTTCGCCCATGTCGATGCGCCCTTCGCAGGTGGCCGAGCCCATGTGCGGCAGCAGCGTGACGTTGCTGAGTTCCAGGAACTTCGGGTTGATGGCCGGCTCGTTCTCGTAGACATCCAGGCCCGCACCCGCCAGTTCGTCCGCCTTGAGCATGCGGATCATGGCGTTTTCGTCGATGATTTCGCCGCGCGCGGTGTTGACCACCACGGCGTGCGGCTGCAACAGCTTCAAACGGCGCGCCGACAGCAGGTGATAGGTGGCCGGCGTGTGCGGGCAGTTCACCGAAATGAAGTCCATGCGCGCCAGCATCTGGTCCAGGCTCTCCCAATAGGTGGCTTCCAGCTCCTGCTCCACCGTTTCATGCACGCGGTTGCGGTTGTGGTAGTGGATCGACAACCCAAAACCCTTGGCGCGTTTGGCGACCGCTTGTCCGATGCGGCCCATGCCGACGATGCCGAGACGCTTGCCGTGAATGCGGTGGCCCAGCATCCAGGTCGGCGACCAACCGGACCACCGGCCGTCGCGCAGCGCATGCTCGCCCTCCATCAAGCGGCGCGGCACCGCCAGGATCAGCGCCATGGTCATGTCGGCGGTGTCCTCGGTCAGCACGTCGGGGGTGTTGGTCACCAAGATGCCGCGTTGGCGCGCGGTGGCCAGGTCGATATGGTCCACACCGGTGCCGTAGTTGGCGATCAGGCGGAACTGGTCGCCCGCCTGGGCGAGAACGCCCGAATCGATGTGGTCGGTCACGGTCGGCACCAACACGTCGCAGGTCTTGACCGCAGCGGCCAATTCGTTTTGCGACATGGGCTTGTCTTCAAGATTCAATTGAACGTCGAAAAGCTCCATCATGCGGGTTTCGACGGGGTCGGGAAGTTTGCGCGTAACGACGACTTTGGGTTTGTTGTTGCTCATTGAGGCCCGCCCCATTGTGTGTGTTTTATGGGGGCTCTTTCCTTCTGTACCTGGGGAATGGCGCCTCCTCCCAGAAACGCCGGTCTCGCTTTTGGGTAGCAGCAAAGTGCAAAGCTGTCCAGAACCAACCGGCGCGCCGCTGCCATCTTTGCCGTGCGCGCGCCTTGGGCGGTGCTTGTCGTGCGCGTCTGAAGCCGCCCGAAGCCACCTGGATTCTCTCTTGCCGCCCGCTCGCCGAGCCTTGACCACAGGCTTGCCGCCGCTCACGCAAGGGCAGCGAAACGGCGGCGG
>JANQJR010000035.1 GCA_028281525.1 Magnetovibrio sp.
GCAAGAACAGCTTCGTTATGCCCGCAAACGTTACCAAGATGCTTGCGTGGATGACCTGGCCAGCGCGTCCTATACCGATTACCGCGACAGCGAAGGCCAATACGACAAGCTGGTGTCCATCGAAATGTTTGAGGCCGTGGGCGAAGAAAACTGGGATACCTACTTTCAAACCGTCTTCGAGCGGCTGAAACCCGGCGGCACGGCGGTGTTGCAGGTCATCACCATCGACGAGGAGCGCTTCAAAACCTACCGCAAGGGCACGGACTTCATTCAGCGCTACATTTTCCCCGGCGGTTTCCTGCCCAGCCCCGATGCGCTCAAGCAGGCCGTAACCCGCAACGGTTTGCAACTGGACCGCAGCCGCTTCTTCGGCCAATCCTATGGCCGCACCTGCGCGGAGTGGCAGAAGTACTTCCAACACGCCTGGGATGATATCGAGCCGCAGGGCTACGACAAGAACTTCAAGCGCATGTGGGAATATTACTTGTCCTATTGCGAGGCCGGGTTCAAGGCGGAGAGCGTTGATGTCGGTCTCTTCAAAATCGTCAAACCTGCATAAAACGCTTTATGCTCTGCCGGCATTCGTCCTGGCGCTACCGACCATACCGGTGTTCGTGCTGTTGCCGACGTTTTACGCCGAAACGGTCGGATTAGGCTTGGCGACCGTGGGCGCCGTGTTTCTGGGTCTGCGCATTTTGGATGTCGTCAGCGATCCGCTTTTGGGGTGGGTTTCGGATCATATCCCCGCCCGGCTGGGAAAGCGCAAACTGCCCATGGCCCTTGGCGGTCTGATCGGCGCACCGGCGTTGATCATGGTGTTTTCCCCCAGTCCCGGCATCACCGCCGCGTATCTGGTGGTTTGGGGCGCGCTGTTGTACCTGGCTTGGACCGCCATTCAGATTCCTTACGTGACGTGGGCCGTGGAGCTGGAGGGAGACTATGGGGAGCGCGCGAAACTCAACGGCCTGCGCGAAGGTTTCGGGCTGCTCGGCATTCTCGGCGCGGGCGCGGCCGGCATCGTCCTGGCGGACCTGGCTGAGCCGGAACGTTTTGAACTCATCGCCTGGGCAACGGTACTTCTGGGTGTTTTCGTTTTCATCGTGGCGCTCAAGTTCGTGCCGCAAGGCCGCGTGACGGCCTCGGCCCGGTCCCGGTCCCTCACGTTTCCGGTTGGCAATAAACTATTCCTCCGGGTGCTCGGCGCATGGTTTATCAACGGTTTCGCCAACGGCCTGCCCGCCGTGTGTCTGCCGTTGTTCCTGACCTACGTCATCGAAGCCGGCGACCAGCACAAGGCTATGCTGTTGTTCGTCTATTTTCTGTTTGCCGTGCTCGGCATTCAGGGCTGGGTGTGGCTGGCCAGGCGCATTGGAAAACACACGGTGTGGTGTGTGTCGATGGCGACGGCGTGCATCGCGTTCGCTTGGGTGCCGTTGCTGGGCGCGGGAGATATCTTCGCTTTCGGGATCATCTGTGCGCTGACGGGCCTGACATTGGGCAGCGATCTGGCGCTGCCGCCGGCGATTCAAGCCGACTGCGCGGACTGGGACCGTTTGCGGTTTCGCCAGGAACGCACCGCGACTTTGTTTTCGTATTGGAGCATGGCGACCAAACTGGCCTTGGGCCTTGCCGTGGGCACGGCCTTCCCGGCGCTCGCCTATTTCGGTTTGAGCGAGGGCGACGCCCAAGCCTCGGACACGGCAAAAACCGCCCTGGTGGTGATCTATGCGGTGATTCCCATCGTACTGAAGGCATTCGCCGTCGCGATGATGTGGCGTTTTCCCATCACCTCTCGGCGTCACGCCGCCATCCGTCGCGCCTTGGAGCGTAGAGCATGAAACGCAATCTGCCCGCACTGATCGTCCTCGTTGGTTTAACGGGGGTATTGATGGGATGCACGAGCATGAAACCCCAGGATTTTAGCAACGACACCCCGACCTTCGATCTGTTCGAATATTTCCAAGGCCAGACCCAGGCCTGGGGGCTGTTCGAAGACCGTTTCGGCACCGTGCGCCGGCAATTCCATGTGGCGATCACCGGCACCATCGAAGGAGATGAGATCGTTCTGGATGAGCGGTTCGTCTACAACGACGGCGAAAAGGACCAGCGCATCTGGACCATTCGTAGGACCGGCGACAATCTCTATGAAGGCCGCGCGGACGACGTGATCGGCGTGGCCCAGGGTGTGGCTGCGGGCAATGCGCTGAACTGGCGCTACGACCTGGATCTACAGGTGGGCGATACGACCTACAAAGTGCACTTCAATGACTGGATGTTCCTGCAAGAAGGCGGCGTGATGATCAACCGCGCGCGCGTCAGCAAATGGGGGCTGGAGATCGGCCAGGTGACCCTGTTCTTCCTCAAACCCGCAAACGACGCTTGATGACGCGCAACAAGACCCTGACGACGGGTAGCTTTTCGTAAAACTGTTCGGCCGCGTCCCAATGGTCGATGTGCGCACACACCCGGCCCTGGGCGTCGAAACGGATTTCGCTCATCCCCGTGACGGCCCAGTCCCCCAAAACCCTGACCCGGCACCGGAACGTCCAGCGCAGGAACAAAACGTCTCCGTCCCACGCCCGGTGCGTCACGTCGAAGGATGGCTCCGTGACATCGCTGAGGGTTTTATCAAGCAATGCGCGAAACTTCTCGATCCCCGTGATGTCGTTGAAGGGGTCCTTGAACTTGACGTCCGGGCAGACAAACGCGTCCATGCCCGTTATGGTCTCGGTGGACAGGTTTTCGAACATCCGGATGTAGCTTTGGGCGTTCTCAGATTTCATGGTCCGGCGACTTTGCGCATCAGTTTGAAATAGGCCCGGTAGGGTAGCAGGCGCAGCAGTTTCATGCGACGCACAAACGGCGTGGGAAAGGCGATCTCAAAACGATCCGTTTCCAAGCCTTTTCGAATTTCGCGGGCCGCCGCGTCCGGTTCCATCAAGTACGGCATGGCGAAATCGTTTTTCGCCGTCAGGTCGCTTTGGACGAAACCGGGATTGATCACCTGGACGGAGACCGGGCCGTCTTGCAACTCCGCGCGCAGGCTTTCGCAGAGCGAAATCAGGGCGGCCTTGCTGGGGCCGTATCCGGATGCGTTGGGCAGGCCGACATATCCGGCCAGGGACGCCACCACCGCCAAACGCCCGTTGCAAGCCTTCAAAACCGGCAACACGGTTTGGATACAGTTGAGCGTGCCGAAGTAGTTGACCTCCATGGTTCGGCGAAATTCATCCATGGAAGTCGCCGATGTGGGGCCAGGGCTATAATCACCGGCATTGAGGATCGCAATCTGCACAGGGCCTAAGTTTTGCACACAGGCGCGAACGTCACCCGAGTCCGTGATATCGCAGACGAACGCACTGATGTTCGATGCCTGTTTGCAAACGTCGTTGAGCTTGTTCTGATCGCGTCCGCTGATCACCACATTCCAGCCGTCGCGGGCGAAGGACAGGGCCAAGGCCTTGCCGATACCGCTACCGCCACCCGTGATCCAGACCCGTTTCATCCATCGGCCTCACACGTCGTGCAGCGGTAATTGATGGTGGAGCCATCTTTGGCCTTGAACTGCAGTTTCACCCACCGGCCTTTGCGGTCGTACCAAACGGACGTATCGCGCAGATCGCCATTATAGTCGTAACGTACGGCCTGTACGTGACCTTGGGGCAGGGGCAGAGCTTCGGTGCCGCCGCGCTGAATGGTCACATGGTTGATCCTGCCCGTCAGGGTATTGATCACCTTTTGATCCTGCACGACGGAGGCATTCCAGTGGTTGGTCGACAGGATGGAACCCTCGACGGTTTCGATTCCATCGGGGCCGCTCACGCGCAACAGATCATCGCTCGTGGTTGCGCTGACCTTGACTTCTTCATTGCCGTCGAGAACGCGGACTTTGAGATCATTGAGCCGATTGTCTCGCCACGTTTCGACGGACTTATAATCGAAGGCGTAGACCGGAAAGATCAGCACGAAAATTTCCAAGGACATTCTGGATGTCACAACCAGTTCGTCACCGATCTTGGCAAAGCGGGTTTCATGCTCCCCAACCACCTTGCCGTCGCGCACCACATCGAAACGAATGGTATCGCCATAAAGATTGATGGGATCCACGTCGGCCCGGGCGGAAAGCGGTGTGCAAGCGATGATGAAAGAAACGATCCAAACACGCATGAGCATGGTCCTCGATCAGAAATGCATGTCCTTCATACGTTCCGGTTTTGGCGTTGGATCATATTAGGAAGCCCCCGGAAAACCGGGGGCTTCTGAGGGAGGGTACGATAAAGTCCGGTACCTATGGATTGAGGCGATAGGCTCCTGCGCCTTGGTGCCATCGGATTTGGGCGGATGGCTCCTGCGCCCTTAAATTCTCACCCCGACGGAAAAAGACATGAACGGTGCGTGAAGGGGGAAGGGACCGTATGGGGGTAGCATGTCCTGCCCGCCGGGGTGAGTTATGTTTCTCTTTACGCGCACGCACGCCGATTGGATCACCGGGCATTTATTTTTTTTGAAAGGCGCAGTCCTGCTTGCAGCCGCGAGCAGGCATCGCGTTATGGGATCTGTGCCATTCAAGGCTGGTTTTCGGCCATTGCCTTCACGGCGACATAGTCGATTTTGCCGGTACCCAGCAGGGGAACCTTCTCAACGGTTAAAATCGTCTTCGGCACCATGATTTCGGCCATGCCTTTGGCTTGGGCATGGTGCACAAGGTCCATGCGCTCGGCTTCAGGATGGTTGGTGACCAAAATCAGTTGCTCGCCCTTGCGTGGATCAGGCAGGCTCGTGACCGCATGATCGAAGTCCGGCCACAGCTCGGACGCCGCCGCCTCCACCGCCGCCAGCGAAACCATTTCCCCGGCGATTTTGGCGAAACGCTTTGCCCGACCGCGGATACTGACGTAACCGTTTGGGTCCAAGGACACGATGTCGCCGGTGTCATACCAGCCATCCGCAAGCGACTCCAAGGCGCCTGGATTGTCGACGCGCAAATAGCCTTTCATGACGTTGGGGCCTTTCACCACCAGCCTCTTGCCGTCGTCGATGCCGGGCACGTCGTCGAGACGGACTTCCAGGCCGGGCAGCAAACGCCCGACGGTTCCGGCTTGATAATGCATCGGCGTGTTGACCGCCATCACCGGGGCCGTTTCGGTGGCGCCGTACCCTTCCATGATGCGCAGCCCGAATTTGTCCTGCCATACGGCGCGGGTCTCGTCCTTGATCTTTTCGGCGCCGGCGAACACATAGCGCAAACTGTAAAAATCGTAAGCATGGGCGACGCGGGCATAGCCCGCCAGAAACGTGTCCGTGCCGAACAGGATGGTGGCGTTGCGATCATACGCCAACGCCGGAATGATCCGGTAATGCAACGGCGAGGGATAGAGAAACGTTTTGATGCCCGACAGCATCGGCAGCAACATTCCGCCCATGAGGCCGAAACTGTGAAAGATGGGCAGCGCATTGAACACCACATCGGTGGGGTTGAAATCGACCCGCGCGGCCAGTTGGTAGCGGTTGGCCAGCAGGTTGCGGTGGCTCAGAACCACGCCTTTGGGCGTGCCTTCCGATCCGGACGTGAACAGCACCACAGCCGGATCGTCAGGGGAAACGTCATACCTTTTGTGTAAGAGACCGGCCAAGGGGCGGGCCGCGAGGCCGATGAGTTTATCCAAAAGACCGATGTTTTCACGGACGTCTTCCAGGTAGACGACATCATGGTCTTGGGCCAAGACCTGCACCGTATCGGCCAGTTTCGCCGCTTCGACAAAACGCCGGGCCGTCAAAATAGTCTTCACCTCCGCGGCCCGGCAGGCCGAGCGCATGTTGTCCAGGCCCGTCGCAAAATTCAGCATGGCGGGAACCCGACCATGCGCCTGCAAGGCAAAGAACGTGACCGCCGCGCCAACGGTGTTGGGCAGCATCACACCGACATTTTCACCTCTCTCGGTGAACCGCGTGAGGTGCCGGCCCAGAATCTGCGAGCCGAGAACGACCCGGTCGTAATTGGCCGGGATGCGCTCTTGGTCTTCAACCACAGGCGCGCCTCCGCCATGCACCGTGCGCGCATCGAGAAACGCTTCATAGAGCGTCTGACCCGTGTCGCACGTGCGGAAGATCATGTCCGACATGATGTCGTAAAGCTGTTGGCCCGCCATTTGGCGGCGTTTGCGTCCAATCAAACCTTCCGGCAGTTTGAATGTCCGCGGTTCCAAGACCGTCAATGTGATTTTCGGGAACCAACGCAGCCGCACCTTGCCCTTGAGCCGTGAAAATTGCGAATACTGTGCGCCATCGATACGCACGGGTACGATGGGCGCTTCAGCCTTATCGGCCACCATGCCGGGGCCATCGTAGACCTTCATCAAAGCCCCGGTGACGGTGATGCGCCCTTCGGGAAAAATCACACATCGTTTGCCCTCTTGCACCAGATGGATCAGCGCGCGGGTCGACAAGGGGTGAGAGGGGTCCAGGGGCTGCGCGTTCATCGCACCCAGGAACGGGCGGACCCACCACCTCTTGGCGATGAATGTGTCGATGGCGAACGTCAGGCGGCCGGGCAGAAACGCGGCAATGAGGATACCGTCCAGAAACGACACGTGGTTAACCACCACCAGAGCCTTGTCGCCGAGTTTGGTGAGGTTCTTCAGGCCGTTGACCTCGACCCGGTAAAACAGCTTCAACACGAAACGGATGATCGCCTTGAAGACTTCCTCCGGCAGCAGCTTGCAGATGTACAAAGCGACGAGACCGTTGAGCACGGCGATGCCGAGAAAAATATCCAACACGCCGAAGCCGTATGCCAGCGCCGCGGAAGCGATCGCCGCGCCCACCACCATGAACAAGGCGTTCATGATGTTGTTGCCGGCGATGGTGCGCGAACGGGTTTCCGTGTCGCTGCGCGATTGCAAAAGGGCGTAAAGCGGCACGATATAGAGCCCGGCGGTAATGGAGATACCCAGCAGGTCGATGAGAATCCGCCACGACCCTGGCGCATGAAAAAACGCCAGCGCCCCCATCAGCTCTTGCTCTGGTGCCGGCAGTCCGGTGCTGGCGTACACCAGGTCCAAGGAAAACAGTGTGATGCCCAACGCGCCGAAGGGCACGTATTTCGCCGAAACTTCACCTTTCAGCAACCGGTTGCACAGCATCGCACCGATGCCGATGCCGATGGAAAAGGTGGTCAGAAACAGCGTCACCACTTCTTCGTTGGCCCCCAGCACGTTTTTGGCATAGGCCGGAAACTGCGCCAGGAACGTCGCGCCGACCAGCCAAAACCAGGAAATGCCCAAGACGGTCATGTAGATGGTGCGCCGCGTCTTCAGCGCGGAGACGATGTCGAGCGTTGCGCTCAAAAAATTCGCATTGATTTGCAAATCCGGCGCGGCGGGCCCGGCCTTGGGGATGAAGAAACTGGCCGACAAACCCAAAGCCGCCACTCCCAACACCGCCGCCGAGACGACGGTGATGCCGAAGTCGGTCAAGATCAGCAGGCCGCCCGCGATGGTGCCGATCAGAATCGCCAAAAACGTCGCCGCACCGATCAAACCGTTGCCGGCGATCAATTCGTCTTCGTTCAGGTGCGTGGGCAGGATCGAGTACTTCACCGGCCCGAAAAACGCCGATTGCACCCCCATGAGAAACAGCACGAACATCAAAAAGAAACTATCGCCCAGATACAGGCCGAAAGCGCCCAGCGCCATGACCAGGACTTCGCCGGTTTTGATGATGCGGATCAGGCGAGATTTTTCCATACGGTCGGACAGCTGGCCCGCCGTCGCCGAAAACAAAAAGAACGGCAGGATAAAAATGCCGGTGGCGAGGGTCACCAGGACCTGTCCGTCCAGGCCTTGCTCCCCCGCCAGGCGGAACAAAATCAGAATGGCGATGGCGTTTTTAAAAAGGTTGTCGTTGAGCGCGCCGAAGAACTGCGTGACGAACAAGGGCAGGAAGCGGCGCGTGCCCAACAGTGTGATTTCATTGCGGTGCATGGATGAATCTCCCGCTTTTTAAAAACGACAAGACTTGGGACTGTGTCAACGGATGATTGTCGATCAGGCCGTGGGGAGAGGCGATCACCAGAAAGTCTTTGCTGTCCTGGAGCCGCGTTTCCCGAACGCTCACGACGCCGTCGTCATCACCCTCCAATATAGGATTGAAACCCACCCCGTCCCCGCGTCCCCCGGCGATGATGGCGAAGTCGATATCCGGAACGGCGAAGGTTTTGGCCTTGCCCGGCGTCAAATCCCGACCGGTCTCGGTGGTCAGCCAACCGTACACTTTGTTGTCTTGCAACAGGCGCGCAATGGCGGAGCCTTGATTGGGTGGCGCAATCATCACCAAGCGACGAAAGACAATGCTCGTTTCTTGCATCGACGCATGGTCGAGCAATTCACGCACCACCAGAGCCCCCATGGAATGGGTGACGAACGATACTTCTTTCACACCTTCTAAGTTTTCGATCAAACGCGCCAGATCGTCCGCATGGGCCGCAACGCCTTGGCGGGTGCTGGGATAGTTGATCGCGAAGGTTTCAAATCCGCCGGCTCTCAACGTCTGCTTCAGGCCATCGAACATACCGGCCGAACGGCCCAAGCCGTGAACCAGGATGACCAGGTGCGGACTCTGAAACGTGGCGCCCTTGGTTTTTTTCGCGTCTCTTAGGGCCGCAAGGCACTCATCGTACGTTCCCCAGGCTTGACGCCAGTTGTCCCCATCCAAAAGGCGGTGGTGGCCGGTGAGAACGTTGCGCTGAAGCCGCCAAGCTCCAAGTGCGTGCACGTCGCTCCACACCTGCTTGCCGCCCAGGGTCGGGCTTGGAATGTTGGGCTCGCTCACGACCGTGTCTGCGCCGAACAGCGCCAAGACGATCAACACAATTGCGCCCGCCTTTCTGAACATGGCTTTAAACATGAGCCTCAGGCCTCCAGCCCGCGGATATATGTGTCGATCAGGTTATCGGCCATCTGTTGGACCGGATCGCGCGACACCACGGCCAGTTTGCCGCTGCCGGCCAGGGAGAAGATGCCGTGCATGCCGGCCCATAAAACACGCGCGGCCTCACCCCGGTGCGGGTCGTCTGGGTCGGGGAAGAGAGGCGTCATCGCGGCTTCCACCAGGCCCAGCAGCTTGTCCACTTTTTTCAGATACCAGTCCGGCAATGTCTGACCTTCGGGCAGCAAATAGTCGAACAGCAAAGACCACAGCCGTTCGTTCGCACCGAGAAAATCCAGATAACGCCCGGACAGGTTTTTCAAGTCGGATGCCACATCGCCAGTCATCTCCATGGCCTCCAGGGAATCGTAAAGCGCATCCAGCGTGCTGGCATTCAAGTGCACGATCATGTCGTCGAGATTGGCGAACAAATTATAGAGTGTGCCGGGCGAATAGCCGATGGCGTCGGCGACGTTGCGCGCGGTGAGCGCGCGGTAGCCATCGCGTACGACGATGGCGCGCGCCGCCTGCAAGGCCAATGCATAAAGTTCATCGCGGTTGTGATCGCTGCGCCGGGCCATGGCGAAACCTCCAAAATTGAACGTCGTTTATTTTTATATTGAACGATGTTCAGTTTCAAGCTATTTTTATCAAGAATGTTCATGAAGGTCCAAAGGGTGCCGTGCGGCGGCATGCAAAAAAATCCTAGAAATCCGGTATTTTCTCTTTTTTTGGGCCATTAATGAACAGTGTTCAATTAACTCCAGCTACAGGAGGTTATTATGACGAAACGCATCTCACACGTTCTGACCAAATCCCTGGTCTGGGGAATCATCGCCATCTCATGGCTATGTTTTTTCCTGGCCTTGAACACCAACGCCGAGGCTGCGGGGTTGCTGACGCCCAAGGGTGGCAACCAACCAGCCTTGGCGATCCAGGACCATGACGTCGATGTGGTGGTGCAGGATGGCTACGCCGTGACCACCATCGAACAAACCTTCCACAATCCACACCTTCAGGACTTAGAAGCCGTCTATGCCTTTCCGGTTCCCGACAAGGCCGCGGTTTCCGAATTCACCTATTGGGTCGATGGTCGTCCCGTCGTCGGCGAAGTGGTGGAGAAAAAAGAAGCGCGGCGCATCTACGAAGAAGAGAAGGCCGCGGGCCGCGAAACCGCCGTGGCCGAGCAGAACGGCTACAAGACCTTCACGATGAACGTCTATCCCGTGCGTGCGGGCCAAGACGTCAAGGTGCGTATGAGCTACATCCAACCGGCCAAGATCGATACCGGCATCGGACGCTACGTTTACCCGCTTGAAGACGGTGGCGTCGATCAGGAACAACTGTCGTTCTGGACTGCCCAGGAAGAGGTCAAGGGGCGCTTCAGCTTCGATCTGACCCTGCGCTCCAGCGCTCCGGCCGAAGCCGTGCGTTTACCGTCCCACCCTCATGCGGTGATCACGCAAACGCCGTCCGGCGACTGGCGGGTGCAGATGGACAACGGTGCGGGCTTCGCGTCTTCCGCTTCCGAAGATGATGAAACGCCGGGCGCCGCGGGCCAAGGCGCACAAACAGCCTTCGCCGCGCCTGCGATGAAGCTGGATACGGACATCGTGGTTTATTGGCGCTTGAAGGCCGGGTTGCCGGGCAGCGTCGACGTCACGCCGTATAAGGAAGCAGGCTCCAAAACCGGCACCTTCATGATGACCGTGACACCCGGCGACGATCTTAAACCGATCACGGAAGGCCGGGACTGGGTCTTCATTCTGGACAAATCCGGGTCCATGGGGGGTAAATGGGCGGCGCTGACGGATGGCATCGAAAAAGGTTTGCAGAATTTAGGCGCTAACGACCGCTTTCGCATCGTCCTGTTCGACGATCACGCTTCCGACCTGACCCGGGGATACCGGGCCGTCCACCAGGCGGAAATCGACAAGGCCATCGACACCCTGTCGCACATCCAGCCGGACAATTCGACCAACCTCTACGCCGGCCTGGAATTGGGTTTCAAACATGTCGACCAAGATCGCACCAGCGGCATCATCCTGGTCACCGACGGCGTGGCCAACACCGGCGAAACCCGCAAGCGGGCCTTCCTGGACCTGGTCGACAAAGCCGACGTGCGCCTGTTCACCATGATCATGGGCAACAGCGCGAACAGGCCGTTGTTAAACAACATCGCCAAGGCCTCGAACGGGACGGCGATCGCCGTTTCCAACAGCGACGATCTGATCGGCAAGGTGATGGAGGCGACCAGCAAGCTCAAGCACGAAGCCATGCACGATGTGCACATCACCATCGACGGGGTGAAGACCTTGGAAGTCTGGCCGCAGGACCTGGGCAGCCTTTACCGGGGGCAGCAAATGGTGTTGTTCGGCCACTACCGTGGCAGCGGTGAAGCGGATGTGCGCGTCACCGGCAAGGTCTCGGGTCGGCCCATCGCGTACCGCACCCAGGTCAAGTTTCCGGATCAAGCGGTTCTCAATCTGGAAATCGAACGCCTGTGGGCCTACGCCGCGATCGAAGACGTGATGTGGGAGATCGACACCTACGGCGAAAACGCGGACCGCAAGCAAGCGGCCACCGACTTGGCCGTCGAATACGGCTTGGTGACGCCCTACACCTCGATGATTGTGGTGCGCGAAGAGGTCTTCGCCCAGCACGGCATCGACCGCCACAACAAAGCGCGCGTTGAAGCGGAGCAACAGGCCCGCCAACAGCGCGCCGGGGTATCCCCCTCTGCGTCCACTCACGTGTTGAGCGGTTCGGGGTTTGCCTCACAACCGCAGGGAAGCTTATCCGGCGGCAGCGGCGCGGGGGCGCTGGACGTTTGGGCCCTGCTTCCGGTGTTGGCCTTGGGCGGACTGCTCTTCGCCATGCGCCGCAAAGCCAGTGCGGGGGCGGCATGACCTGCGCACCGACATATCGTTGGGAAAACCACGGCGCCCTTCGGGTGCCGTGGTTCACCCTTTCGTTCGCGCTGGGTTTGGCTGCGGTCCATGTCCTGTTTGGTGGTGCGGCGGAAGGTTTGATCTATGTGCGCACAGCTATCGCGGGCGGCGAGGTTTGGCGCTTGTTGACGGCGCACCTGACGCACATCGACGCCGCGCATTTGTTTTGGAATGTCGGTGCGTTCGCGCTCATGGGCTGGATGTTGGAAACGCAATTCAAACTGCCCGCCCTGCGTCACGCGGGATTGCTGCTGACCGCTGCCGCGGGCGTCAACACATGGCTGTGGTTCGGCGAGTTGCATCTTGAGCGTTACGCCGGGTTGTCGGCCATCCTGAACGCGCAGTTTATCGTTTTGGTGGCGATGACGTGGCGCGAAACCCGCCACCCCATTGCCGTTCTGGCCGGTTTGGGCGGGATCGGCAAGGTGTGCGCGGAAATCGCTCTGGGTGCATCCTTATTGACCGCGCCGTCCTGGCCACCCTTGCCCGAAGCCCACGCCACAGGCCTCTTGATGGGGGGCGTGTGGGTGGTCAGCGCCGGGTGGAAATTTGACGCGCAACCCTTGAATGCTAGTATCCATATGACACGGGAGAAGACATGCGATCACTCATCGATTTCATCGCGGGCGCGTGGAAACACCAACCCGAAGATATCGGCCAAATCGGCGCGCAGGCTTCGGATTTGATCGCAGAGGCCTTCGCCGATATCGCGTCGGGTGCGTTTCGCGATTACCATGCGCACTTGGTGGGTCTGGGCACGGGCGGCACCGGGGCGGCGGTCAATCCCGAATTGCTGTCGTGGCGCCATCCGATACAGCGCATCAAGTGCCTGGTCTACCTCAGCGGTTCGGGGGTTGCGGACGAAAGCCAAGCCGATCAGCAATACGTCGAACGCTTGCTGAAATTGATCCGCAACAGCCCCAATCCCGGTCCCATGGGACTGCTGGCGTTCGATTGGCATTACAATCCGGACGGCACCATCAACGTAGCAAAGTCCGAGTTCTATACCCCCAACGATTGGACTCTCGGCCTGGGCCAAGCATATCCGGACGCGTTTTTTCCGATCGTTTCGGTGCACCCCTACCGTGAAGATGCGCTGGAAGAGGTCGACCGCTGCGCTGCGGCGGGGGCGAAGATCATGAAATGGCTGCCCAACGGCCAGGGCATGAAGGCCGATGAGGCACGCCTGGACAGCTACTACCAGCGGCTCAAGGATCATGGCATGGCGCTGCTCACCCATGTGGGGGAGGAACTGGCGGTCGAGGCTGGTGAGGATCAGGCGCTCGGCAATCCGCTGCTGTTTCGCAAGCCGCTGGACATGGGCGTCAAGGTGATCATGGCCCATATCGCCAGCCTCGGCACCAACGCCGACATCGAAGGCGATGGGGGTCAAGTCGAGAATGTGGACCTGATGTTACGCCTGTTCGATGATCCGGCTTATGAAGATTTGCTGTTCGCCGATATTTCCGCGACCCTGCAATCCAACCGGCTGCCGGGGCCGATGCTGAAAATTCTGGAGCGCCCGGACCTCCACCACCGCCTGATCAACGGCACGGACTATCCTCTACCGGCGATCAACGTGGTGGTCAGCACCCGCGCCCTGGTCCGCCATGAACTGATCGAAGCGGCGGAGCGCAAAGCGCTGGTGGAGATTTACCACTACAACCCGTTGCTGTTCGATTACGTCGTCAAACGGCGCATTCGTCACCCGAAAACCGGGCAACGTTTCCCGCCCTCGATGTTTGTCGAGAACCCGCACCTGCCGGTGCGTTGATGCGGTCCCAAAACCATTCTCGCCCTTCGAGGCGATTCGAAATTCGCCATACGTTCTGAATTGACCTGTATCAATCCGCCGCGTTGGTGTATCGGAGATAATGGAGCCGCTGGTTCCCACCCAATATGATTCGGTACCACACATGCAGAACGCATCCATGCCCGCCCGAAACGGACATCACCGCCAAAACATCCAAGATATGTTCGATCTGGTTGCACCGCGCTACGACCTGATGAACGATCTGATGAGCATGGGCACGCACCGTTTATGGAAGCGCCGCTTCGTGCGCATGGCCGGAACCGGGGCGGGTGAGGCCATCGACCTGGCGGGCGGCACCGGAGACATCGCCCGGCTTTTGATCCGCCAGGGATGGCAGGTCACGGTTTGTGATCCCAGTGAAGCGATGATGCGGGCCGGCCAGCGGCGGGGTGTGTCCGCTTCGGCTTGGGTTTCCGGCACGGGCGAGCAATTGCCGTTTGAGGATGCAAGCGTGGATTTGGTCACTGTCAGCTTTGGACTGCGCAACATGACCGACCCGCAAGCCGCGCTGAAGGAGATGTTGCGCGTTCTCAAGCCCGGCGGGCGCATGTTGTGCTTGGAATTCAGCACGTCTTCTTTTTGGCTTAGACCGTTCTATGATTGGTATTCGCTCCACATCATTCCCCGCTTGGGTGCGGCTGTGGCGGGACGGCGCGAAGCTTATCAGTATCTGGTGGATTCCATCCGCGCATTCCCCGACCAGGAAACGTTGAAATCCGAAATCGAGGATGCGGGCTTTCAAAACGTGCGCTATCAGAACCTCTCCTTCGGGATTGCCGCCATCCATCAGGGAACCAAAGCCCCATGAACGAAGCCCTCGCCCAACCCCGTGGACTGAGGCTTTGGTGGATGGCCATCCGCCCGAAAACGCTCGGTCTCGCCATCAGTCCGGTGATCCTCGGCGCGGCCATCGCCTGGAGCGGGCACAGTGCAATGGCCCGCTTGGAAGTGCCCCTGATCATCGTGCTGTGCGCCATCGCCATCCAGGCGGGCACCAACCTGTTCAACGACGCCCAAGACCATTTGAACGGCACGGACGACCCGGCGCGTTTGGGGCCGCCGCGCATCACCGCCTTGGGTTGGGCGTTGCCGCATCAGGTCTCCGCCGCGGGACTGACGGCGTTTCTCATCGCGCTTCTGGGCGGGCTGTATCTGATCCAAACCGGCGGTTGGCCCATTTTCTTCGGCGGTCTGGCGGCGCTCGGCGCCGGGTATCTCTATTCGCAGGGCCCGTATCCCGTATCCCGATCCCCCTTCGGCGAAATTGTGGTGATCGCCTTTTTCGGTCTGTTCGCGGTGGGCGGTACCGTCTACCTGATGACCGGCCATGTCCCGCACGGTGCATATCTTTGGGGCTTGGTACTGGGCCTGCCCGCAGGCGGCGTGCTGACGCTCAACAACATCCGCGACGCCGATGGCGACCGCCGCGCCGGGCGACGGACTTTGGCGATCGTGCTCGGCGACGGGCCTGCACGTGGCGTTTACGCGGGATTGATATTGATCCCATTTGCCTTGATCGGGTTGGCGGTGGGCGGCGGTTTGATTCCGCCCGGGGCGCTGGCGGGGTTCGCAGCGCTGCCTTTGGCGATCAAAACCGTCCGCGCGCTCGGCGCAACGCCAACGGGTCCGGCGTTGAATCTTTTGTTGGCCAAAACGGTGCAATTTCAAGCCTTGCTGGCGATCTCAGCCGCTTTGGGGCTGGTGATACCGGGTTTATGAACCCTATCATGGATTAAAACGACAGATGACGAAATGAGGTTGATGCGCCGATGAACATTCTGTTGCCCTTAGGCTTGGCGTTTATCATGTTTGCCATCGGACTGGGACTGACGATGGCGGATTTCACCCGCGTGTTCCGCTATCCCCGCGCCGTGCTGGTCGGCTTGCTCAACCAGATCGTGCTGTTGCCGATGATCGGCTTCGCGGTTCTGGTGGGCTATCACGGCCGCCCCGAATTCGCGCTCGGCCTCATGATCCTCGCGGCGTCGCCTGGGGGCATCACGTCGAACCTGCTGACCGCCTTGGCGGGGGGCAACGCGGCGTTGTCCATCTCCATGACCGCGATCACCAGCTTGCTCAGCGTCGTGACCGTGCCGTTGATCCTTGCCGTCAGTCAGACTGTGTTTCTCGGCAGCGGCCAGGACGTCCACATGCCCATCGGGCGCATCATGGGATCGGTGTTGATGGTGACGGCGTTGCCTATCGCCGCCGGCATGGCGCTCTATGCGCGCCGGCCCCAATTGGCCGATATCCTCCGGCCTTGGGCGCGTCACGGTGCAACCGGCGTGTTCGCGTTGATCGTCATCACCGCCTTCATTGACCAGATGGACAACATCGTGCAGCATTTCGCCGATATCGGCCCGCGCTTGGTGGCGCTTAACGTCGCGACCATGGCGTTGGGCGTCTTTTCGGCCGTTGCTTTGGGATTGGAGCGGGCGGAGCGCATCGCCATTGCCATGGAGTGCGGCTTGCAAAATGCCGCCTTGGCGATTTTCGTCGCGATCAGCGTACTCGGCAATCCGGTGCTGGTGGTGCCCGCGATCACCTATGCCCTGGTCATGAACGTCACGGCGGCGGGTTATGTCGCGTGGGCGCGCAGGCCAGGATTGCGTTTGGCGGCCAAGTGATGACGTCCATCATTGTCCGTCGTACCGTGCCTTATCGCCCGGAGCAATTGTTCGATGTCGCCGCCGACATCGAAGATTATCCCAACTTCCTGCAAAATTGCGCCGCGACGCGCGTGGTCCGGCAGAGCGGTGACACGTGGGTGGTGGACAACGTTTTTCGTTGGGGGCCGGTGCCGCTGCGATTCCGCACCCAGGCGTTCTTGAGCCGCCCCCACGCGATTCACATCGAAACGCTCAAGACGGAACCGGTGAAGCTCAATCTGAGTTGGGCCTTCACGCCACAAGACGAGGGAACAGAAGTTGCTCTCAGCATGGCCCTGGAGCTGGATATGCCGCTGATCGGCGGTTTGATGTCCGACTTTCTGAACCGCGAGGCCGAAGCTACCCAGCAGGCGTTTCTTGAGGAAGTGTCCAGGCGTTACGGCCCGCCTCAATCATCCAAAATCGAAAAATAGGCCAGCAGGTTCTGCACATCGTCGGCGGAAAGCGGTTCGATCAGTTTGCCGGGCCGGGGGTGCAAGCGCTCATCGCCCAGCATGTCGGTGAACTGTTTTTTCAAATACTTGGTATGCTGCCCGGCCAAGGGCGGGTCGTGCGGCAAGCGCCCTTCACCGTTTGCCCCATGACAGCGCGCGCAGGCTTCATCGTAGAGCGCCTTTCCAGCTTCCACATCGCCGGGCGCGCGGGGAATTTGCAGCACCTTTTTGGCCGCCAGCAGCCGCACGTAACCGTCCACATGTTCGCCCATGTCCGCCAAGCGCGTTTGCAATTCCATTTCGGTGATGTAGGCCGAGACGTCGAGGATGTCCTGATCGGTCAATTCCCGCTCCACGGTAAAGGGGAACATGGGAATGTTGATGCGTTCGCGCGCCTTGAACGCCCGCAGTTGGCTTTTGAGGTATTCGTACGGCATTCCCGCCAGACGGGGATAATCCCCGCCGCCGCCGCCCTGGCCTTCGGGGCCGTGACACGGTGCGCAGACGACGTAGATGTCCTTGCCGTCCTCGATATAGGCCTCATCCTCAATGTATGCTTGATTTTCGGCGGTTGCGTCCAGCGGCCAAGTCAGCGCCAGCAGCACGGCAAGCGCCCATCCTCTCACCATTCTGGTCCTCATTGCCCGTGCCTTCATTGTCATCCCCTCATTGCAGATCGCCCCGGCGGAACAGCACGAAGCCGATGGCGGCGCACAGCGTGCCGAACACCGCCGGATACAGGAACCCATAGATCAGAAATCCCGTGCGCCCCAACGCATCGAGGATCACATGGGCCGCCGGCCCCATTAGGATCAATTCCGGGTCGAACACCAGCATGGATGCGGTGCGGAACACCTGCATGGGGTTGAGCAGCGAAATGCCCACCACCAATTCCGGCGGCATCTGTTCGCGCACCATCGCGCCCAACAAGATCAGATCCAGGAACAACAACAAAACCAGCCACACGGTGAACGCCGCACCCTGCGCCACGTCGGAGGTTTTGGCGATGGTGGAAATCAACATTCCCAAACCCAAAAAGCACCAGGTGAGGGATACCAGCAAGCCGGTACTGAAAAAGAACTCCACCCACGGCACATCGAAGCCCCGGACCGCCGCCCAAATCACCGCCAACACCACCGCCAGGAATACCGGCAAGAACACGATCACATAACGCCCCAAAAGCTTGCCCCAATACCAAGCGCCCAAGGAAACCGGCAGCGCCAACATGTATTCCAGTACGCCCGCTTCGCGGTCGCCCGCGACGGAGCGCACCATGGTGATCAAAATGAAGATCGGCAAGATCGCCATACAGATCTGAATGTAGGTGGTGAGCGTGCGCGACAATCCCGTAAAGCCCATGACGCGCGAGTCCGTGAGGCCGGAAACCAGCAGCAGCACCATCACGGCGCCGAAGACCAGCGCATAAACCAAAAACCAGCGCGCGCGGATGGATTCCGTGAATTCCAGTTGCGCCGTGTGCAGAAGGGTTTTGAGCATATCCGAGAGCTTATCGTTATTTCGGGAGCTTATCGTTACTTGTGACGTTCTGGAGTTCTGCAGATGTGGTTCGGCCCTTTGGCCAGAATGCCGTTCGTCATGGCGACGAAATCGATGCTGTCCGGCCCGGCCTGGGATGCGGGTATGGCGGTGTAATTATAGTTCATGGGTGAAAATTTTCCTCTGGCGTATCGTGCCTCGCGGGCGTTGAGCCACACCACATTTTCACGCGTGCTGCCTTCTCCGGCCACCCAGATTTCCGTGGTTGGGTCCCCGGCCCATGTTTGTGCGTTGAGCCAATTCACCGCACAGCCGATATCGTCGAATTTATAGAGCTTGCGTTTCTCACCACCACGCACTTCGGCGACGAAGCGCGGATCGCTGATGAACATCTTGCACAGTTCACAGACATCGCGGTCCCAATGAACATCTTCCGGTCCCGTCTTCTCGCCACTCCAACAGGCGCTCAAAGTCAGAACGATACTTGCGATCATCATGCGTGTAAGTGATTTCAGCATCATTTCAGCTCCAAGCTGTCGATGAGACCGGCGTAGCGCGACATCATCCCCAAAAACCGCAAGCGGTCCGGCCCTGCCACGGTGCCGGTCCAATGCACGCCGTCGCCGTTGGTGAAGCCCCACTCGGCTAAGGACTTGGCCAGCGCACCCTCGGACCGTGTCAACGTGAGCTTACAAGTCTGCACCGCGGACGGGTCCACCGTGTCGGCGACATGATCGTCCAGCACCACCTTGCCCCGGTCCAGTTCGATCACCCGGTTGACCAAGGCGGCGATTTCGTCGATGCGGTGGCTGGACATCAACATCACCGTGCCGTCCAGCCGCTCCGACAACAGGTCGAAGAAAATCTTGCGCGATTCCGGGTCCAGGTTCGCCGCCGGTTCGTCCATCACCAAGATGTCGCTGTCGCGGCCCAAAGCGATGCCGATCAAAAGTTTTTGTTTTTGTCCACCCGAAAGCTTGACGAACGGTTGGGTGCGAATAGCGTCCATGTTCAGGCCCAAACGGGTGGCGATGTCCTCCATACGGGCCGGATCGCTTTTGCAAACGTTGGCGGAAAAATGGATCAGCTCACCCACTGGAATTTTCAACGGCGGCGGCAATTGCGGCACAAACCCGATCCGCGCCAGCACGCCCTGGCGGTCCTGGCGCGGGTCGACGCCATCGACACGAACCTCACCCCGACAAACGTATTCGCCCAGCAAACAACGGATCAGCGTGGTTTTGCCCGCACCGTTGGAGCCCACCAAAGCGACCCGCGCACCGGGGTCGAGGCGTAGCGCAATATCATCGAGCACCGCGCGGCGTTGAAAGGTCTTCGATACGGAACGAAATTCGATCATGAGGTCCTCATTCCCGCCAAGCCTAGAGAAGCTTGTTCAGCCCCTTGATGTCGAAGTTCAAGGAGTTTGTCGGGCAGATGTCGACGCACATGCCGCAGCGGGTGCAATCGGGACCCAGAGCCGTGATGTCCTTGAGTGCGAACCCCTTCTTGGTCGGCTCCAGCACATGGGGCACCATGCAAACCTGACGGCAATCGCCTTCGTGCAGGCAATCCTTCAGGTCATACTTCACATAAACCGGCGAGGTGATGCCGACCATGCCGTAGGTCAAGCCGATGGGGCACATGTAACGGCACCACGCGCGCCGGGTGACGAATACTTCGTACGCCAACAAGGCGAATACCCAGATCAGCGCCAAGCCGGGACCGTAGATCAAGGCGCGCGATAGGATACCCACTGGGGAAATCGCCTCGAACACGGTGTAACCAGTACCGAACGCCAGCCCAGCGAAGATCACGTATAGGACCGTGCGCACGCCCCGGTGCATCGTCAGGTCGCGCACCAGTTTCATTTCCACCAGACGCAGATGGATTTTTTCCGCAAATTCCGACAACAGGTGGTACGGGCACACCCACGAACAAAATGTGCGCCCGCCAAGGACCCACCACAGGATCAACACCGTGACCGTGCCGATCACCAGGTTGATGAGAATTTCCTTGAACGCAAGCATCACCTGCAGTGCGGCATTCAAGTCTGCGAAGTGAAAGCCCATGACGCGGGACGCCGAGAGCGAGCCTTCGATCAGTTGGATATCCAAAGAAAACGATATCACGAACAACGCATTCACGATGATGATCGAAGCCCAGCGGCGATTGCGCCATTTATAGGACATCTTGCGGTCGCGTTCGGCTTTGATCGCGGCGACCCGTTCCTTCTTGCCTTTGATGTCGCGTTTGGCTTCATGAATGACGCGGGCTTGTGGCGCATAGAGGCTGTCGTGCGGTTTGCGGCCCGGCTCGCGGCCGAACATCTGGGCGATGGAGGACAACATGCTCATACCCGGTCCTCCCACATCATGCGGATTGTGACCGTGATCGCCGCTTCATCCACGGGGCAGATCATTTCGCACATGCCGCAGCCCACGCATTTCTCCGTGACCACCGGAGTGCGGGCGGGGTCCAGCGGATCGCGGCTCACGCGTTCCAGATAAATCGCCTCCTCGATCGGGCATTCGCGCACACACAAATCGCACAGCTCCAAATCGTACGGATGATCCGCGATGCGGATCGGGGTCCAGCGGTCCACGTGCATATAGCGGTGCAACCCGGGGAAGTCCGCGCCGCGCGCCAAGCCCTTGAAGCCCTTGCCTTGGCGCGCGAGACACGCATGTGGACGGGTGAGTTCGGCAAGCCCCATGCGCACCTGTTCCTTTTTGTCCACGTCATGGGACAGCGCGCCGGTGGGGCACGCCAGAACACACTGCACCGCATCGCAGGAAAAATCGCAGGCCTGGGTGCGCGCATCGATGTACGGCGCGCCGACGCCGAACCCTTCGTCCAGATCGCCCAACTTGACCGCTTCGACGGGACAGACTTGCACGCATTGGCCGCACTTGATGCAGGCGGCGAGGAACGGCTGTTCTTCGATCGCGCCGGGCGGACGCAGCCGTTCCGCCCATTTCTTGACCACCGGGAAGAAGCCCAACAGCGCGGCCCCGACCACAACCGCGCCCGCGCCGATGGAGCGCAGCACGCGGCGGCGTTCGCGCAGTTGGCGGACCGTAATCGGTTTTTTCGCAGGTGATGGTGGTTTCGCTTCGGACATTGCCTGAGCCTCACTCTTATTCTTTCATATATTTCGGCACGCGTTGGGACAAACCGAACGGATCGTACTTCAATTTCTCGTCATCTCCGGATTCGTCCGTTTGCCTGTCCGCGCGCGCCACCTGCACATCCGGTGTCATTTTCGGCCGCGGATCGTTCAACAGCACGATGGGCTCGGAAAACGGGGCGAGCCGTTCCAGAAAGTCGAGCATGGTCAAAACCGCAGACCCCTTGAAGAAGGATGCCGCCGGAACGTCCATCCATAGCCGGTCGGCGTAGACGCGCTTTTCGTGTGCGCTGTCGCCGACGCCGTCGCCGTCTTGGTCGAAGCCCTGATAATCATCCCAGTAATTGCCGTCCCAGGCATTGCGTTGGGCGCTGGCGCCGGCATTGACGGACACCTGCACATAGTTGGATTCGAACCGGTTGTCTTCCAGTTCGTTGCCGGTCCAGTCGTTGTGGAACAAGACGCCGATGGAATTGAACGCCAAGCGGTTGGCGTGAATGCGGTTGGTGGTGTCGGGCTGATACGGCGAAACGTCCAGGTAAATGCCCGTGGCGCAATAGACGATGGTGTTGTTTTCCAGCGTCACGTCGCTGCTTTCCTTCATGCCGATGCCCATGCCGGTCGCACCGAGCCCATGGGAAATGCGGTTGTTTCTCAAAACAACGCTGTCCGAATACATCAAGAAAGCGCCGACGGAATTGGCTTCGAAGCGGTTGTTTTTGACCAGATTGTACTGCGCGTACATGAAGTGCAGGCCGTAGCGTCCGCCGGTGATGAAATTGTTGGCGATGACGTTGTCCTCGGAATACCACACCACCAGGTCGCGTGCATTGGCGATGGTGTTGTCTTCGATACGGTTTTCATTGCTGTACCAAAGCCGCATGCCGTCACCGCGCACGCCCAGGTCGAACGGTTTCGAAGAGATGCGGTTGCGCGCAATCACGTTATTGTTGGACTGTTGAATATCGATGCCGAACAGTGCGTCGGTGATGACGTTGTCCTTGATGACGTTGTAATTGCCGCGCACCTGAATCCCGGAATCCAGATCGTTGTGGGATTCGCCCGTGTTGGTGAGATGCAGATTGCGCACAGTCGCGCCGTCGGCTTTGAGCACGATCACGCTGCCGGTTCCACCGGCATCGATGGTGACTTGGCCTTGACCGTCAAGTGTGACGGCCTTGTCGATCAGCAGCGGTCCTGCGTACACGCCGGGAGGCGGCGTGATGACATCGCCTGGCTTTGCCTCATCAATGAGGGGCTGCAGGTTGGGAGTGACAGATCCAGCAGCCAAAGACGACGTCATCACGCCAAACGCAAGGACGATCAGTCCCGCGACTTTTCCAAACATGCGATACGGACCGCACATAACCGTATCCACGACAGCCTAGCCGTCGTCTCCCGTTTCTATGAGGTGTTTGCGCCTGAGCAACGCCGCCAACGCCAACGCCAACGATGACGCCGCCAGCAGGCCGAACCCGTAGTGCGGATAGGAGTAGGTGAAGAACTGCGCCACCTTGCCTTGACCCAAAACGGTCGGCATGAACGGCTTCAAGGTAAACGCCCCCATTTCATGGAGGCTATGGCCGAACCACCATAGCCATGCGGCGTAATCGACGATGAAAAAGACCGGCAACAAGATCGGCATCAAAACCGTCAGCCAATACACGATCTTGTTGCGGCCCACACCCCACATCAAAACGAGCAGCGACACGATCAAGCCGCCAAAGGCGGCATAGGTTGCCGTTGTCATGATTTCGACACTGCGCTGATTGACTTCAATCTCCCGGAAATAACGCCCCAAAGCTTCGTCATAGCCTTGCCTCATCATTTCTATTCCGGACCAACTCTCATACTCATCCGGTTCCAGGTCCATGGTGGAGACCACGTCATAGACATAGTTCGGCGACAGGTATTTGTGCCCGCCTTCCGTGAACAAAGAGGCCGACATCCATGCGGCGATGGCGACGCCGCCCACAGTCATCACAATCGTTCGTCGTCGTGCGCCTGGAACGACGAACACCACGATCATCAGGCCCAACAGCGTAAACACGAACGGCGACAGCAACCGTTCCACCGGACCGCCTGCGGCGATGGGGTACATGCCGACGTAGTGGTTGATGGCGTCCATTTCGTGTTTGCAGTTGAGTGCTTCGTCCTCTTGTTTTTCGGCGATTTCGACCTTCTTACAGCCGTTGAACACCCCGTCCATGTGGAAGTGGATGCGGATGCCCTGGGGGAACGCGGCTTCCGGATATTGCGGGGCCGTCAGCGACACCCACCACGTCGGTGCGACGTAAGCAAACGCCAACATCACCAACGCGGCGAACGCTAAGACACGCACGATCAGCATGCGGTTGGGAGCTTGGGGGTCGGTCATGATTTTTCTTTCAGTCCTTCTCTTGAATTGTGAAGGTTGGTTTTTCGGGGGTTAAGTTTGATCATTCGAAGTCCGGATTCTCCCATCCCGGTTCGCCCAGGTCTTCCGCCGGCGGCTTTTGGCGCGCAACGAAATCCATCACCGCGCTCATATCTTTATCCGAGAAACCCTGGATCTGTTTGACCATGTCCGGGTTGGCGTTGCGCCGCTTGCCGTCGCGAATCCACTCGAACTGACGGATCAGGTAATTGTAGTGCTGGCCCTGGATGCGCGGATAGTACTTCTCCGGAATGCCTTCGCCGTTCTCACCGTGACAACGCACGCAGTTCTCTACGTAGAGCTTTTTACCAAGTTCCAAATCCGTGCCCGGCCCAAGGCCCGGTTCAGGGTTCATCGGCAGCGTGGCGATATAGGCCGCCACGTCGGCGATGGACTGTGCACCGCCGATGGATTCCGGCAGGGCGAACGGGTACATGGTGGGATTGTCGCGGTTGAGCGCGCGGATATCGGCGAGCTGCTTGATGGTCACGTTTTTGTGCTGTCCGGCCAACTGCGGGAAGGTGCCGTCGGTTTGGCCCCAGCCTTCATATAGATGGCACGCGGCGCAAACCTCATACACTTCGATGCCGTTTTCCAGATTGGGGGTGAGGGTCAAAGCTTCGTCTTGTTCACCGCCGCCTTCATTCCAGCCCTGCTGTGCGAGCGCGGGGGCGGTCATAACCAGCGCCGCCGTCAGGGCTGCGCCGATAAAGGTCTTTGTGTGTATTTTGATCATGGTTCACTCCATTTTCGATCAGAGGCTGTTGGGGGATTATTTTGCGTTGCGGTCCACTTGCGATAAGTAATCGGCCAAGTTGGCGAAATCGTCGTCGCTCATCTTTTTGACGATGCCGTACATGCCCGCGAGCTTCGGGCCCTTGCGGTCCTTATTGCGGATGTCGACCATTTGCGTGTAGATGTAAGCGCGCTTCTGCCCCGCCACATACGGGTTGCCCTTTAGCGGCTTCTTGCCTTCCCGGCCGTGACACGCCTTGCACTTTTTCGAATACAGTTTCTTACCGGCTTCGACGCTGGCCGGGTCCAAGGGTTCCTTGGGCGGCTTCAGGTCGGCGGGCTTTTGTTTGGCCAGCCACTTTGAGATCATCTTCACTTCATCTTTGCTGATACGTCGCTCACCTTCGGCGGTGACCAAGGCCCCTCTCATACCTTCGGATCGCGGATTGCCCGTGGCGTCGGGACTGCCGGTGCGCTTGCCCGAAATGATGTCTTCGATTTGGCGAACCATGTACTTCTCGTCCTGGCCTGCCAAGTTAGGATAATCCAACATGGCTTTGCGTCCGTTCTTGCCGTGACACGCCATGCAGGTTTTGGTCATATACAGTTTTTTGGCCGGATCGCGCTTGGGTTTATCGGCGGCGCTTGCCGGCACGGACACCATCAGCGTACTCGCGGCGAATGCGGCGAGAACAATGGATTTCGGGAGATTGCTGCTCATTGTTGGTCTCCAGTTTCATGGAAACGATGGGGGAGCCGGATTGGCGGGCTCCCCCACGTCGTTTTGGTGGTCAAGCAGGCTTTATTCCTTGACCACTTTCGCACCGTGTTGGTCTAGGTAGGTCTTGGCGCGCAGACCGATGTCGGCCGCCTTAACCTGATACTGCCACCACTGACCGGCCCACAAGGTCGCGTTTTGCCAATCTTGCTTGGCGGCGAAGTCCTCGGCCTTCTTGCGGGTGTCGGCAGCAAAGCCCAACTGTTCGGTCGCGTCTTCGACCAGCGAAACCACAGGCGCGAAGTCCTGATAGTTCCGCGCGACGATGTAGGCGACAACCGAATCGATCACTTCTTGCGTTTCAAGATTGGTCTTGTGCTGCTTGTCGTAATCGGTCTGGGTGTAGATGGTGCCTTCGGCGCCCTTAACAGCGACTTCCTTGTAGCCCTTCGGCTGAACCAACAAGTACCCCTGCATTTCCAAGTGCAGCGCGGAGCAGAACTCGGTGCAGTAGTACGGATACACGCCGGGCTTATCCGCCGTGATCGTCACGGAAGCGGTTTTACCCGGTTCCAGGGACAAGTTGGCGTTGGTGCCGCTGATCGCGAACCCGTGGGTTTGGTCTTGAGCGCGTTCCAGGTTGGTCATGTGGAACGTCACCACATCACCTTCTTTCACTTCGACGATTTCAGGCGTGATGTGCGAACGGATGGTGGTGCCGAAAACCGTCACCTTGTTGCCGTCACGCACAACCTTTTCCTTACCCGGGCGGGTGCGGTTCGGGTGGCGCTTGTCGGTGCGGGTGTCCCAGCCACTCTTATAGCGGATGATCGGTTTCAGCTTGTCGGCCGAAATCGCCACCGCGTAGTGCGGCTCACCCAACGGCAATGGCATGTCGTACAACAGTTCCATCTTGTCGCCGCTGATGTCGATCAGCTGGTGGTTCTGCGGATGCAGAGGTCCGACCGGGTTGAAACGGTCGATGGCCAGCTTGTTCAAGGAGACCAGGTATTTGCCCTTCGGCGTGACCGAATCGCCCTCCATCGTCATCAGGTGGCCGATGTTGTAGTGGATGGAAAGTTTGTCCAACACTTTGCCTTCGCAGTAGTCCCACTTGGTGACCTGGCTGTCCACGTAAATCGACGTGTAGGCCACGCACGGTTTGGAATCGTACTGGGTGTGAAGCGGGCCGAGGCCGGCTTGCACCTGGGTGTGCAGGGATTTCTTCAGATCAAGAATCGGAATGCCGTACGGATCCTTGCCCACGAAATCCTTGTTCTTGATCAGGTTCATCATTTTTTCGAAGCTGTAGACATAGGTGTGGCTATCGAGCTTGCCGGAAATGATGACGTATTTTCCGTCGGGGCTGACGTCGGCGCCGTGCGGGCTTTTGGGTTCCGGAATCAGGAACAGCATGCCTTCCTTGACGGCGGTTTCCATGGTGATCACCGGGTGGCCGTTGATCATCTTGGTTTTACCGGCCTTGAACAGTTCGGCGCCTTTCTTCCAGTTGATCATGTGCAGGAAGTCGGTGTCTTTTTGCGAGCACCCCGCTTCGAACGGCGGGCGGCCTTTTTCGATGCCGCCGACGTAACGTTCGGAACAGAACGAGTTGGTGAAGGACCAACCGTCGGACGGGCCCTTGCCGAAGTCGGACAAGTCTTGCGAATACGGCGGCAGTTCGACCGAGAACGATTGGCTCGGGTCGATGCGGCCGGCTTCACGGTTGAATTTCCAGTAGGTCACCGCGCCGCGGTAGCGTTCATTGAACTGCTCTAGCGGAACGTATTCGTCTTCCAGCGGTGCCGGATACTGCGCGGCTTCGATGACGTATTCGGTATTCGGCGTAACAAAGGCACCGCCGTGTTCGGATTTCATGATCGGGTTGACGACGATCTGCTTGGTTTCGAAATCGTGCAGATCGACCACCGCCATGCGCGGGTTGTTCTTGTCGTTGATGAACAGCCAGCGCCCGTCGTATTCGCCATTGGTTTCCGAAATCGCCGGGTGGTGGGTATCGCCAAACAGGATATCTTTGCCGTTGATGCGGCCCTGGGCGAGAACTTTTTTGGATTCGTCGTCGAAACCGTAACCCTGCCAGGGTTCCGGCGTGAATACCGCCACGTATTTCAGAATACGCATGGACGGAATACCGTAAACAATGAGCTGTCCGCTTTGACCGCCGGAACTGAACGCGAGGAATTCGTCGCGCTTTCCGGTCGGGACATATGTTTTGGCTGCCGCCAGCACATCCTTTTCGGTCAAGCCGCGACGCTTCATGACTTCGTCGAGCATTTCCGCTGACCAGGATGCAGATGCGGTAACCAGGCCAAAGCTCATGGCGCTGAGCGCCAGCAAGGCCCGTTTCCGAATGGTTTGCATAAGGTTCATCCTCCCTCGGGCTCTGTAAAAAAAACAAACCGCAACTTTCCCCGAGCCGATGCGATTTGGGACGTATTCAATTAGGACAAAGATGAGTCTATGCGAATGCGCTCAATTGGGGTTTGACCATGGTCAAGTCCCTCGAAGACAAAAATCTTCATACTTGTGGTCTTTAAATACTTTAGGCTGACTGAGCACGACCCTGAAATCGATCCTCAAGGACCATTGAAAATGCCCGCATACGCCAAAATCGATCCTTTTCCGTGGTTCAAAAGTCTTGTTCTTGGTTTAACGATGATGCTGAGCGCCATGGCGGCACACGCCCAGGAGCAAACGGCGTCGGCGCCGGTCGGCGGCCGGTTCATGCTGGAAGACCACAACGGCCAAGTGGTTACCGATCAAGATTACCAGGGGCGGTTTTTGCTGATCACGTTCGGCTATACCTATTGCCCCGATGTTTGCCCGACCAATCTGGTGAACATGAGCGAAGCTTTGGAGCATTTGGGTGAAAGGGCCGACCAAATCGCGCCGGTTTTCGTCACCGTGGATCCGGGCCGCGACACGGCGGAGCGGCTGCGCGATTACGTCGATCACTTCGATCAACGCATCACCGGCCTCACCGGTCCGCAGCCGATGATCGACAGCATTTCAAAACGCTACAAGATCGTGACCGACATCCACCGGCCCAAGGGTTGGGACCAAGATGATTATCTCGTCGATCACACGGGTTCGATTTTCCTGATGTCGCCTGAGGGAACCTTTCTGGTGAAATTCGCCCACGGCATGCCGCCTGCCGACATGGCTAAACGCATTGCCGACTTTATGTGACCGTTTTCAATAAGGGCTTGGCTCCATCAACAGCTTGTCGGTGGCGGCGGCTTCGCGGACCTTGCGCCGCACGATGCCTTCCACGAGCGCACTGATGTGTGTGGTGACTTTGGCTTGCCCAAGCAGCTCGTCGAAGGTTTCGTTGACGGCATCCGCGACGAGGTCGTGGTCCGCATAAGGCACTTGGTGATAAATCGCAACCGTAATGGATTGCACCAGCCGTTCCTTTTCGGCCATGGAATCGGGATTGAGGCCATCCAGGACAAACGTTTTGGTTGCGTTCGAACGTCCGGTTGTTTGCTGAGCGCACATGACCCATCTCTCCTTGCGCAACCCTCCCCATAAACTATTTTACGCCTGAACGGGCCCGGGCGCCAGATCGAACGATTGACACACAGTCGTGTGTTGGTGTCCTCACGATACCGGATTAATATGTTAATTGTTCCCTTGCCCAAAGCCGTCAAAACCACGTAGTCTGTTTCGGTAGGGGAAACACTGAGAGCGTGGTCGGTTTTTACGCTGACGGGTGACATCAATACGACACGCACCAAAGGGGAGGGGTTCGAGGCCATCGCATGCGCATACTGTTTGCCGATGATCATACGCTTATCCGGGACGGCATCCGGCCGTTCCTGAGCGAGCTTGCGCCCGATGTCGAAGTGCTGGAAGCGGAAAACTTCGCCGGCGCTCAGGACCAGGCCAAGGCTGCAGGAGATTTGGATCTGATTTTGCTGGATCTGAAAATGCCCGGCATGAACGGTTTCAACGGGATCACCGCCTTTACGCAAACCCATCCCGATGTGCCCATCGTCATTTTGTCCGGCCATTACAATCGCAAAGACGTGATTGCCGCACTGGACTATGGGGTCTCAGGTTATATACCGAAGAACATCGGCGGTATGGCCATGGTCAACGCCCTGCGTTTGGTACTGGCAGGGGAAAAGTATCTGCCCTCGGAAGCTTTCTCCGAAACGGGTGCGGATGAAGATGAAAGCATCCTCGCGCCGAGCGGCCAGGCCGCCCAAGAAATCGACCCCAAATTCCAAACGTTGACCCAGCGCGAAGGCGAGATTCTCGCCCATTTGGTCGAAGGCAAGACCAACAAGGAGATCGCCCGCGATCTCGACCTGCAAGAAATCACCGTGAAGATTCACGTGCGCAACATCTATCGTAAGATCGGGGCGCAGAACCGTGCCCAAGCTGTTAAAATCACGTTGGAATCCGGCTGGCGGGGTGAGATCGGCGCAAGCCGATAATCCGCCGGGACCGCGCTTTGGCTGCGCGCTGAAACATCCGGATGTTGCAGACGAAAGTATTAACAGTCCCGCGCCGTAATACGAAAGCTCCGCACGCTACTACCTAAGCACGCGTGTTTCGTTTGGTCAGTATGGCTACCCTATAATCAAGTGGTGATCGTACGATCATTTAAAAAAATAAGCGATGCATGGAAATGCATGCGACCGGCGTGATTTCAGCGCGTCGTGACAAAACGGCCGACCAACGGCTGGATGAGGGATAATAAAGCAAAAAACAGAGTGGAGCCTCCCATGACCGACACATACAAAACCGACAAACCCTTTTGCACCATGTATGACACATCCCAGCAGTTGCGCGATAAAGCCATGTTCGCGCACCGCCAAGCCGCCACGGGGGCCGAGCGCGCCCGTAAGAAATGTGGCGACATCGCGGATCTGGACATGGACGGTGTCTTTGCCAGCTTGCATAAAATGGTGGACCTTGTCGGCGGCAAATCCCGCCTGGCCCGCCCAACGGCGCCTGTTCCTGTGCTTCAGGCTGCAGAATAAAAAAACGCTCAGGTCCGGCGCGCCAAGCGTCGCGCCGGACCGGGGCCGCACACCGCTTCCAAACGATGCGCAACTTCGCCCAAGCTGAGCGGCTTGCGCCAAATTTCCGTTGCGCCGGGAGCGAGTGCATCCCCATTTTCACCGGGCGATCCATGACCCGTCATGGCGAAAATCGGCAAGTTCGGGGACAATTCGCGCAATTGGCCAATCAAAGCTTCGCCATCCATAACCGGCATGCGCAAATCCGTAATCACCGCGTCCACCGCGTCGGACACGTAGATCTGCATGGCCTCCTTGCCGTTATAAGCGGTGTAAACGAGATAGCCGATTTCCTGCAAAAAATCGGAAAGGCTGTGCGCGGCGGTGATTTCATCGTCAACCACCAAGACCTTGGGTGTATCGGCTTTGGGGGGGTGATCTTCCACGAGGCGTTGTACAGCGGCACTCGCTTCGGTTTCCACGGGTTCATCCGCCACGGGCGCATCGCACAGCGGCAAAACGATTGAAAAGCGAGCGCCGTCTTGGATGTTGACGGCTTCGATGGTTCCGCCCATACCTTCGACAATGCCATAACTGATGGACAGCCCAAGGCCCGTGCCCACGCCGCTTTCCTTGGTGGTGACGAACGGTGCGAAGATATGTGGCAAAACATCGCCGGCGATGCCGCCGCCGTTGTCCTCGACACGAACGGTGATGGCGCCGTCTTGCGTTTGGGTGAGCACGTCCACCCGTATGCGTCCCGGCGTCGCACCCGGCTGCGCCAAAACCGCATCGCGTGCGTTTGACAGCAGGTTCAACATCACCTGTTCCAACCGTGTGGCGTGCCCCAGAACCCAAGCTTCGGTTTCATCGGGCAGCATCACGTCCAACTTCACATCGACGCCGGAGAGTTGCGCAGAGAACAGCTTGCAGCCGTCCTCTACGGCTTTGATCGCATCGAACGGTGTCTGGCCCTCGCTATCCAGGCGCGAATAGACTCGCATATGGTTGATGATGTCGGACATGCGCATGATCTGGCCTTCGAGTTTCTCCAAAACATCCGTCATAAGCGCCATGTCCGCTTTGCCGCGCTGGATTTGAAGCTGTGCATTTTCCACCCCCATGCGCATGATGTTCATGGGTTGGTTTAATTCGTGGGTGATACCCGACGCCATTTCGCCGATGGTCGCCATCTTCGCCGATTGAACGAGCTGGTTTTCCGTCTGCTTGCGCTCGAGGATTTCCTCTTCCAATTCACGGGTGCGTTCACGCACACGCATTTCCAATTCATCATGGGCTTGTTGCAGTTTTTGCTCGGCAATCTTACGGTCTGTGATGTCGCGCACGATGGCGGTGGCGATCCGCTTGCCGCCGGATAGGGAAAAGTTGAGGCTGATATCCACCGGCACTTCGTCGCCTTTTTTGGTCAACGCAAACAGCTCGGCATCCTGGCCGATCGGCCGCGAGACCATGCTGCCGAATGCACCTTCGCGGATCGCGTCATGGTGCGCCTGAAAACGACGGGGTATCAAATTTTCGACACGTTTGGTGAGCAGTTCCGTGCGGGTGTAACCAAACAGGCTGAGCGCCCGGTCGTTGGCGCGCACGACCCGCCCGTCGCTGGCGACATGTAAAATCGCGTCCGGGGCTTGGCGCAGCAACATCGCCAATTCATCGCGGACCTCGGCCAAGTTGAAGTTGACATCGATAATCCGGCGCAGGAACAAGATCAGGGTCACGCCCAGCATCACCACCACGGGAACCACCGCCAGAAGCACCCACACCATGGCTTCCGCAGCATTCAACGCTTTATCGGTCTCGCGTTCGGCCAGCCGGATGCGGGTTAGGAACGAATGCTTCAGCATTGCGATGGCCTCGGTCGCGGGCGCGTCGTCGACTTTGACAATAATGTCCACCTCCACCGACGATAGGCCACGGCGGAAGGCTTCGCTGGCGACAGGAATATGCGCGCTATATTGCTCGAACACGTTGCGGATGGCGTGCACGGCCACCTTCTCCTCTTCGGAAATAACACGGCCTTCAAGCGCGTTCAGGGTTGCGAAGACCTCATCGCTTTGGTGTTCCAGGCGGGACAGATACTTGAGATTGCGGCGCAGGATGTAATTCTTGAAGTTGTGGATAAAGCCGCCATAGCCCATCTGCTGTGAAATGTTGTGCAACAGATATCCCGCTTCGGACGCATCACGGCTGTAGGCCGTCCAGCGGTCCTGAACGGCTTGGATGCGCTGGACGGACTGCATGCCGAACAACGCCAAAACCCCTGCCACCATTGCCGTGGCGACGGCGATGATCAAGGCTCTACGTCGAAAACCTGTGCGTAGCCTAGGCTGCAGCACTTTGAAATCCTTAAATTTAAAGTTCAAGTCGGGATCGGTCCTGTGTACGATTGTAGGAACGCCCGCCCCCTCCTGACAAGCAAACAACGCCTTTACACATATGGGTCTGGACCTTAAGGATTTCAGAGTGCGCTGCGACCAACCGATATAGGAACCTGGGCCCGTGGAACTGCGATTCACCGTATGGCAATTCGTGCGCTTGATGGTGCACCTTGAGGAGCGCGCCGAAGACCATGCGCTCGATGCCGATTTGTTGTCGGCGTGGGCGGATATCTGGACGCCCCTGGACCAGGAGCTTGCCCAACTGGCGGAACGTGATTTCGAAGCTTACGGCGAACTGATGATGGATCAAGACGTGGTGATCGAAAATGCCGGACACGCGCAGATTCAAGCCGCGCACGCCGCCTTAATGCGGGTCGTCACCGAAATGGACGCCGCCATTGAACGCGGCGGAGAGCCTGCACATCTGCAAAACTTGAAATTCGAACGGCGTGAACTGCGCCAACTGGCCCGCAAGCTTGACCGTCTGAACGCTAAGGATTCTTAATGCACGGGCGCGCCACCATCGGTGTCGTCCTCACGTCCGAAAGCGATGATCCCGCCTGATCCCGACAGATGATGGGTTTCCAGTGTACCGGTCATGGTGCGGGCCTTGATCGCCGCCCATTCCATTTTCGCCGCCGCGTTGGTGTGCCCGCTTTCCGTTGCCTGTTCGGCCAGGATACGCATGCCGCCTTCCAGCATGGCGAAGGCATGGGACAGGGGCAGGGCCTGTTCTTGGTCGAATTCAAACCCGCCGGTGGCTTCGAACGCATCCGCCAGTTCATTGAACAACGCCCCGGTATGCGCCAAATCGCCGGGGTCCACGTCCGGGTCCACGTCGGTTAGGCGCTCCGCCAGATAGCGCACGATGGCCGCGAAAACCTGGGCCTCGGCGCGCGCGCCGTCATCCTCGCCGCCCGCATCGGCGGCTTCGGGTGGGAAGTTGTCTTGATCGGACATGGCGGTGTCCCTTCAGGGTTGGCATCAGATCGAACATATGGTGAAAATGGGTGTGCACCATATACGGGTGCACACCGTTTTCACAACCGCCTACTTTCAAAAAGGTCCATTGGTGAAAGAACCCGAAGGCGCATCCCTCGACATTGTGTACCGTCCCGTCTGGGATACCTCCCGCACCGGCGTCGATCTCTTTTATGCCCGTCCGATTCTGCGCGACGAGGCGGGAGAGATGCTGCCCGGCATGACACCCCTGGTCCGCCAGCCCACCGTGGAAGGGACCTTGCAGCGTCAGATTCAGTACCTGTCTCAGGCGATTGAAGCCTTGCGTCTGCGTTTCGGCCGGGGCGAGCGGTTCCGTCTGCTGGTGCGCATCAATTCCGTCGCGCTGGCGACGTCGGAAGCAGCCGGAGAGGTCACCGACGTGCTGCGCACCCTCAACGCCGAAGAACGCGCGCACATCGTTCCGGAAATCATAGATTTTCCCAAGAGCTTGTCGCTCAATACACTGGATGACATCACCATCCCGTTGATGGCGTTTTTCGAAACGTGGATCGCCCGGCCGGAAAAGGAACAGGCCGACTTCACACCGTTCGCCAACCTGAACTATTCCGGCGTCACGTTGGACCTGTTCGACAAACCGATGGATCTGAAACTGGCGGGCAAGGTTTTCAAGTTGTTCATCCAGCGCTCCTCGCACCGCCGTCTGCCGACCTGGGTTCTCGGCCTACCGACGCCGGAACTGGCGAAACTCGCCCGGATCAGCGGCGCAAACATGTTGGCGGGCGCGTATATGGGGCGGGATAGTGTGCTGCCCGGCCCGGCGATCGAAGGTGATGAGCCGTTTATGGTTTAATCGATCACGCTTTTGGCTTTCAACGCTTCGATCGCTTGTCTGTCCAGCCCCAGCACCTCCGCCAAGACCTCATCCGTGTGCTGTCCCAGCCCGGGGGCGGAACGGCGGTACGCGACCGGTGTTCGCGACAGCTTCAAGGGGCTTGCCATCTGACGCACGGTGACGCGTGGATCCGGCGCATGGGGCAGGTCCACCACCATCTCCCGGTGCGCCACCTGGGGGTCCGCGAACACCTGCGCCAAGTCGTTGACGGGCCCGCACGGCACGCCCCGGTCTTCGAGACCATCCAGCCAATAACGGACGGTCTGTTTGCGGATGCATGGTTCGATCAAGTCCATCAGCGCGTCGCGGTTCACCACCCGGGCATTGTTGGTGGCGAAACGCGCATCGTCCGCCACACCGTTCAGACCCGCGAAATCGCAAAAGCGGCGGAATTGATCGTCGTTGCCTACGCCTAAGATAATGTAGCCATCCTGGGCTTCGAACGCCTGGTACGGAACGATGTTGGGATGTGCGTTGCCAAGCCGCCGGGGCACGTCCCCGGTGGTCAAATAATTGAGGCCCTGGTTGATCAGCCACGCCACCTGGGTGTCCAACAGCGACAGGTCGATGTGCTGGCCCTGGCCGGTTAAGTCGCGGTGACGCAGCGCGGCGAGGATCGCGGTGGCGGCGTACATGCCGCACATCACGTCCGAAATGGCGACGCCGGTTTTCATCGGCGCGCCGTCCGGTTCGCCGGTCAGGCTCATGACCCCGCCCATGCCCTGGATGAGAAAATCGTAGCCCGCCCGACCCGCGTAAGGGCCGGTCTGCCCGAACCCGGTGATGGAGCAGTAGACCAACTTCGGATTGGCGGCGCTCAGCTCATCATAGCCAAGCCCGTATTTCGCCAAGCCGCCGACCTTGTAGTTCTCCACCAGCACGTCGCATTTTTCCGCAAGTCCGCGGATCAAGTCCGCGCCGTCCGGGGTGGCGATGTCGATGGCGACGGATCTTTTGTTGCGGTTGGCGGATACGAAGTATGCGCTCTCCCCGGTGTCGTTGCCATCGCTGTCTTGAATGTAATTGGGCCCCCAATGGCGGGTGTCGTCGCCGCGGCCCAGCCGTTCGACCTTGATCACGTCCGCGCCCAAATCTCCCAGCATCTGGGTGCAGAACGGCCCGGCGAGAATGCGCGTCAAATCCAAAATGCGAACGCCTTTCAACGCACCGGGCACGGCAGGGGATGTGGTCTGCTCCGTCATGACGCCATCATGACGCACGATCGCCCGGTTGAAAACTCGTTTGATTTTGGATGAACCATCCGCATGCCGAAGAAAACGGCTTGCCGTTCAGTGCAGGTTTCGATGACGTTTAGGCGTTATTCGGCGGCAACCGTCAGCGCCGGGCCGAACACCACTTGTGCCTTGCCCTGGTTTTTGGCGCCGTACATGCGCTCATCGGCCAGTTTCACCAGCGCATCCCAGGTTTGGGCGGCGTCGCTGATGCGTTCCGCGACACCGACGCTGGCGGTCAACGGACCGCCGTCGGGGCGTTCGCCCAACCACCTGGCTTGAATGCGTTCAAACACCACCCGCGCACCGTCGACGGAGGTTTCGTTCAACACCAGCAAAAACTCTTCCCCGCCCCAACGCACGATGGTGTCGGCATCGCGCAAACCGTCGTTGAGGACTTCCGCGGCCTGACGCAGCGCATCGTCCCCGACGTCGTGGCCGAAGGTGTCGTTGATGGCCTTGAAGTCGTCGATATCGATGAACGCCACCGTCAGCGGCGCGGACTTGTCATTGGCGAGACGAAAGAAGAATTCCAACAGTTCGGTACCGCTGCGCCGGGTCAATGCACCGGTGAGCGGATCATGATTGGCGCGGCGCAAAAGGGCTTCCATGTAATAGACCTGGATCATGCCCGCCAGAACGCAAATGCCCAACAGCAGCCCCAAGATCCAGCTTGTGGTGATGATCTCGACCAAACTGTAGGCGCCGCCGCTTGCGGCAGGAAGAAACATCACCGCGGTGAACACCGGCAGCGCCAGCAGGACCGTTTCCACCGCGACCAGGGGAAACAAGCAGAGCCCGGCCATGACCACATAGGGCAGCGCGGCGTACAAATTGGCATTGATCAACGCGGCTTCATTGCGTGGGCCGCTCAACAAACCGCTGAGGCTAAGGCTTTGGCTGGCCATATCCGCAAACAGAATATGGGCTGCGGTGTGAAGAATCAGGGGATTGGCCAGCATCACCGCCACTAGGATCAAGGCCCCCATGCGCGGCAGATTGGCAAGCGGCAGAACCGCGAGGCCGAAAAAGATGCCTGCGACAAGCAGACGCAAGGCTGCCAGCACAATCCAGTCCGGACTGTCCAACGTCATCATGTCGATGGGAATCCACAGCACCGTCAAGGCGCCGAACACCATTGACACCAACCGTATGCGAGACACCAAGGTGTCGAGACGGTGGCGCTCCAGATGAGGTGGGTGAGGTTCACTCGTCACTACGCCTTGAAAGCGTTCGGAAAAAATGTACGACAATGCTCTGGAAATGGCCTGTCTCAAGAACTGCATGTGCCCGGCCCCCGCGGTCAAGGCTCACGGGCTCCCCCGCCCGTGATCGAACTTGGATGCGCCGGCCCCCATGTCGACGCGCCTTCTTTATGTGTATCCCCTCTATACCTCTTTATGAACTATTTTTTACACAAAATCCATGGATTTATATATGGCGTGTTGCGCCCGTCGAATTTTTGCGATCCGTGACGCAAGGGCGGTGTTTTCTTCTATTTTTGGGTGCCGTTCATCGGTCGATACTCGATTTTGGGGCTTTTGGGTGTTGGTTCATGGAAGCGGCATAAAAAAGTTCTTGCGACTCATTCGCAACGATGATACTTGGTTTCCGCAATTGATAATCATTCTCAAAATTTGGATTCATTCCAAACTTTCGGGCGAAACTTCCAAGGTCGGAATTGATTCTTAAGGAGCACTCCATGAACCTCAAAGCCTTAACCATCAGCGCAACCGTATGCGTCGTATCGGTGTTCACTGCCGCATCAAGTCAAGCCGCCGACGCCAAGTCTGTCGTGAAGACCTATGCCGACGTGGCGCACGCCATGTACCAGGACTCCTTGATCACCGCGATGACGCTGAAAGGCGCCGTGTCGAACTTGGTGTTGAACCCCACCGAAGCCAGCCTGAACGCCGCCCGCGAAGCGTGGATTGCGGCGCGGGTACCGTACCAGAAGACTGAAGGCCTGCGCTTCGGCAACCCCATCGTCGACGATTGGGAAGGCAAGGTAAACGCCTGGCCGTTGGACGAAGGCATGCTGGACTACGTCGATGCCTCTTATGGTACGTCTTCCGACGAAAACCCGGCGTACACCCTGAACGTCATCGCCAACGAAAAAGTACGCATCGGCCCGGACATTATCGACGCGACCAAGATCACTCCCGCGCTGCTGTCGGGCACGTTGCATGAAGCTCAGGAAGTGGAGGCCAATGTCGCCACCGGTTACCACGCCGTCGAATTTATGCTTTGGGGCCAAGACTTGAACGGCACCGATGCCGGAGCGGGTGCGCGTCCGGCCAGCGATTTCGACGTCAAAAACTGCACCGGCGGCAATTGTGACCGCCGCGTCCAATTCTTGACCGCCGCCACAGATCTTTTGATCAGCGACTTGCAGGAAATGGTCGCCTCATGGGCACCCGGCGGCGCGGCCCGCGCCGACATTATGGGCAAGTCCGATAAGGACGCGCTTGGCACCATCCTCACCGGCCTGGGTAGCCTGTCCTACGGCGAACTGGCGGGTGAGCGCATCAAACTGGGCCTGATTCTGCACGACCCGGAAGAAGAACACGATTGCTTTTCCGACAACACCCACAACTCCCATTACTACAACCAAGTGGGCATGATCGCGCTGTACAACGGCGCGTACAAAAAGCTGGACGGCACCATGGTCAAAGGCGCGTCCCTGTCCGATTACGCCGGCGCCAAGGCGTCGGGCGCGAACGCCAATTTGGACAAATTGATGGCCGCTGCCCTGGACAAAATGCAGGTCATGAAAGACACTGCCGACAGCGGCGAAATGGCCTACGACCAGATGATTGGTGAAGGCAACGCCAAGGGCAACCAGATCATCCAGGATGTGGTTGATGGCTTGGTGGCTCAGACCAAAGGCATCGAAAAAGTCGTGACCGCGCTGAATCTGACAATCTCTGTTGAAGGTTCGAACAGCTTGGACAACCCTTCGGCTGTTGAATGAAGCAGCCCGATAAGGAGGGTGTGACGTGAACCTCTCGCGCCGGACATTTATCGGGGCGGGCGCGGCTTTGGCCGCGCTTTCCTCGTCTCCACTCTTGGCGAGTGCTCGGTTGGATACCCTTCGGCCCTTGGCGCCGCGCCGGGACGGCGCGTTGCCGGGCGCGGGTCAAGTGGTGGAAGCCCAACTGCATGCCAAGGTGCGTCCCACCGACTTGTTCGGCCGGGGCGAATTGCCGTTGTGGACCTATCACGACGATATCCTGCCGGTCATCCGCGTGCCTCAGGGTGGGCGGGTGCGGGCGCATTTCAAGAACGATCTGCCGGAACACACCTCCATCCACTGGCATGGCATCCGCCTGCCCAACCACATGGATGGCGTGCCGTATGTGACGCAACAACCCGTCGAGCCCGGCGAAGCGTACGTCTACGATTTCGAAGTGCCCGACACCGGACTGTTTCCGTTTCATTCCCATTGCAACACGGTGGAACAACTGGGACGCGGCCTGGCCGGGGCCCTGGTCGTGACCGGCGACGAAACACGGACCTACGACGCCGATCTGATGTGCGTCATCAAGGACTGGCGTTTGAACGCGAACGGAGAATTCCTCGATTTCATGGAAGACAAGGGTGCGTCCCGGGGCGGCACCTTCGGCACGCACCGCAGCGTCAACTTCGAGACCGTACCGACGCTCGAGGCCCCGGCGGGCGGAGACGTGCGCTTGCGCCTGATGAGCATCGATAATTCACGCGTCAATCAGGTGGGACTGGAAGGCCAAGTGGACGTGGCCCTGATCGCCACCGACGGACAAGCCATCGCGCCGACGTCGTTCAAGGTCTGGCGTTTGGGATCGGCCATGCGCATTGATCTGTGTGTGCGCATGCCCAAGGCTGGTGAAACCGTCAAGATTTACGACTACTTCGCGCCGGAACCGGTCTTGTTGGCGACCATCAAGGCCACAGGCCCCGGCCTGAAGCGCGGCGATTTCGATCCCGCGCCGCTTTATGCGCCCACCATTCAAGAGCCGGATTTGACGAACGCCATTTTCAAGCGCGTGGAATTTTCCGCCACTGCCGCCGCGACCCCCAACGTCATCGCCATGCCGGGTGGCGAAGAGTTGAACTTGGCCGACGCGTTGTGCCTCAACGACAAGACGTTTTGGGCCATGAACAAGCAAACTTGGCCCGAAGATGGGCATGAACGCATGCCGGCCCCGATCCTGACCTTGAAGAAGGATCGAACCTACGTGTTCGAACTGGTCAACGCCACGCCGCACATGCACCCGATCCACATTCACGGGCACACGTTCTTGTATCTGAAATCGAACAAACGGTCTTTGCCCAAGCACTTCACCGATACGGTGCTGCTCAAACCCAAGGAACGCATCCACGTGGCGTTCAAAGCCGACAACCCCGGCGATTGGATGTTCCACTGCCACATCATCGAACATGCCGAAACCGGCATGATGAGTATTTTGAGAGTCGCTTAAAATCATGAAACCGACCCTTTTCGCCCCAATCCTTTACACCATAGGGCTCAGCCTGCTCGCCGCCGCGCCCGCACAAGCAGCCGGGATGAGCAAGGTGGAACTTGGTAAACAGTTGTACTTCGACACCAACTTGTCGAAAAACGGCACCCAGGCCTGCGCCACCTGCCACGACCCGGAGCACGGCTTCGCCGACGCGCGGCCCAATGACGCCGATGGCGCGGTGTCCCTCGGCGACGACGGCACGTCCTTGGGCGACCGCAACGCGCCGACGGCGTCCTACGCTTCGATCACGCCGCCCTTTTCGCTGGGCAAAGACGGCAAGTACCGGGGTGGGCAGTTCCATGACGGTCGCGCTTCGAGCTTGGCCGACCAAGCCGCCGGTCCGCCGCTCAACCCCATCGAAATGGGCATGGCCACCAAAGCCGACGTGGTGGCGCGCATTGAGGAAAATGACGACTATGTCCAGGCATTCAAAACGCACTTCGGCGATGACATCTTTGCGGACGCGGATAAGGCCTACGGGGCCATGGCCGAAAGCATTGCCGAATTCGAAAAGACAGAATTCTTTGCGCCGTTCGATTCCAAGTACGACCGGTATTTGAAGGGCGAGTACAAGATGACCAAGGCCGAGCAATTGGGCATGACCTTGTTTTTTTCCAACCAGTTCACCAACTGCAACCGGTGTCACCAGCTCAAGAAGTTTCCTGAATCCGAGGGCGAAACCTTCGCCAACTACGAATATCACAACATCGGCGTGCCGGTGAATGCGAAGGTCCGCGCGCTCAACGGCTTGGGTGAGGGGCATGTAGACGACGGGCTGCTCGCCAACCCGGACGTCACCGACGAAAATCAGCGCGGCAAGTTCAAGACCATCACGCTGCGCAACGTCGCGGTCACGGGACCTTACATGCACAACGGCGTTTTCCAGGACCTGGAAACGGTGGTGCGTTTCTACAACAAATACAATTCCAAGGCGCCTCAGTCCCAGATCAATCCGGAAACGGGCGAGCCCTGGGGTCCGCCGGAGGTGACCGAGACCATTTCGCTGGAAGACTTGCAAGTCGGCGATGCGCTGGATGAAAAACGCATCAAGGCGTTGGTGGCGTTCATGAAAACGCTGACGGACAAGCGCTACGAGTACCTCTTGGAAGATTGATGAAACGTTTAACCTATTTGCGCGATGGTGCGTTCGCCTTGATGTGCGCCGTCGTTCTTGCGCCAGCCTCATCTCAGGCCGATGGTCTCGATTACGCCCTAGGCAAGGCGCTGTTCGACCGGTTGTGGACGTCGGCTCCGGCCTCTACGGATGCCACCGACGGTTTAGGCCCCTTGTTCAATGCACGCTCTTGCGCCACCTGTCATCCCAAAGGCGGGCGTGGGACGTTCGGCGAAGATGAGAACGGGCGTATCACCGGAACCGGATTGCTGTTGCGCGTGGGGGACGAAACCGGCGCGCCCGATCCGGTCTATGGCGAGCAACTGCAAATTCTTGCGGTTCAAGGTCTGAAAGCCGAAGGACACATGGTTCGCGCCGCGGACGGCGCCGTCGAAGCCGAAGGCCTCAACTACGGCGAACCGGCACCGGCTACGCGCATGGCCGGACGCCTTGCGCCGGACCTGCGTGGTCTCGGCTTGTTGCAACAAATTCCAGAACAACAGATTCTCTCTCTGGTCGATGAAGAGGATGCGAACCAAGACGGCATTTCCGGGCGCGCCAATTATTCCGCCAATGCCGAGGGCGAAACCGTGCTCAGCCGTTTCGGTTGGAAAGCGGGCAAAGCCACCATCCGCATGCAATCGGCGGCAGCACTGGTTACTGACGTCGGTCTGTCCAATCCTATCTATCCGAAGCATGCAGGCGATTGCACCGAAGCGCAGCCGTTGTGCCAAAGCGCGCCGCATGGAAACAGCCCCCGGTTCGAAAATCTGGAAGTCGACACCCAGATGTTGAATATGATCGTGACCTTCGTATCCGGTCTCAAACCGCACAAAAGCACTGCGGACGAAGCAGGGCGCGACATTTTTATCGAGACCGGCTGCGCGGCGTGCCATGTACCGGCGTTCACGCTGGCGAACGGCAGGATCATCCAGCCTTATACGGATTTGCTGCTGCACGACATGGGCGATGATTTGGCGGACGGCATCGGCGATGGGTTGGCCACCGGCCGGGAATGGCGTACGCCACCGCTGTGGGGCTTGAAATACGCTGGGCGTTATTTACATGATGGCCGCGCCACGACGCTCCGTGAGGCTATAGAATTCCACGGCGGCGAAGCTCAACGCGCGCGCGATGCGTTTCGCGCGCTTGCCCCGGCAGATCAAGACAAACTGATCCGGTTCTTGTCCAATTTATAAGAAACACCAGATATGATTTGTCAAAAGCTTCAGTTGATCTAAAGAGGAAAACCGTTCGATGCAAAAACCGGTCATTGAAGATGCCGTATCGATCGTGCCGGTGTCCGATATGTCGGCCACCATGGACTTTTATGCGGATACGCTCGGTTTTGAGAGGCGGTTCGTTTCCGATGACGACAGCTTCGCCATTGTCGTCCATGGCGAGGCGGCGATCCACTTCGTCTTGACCGACGATTCGAACGCTCTGAAGGCAACGGCAAACAACATCTCGATCTATCTCTGGGTGCGGGGGGTCGACGCCTTGTATGAAACCCTCGAGGCGAAGCTTTCCCAGTTGCCGCAGGGCAGGGTGCGTGCGCCCTTCGATCAGCCCTACGGTATGCGGGAATTCCATGTGAAGGACCCGGACGGCTGCCTTCTGTTTTTTGGAGAGGACATTGACCCATGAGTGACGACACGCCGTTCAAGCTGGAGGTGGTGGCGCCGGTCTTTCCGGTCACCGATGTTGGACGCTCCGTGGATTACTATCGGGATGCATTGCTGTTTGAGGTGGCCTTTGAGTGGGCGGACTCGGATGACGAACCCGTCCGTTACGCGATCTTGCAAAACGGCGATACGGAAGTGCATTTGACCGAGGCTGAAACCGCGCGGGAAACCATCGCCTATTTCTTCGTCGACAGTGTCGCGGGTTATTACGCGGCGGTCAAAGGAAAGGGTGCGAAGATCACCAGTGAAATCAAGGATTATCCTTGGGAGATGCGGGAATTCGAAGTTGCGGATCCTGATGGCAACCGGCTGATCTTCGGCGAGCACCTCAGCCGCATTGAGGGTACGGGGCCATCGCAGCCTTGAGCCCTCCTTCCCCAATTCATAAGGAACGCCAAACATGATCCGTGTTCGTCATACGGCCTTAACCATTTTGGTCCTTTGCCTTGTGGCCCTGCCCGCGCGGGCGGAGCCGGACTACGTAGCCATCAACACCGCCATCGCCGAAGAGGTTATGATTCCGGCCTATGCCCGGCTGGCCGAGGCTACTCAAGCCCACGCTGAAGATTGGCGAAAGGCGTGCGCGGGGGAAGGCGTGGGGCGCGACACGCTCAAAACCTCCTATCACACCGTCGCGGACGCTTGGGCGGAAAGCTTTCACTGGAACTTTGGTCCCGTGACGCTCTTGCTGCGTCGGGATCGTTTTTATCATTGGCCGGAGCGGCGCAATGCGGTGTTAAAAAGTCTGAACAAGCTGTTCGCCGATGAAACGCCGGAAAAATTGGAACTGCAAAACTTCGCTCACATTTCCGTTGCGGCTCAAGGTTTGCCGGCCATGGAACGCATGTTGTTCGAACATACGGACACACTGGACAAATCATGGAACTGCAAAGTCGCGCAAACCATCGCGGCGAACATGGAAGAGATGGCAGGCGGTATCGTCAAGGAGTGGCGGGATGATGTCTTGCCGGTCATGAAGCGCGGTGAGGAGCATCCGATTTATTTTTCCGGCCCAAAGGAAACGTTGAATAAAACTTTCACGGATCTTTTGACCGGATACGCCATCATCAAGGATCAAAAAATTCTGCCTGTGATGGGCAGCAGTGCGCAAAAAGCGAAGCCGGCATTGGTCGAAGCCCGCCGGTCAAACCGCTTCGCGCGGAACCTCAAACATAATCTGCAAACGCTGTTTGCAACGGACGCCATCATGGCGCGGTATTTGCCGGAGGCCGAAGCGCGTGATCTGGCGCAGAAACGCGAAGCCGTTATGGCGCAGGCTTTGGTGCTGCCCGATTTCGGGGAAGCTGTTTATGACCAACAGGGCCGTGCGCAATACAAGGCCTTTGTCGATGCGTTATCGTCGCTGCGCACAGACATGTTCTCAGCGTACACCAAGCACTTAGGCGTCGTGGTCGGCTTCAACAGTCTGGATGGTGACTGAGGCCATGGACCGCCGACGTTTTCTCAAATGCTCCGCGGCCTCATTGATGGGTTTGAGTGCCTTGCCGGGATTGGCGAAAGCACAACTTCATGGCGGCGGGTGGCTGACGGGCTTTGGCGGTGCGGATGGCGCCTTCGGCGCCGCGCGGATCGACGCGGACCTGAGCGTCACGCCTGTGGTGTCATCCCAGATGCGGCTGCATGATGTTTTGCTGTCACCCAATGGCCGCGATATCGTCGCCCCTGCCCGCCGCCCGGGCGACGTGTTGAGTGTAGCGCGTGGGGATGGTGAAACGCTCGTCATCGAAGCCCCCGCAGATCGTCATTATTTCGGTCACGGCGCTTATTCCCGTGATGGCGCACACCTGTTCGTCACGGAAAATGACTTTGACAACGAACGCGGCGTTGTTGGCGTTTATGACGTCACAGCAGACTACAAACGCATCGATGAGTTTCCGGGCCATGGCATTGGCCCGCATGAACTGCGGCTCAGCCCCGACGGCCGGCACTTGGTTGTGGCCAACGGCGGCATTCTGACCCACCCAGGCACGGGCCGGGCGAAACTCAACCTCGACACCATGAAACCGAATCTGACCTTGTTGGAGATCGAAACTCAACGCCCGGTCGATTCCGTCGAACTTCCCGAAAAATGGCATCAATTGTCCATACGCCATACGGCTTTGACGCCGCATGGCGACGTTGTTTTCGGCATGCAGGATCAGCAAAAACCATATGGAAACCGCCCCGTGGCCGGCATATGGCGCATGGGCCGCGCGCCTACCATGTTCGAAGCGCCCCAAGGCGGGTGGGCCGTTCTCAAAGGGTATGTGGGCAGTGTCGCCATCGACAACAGCGGACAGATCGCCGTGGCGGTTTCTCCACGCGGCGGTGTCGCCGTGTTTTGGGATATTGCCTCGGCGCGCATCGTCGGCGCGTTGCGCGCAGCCGATGTGTGCGGCGTGGCGCCGACTCCGCAGGCCAAAGCGTTTGTGATGACGACCGGCATGGGGGCCATCTTGATGGTGGACGTCACGTCGTCCGGTGTTGAGATCAGACGGACGGCTTCGTCTTCGGTTTGGTTTGACAACCATTGCCATATGGCCTGATTACGGCATTGATATATATGCGATAAATCTCGTCCACACATGCATGCTGCCTGGTTTTGGCAAAGAAAGAACGCGCTTCAATCCTGCGCAAATCCCGGCTTGCAACAAACTGCGTTGCATGATGAAACCGAGGGCGTTAGCTTGCACTCTCGCACACCAACTTTTGTTACAGGATGAACATTATGGCTTTCATCGCCGACCGTTTGAGCCGCATCAAGCCGTCTCCCACCATCGCCGTGTCCACCAAGGCCGCTGAGCTGAAAGCCGCCGGCCGAGATGTGATCGGCCTGGGCGCCGGGGAGCCCGATTTCGACACCCCCGACCACATCAAGGCCGCCGCCAAGGCTGCCATCGACGCGGGTCACACCAAATACACCGCGGTGGCGGGCATTTTGCCGTTGCGCGAAGCGATTTGCGCCAAACTGAAGCGCGACAACGGTCTGGACTACACCCCGGATCAGGTGCAGGTCGCCTCTGGGGGCAAACAGTCCATCTTCAACCTGATGGTCGCGACCTTGAACCCGGGTGACGAGGTGATCATCCCCGCGCCCTACTGGGTGTCGTATCCGGACATCACGTTGTTGGCCGAAGGCACGCCGGTGTTCGTCGAATGCCCGGCCAGCGCGGGTTTCAAGCTGACCCCGGAGCAGCTGCAAGATGCGATCACGCCGAAAACCAAGTGGCTGATCCTGAACTCACCGTCCAACCCCACCGGCGCGGCGTATACGCGCGCCGACATGAAGGCGCTGACCGACGTGTTGATGAAGCCGGAAAACAGCCATGTGTGGGTGATGACCGACGACATGTACGAACACATCGTGTTCGACGATTTCGAATTCACCACCCCCGCCCAGGTGGAGCCGGGCTTGTATGAGCGCACCATGACCTTGAACGGCGTGTCCAAGGCGTATTGCATGACCGGCTGGCGCATCGGTTATGCGGCCGGCCCGGCGGACGTGATCAAGGCCATGAACAAGGTGCAGTCACAGAGCTCGACCCATGCGACGTCGATCGCGCAATGGGCTGCGGTGGAAGCCTTGAACGGTGATCACAGCTTCATCGCCACCAACAACGCCGCGTTCCGGGAACGCCGCGATCTGGTGGTGAAGATGTTGAACGATGCGGACGGTATTACGTGTCCGATGCCGGAAGGCGCGTTCTACGTCTACCCGTCCATCGAAGGCTGCATCGGCAAGAGCACGCCCGACGGCAAGAAAATCGAGACGGACGAGGACTTCGTCACCTACCTGTTGGAATCGGAAGGCATCGCCGCCGTGCACGGCGAAGCGTTCGGACTCAGCCCCTATTTCCGCGTGTCCTACGCAACCTCCAACGAAGCATTGACCGAAGCCTGCACCCGCATCCAACGGGCCTGCGCGGCGCTGAAATAAACGCCCGCCTCTTGCGTATAAAAAAGGTCCGGCATTCGCCGGGCCTTTTTCGTGATGTCGGGCCCTCACCCCTTGAGTTCCGGCAGAGCGCGATCTTGCCGCTACCGCAAAAGTCTGCGTTTACATCGACGCAGATATACGAGATGGTAGGTAACGATATGGGGTTGCTGTATATAATCATAATACAATATCGGCGTGCTAACGCTTTGTCCGGCTTGTGGTTATTTGATCGTGATGTACCTGACGTTTCAGCCCGAAAGCGCTCTCCTTGGTCTGTTTCTCCTTGGAGCGCGCCACAGAACGCAACGGGTCGGGCTTCCGGACAAACAGTGGGCCGGATCGAAACGCAGGCGGATTTGATCTAGCGGAGGCCGTGGGTTTTGCGGGCTCTGATCGCGGTGATCTCCATAATGGCTCTTGAGACCCGTACTGTTGGCGTCGGCGCGGCAGTGCGTTTGCTGCCGTCCAAAGCGCGGCGATCTGCGCCGTTGGGCTATCGAGGAGTGAATAATGGATTTCGGCACCCTTGCAGGATTGATTGTTGGTATTGGCGTGGTGACCGCGGCGATCAGCACGGGTTCGGATTTATGGATTTTCTTTAATTTGCCGGGGTTGCTGATCGTCTTTGGCGGTACCTTCGCCGCGACCATGGTGAAGTTCCCCATCTCCGGCGTGTTCGTCGCCATGCCCATCGGCTTCAAGGCGGCCTTCGTCAACGAGAAGGAAAACCCGCGCGATTACATCAGGCAAGCCATCGCGATTTCCAAGAGGGTCCGCAAATCGGGGGTCGTCGCCGCCGAGCATGCCAAGGTGCACAATCAGTTCTTTAAAAAGGGCCTCCAACTGGTGGCCGATGGACGCGACCTCGACTACATCCGCAAAGTCATGACACAGGAAATGGCCTTGTCGATCCAGCGTAACGAGATCGGCGCCAAGGTGTTTTTTTCCATCGCTGAATTCGCCCCGGCTTTCGGCATGTTCGGCACCCTGGTCGGCCTGATCCAAATGTTGAGCAACATGCAGGACCCGACGTCCATCGGGCGCGGCATGGCGGTGGCGTTGCTGACCACACTGTACGGCTTGTTGATCGCCAATCTCGTGGCCATTCCCATCGCGGATAAGCTGGAGGACAAACGCCAGCGCGAAGCGTCCTTGCGCTCGTTGATCATCGAATGCGTCTTTCAAATCCAGCAACAGCAGAACCCAACATCCATGGTCGACATTCTGGAATCGTATTTGCCGGAGAAACAGCGTCAAATCGGCGCAAGGGACGGCTATACGGGCAACAAGAAGGGCAGGGGTGAGGAAGCCTGAACGAACGCGAGGAGTCCGGGGCGATGACCCAAAAGCAGGTGATGACCGATGAATTATGAGTTCAACAAAAAACTGGTGCGCCGCCAACCCCAGTGGATCGTGTCGTTCGCCGATCTGATGGCGTTGCTCTTGGCCCTGTTCGTGATGCTGTTGTCGTTCGCCGAAATCGACAGCGACAGCTTCAAACGCAACGCCGGGCCGATTTCCCAGGTGTTCGATCGGGACCACGTCATCATCGAAGAGCCCAAGAGCAAGCAGATTGTGCCGTTGGAGGATGTCACCACCGAGCCGCAGACCTTTACTCCGGAACAAACGAAGCTGCGTCTCAGGGTTTTGCTGATCGACGAAATCAACCGCGACGATATCGAAATCCTGGAAGTGGACGAACGGATCATCATTCGCTTCAACGACCGCGCCGGATTCGAAGCCGGCACCCGAAGGCTGCAGCCCGGTGCTTTGTTGGCGCTCGATAAGATCGTGGAAGTCCTGGCGCAGACCACCGGCAAGATTTATGTCGAGGGCCATACGGACAACGTTCCGATCCGGACCGAGATGTTCAGGTCCAATTGGGATCTGTCAACGGCCCGCGCCAGCACGGTGGTGCATTATCTGCTGAGAAAAAATCAGATCGAACCTAAGCGGATATTGGCGGTGGGATTGGCCGACAGCCAGCCGTTGGTGCCCAATACCACACCTGAGAACCGGGCGCGCAACCGTCGCGTTGAAATCGCCTTGGATACGAAAGGAAGCCACGAAGACGAAATGCAGATCAACATTATGCGCTACCGTTGAGTTGCTACTGTTGACTCTGGTACGCACTGGTCAATGTGCGCATATGAAATAACGGCCCAGCGAATGCCGGGCCGTTATTGGTTTGCGCAACTGCTTAAGACAAATGCTTAAGACAAATGCTTTTTAAAGAAAGCCACGGTGCGTTCCCAAGCAATCTTGGCTTGAGCTTCGTTGTAGCGCGGTGTGGAGTTGTTGTGGAAGCCGTGCCGCGTGCCGGGATAGGTGTGCATTTCGAATGTGACCTTGTTGGCCGTCAGCGCGTCGCGGTACGCATCCCGGCCGGCGTTGATGCGCGGGTCGTCCTCGGCGAAATGGATCAGCATGGGCGCTTTGATCTTCGCCACTTCTTCCACCAGGGGGGAGCGGCCATAGAACGGCACCCCGGCGTTGAGTTCATTGCCTAAATCCACGGCCAATGCGTTGACCACGCCGCCGCCGTAACAAAAACCCGTTGCGCCCAGTTTGCCGTTGGATAGCCCATGGGCTTTCAAGAACTTCGCGCTGTTGAGCATGTCGGCATAAAGCTTGTCCTTGTCTAAGGACTTTTGCATCACCTTACCGTCGTCGTCGTTGCCGGGGTAACCGCCGATGGGAAACAGGCCGTCCGGCGCCAGTGCGAGAAAGCCTTCCACGGCGGCACGGCGCGCCACGTCTTCGATGTGCGGGTTAAGGCCTCGGTTCTCATGGATCACCAGCACGGCTGGGAAGGGCCCGTCACCGGCGGGCTGCACCAGATAGCCGCGCATGGTGCCTGACGTTCCGCCGGGGGACGGGTATTGCACATACTTGGCCTTGATGCGGCTGTCGGTAAACGAAATGGTTTGCGCCTCTGCGTAATGTGGCAAAAGCGCTTGGGCCATGGCCAGGGCGGAACCGCCCACAACGGCGATCGCCGCCGCGCGGTTCAAAAATTCCCGCCGGGTCATGGGACCGTGGCAGTACTCGTCATACAGATCGAAGATGCGCGGATCGATTTCGGTGAAGTCCGCGTTTTGTTCGGGTTGGGCATCTGTTGCGTTGTCCATCTGACCCTCCTCGCATATATGAGCGTTATGGGAGTCATATGGGCGAGCAAAGGCCGGTTGCCACGGTTTTTTCAGGCCGTTTTGTTGAACCATGATGGTTTTTTGGAAGCGATCTCTTGGATCAATCGAGGCCCATGCAGTTGGCGTAGTAGGTCACCGTCGCGGGCCAATCGGAAAAAATCCCCTTGATGCCGACGTCCATGGCGAGCACGTCAAGCAGTTCGAACATCACGCCGTCCGAATCGGTGACTTCCTTGATGGACTGGTAATACCAACCGCCGCCGGTGTTCAGCGGGCCGGACCGCTCCAGGGTCCAGGTGATGATCTTAAGCCCCACACGTCGTGCTGCCTTGGCATAGGGCGACGGCACGATCTCGCCGTTGTCCACCGTAACCAGCATCCACATGGGCGGCGCGATGTAGTTCACGCCCTTAGCCTTAAGTTCCGCCATGGAAGGTTTGAAGGTGGTGGGATTCATCGGGTCGAAGCCGTCTTCATTGTAGCGGCCATCCAGGTAGACGGCTTGTCGGCCGAATTCCGGCTCGTTCTCGATCCAGTAGAGCACGTCTTCTAAGTTGAAGGACTGGGGGAACACATCCGCCGGGTCGATCCCGGCGACCTTGTATTCATCGATCATCTTCTGGGCGTAGTCTTGCTGGGTGAAGCCGTTGTAAGGCATGTTCACCTTCGGCGATTTCAATTCCGGCGTGAACTTGGCGCCGAGGCTGCTAAACAGTTCGATGGATTCTGCATGTGTCATCAATGTGCCCGCGGCTTCGGCGTAAATATCCGTGCGCCAGTTTGCGGTGCCGTCCATGTATGCATCCACGCTGGTGGCCGTCTTGTCGGCGGCGTCCATCTTGCCGGTGAGCGTTCTGAATTCCGCCAGCGTGATGTCGCTGGTGCGGCATTCGGCGCTGGCGGGCCGGTCGCCTTGGGCGGGCAGGAAGCCCTGGGTGCATTTGGACGCCAGCGGGCTTTTCAGAATGTTGGTGGTGGTGTGCAGGTCGTTCTGTGCGTGGCGGCACACCAGCTCTTGATCCTGGGTGAAGATGACGTCGCACTCCAGGACGTTCGCGCCCATGCGGTGCGCGGCGGTGTACGATTCGACGGTGTGTTCGGGGAACATCATCGGCGCGCCACGATGCCCGATGGAAAAATTCTTGTGTTCGAACCGGCGGTCCGCGCACGACAAAAGTTTGTCTTTGAGTTTGCCGTCCTTCATCTGTTCAACCAGGAAGTACGGGCGGGGGCCCAGTTCCACCACGTCCGCCGGGGCCGGAGCCGCCGCCCAAGACGACATCGCCGCGAAACTTGCCGCCATACCCAAAGTGAAGATACGCGCCATCGGTTTCATCTCCTTGCTTAATCTTAAATGGCGTTGGGGGAAGTTCAACGATGCGCCGAGCGTGAAAAGCCAAAATGAAACCTCCGCGACTTCGGCGTGACGGGGGGATGAATTGTTTGTTGCGGCTGTGGAAAAAGCGTTCGGGTAAGGTTTTGGTTCACAACCCCCGCCGCCCCGCGTCTACCCCCTGACAAGCATGTGTTTCGGTGAAATCCGGGGAGACCGCTGATGGCGATGGACGTTGTGACCGTAGCGTACAAGACCGACTGCACCTTGCAGGCGGCGCGCATTCATTTCGAGCTGGACATTCCCGTCCCGCCCGACCAGGCCAAAACCGTCAAGGCCGCCATGGACTCAGGTGATTGGAGCACGCTCAAGGCCAGCGCCAAGACTTTTGCCCCGGTGGCCATCTCCGCCGCGCTGGATTTCTTGGTCAGCGCCGCGCCGCAAAAACAAGGCCCGGCGAAGAAGAAAGATGCGTCTACGGACGGCGGCGATAAACAGCAATAATCAGGCAGCGGGGAGCTGAGACATGATCGTCAACAACGTCGATATCCAAGTGGTCACCGACTACACCGCGTTCACCAACACGGTGCGTTTCCAGGTCGCGGTGCCGGTATCCGCGGACGCCGCCAAGACCATTTATGAAGACCTGTCCAAGGGCGACTGGTCCCAGACCGAAAGCGACATCAAGGCCGCCGTCAAGAAATCCGCGCCGAGCCAGATTCAGACCTTGGTCACGACCCTGCTGCAGGCCTATTCCGGCACGTCTTCCAACGGCGGTGACGGGGATCAGAACCAAGGTGATCAGAACCAAGGTGACCAAAATCAGGGCAATCAAGACCAGTAAGGCTAAAAAAACCCGCGATTTCACGCCCTTCTTCCCTTGGCAGAGACCCGGAAGCGCAGTACCATTTTCCCTATAAACAATGGAAATAAGGTCCGGATTCCCGGTCAGGCCGGCCCGTTTCTGCTGCGCCGCGCCCAGCCTTTCGGACCATGCTGGGATTAGGGAGGCAGTGTATGACCAAAGCGAAGTCCGCCCCGCGGTGCGTGGCGCTGGTTGGTCCGTATCTTTCTGGAAAAACGACGTTGCTGGAAAGCCTGTTGGCGAGCGCCGGCACGCTGCACCGCAAGGGGTCGGTGCGCGACGGCAATTCCGTCGGCGACAGTGCGCCGGAAGCGCGCGCGATGGAGATGTCGACGGAACTTAACGTCGCGCATTGTGAATATCTTGGGGACCCGTGGACGATTGTAGACTGTCCCGGGTCCGTTGAATTGCTGCAGGAAAGTTTAAACGCCTTGATGATCGCGGACACCGCCGTGGTGGTGTGCGAAGCCGACCCCGAGAAGGCGCTGACCGTTGGCCCGGCGTTGCGCATCCTGGACCAGCACGACATTCCCCACATCCTGTTCATCAACAAGATGGATCAGGACGGGGGCTCGGTGAAGGCGACGTTGGAAGCGTTGCAGGAGCATTCCCGCCATCCGTTGGTGCTGCGTGAAATCCCCATCCGCGAGGACGGCCATGTGACCGGCCATATCGATCTGGTCAGCGAAAAAGCGTTCAAATGGAAAGACCACGCCGAATCCGAAATCATCGACTTGCCCGATTCCATGATCGAACTGGAAATGGGCGCGCGCGAGGATATGCTGGAGGCGCTGGCGGACTTCGACGACACGCTGTTGGAAGAGCTGTTGGAAAACGTCAATCCATCGACAGAGGAGGTCTACGACAACTTGAAACGCGATCTGGCCCACGACGACATTGTGCCGGTGTTTTTCGGTTCCGCCGAACACGACAACGGCATCCGCCGCCTGTGGAAAGCGCTGCGCCACGAAAGTCCCGGCGTTGAAGAAACGGCGGAACGTTTAAGTGTGGGCGATGCTGCGGCGCAGGTGTTCAAGACCGTGCATGCCGGGCATATGGGTAAGCTGTCACTGGCGCGCGTCTGGTCGGGTACGGTCAAGGATGGCCAGGAATTCGACCAAGGCCGGGTGTCGGGCCTGTTTCAGGTGAACGGAGCCAAGTTTGACAAGAACGGCACGGCCGAAGCGGGCGATATTGTTGCGCTCGGCCGTCTGGACAAGGCCAACACTGGGGATGCTCTGGGCGGCCAAGGGACGGAGTGGCCCGAGCCCTTGTCGCCGCTTTATTCCATGGCGATCGAAATGAACGGCAGCGGCCACGCGGACGAGGTTAAGTTGACCGCTGCGGTGCAAAAACTGTGCGAGGAAGATCCGTCCTTGAAGTTGGAGCACGACCAGATCACCGGTGAACTGTTGCTGTGGGGCCAAGGCGAAATGCATCTGCGCATCGCCAAGGACAAACTGGCGGGGCGCCACAATCTCGATGTCAACGCGAAACGTCCGCAGGTTCCGTATAAGGAAACCATCCGCAAGGGTGTGACGCACCGCGCGCGCCACAAAAAACAGTCGGGCGGACACGGCGAATTCGGTGACGTGGAAATCGTCATCAAGCCGTTGGGTCGGGGCGCGGGCTTTCAGTTCGAAGAAGCCATTCATGGCGGCTCGGTCCCGCGCCAATACATTCCCGCCGTGGAATCGGGGGTGAAAGAGTATTTAAGCCGCGGTCCCCTGGGCTTCCCGGTGGTGGATATCGAAGTGACGTTGACCGACGGACAGCACCATTCGGTGGACAGTTCCGACTTCGCATTCAAGAAGGCCGCGCAATTGGCCATGCGCGAAGCCATGCCCGATTGCGACCCGGTGCTGTTGGAGCCGATCTGCGAAGTGCGGGTGTCCGTGCCCAACGCCTATACGTCGAACGCGCAGCGCATCGTGTCGTCCCGGCGCGGACAGATTCTCGGTTTCCAACCGCGTGACGGCTGGCACGGCTGGGATGAGGTCACGGCGCACCTGCCGGCATCCGAAATGCACGACTTGATCATCGATTTGCGCTCCCAGACGCTGGGGGTCGGGACCTTCGACTTCCGCTATGACCACCTGCAGGAACTGACCGGTAAATATGCCGATCAAGTTGTGGCCGCGCGGACGAGTTGAGCAGGGCGGGTTGACCGGCGCCACACAGACATCTCGAAGGGCCGGGGGTAACCCCGGCCCTTTCGTTTGGGGGAAGAGCGGAACTCAAGTTCCGGGGCGGGCCGGGCCCATAAAAAAGGCCGAGCTCAAAGAGCCCTTGGGGCGGGCAGCTGGGTCCATAAAAAAAGGCAGGGCTCAAAGAGTCCGGCCAGTGCGAAAGGGAGGTCTCTCGTCCTGGGGGAGACAAGAGAGACTCTTTAGGAGAATCCGCAGAGTGTCAGAGGGGGGAGGGGGAGGTATCCCTGCGGTCTCCCGATGTCTCCGGACAACGCCCGGTACATCGTGTACCGCTTATATAAGAAAAAACTAATCTAGTGTCCAGGAAAAAATCGCATTTGTTGTGGATTGTTTATCAGAATATAAATGTAAAAATTCATTAACTTATTGTTTTTAAATGTTTATTGTTTTTAACAATACCAAAGTATGCAACCATAATCCATATTCAGCGGCGGTAAAAAACGACTGTTTCGGGTGTTTTCGGCCTTGTGTCGCCCCTGGGTTTTTGCGGATTCGGCAAATCCACGCAAATGAGCCGCCGACAGGAACGCCGGCGGCTCTTTGAAAAAGGTGTTTCGGTACTTATTCGGTTTTGCAGGTCTTAATGCCGAAGGGCGCATAGGCCGGACACCAGCCGATCAAGGCGGTGAAAATCGGCACCACGCCGATGAAGCCGTAAATAGCCAGTTCATGGTTGCTCAGCATGGCGAAGGTGACCAGCACCACACCGACGAGAATGCGCAAAATCCGGTCGATGTTACCGATATTGCTGCTCATGGTTACTCTCCTGTGTCCATTTGGGGTTCGTGCTGAGGTTAGGTAACCATATCTGTGCCCAGGCGTCTGTAACCTAGTCACATAAACGTGATCAGGTGGCCGCCAAGGCCTCCAGTGCCGCACCGTCGGCGATGGTGATCTGCCCGCGGCTGAGCTTGACGAGCCCGCGGCGCTCGAAATCCTTGAGCTGGCGGCTGATCACTTCACGCGCTGAACCCAGCTCCACCGCCAGTTCCTGATGCGTGGTCGCCAGGGTGCCTTCTTGGGCGGTGCGTTCGCACAGCAACCGGGCTAGGCGGATGTCGACGCGTCCAAAAGCCACCTCTTCGACCAGAACCATCAGATTGGTGAGCCGCTCGCCATAGGATTGGAACACGAAATCGCGCAACACTTGAGATTGCCCCAGCAGGTCACGGAATGCTTGGGCGGGAACAACGATGGCGTGAACGTCCGTTTCCGTGATGCCCTCGGCGGAATACGCACTGTGGCCCAACAGGCAGGCCGTGGTCAGCACGCAGGTCTCGCCGGTATCCACGCGGTACAGCACGATTTCCCGTCCCGATTCGGATACCATCTGAACCCGCACACGCCCGTCCAACACCAGCAGAAAGTTGTCGCAACTGTCGCCGACATGAAAGACGGCTTGACGCGCGGGCAGACGAACCTCCTGAGAAATCTCGACCAGACGCAGGGCGGTTTCGTCTTCCAATTCGCTCAAAGCCGGGAACAGGGATATCCAGTCGGTGGCCGGGTTGCTGATTGGTGCCGTGCTCATGAAGAAAACCTTTGGGTTTGAATACCTTCACCATAGGCGCGGACGCGCATAAAAAAAAGCCCTGGTAGCGAAGTTGCCTGCCGGGGCGGGTGGCCGGGACAATAAAAAAAAGCCCTGGTAGCAGAGCTACCAGCCGGGGCGGGTGGCCGGGACAATAAAAAAAAGCCCTGGTAGCAGAGCTACCAGGGCGAGTCTAACAGGGAGGCTTCACGTCTGGGAGACGTGTGGCTCGACCGGCCCCATAATTCCCGGGGGAGGGTATGGGATTAAGTGGGGCCGGGAGCCTCCGGGCCGTGAGGCCCGAACGTTCATGTTGCGATGCAACAAGAACTGTAGTGAATATATGGAAATCTTCGCAGGTGCACCACTCACACTTTGGAAAAGCTGATATGCAATATGCGCATAGCTTACGCGATGGTGTTGAGTGAATATCTTGCGATATCAATGCGTTATAAAAAAGTGCAGTATATTAGAAAATGCTTAGGTTTGCATTTTTGTTACAGTATCAGCTGGCGCTGTTTTGATTCTCGCGGATGCGGCTCAACAAAAAGTCCCGGAAAACCCCAATGCGATTCGAGTTGCGCAGCTCTTCGGGATACACGAAATAGGCCGTGAAACTGGGGCCTTGGACCTCAGGCAGGATTTGCACCAGATTTTCGGCGTACCGGGTCATGTAATCGGGCAGGGCGGCGATGCCGATGCCGCTGCGCACCGCGCGGTAGATGCCGTAAATGTTGTTGACCGTGAGCACCGGCTTGCGCGGTTTGTCGCTCACGCCCAGCTCCATCAACCAGTTCAGATTGGCCACCGGCGGATTGGCGTCTTCGCCGTAAATCACCAAGCGGTGATTGTCTAGGTCTTCGGGGCTGCTGGGCATGCCGTGGGTTTTGATGTAGTTGGGCGAAGCGTAGACGCGGTAGTGCACTTCCATCAACGGGCGTTGGATCAGGTCCGGCTGGGTTGGCGGTTTCAAACGGATTGCGACGTCCGCTTGGCGCATGGAAATGTCCAGTTCGTCATCAGAAAGCACCAGGGACACGTCGATGTCCGGATAACGTTCGATGAAATCCTTGACCTTGGGCGTGAGCCAGATGGAGCCGAGCCCCGGCGTGGTGGTGATGCGCAGGTCGCCTTGCGGACGTTCGCGGGAATCGCGGATTTGCGCGGTGGTGAACGCCAGCTTGGCGAACATGTCCTTTGTGGTGGCGTCGAGCATTTCGCCTTGTTCCGTCAGGATCAGGCCGCGCGCGTGGCGGTGGAACAGCGCGACGCCGAGGCTATCCTCCAACGCACTGATTTGGCGGGACACGGCGGATTGGCTGAGATTCAACATCTCTCCGGCGTGGGTGAAACTGCCGGCTTCCGCCACGGCGTGGAAGATGCGCAGTTTGTCCCAGTCCATGACGCCGGTGTTGGGATCGGGCAGCCTATCCATCAAAGGTCCTTAACATTCGTGCGCATGCGCCCTATTCGGCGGCGTTCGCTTTGGATTCCAACTCGGCGATGAAGCGTTCCGCGTCCAACGCCGCCATGCAGCCGGTGCCGGCGGCGGTGACCGCTTGCTGATAGGTGTGGTCCTGCACGTCGCCGGCGGCGAACACACCCGGGATCGAGGTTTGAGGCGTGCCCGGCTGGGTGATGATGTAACCCCCGTCGTCCATGTCCAATTGGCCTTTGAACATATCCGTGTTGGGGGTGTGGCCGATGGCGATGAATACGCCGTCCACATCCAGCGTGCTTTCCTCATTGCTTTTGACATTCTTCAGGCGCAGCCCCGTCACCCCCATGGGCGTGAGCGAGCCGCCCAACGGCAGGGCGCCACCGCCGGAATTGCCGAGAATGTCTTCCAGCACCGTGTCCCACAGGACTTCGATCTTGGGGTTGTTGAACAAGCGGGTTTGCAGGATTTTTTCCGCGCGCAGTTCGTCGCGGCGGTGGATCAACGTGACCTTGGAGGCGTGGTTGGTCAAATACAGCGCCTCTTCCACCGCGGTGTTGCCGCCGCCGATGACCGCGACTTGCTTTTCGCGGTAGAACGCGCCGTCGCAGGTCGCACAGGCGGAAACGCCCATGCCCATGAAAGTCTGTTCCGATTCAAGACCCAGCCACCTAGCCGAAGCGCCGGTGGAGATGACCAGCGTGTCGCAGGTGTAGATGTCGCCACTGTCGCCGGTCAGCCTGAACGGGCGCTGGCTCAGGTCGGCTTCCATCACCACGTCGTCGATGAGGGTGGTGCCGACATGCTGGGCCTGGGCCTCCATCTGTTCCATCAACCAGGGGCCCTGAATGGTTTCGGCGAAACCGGGGTAGTTTTCCACATCGGTGGTGATGGTCAACTGGCCGCCCGGCTGCAGGCCGCGCACCATGATCGGCTCCAGATTGGCGCGTGCGGCGTAAATGGCCGCGGTGCAGCCCGCAGGGCCGGAACCGACGATCAAGGTTTTGGTGTGATGGGTGGTGGACATTTTTATGCGTTCTCCGCTTATGCAAGATGCGCCCGATCGGCGCCGGGCGGCTCAAAATAGAATGCGCCTAAGATAAGGCCACAGCCCCGGGGCGGCAAGCGGCGGAGGGGAAATAGTACGGACTGCAAGGAAAGATCTTGTAACATTGTTGCGCTTTGTGCTTGCCCCGGCCGTCTGAGTAATATAATTACTCAGTTAGGAAGGAGTCTCGCTTAGAATGAATGATTCCCGCGTAAAACTTGATCAAATCGATCGCCGTATCTTGCACGATCTGCAAGACGACGGCCGCATCACCAACGTCGAACTGGCGCGCCGCGCCGGGATTTCCGCGCCGCCGTGCTTGCGCCGGGTGCGCGCACTGGAAGAAGCGGGTTTCATTCAAGGCTACCACGCCGATCTGGACACCCGCGCCTTGGGCTTCAACGTCACGGTTTTCGCCCAGGTGGGACTCAAAAGCCAAGCGGAACAGGACCTGGATGCCTTCGAGGCGCTGGTCAAATCCTGGCCGGAAGTGCGTGAATGCCACATGCTGGCCGGCGAGACGGATTTCCTGTTGAAGGTCGTCGCCCCCGATTGGGAGGAGTACCAGAATTTCCTCACCACCAAGCTGACCGCCGCCGACAACGTGAGCCACGTCAAATCCGCGCTCAGTGTGCGCACCACCAAGCAGCTGTCCGGCGTGCCGATCGAGGTCGAGGACGCCTGAGCTCGCAGCTGTCCTCTGCCTTATCAGCCATTCACGGCCAGACCCATTTCCAAATCCTGAATGCGCGCTTCCAGGGATGCGATCACGTCTTCGCCGAAAAGGCGCGGGATATTCTTGGGGCAGTTTTCGTCCCAGGCCTTGATTCGGAACACGATCACCGGGAACGGCTCCGTATCGCCGGGACCGTTCATCATGGTGCCCAAGTTGGGATCGAAACTGACGAAGGCTTCGCTCCAGATCTTCACCCGGCGGCACTTGGCGTAATCCATTAGGAACAGCATGGCGTTCGGGTTTTCGCTGAGATTGCCCTGGGTGATGAACTGGCCGTTGCCGGGTTCGTCCGACATCATCAGTGTGGAGGAATTCACCACGCGCAAAAAGCCGGGCTTTCCACCCCGGTGCTGGATATAGGGCTGGCCCGCCGCGCTTGAGGTGGCGATGAAGGCGGATGTGCGTTCGCGCACGAAGTCCATCAACTCATCGGTCAGGGCGTCTTGTTTGTTTTGACGCTCCGACACCCTCTGCATGGCGGTGCGCGTGCCCATCACGCTTTGCACTTTTTTCACCGCTGGTGTGAAGGCGATCTCGGTAAAACGGCTCATGGAGTTTCTCCTTGGTTTTGAAAGGCTTTCGGGTTGAACGGGATGAGCAGGCGGTTTTGTCAAGCGGGCAACATGCCAAGCACCGCAATCGGGACGCGGGACATGCCACATAAATGAAAGCCTGCTGGTCATGACTGGCGCTCCTCAGGGCAAGTGGTCCAGGGGTTTGGTTGCTTCGAACGCGGGGCGGGTTTCGATGGCGGCGTGCCAATCGCCCAAGTCCGGGCGGATGCTCCGCCAATCCAGGTCCGGATGGCGGAAGTCGAGGTAGGACAAAGCGCAAGCCGTGGCGATATCGCCCAGGTGTACGGTCTCGACGATGCCGGATTTGCGGGGCAGGCGTTCCAGGCTGCTCTGTATCTTCGCCAGTTTGCGGGTGAGAAAGGCGCTGGACGGCGGCACGTCGTTGCGGCGTTTCTCATAGGTCGCGGCGACGGCGAAATCCATGATCGCATCGGCCATGGCCGCTTCGTTCAGGACCGCCCAGCGTTCCGCGCCGTCCGCTGGAATCAAGCTTTTATCGGCTTGATCGTTCAGGTATTGCACGATCAGCGGGCTGTCCATCAGCGGCGTGCCGTCCGGGGCGATCATCGCCGGGACCAGCCCGGCGGGATTGGCGGCGATCAGGCGCGGATCATCCTGGTAGGGATTGACGGCGATTTCCTCCGTCGCTCCCATCAGGTCCAATTCGCGTGCGGCGATGCGCACCTTGCGCGCAAACGGCGACGGCGGGGCGTAGAACAGTTTCATGGTCTGCCTCCTCGATAAACTCAAACCATACATACTGGTAGGTACAATTCTGGGGCGTATTGAAGTGTGGGAATGTATGTGGGTCATGGCGGGTTCCTGTGAATGTCGGGTGTGTTGGATTTTCGGTGGTTTTAATCTGCGGCGGCTTTAATCTGCGGCGGCTTTGAGCAGGATTTTGAGCGTGTCTCTGGCTTGCTTCATGGGCGCCGGGTCCTGGTGAATACGGCTCATGACATAGCCGCCTTGGAGCGTGGCGATGAGCATGCGCGCGAAATCTTTGGGCTTGAGGCTCTTGGGCAGATCACCATCCTGTTGCGCCTCGCGGGCGGCTTGTGCGATCAAACCTTCGATGTGGTCGAAGAAACCCTCCACAATGGGGTTCAAGACGGGGTCCGATATGGCCTGTTCGTTGGATAGCCGCCCGAATTTGCAGCCCTTGAGCGCTTCGCGCGGCGCATTGATGTACGTTTCGATACGCTTCATCGGCGGCAGGTCTGGGTCGAAATAGCGGGCGTAGGTCTCGCGCATCTGCGCTTCGGTCTCTTGCAATGCGGTGGCGGCCAAGTCGCGTTTGCCTTCAAAATGGTGATAAAGGCTGCCCTGACCCGCGCCGCTGGCTTTGAGCACCGCCTTGGGGCTCATGGCTTCATAGCCGCGTTCCCACAACAGGTCCTTGGCCGCATCGATCAAAGCTTCGCGTTTGCCGGTCATCATGGCTCTCCTTGATAAATATACATACCAGTAGGTACAATTTTGGTCAAGGTAAAAAAATGGGTCGGGTTTTGTGGGTCCGGCTCCTGTTGACGTCCGCACGGGATGTTTGACGCGAGGTGGACGTCAGGCGGGGCTCACTCCAGGTGGCGGCCGAGCGTGTAAAATTCATCGTTGGGCCGCAGGGACAGGACATTGGCCATGCGGTTGCTGAGCCCGAAAAAGGCGGTGATGCCGGCGATGTCCCAGATGTCTTCGTCCGTAAAGCCGTGTCCCCGCAGGGTTTCGAAATCCGCCTCGCCGACGGCCCCCGCGTCGTTGGAGACCTTCATGGCGAAGTCCAGCGTGGCCTTTTGCCTGTCGCTGATGTCGGCTTTTTTGTAATTCACCGCGACCTGATCCGCGATCAGCGCATTTTTCGCCCGCACACGCAGGATGGCGCCATGCGCGACGACGCAATACTGACAGCCGTTGCCGTTGGAGGTGGCGACCACGATCATTTCGCGCTCGGCCTGGCTCAATCCGCTTTCGCGTTCCATCAAGGCGTCGTGATAGGCGAAAAACGCGCGGAACTCATCCGGGCGGTGCGCCAAGGCCAGGAACACGTTGGGCACGAATCCAGCTTTTTCCTGCACGGCCAGAATCGCATCTTTGATGTCGGTGGGCAGGTCGTTCAAGTCCGGAACCGGGTAGCGGCTGATGGGATGATCGTTCATCGGAAAAGGTCCTCCTCAATCTCTTTCAGGTTCTCGGTCGCTCTTCCGCGAAGCAATCCAGTGCAGATGGGTTGCGTACGGGACACAAAAAATGAATAGACCGGATTAGATCGGAGCAAATCAACGACAATAGCCTCGATGTCCTTCACGGTATGGCCTTCGTCCAATTGGCCGCCCCTCCGCTAGGCAGTCCAATGCGGATGGATCGCGTGCGGGACTCATAAATAGGGCGCGCCTAGGGACCAGAACAGGTCATCTTCGATGGCTTCCAGGCCTCCTCCGCGAAGCGGCCCGTCGGACGGGACGCGTGCGGCATTCATCAGATGAAGGGTTTGGTTTCGATCAGAACAAGTCATCTTCGATGGCTTCCAGGCCTCCTCCGCGAAGCGGCCCGCTGGACGGGACGCGTGCGGCATTCATCAGATGAAGAGTCTGGCTTCGATCAGAACAGATCGTCTTCGATGGCTTCCAGGCCCTTCACGGCGCAGTCTTCATCGAGTTGTCCGCCTGGCGCGCCGGAGACCCCGACACCGCCGATCAGCTCCCCACCGGTCTCGATCACCACGCCGCCGCCCAGCACCAGAACGCCCGGAATGTGGCGCACGCCGCTGGCTTCCTTGCCGGCTTGGGTGTTTTCCGCAAGCCCGGTGGTGTTGGTGCGGAAGCTCACCGCCGTATAGGCCTTGAGGGTCGCGGTCCTGGGTGTGTGCGGTCCGGCGAAGCGGTCGCGGATCAAAGCTTGCGCGTTGCCGCCCTTGTCCACCACGGCGACGGCGATCTGATAACCCTCCGCGCGGCATGCCTCCAGCGTGGCCTGGGCCAGCTTGACCGCCACTTCGGGCGTTAGGGATTTGGTGGAAAAGGTGCCGTCTTGGGCCCATGAATCGTTAGGGGCAACTCCAGCCACCAGCCCCGCGCCCAGTGCGAGTGCGCCCATTATCATTTTGGTTTTCATATCTTCCTCCCAGCTTGGTTTTGTTGTTGGGCCATAGGATGCCCGGCAAACTGGAAGGAGTCAAAGGAACTGCAAATTGGGAATGGGCCACGTGAACTTACATTTGCGATTGCGCTCGCTTTAAATCGAGAGTGCAGTCAACAACGCCAGGATAGTCCCATACTCGGTCATAAAGCATGAACCTCCATGCATTTGTGGACTGGATATAACGTGCATGCTCATATGCCACGCTATGGGGTATGAGGGCAGCACGCAGGACGTTATAATTCGTGTCGAACAACACGGTTGCCAAGATTTCGAAATTTTTTTGATCTAATCTACGCAACGCCCCCAATTGACGTGATTTATTGCGTGGATGTAGGCGTCGCGCTTTGATTTGATAGCGATTGTCTTGTGCATCGGTAGCATCAAAGTCACGGGCGGAATTTCCAGTCGATTGCCAACCGAATGCCTTGCGAAACAACCACTCAGCATAATCGCCAAGGGGGGCATTGGCTGTGGTAATGATGCCACGTGTGCGAAGTTCATCCAAAACGCTACTGTGAAGGCGTAGAAGATCCAGTACGCTGATTTGCGTCAGGTCCATTGGCTAGTTCCCCCCAAGTGTGAGGTAGAAGTATGACAAAAGAAAAGGCCGCTGGGAAACCCAGGCGGCCTTTAGCATTCGTGGGTGAGATGCGGCTTACTTATAATCCACCTTGAGGATTTCGTAGTCCTTCGAGCCGCCGGGCGCCTTGACTTCGACGCTGTCGCCCAAGCTCTTGCCGATCAGCACGCGCGCCAAGGGGGACGAAATGGACATTTTGCCCTTTTCGATGTCGCTCTCGTGCTCGCCGACGATCTGGTAGGTCTTTTCCTCGTCCGTGTCTTCGTCGACGACCAGCACCGTCGCGCCGAAACGCACCACGTCGCCCGACAGCTTGGTCGGGTCGATCACGTCGGCGTAGCTGATGATGGATTCCAGTTCCGTGATGCGGCCTTCGATGAAGCTCTGGCGTTCGCGCGCGGCGTGGTATTCGGCGTTTTCCGACAGATCGCCGTGTTCGCGGGCCTCCGCGATGGCTTTGATTACGGCCGGGCGCTCGTCGTCCTTCAAGGTGCGCAGTTCGTCTTCCAGTTGCTTCAGACCGTCGGCGGTCATCGGGATCTTGTCCATCGGAGCTCTCTCTCATTCGGCGATGGTTGTAGACACGAGGCCACAAAATAGACGACGGCCCCAACCCTGAAAGAGTAAAGGGGCCGTGCGCGGAGCAAACCCGTATCCGTTTTACAACGTGCGGTTAGGATAATCCTGCAGCGGCTTGACTTCAAGTGCTCCGGTCTTGAGCGCCTTGATCGCGTCCACAGCCGCCAACGCGCCCGCCACGGTGGTGTAGTGCGGCACGTTGTTGGTGAGCGCGGAGCGGCGGATGGAGAAGCTGTCCGCAATGGCGCCCGCGCCTTCGGTGGTGTTGACCACCAACTGCACTTCGCCAGACAGGATCGCGTCGACGCAGTGGGGCCGGCCTTCCAGGACCTTGTTGACCTTGGTCACGTCGATGCCGTGACCGGTCAGATGGTCCGCCGTGCCGCCGGTGGCGATCAGGTTGAAGCCCTGATTTGCGAGCTTACGCGCCAGATCGGTGATTGCGTTCTTGTCGGAATCCTTGACCGAGACGAACGCCGTACCGGTGGTCGGCAGCTTGGTGCCTGCGCCGAGTTGCGATTTGGCGAAGGCCTGTTCGAACGTGGTGTCGATGCCCATCACCTCGCCGGTGGATTTCATTTCGGGGCCTAAGATGATGTCGACGCCGGGGAAGCGCGCGAACGGGAACACCGCTTCCTTGACCGCGACGTGGTCCAGCTTCGGTGTGTCGCCCAGGTCGAAATCGGCAAGTTTTTCGCCCGCCATCACGCGCGCGGCGATCTTGGCGACCGGCACGCCGGTGGCCTTGGCGACGAACGGCACGGTGCGCGATGCCCGCGGGTTGACCTCCAACAGGTAGACCGTGTTGCCCTGCACCGCGAACTGGATGTTCATCAGGCCCACCACGTTCAAGGCGTTGGCGAGCGCAATGGTTTGTTGGCGGATGTCTTCGATGATGGCCTCAGAAAGGGAGTACGGCGGCAGCGAACAGGCCGAATCGCCCGAATGAATGCCGGCTTCTTCGATGTGTTGCATGATGCCCGCGATGTAGACGTCGCCGGATCCGTCGGCCAGTGCGTCCACATCGACCTCGACCGCGCCTTGCAGGTATGAATCCAGCAGGACCGGCGAGTCGCCGGAGACTTGCACCGCCGTGGTCATGTAGCGCATCAGGTTGGTCAAATCGTGCACGATTTCCATGGCGCGCCCGCCCAGCACGTAGCTGGGCCGCACCACCAGCGGGTAGCCGATTTCCTCCGCCACCGTTTGTGCTTCTTCGATGGAGCGCGCGATGCCGTTGGCCGGTTGCTTGAGCCCCAACTCGTTCAGCAGCGCCTGAAAACGCTCGCGGTCTTCCGCCAGATCGATGGCGTCGGGCGAAGTGCCGAGGATGGGGATGTCCGCATCTTCCAGCGCCTTCGCCAGCTTCAAGGGCGTTTGCCCGCCGAACTGCACGATCACGCCCAATAATTCACCCGCCATCTGTTCGCGGCGGATCAGTTCGATCACCGTCTCGGCCGTCAGCGGCTCGAAATAGAGCCGGTCGGAGGTGTCGTAGTCGGTCGACACCGTTTCCGGGTTGCAGTTGACCATGATGGCTTCATTGCCGACGTCCTTCATGGCGTAGGCCGCGTGAACGCAGCAGTAATCGAACTCGATGCCCTGGCCGATGCGGTTGGGCCCACCGCCCAAAATCACCACCTTCTTGCGGTCCGTGATTTCGGCTTCGCATTCCGGCGGCTGGATGCCGTCGCCCTCGTAACAGGAATACATGTAAGGCGTCTTGGACGGGAATTCGGCGGCGCAGGTATCGACCCGCTTGAATACCGGGCGCACGCCCAGCGCCACACGGCGCGACGCAACCTTGCCGAGGTTCACATCGGTCAGCTCCGCGAGGCGTTCGTCGGAGAAGCCCATCTTCTTGTATTTGAGCAATTCCACCGCGTCCGTCGGCAGGCCGTTTTGCTTAAGCGCCTCTTCCGCCTTCACGATCCCCTCGATCTGGCGCAGGAACCACGGCTCGTATTTGCACGCGGTGTGGACTTTGTCGACGCTCATGCCATGGCGGAACGCTTGGGCGATGACCAGCAGGCGGTCCGGCGTCGGCGTCGCCAGCGCGCCGATCAAGGTGTCGATGTCGGGGTTGTCCGGGTCGACGCCTTCGATCACCACTTCGTTGAGGCCGGTCAGGCCTGTTTCCATGGAGCGCAAGCCCTTTTGCAGGCTTTCCTGGAACGTGCGCCCGATGGACATGGCTTCGCCCACGGACTTCATTGCCGTGGTCAGGTACGGATCCGCGCCGGGGAATTTTTCGAACGTGAAGCGCGGGATCTTGGTCACCACGTAATCGATGGTCGGTTCGAACGACGCGGGCGTCAGGCCGCCGGTGATGTCGTTCCGCAATTCATCAAGCGTATAGCCCACCGCCAGTTTCGCCGCGACCTTGGCAATGGGGAAGCCGGTGGCTTTGGAAGCGAGAGCAGAACTGCGCGACACGCGCGGGTTCATCTCGATCACGATCAGCTCGCCGTTGTCCGGGTTCACCGCGAACTGCACGTTGGAGCCGCCGGTGTCCACGCCGATCTCGCGCAGGACCGCAATCGAGGCGTTGCGCATGATTTGGTATTCTTTGTCCGTCAACGTCAACGCCGGGGCGACGGTGATGCTGTCGCCCGTGTGCACGCCCATGGGGTCCACGTTTTCGATGGAACAAATGATGATGCAGTTGTCCGCGCGGTCGCGCACCACTTCCATCTCATACTCTTTCCAGCCCAAGACGCTTTGTTCGATCAGCACCTCGTGCACCGGGGAGGCTGCCAAACCGCCCGAAACGATCTCGTCGAATTCCTGGGCGTTATACGCAATGCCGCCCCCAATACCACCCATCGTGAAGCTCGGACGGATAATCATCGGCAGGCCGATGCGCTCCAACTCCTTGCGCGCCTCTTCCAGGCTCTTGACCACGGCGGAGCGCGGCGTTTTGAGCCCGATCTTGTCCATGGCGTCGCGGAATTGCTGGCGGTCTTCGGCCTTGGCGATGGAGGTTTCGTTGGCGCCGATCAGTTCCACCCCGTGGCGCTCCAGCGCGCCGTTTTCCGACAGCGCCATTGCGGCGTTCAGCGCGGTTTGCCCGCCCATGGTCGGCAGGATGGCGTCGGGTTTTTCCTTCTCGATCACCTTTTCCAGCATTTGCGGCGTGATCGGCTCCACATAGGTGGCGTCCGCCATCGACGGGTCGGTCATGATCGTCGCGGGGTTGGAATTCACCAAGATCACCCGGTAGCCCTCGTCTTTCAGCGCCTTGCACGCCTGCGCGCCGGAATAGTCGAACTCGCACGCCTGGCCGATGACGATCGGTCCCGCGCCGACGATGAGAATGCTTTTGATGTCTGTGCGTTTGGGCATTAGCTCGTTATCCAGTCAATCAGGGCTTTAACTGCAACCTTTGCAGCTTCGCCAATTGCTGCGCCAGCAAATTTTTCAGAGATATACTTAAAAGGCTTCACCAACATTGAGACCACTTGGTCTTTGGTGGGTAAGCCCTCCTTGATTTGTTTTAGGCCTTCGCCAAGGGACCAAACGACAGCATCTCGTTCTTCAGGTTCCGATTGGGAATAACCGTTGCTCGCTTTGATTTCTTCATATGCTTTTTGAGTTTCGGTTACAGCGGACTCGTACTTCTCACCGGTTCTTTCTAAAGGAATTGGGGACCATGCTTCGTCACTAAATACTTCAGGGATAGTGGTGTTGGCTATGGTGGGGATATCGGAAGCTGTTAATTGTTCGGATGTTTCGTTATTGAAAATCCGTTTCAGCGCAGATCTCATCCAACCTGCGCCGTGAATGGTAGTTTTAGCGAGCGGCGTTGAAGAGTTGTTCTCTCTCTCAGAAACTAAATCGTCGAATTGAGGTGAAATTTCAAAATAGGAATCTGCGAATTCGTCACTGTGTTCAATAAAATATGCAGGTCCATGCATAAAATGCTCAAATATTTCTTCTGCGTCTTGCGGCTCAATATATTCGGATAGATAATTTGATTCCAAAATGATTTTGATAAAAAAACGCGCTTGATGGGTCGAGCCTTTAAGGCGTGCAACAGCTACCAGTTGATTTTTTGCAATGGTATCTAGTGCGGCGTCATAAATATATTCACGGCCTTTTGAAGGAAGCACGTTACTCCTCCACTAACTTCCGAACCTCGTCCGTCATTCCCGCGAAAGCGGGAATCCATGGACGGTGAGGGGTGAGGTGAGGGCGCTGGGCCCCCGCCTTTGCGGGGGCGACGAAAACAGCGGCGTCATTGCGAGCGCAGCGAAGCAATCCAGGAGCGACACGACGGACAGTACTGGATTGCTTCGTCACCCCTAAAATGCCGCACGCAGTTACGCCGCTTCGCGGATAGGGGCTCCTCGCAATGACGATTGAGGCTCTCCGGTCTCTGTGCGCTCTGTGGTTCATAAAGATCACCCCTCCATCAACTTCACGAAGCGCTCAAAAAGGTAGTGACTGTCCTGCGGTCCGGGGGACGCTTCCGGGTGGTGCTGGACGGAGAACACCGGCTTGCCGTCTACACGCAAGCCTTCCAGGGTGCCGTCGAACAAAGAGGTGTGGGTTTCGGTCACGTCCGCGGGCAAAGTCTCGCGGTCCACTGCGAAGCCATGGTTCTGGGACGTGATCTCCACATGGCCGGTTTCCAGGTCCTTGACCGGGTGGTTGGCGCCGCGGTGGCCCATGTGCATCTTGTAGGTCTTCGCCCCGGTGGCGAGCGACAACATCTGGTGGCCCAGACAGATGCCAAACAGCGGCTTGCCGCTTTCGATGATGCCCTGGATCATCGGCACCGCGTATTTGCCGGTGGCCGCCGGATCGCCCGGCCCGTTGGACAGAAACACCCCGTCGGGCTCGTAGGCGAGGATGTCTTCGGCGGTGCTGACGGCGGGCACCACGGTGACGCGGCAGCCTGCGTTGGCGAGGCAGCGCAGAATGTTCTTCTTCGCGCCGAAGTCCACCGCGACCACGTGGAACCGGGGGTCCTTTTGGATGCCGTAGCCGCTTTCCAGCGCCCATTCGGTTTCGTGCCATTCGTAGATTTCTTGGGTGGAGACCTCTTTCGCCAGGTCCATGCCTTCGAGGCTCGGCCAGTTGGCGGCCATGGTGGTCAGCGCGTCGGTGTCGATGCCGCTTTCGTTGGAGCCGTCCTCCACTTCTTCCAAGGGCAGGTGGATGATCACGCCGTTGGGCGCGCCGCCGTCGCGAATCCGCCGGGTGAGACGCCGCGTATCCACACCGGAAATCGCCACCAGCTCGTTGGCTTCGAGCCACGCGTCCAGATCGGACGCCGCGCGGTAGTTCGCGGGCGCGGTGATGTCGGCGCGCAGCACACAACCGCGCACCGCCGGTTTGTTGGTTTCCACGTCTTCGAAGTTGGCGCCGACGTTGCCGATGTGGGGAAAGGTGAAGGTGATGATCTGGCCCGCATAGGACGGATCGGATAGGGTTTCCTGGTAGCCCGTTAGCCCGGTGTTGAAGCAGACCTCGCCGATGGCCACGCCGTGCGCGCCCGCGCCGCGCCCCCAGAACACGCTACCGTCCGCCAGCACCAGGGCGGCGTTGCAACCCGCCGGACGGGTGGGGTTCAAATGGGTGTTTTCGGCAGAAAGAATCGTCCCCTCCGTCTCGGCGGGGGCGTTCGGGTTGGAGTCGGCCATGGGCGCGGTCCTCGGTGGTCTGAGAGGTGGCACCGGTTTGGAAGGCGGCGGGCGTCTGAAACATCGCTTTGAAAAGTCACGGCGAAATGTCACAGCGCGTCCGGGGAGCGCCCCGCAAAGCGGCGATTTGGGTGTGTTTAAGGGATCGCGCGCGCGCCGTCAAGACTCAGTTACAGAAAAATTACTTTTGTTATCAATGGGTTAGAAACTTTTGAATGTTTGCGTTTGGTTTCAATTTGGGCTAACCTCTCGCCTTTCCGCGGAATCGTCTCTTTGAAGGGCCGTGAGAGCCCGAGAGGGGAGGATGATGATTCACAGGAAGAGGCCTGACCATGCTCCGTGACCGAATTGCCGAATCACTCAAAGACGCGATGAAATCCAAGGACGACATCGGCGTTGCATCCATGCGTTTGATCCAAGCCGCGCTCAAAGACCGCGACATTGCCGCGCGTTCCAAGGGCAATATGGACGGCATTTCCGAAGATGAAATCCTGTCCATGTTGCAGTCCATGATCAAACAGCGCCGCGACAGCATCGAAATGTATGAAAAGGGCGGCCGCCCGGAACTGGCCGAACGCGAGGCCCAGGAAATCGACGTCATCGAAGGCTTCCTGCCCGAACAGATGGACGACGACGCCGTGGCGGAGGTCATCGAAACCACCATTCGGGAAATGGAAGCCAGCACCATGAAGGACATGGGCCGGGTGATGGGTGCCTTGAAGGAACGCCACGCCGGCAGCATGGATTTCGGCAAGGCCAGTGGCTTGGTTAAGGCTAAGCTCAGCGGTTAAAGCGTTCTGTGCCGCCACAGTTTCATGTCCTCCCACGAACGCGTGCTTATTTCCCACCCACCAGCCCGTGGGGATTTCGGCAAGACCAGCGAGTTGGTCAAAGCCAAGCTCAGTGGCTGATTGCAAACCCGCCAATCCTGTGGAAAACTCTGTGGATAAGTTTGTGGACAACGTCCGCTGAGGCTGTGGATGACTTGTGTGCCCATTCTAATAAGTAATCAGCCTGTTTGCGGAGCGTTTCTGGCATCATGCCTCGGACTTAAGACTTGAACTCCTCAGGGTACGTATGGCGATTCCATCCCGGTTCTTGGATGAATTACGCGACCGCATCGGCTTGGCCGATGTGATCAACCGTCGCACACGCCTGACTAAGAAGGGCCGTGAGCATTTAGGCCTGTGTCCGTTTCACAAGGAAAAAACCCCATCGTTCACGGTCAACGAGGACAAGGGCTTCTATCACTGCTTCGGTTGCGGGGCGCATGGCTCGGTGTTCGATTTCGTGATGGAGACGGAGGGCCTCAACTTTCGCGAGGCGGTGGAAAAGCTCGCAGGCGAAGCGGGCATGCAAGTGCCCCAAGACAGCCCCGAGGAACGCGCCCGCGCAGAGCGCAAGAAGACGCTCTACGATGTGGTGGAAGCGGCATGCCGCCATTTTCAAAAGCAGCTTCGGCGTCCCGAAGGTGCGCGCGGTCTGGAATATCTGCGCAACCGGGGGCTGTCGGAAGAGATCATTCAGAAATTCCGCTTGGGCTTCGCCCCGGACCGGCGCGACGGCATCAAGCGCGCGCTGGGTGCGGAGGGCATCAAGGAAGCGGAACTGATTGCGGCGGGCCTGATCATCAAGCGCGATGACGGCAGCACGTATGATCGCTTTCGCGGCCGGGTGATGTTCCCCATCCAGGACCGCCGGGGCCGGGTGGTGGCGTTCGGCGGGCGCATCCTGGGTTCGGACAAAGATGTTGCGAAATATCTCAACAGCCCCGAAACCGATCTATTTCACAAAGGCCGGCTCTTGTACGCCATGGATACGGCCCAGGTCGCGGCGCGCGCCGGGCAATCCCTGGTGGTGACGGAAGGCTATATGGATGTGATCGCATTGTACCAAGCCGGGTTCGAAGGCGCGGTCGCGCCCTTGGGCACCGCGCTTACCGAAGATCAGATTGCGGAGCTGTGGAAAATCATGCCGGAACCGGTGCTCTGTTTCGACGGCGACAACGCGGGCGCGCGCGCGGCGTCGCGCGCGGCGGAACGCGCGTTGCCGTTGCTGCGCGCGGGCGTAGGATTGCGCTTCGCCACTTTGCCCCAGGGCGAAGATCCGGACAGCTTGGTCCAGGCCAAAGGCGCGCAAGCCTTTCAGGAGGTTTTGGATTCGGCCCGGCCTTTAAGCCAGGTGCTTTGGGACATCGAAAGCGGCGCTGGGCCCACCGACACGCCGGAAGGACGCGCGGCGTTGCAAAAGCGCCTGGACGACCACGTGCGGCGCATCAGTGACGCAACTGTGCGCAGCCACTTCCAATCCAGTTTCAAAGATCAGGTGTGGAACCTTGGTCGTGGGGGGGCGCGCGAAGGCCGCGCCCCGGGTGACGGCGGTGGGCGCGCTTTCCGCCAGGGTGGCTGGAAACCCCAAAAACCCGCCGTTTTCGAAGGCACGGCCAAGCATCAGGCGGTGAAATCCGCGCGTGTGGACATGACCCAAGCACGCGAAGAAATCCTGTTGGCCGCCCTGATGACCCATCCCGACCTGTTCGAGGATGTGGGCGAAAAACTTGGAACCCTAGCTTTTACAACCCTTTCGCTTGACAACCTTCGCCAGGAAGCTCTAAAGACACTGGCCGGGGACCCGGGTCTTGACAGGGACGCCTTCCAACGCCACCTCAGGGACAGTGGATTTTCGGAAATTCTGGATCAGCTTCTGAGCCCAAGAGTTTTCGGACATGCCTACTTCGCCCGCCCCGATGAGGAGACGTTGAGTGCTTTGGAGGGTTGGGTTGAGACCTATGAATTGTATTGCAGGCGTGACCTGCAGGCCGAGCTCGCAGATGCCCAGCGGCAGCTAGCCGCAAATATGACGCCGGAAACCTTTGAGCGGTTTCGCGCTTTGAAAATGCAAGAGCAATCGGCCCAGGATCGAAACGCCAAATAGCCCCGAACGATGGGGCTTTCGGTGCTGGTTGGCCCATAGAGGCGGCCGGTGCAAGGGATTGAAATTTTCGCCGGGCGCAGATGGGGCGGCCGGGGGACACGGAAAGAACGAACGCGTCACATGGCATCACCGAAAAAAGCCCAACAAGAGCAGCCCACTGAGTCCGAATCCGCCGATGGCCCCCTGCTGGATACCCTGGGCGCCAACGTCAAAAAGATGATCAAGCTCGGCAAGGAGCGTGGTTTCGTCACCTATGACGAGTTGAACGAAGCCTTGCCGCCCGATCAGGTGTCGTCGGAACAGATCGAAGACACCATGAGCCAATTGTCCGAAATGGGTATCAACGTCATCGAGGGTGAGGAGTCGGACGACTCCGCAGCCGAGGACAAAGGCGCCGCAGACGAGGCTGAGGACGAAAAGGCTGCGTCGGGCAACGTCTCAGATAGCGACGTGGGCCGGACGGACGATCCGGTGCGCATGTATCTGCGCGAAATGGGCTCGGTCGAGCTGCTGTCGCGCGAAGGCGAAATCGCCATCGCCAAGCGCATCGAAGCCGGGCGCGAAATGATGATCGGCGGCATTTGCGAAAGTCCGCTGACCATCCGCGCCATCGTTGCGTGGCATGACGCTTTGGTCGCCGAACAGATCTTGCTGCGCGACATTATCGACTTGGACGCCACCTACGGCGGCGGCCCGGGTGGCGCGTCGAACGGCGAAGGCGAAAGCGAAGAGGGCGAAGGCGAGGAAACTGCCGAAGAGGCCAAGGCCCCCGTGGAAGAAGAAAAGCCTGCGCCCAAGAAGGACGAAGAAGGCGAAGAGGGCGAAAGCGGAGAAGGCGAAGGTGGCGAGTCGGACGAAGATGAGGACGACGACGCCGAAAACAATCTGTCGCTGGCCGCGATGGAAGCGAAGCTGACCCCCATTGTGGTCGAAACCTTCGAAGACATCGCCAAGACGTATAAGAAGATGAACCGCCTGCAGATCAAGCGCTTGGACGCCATGCAGGGCGGCGACGAATTCAAACCGTCCCAGGAAAAGCGTTACGAGAAGCTGCGCAAGGAGCTGATCGACCTGATGGACCAGGTGCACCTGAACAACGCGCGCATCGAACAACTGGTCGATCAGTTGTACGACTTGAACCGCGCGATGATGGGTCTGGAAGGCAAACTGTTGCGCATGGCGACGAAGTGCCGCGTGAAGCGCGAGGACTTCATCGAACACTACCAGGGCCACGAGTTGGATCCGCGCTGGTTGACCAAGGTCAAGAAGCTGCCGGGCAAGGGCTGGGAGAAGTTCACCACCAAGCACGTGGACGACATCAAGACCATCCGCACCTCCATCGCCGAACTGGCGGAAGAGGCGGGTCTGCCCATCGGCGAATTCAAACGCATCGTCTCCACCGTGCAAAAGGGCGAACGCGAAGCCGCCAAGGCGAAGAAGGAAATGATCGAAGCCAACCTGCGCTTGGTCATCTCCATCGCCAAGAAATACACCAACCGCGGTCTGCAGTTCCTGGATCTCATTCAGGAAGGCAACATCGGCCTAATGAAGGCGGTGGACAAGTTCGAATACCGCCGCGGCTATAAGTTCTCCACCTACGCCACGTGGTGGATCCGCCAGGCGATCACGCGCTCCATCGCGGACCAGGCGCGAACCATCCGCATTCCGGTGCACATGATCGAAACCATCAACAAGCTGGTGCGCACGTCCCGTCAGATGCTGCACGAAATCGGGCGCGAACCGACGCCGGAGGAATTGGCGGAACGCCTCAGCATGCCGTTGGAAAAGGTGCGCAAGGTCTTGAAGATCGCCAAAGAGCCGATTTCTCTGGAAACGCCCATCGGCGACGAAGAGGATTCGCACCTGGGCGATTTCATCGAAGACAAGAACGCGGTGCAACCGCTGGACGCCGCGATCAACGGCAATTTGCGCGAAACCACCACCCGCGTGTTGGCCTCGCTCACGCCGCGCGAAGAACGCGTGTTGCGCATGCGCTTCGGCATCGGCATGAACACCGACCACACCTTGGAAGAAGTCGGCCAGCAGTTCAGCGTGACCCGCGAACGCATCCGTCAGATCGAAGCCAAGGCGCTCAGGAAACTCAAGCACCCGTCGCGGTCGCGCAAACTGCGCAGCTTCTTGGATTACTAAGCGGACCGTCCCGCAAAATCCCAAAAGCCGGAGGATGCCCTCCGGCTTTTGTCGTTTGACGCTTTGGTCTTGGCCTGAGCCTTAGATCACCATTTGCGTGCCGATCATGATCACAGACATCACGGCGATGTAGCCGATCTCGATGGCGATGGCGGTGTTGGACTTTTGTACGTACAGGCCGTTTGAAGCAATGATCGCGGCCAGGGTCAAAACGATCAGGCCCGCGAAGAGCAGCGCGCCGTTGACGAAGCAGATCGCCAAGACCCAAGACAACAGCAAAGTGCCCGCGGCTTGTACGATCATGGCCGCGGCGGGCATGTCATCGCCGGCGTCAGAGGGCAGGCGCACGCCCTCCAACCAGGCGACGACGAACAATTTCGGTGAGTACCAAAGCCAGCCCACCAGAAACGCGAGAACCGCGCCCAGGATGGTCGGCAGCCATTCGACATTGGCGGTTAAGGATTCCATGACGCCCTCCCTTTTTCCCTGCATCGGAATGCTCTGCTGGATGTTGGGGCTGGGCGTCCATCTGTCAATGAAGAGCCGATCAAGAGAAAGGCCGGAGCCGTGCTCCGGCCTTTTGCGCTTGTGTGTGTTGGGGGGTGTTGGTCGCTTACTTGCGGATGCCTTCGACACTCAGGATGATTTCGGCTTCCGTGGACGCGGGGCCTAAGTCGTAGGTCATGCCGTAATCCGCCATGGTGATCGTCGTGGAGCCCTGGAAACCGGCGCGGTAGCCGCCCCAAGGATCTTTGCCTTCGCCCATTTTATAAACGTCGATGACGATCGGCTTGGTCACGCCATGAAGCGTGAAGTCACCCATCAGCTTGGCGGTGCCGTCCGCGTTCATCTGCACGCCGGTGCTGACGAACTTGGCTTCGGGATATTTACCCACATCCAGAAAATCGGGGCTGCGCAGGTGCTTGTCGCGTTCGGCGTGGTTGGAATCGACGCTGGCGGTTTCGATGGTCACGCTGATTTCGGACTCTTCGGGCTTATCGGCGTCGTACGAGAACTCACCGGTGAAGGTGTTGAAACGGCCATACAGCCAACTGTAGCCCAAATGGTTCACCCGGAACTGCACGAATGCATGCGCGCCCTTGGTGTCGATCACGTAATCGGCCGCGGCTACGGTTGAGGGCTGAGCGAAGCTCAAGGCCAAGGCGGCTGCGGCGGTGGTGAGGGGCATCAGTTTCATGGGATGGCTTTTCATGGGGTATGGTCCTTTGCTTCAGGGAGGTTGGCGGGAGGTTAAGAGCGCGTGAACATGCGCTTGAGCGTGGTGTCCTTGTCGATGATGTGGTGTTTGAGTGCGGCCAGCGCATGCAAGGCGGCCACGGCGATCAGGCCGATGGCCAGCCAGTAGTGCACCCAACCGGCCACGTCCTCTTGTTTTTCGATGGAGGTGATGGTCGCGGGCACCTCGAACAGGCCGAATACGGATATGGACCGCCCGTCGGCGGTGGAGATCAGATAGCCGCTGATCATCACCGCGAACAGCCCGGCGTACAAAAGGCCATGCACCACATGTGCGGCCTTGATCTCCCAACGCTTGTGGCTGGGCACCGGGGCGGGGGCGGGGTCGAAAATGCGCCACACCAGACGTGCAACCATCGCGATGAACACCAGCACGCCGATGGATCTGTGGATATCGGGAGCTTGCCTATACCAGGGGTCGTAGTACGACAACCCCGTCATCCATAGGCCCAACACAAATAGACCAATTACGGCGAGAGCCACGGTCCAATGAAAGGCGACGGCGATCAAGCCCCAGCGCTCAGAAGTGTTGCGCAAAAGGCTGGGGCGTTCGGCGTTTTCAAGCGTGACGGATGTGCGTGGCATCATGTTCTTTACCTTCAAAGACGTGATGCCTTGAACATAATTAGCACGTGATCGTGTAACTAGGTATAGATCTGTGAATTGATCGTTTCCAGATTGAAAACAATAAATTTGACCAACCTGAGCCTTTCGTCCCCGCCACGGGATTGCTATAAGCTTGGAACTGAAAGCGTTGCCGCACACTTGGTGTGCACATCTGTGGGCCTGTAGCTCAATTGGTTAGAGCCGACCGCTCATAACGGTCTGGTTGCAGGTTCGAGTCCTGCCGGGCCCACCACCCACCCCCACGTTAAATGGCGACCATTCCGCACTCTGGATAAGAATGGTAGTTTTCTGGGGTTTTCACCCCTATTTCCAGGGTGGTCGTTGCGCAGAGACGCATCTCAGAGAGCAAAAACCGGGATATTCGACAAGAATCTCTGTTCGGCGTTTTTCGTCACCATTCCATGGGCTGTCTAGATAACCAAATCATAGGTGCATCTGTTTGACGGTTGATGTGAGCCGGGAACTGCGGAAAAGCTGGAGGTCCCCTTTTAGCCTGAAGTGGGCAAGAATTTTTCATGAACCACGAACCACCACCATGAAATCCACGTGCAGTAACAGGGTGTCTAAACGCAGGACCAATACACCACACAAAAAGCATTTGATGATGTTCTTCGCCTGACCATAAGATGGGACGAGTTGCATGGATTGTCATCATGTCCCCCCATTCCAAAGTTTTTACGGAACGACACAGACTGTACCTGTTCGCCGCCTTGGTCGCGATCATGGGCTTGGTGCTCGCTCAACTGACGCCTTATCTCTTCGGCGTGAGAAAGTTGGATAACCGAACGCCGATCAAGGTTGGCGTTTTGCATTCCATGTCCGGCACCATGGCCGTGTCGGAAAAGGCCGTCGCCTTTGCGACCTTGTTCGCCATCGAGCAGCTCAACGAAAATGGCGGAGTTCATGGGCGCCGGGTCGAACCGATTTTGATCGATGGGCAATCCGATTGGGACGTTTTCGCCCGTGAAGCCGAACGGTTAATCACCGTCGACGAGGTGTCTGCTGTCTTCGGGTGTTGGACATCCGCGTGCCGAAAGACCGTCAAACCCGTCTTCGAAGAACACGACCACGTGCTCTTTTACCCTGTGCAGTACGAAGGGTTGGAGCAATCCCCCAACATCATCTACACCGGCGCGGCCCCCAACCAGCAGATTATCCCGGCGACGAAGTGGTCTTTGGACCAATTCGGCAAGCGCGTTTACTTGGTGGGGTCCGACTATGTATTTCCCCGCACGGCCAATGAGATCATGAAAGATCAGGTTTCCGCCCTTCAAGGTGAAGTGGTTGGGGAGGCTTATGTCCCCCTGGGCGGGCGCGAGTTCAAAGCCATCATCTCCGATATCATCGATCAACGGCCCGACGTGATCTTCAACACCATCAACGGGGATTCCAATCTTGCTTTCTACGAGGCTCTGCGGGCGGCAGGTGTGAAGCCGCAAAACATTCCTGTCATGTCCTTCAGCCTGGCGGAATCGGAAGTGTTGGCGATTGGCGCAGAGCTGGTCCAAGGCGATTATGCAACACGCAACTATTTCCGCACCTTGAACACGGACGAAAACGTATCTTTTAAAGACGCCTTCAAGGCGCGTTACGGCGCGGATATCCCCACCACCGCGCCGATGGAAGCGGCCTATTATGGCGTGCATATGTGGGCTAAGGCCGTTGCCGAGGCGGAATCGGATCGTTATCGAGAATACCGGGCATCCCTGCTGGGCCAATCCATGAAAGCGCCCAGCGGCATCGTCTACATCGACCCGGACACGCAGCACACATGGCGCACAGTGCTGATCGGCCAAGTTCAAGCCGATGGTGATTTTGCCGTGGTGTGGAATTCGCGGCGTCCCATTCGCCCGGTTCCCTATCCGGGTTTCAAACCCGTATCGCAGTGGGAAAGCTTTCTGACCTCTTTGTTTGAGCGTTGGAATGGACATTGGGCCGCGGAAAGTTCGAGCGGGGCTCCCCAATGAGCGAAGAGGTTCCGCGCGTCCGCACCAAAAGGTTACAGTTCGGCTTGGCGACCGAGATCGGCGTGGTGCTGACCTTGTTCAGTTTGCTGCCGTTGTTTTTGATCGGATGGCAGTACTTTCAAGTCGCAGAAGAAAATCTGCATCACGAAATTTCCCGCAATCTTCGCGCCCAGGCCGATGATCGGGCGGGTCGGATCGAAGGGTTCGCACGGTCACGCCTGCGCGATGCACAGGTTATGGCCAACGCGCCCGACGCCATTTCCGCAGCGGAAAGTTTGGATCGCGAATATCAAATCAGTGGGGTCGACGGCGCGTCTTATAAAGATGCTTTGTCGCGTGTCGATGAGGTCCTGTCCAGACGGCGTGAGGTCATGGGGGCAGAAGATTTATACCTCGTGTCACCCAGCGGGGTTTTGCTCTACGCCGCCATCGAAAAAGATCGCCAGGGCCGCAAACTTGTGGCGGATGCGTATGGCGACATGGGCGTCGACGGCGTCATGGCGGACTTGACCAACCGTGCAGCAACACTTTTGGAACCGCAAAATTCGGATTTCACGTATCACGCCGAAGGTCTGGACTTAGCCCTTTATGTCGCCGCCCCTCTGATGCGCGCCGGACGGGTGCGGGGTGTGGTGGTCCTAAAAATCGCCAGCGACGAAGTTATGCACGACGCCGTCAATCCCACCGGCATGGGGGAGACCGGCGAAGTGCTGATCGCCGAAAGCGCACAAGACGGGGTGCGTTTGTTGGGACCCGTTAAATATCAGAATGCATTGAGCAGCCCGATCCTCTCTGGCTCCGCTCCTGCCGCCGCGCCGTTTCTTAAAGCACTGTCCGGGGGGCGCGGCAGTGGTGAGGGCCTGGATTACCGAGGCGAACCCGTGATCTCCGTTTGGCGGTATTTACCATCCTTCGGCTGGTCCTTGGTGGTGAAAGCTGACCTTGCCGAGCGCATGGCCCCGGTCAACACGCTTCGCGGTTTGGGCCTGATCACCTTGGGCGCCATGGGGGTGTTGGTTTTGGTGGTGGCGTATCTCATGTCCCGGGCGATGACCGCACCGATCCGTGAACTGGAACTGTCGACACACAAACTGTCCCGCGGTGAACCGGTACGCGAACAGCCTGCGGACGGGGCCCGGGAAATCGTGGCACTGTCTTCGGCTTTCAGCGATATGGCGGATCGTATCCAGACCTATCAGACCGGTTTGCGCCGCATGGTCGATGAGCGCACCGCGGAATTGAAAAAAGCCAAGGACCAAGCCGAAAGCGCGACGCGCGCGAAGACGGAGTTCCTGGCCATGATGAGCCATGAAATCCGCACGCCTCTCAACGGCGTCTTGGGAACAGCAGAGTTATTGCGCAGCGAAGTTCAAGATCGAGAAGCGCTCAATCATGTGCTGACAATTCAACAATCCGGCCAAGCGTTGACCGATCTATTGAACGATATTCTGGACATTTCGCGCATCGAAGCAGGGCGCTTGACCATCGAGGACAAAGTGTTCGATCCCGGCACCGTCGCGCAAGGTCTGGCGGATCTGATGCGCCCCACGGCTGTCAACAAAGGCCTGGACTTGGTCTTGAACAAGGGCGCCGAAACGCCGGAACGGGTTTATGGAGACCCCGCACGGTTGCGCCAGATTTTGTTGAACCTATTGGGCAATGCCTTGAAATTTACCGACACAGGTGGCGTCCATCTGTCCATCGAAGTGCAGAAGCGCACCGGCAGGTGGGCGCGGCTGTCTTACGTGGTTTCCGATACGGGGCACGGGATCTCACCGAACGATCAGGACAAGTTGTTCACGCCGTTTACGCAATTGAGCAAGGATCCGGTGCGTCGTCACGAAGGGGTGGGCCTGGGCTTGAGCATTTCCCAACGTTTGGCCGAAGCGATGGGGGGGCGCATTGCTGTTGAAAGTGAGGAAGGCGTCGGATCGCGTTTCACACTGACACTCAAACATATGCTCGCGCCTTCGATCAGTCAGGTCGAAAAGTTCGAAGAAGATGTAGACGCACCGGATCAAAGCTTGTCCATCCTGCTGGTCGAAGACGATCCGGTGAATCGCCAGGTTTTGGCGGCATTGTTACGTCGTGAAGGCCATGATGTGGCATTGGCCGAAGATGGCGAAAGCGCGATGAAACTCAATGGCGATGAGTTCGATTTGGTCATGACGGATCTGCGCTTGCCCGGCATGTCGGGTTTCGACGTGGCGAGTACCGTTCGTCGCGATTGGGGCCTACCGGTCCTGGCGGCGACGGCCAACGTCATGCAGGAGGACCGGGAGGCATGCCGTGAAGCGGGTTTTGCCGGGATCGTCGGTAAGCCCGTCAAGGTGTCGGAGCTGCGCGCGGCGCTGAAGCGCGTCGTCGAAGGCGTACAATCCGATATGACGGAAGAACACCCCAAGATCAGCGTGGCGCAACCACCTAGCTTCAATCCGGATTATATCTTGGAGCTATTGGCCGCGTTGCCGGAGGACGAGGTCGGACGCCTGCTCAAAAAAGCGGAAAGCACTAACCAAGACCATTGGAGGCGTTTGCAAAAGGCTTTGAAGTCGGACGACCCGGTGGAAGTTGCGGATGCCGCACACGCCCTGGCAGGCGGCGCCGGCGGATACGGGCTGTTGGCGGCGCAGGCTTGCGCCAAGGTGATCGAATTGTCCGCCCGCACCCATGGCGTGGTTCTGGAAACGGAAGTCGAGGCGGCTAAAAAAGCCTTTGATACGGGTAAATCGGCGTTGAAGGATTGGTGGCGACGTCGGGTGAAGGACGTTTAAGCCCCTATCTAAGCCATCGTGAAACGGTAGCCGTGTCCCCGCACCGTTTCGATCAGCCGGTGATCTTTGTCGTTATCGTCAAGCTTGGTGCGCAGCCGGGAAATCAGGATGTCCACGCTGCGGGAATCTTCGGTCACGTCCGTGCCGCCGGAGCTGACGATCGCATCGTGCAGGTTTTCGCGTTTTAACAACTGTCCGGGTCTGGATGCCATGTAGGACAGCAAATCGAATTCTGCGGGCGTCAATTTGGCCTCTGTCCCATCAGTGCGCATCACCAGACGGTTGGTGCGGTCCATGATCCATTCCCCGAACGCGGCAGGCTGATTGCTTAGCGGGTTTTCGCCGTCGCGGGCGGTCCGTTCGATCACGTTTTTGACGCGTGCAAGCATTTCGCGCGGATAAAAGGGCTTGGTGATGTAATCATCCGCGCCGATTTCCAAACCGCTGGCCCGTTCTTCCGGGGCGGTGCGAGACGAAACGATGATCACCCCCATGTTCGAACGCGCACGCACGGACCGCGCCAAGTCCAAGCCGTCGGCATCGGGAAGATTCAAATCCAAGAGTAAAAGATCGACGGAGACTTGTTCCAAGATGTTTTGCATGTCTCGCCCGGATGCAGCGGCGTGCACTTCGAACCCTTGTGCACCCAGGTAGGACACCATCATGTCCCGAACACCAGGATCGTCTTCGACGATGAGAATGCGTTTGGCTTCGTTCATGTTGTTTGGGTCTGCCGGAAAACGATCTGAAACGCGACCGACTATAAAGAGCGCTCTGATCACGGTCAAAGCGTTTGCACGGCATTTAACGCTCAAAAAGTAGGCGTGTGCTGAATTATTGGGCGGGGTTCCTGCCCAATAATTGCCCATCCATTTTCAATGTAAATGAAATGTATCTCGCGCCTTTCTCGCAGGTTTCTGATTTTAATTAACTACATGAAAAGTAATGATTTTTCATGTTTCTGAACTGTATCTGGCCCATGGGTTGCAAAAAACGAAGCGAGTTTCCTTCGTTGACATTGGAGTAACGCGTATGAAAAACAAACTTCGTTTAATGGCAGGTACCGCCGCGATTGCCGCGGGCACCATGCTGAGCACCGTGGCCCATGCCGCAGACACCATCAAGGTTGGAGTCCTGCACTCTCTGTCCGGGACCATGGCCATTTCCGAAACCACGCTGAAAGACACTGTCTTGATGATGGTGGAAGAACAGAACAAAGCCGGCGGCCTGCTCGGCAAGAAGCTGGAAGCCGTCGTGGTCGACCCCGCTTCCAACTGGCCGCTGTTCGCCGAAAAGACGCGTGAGTTGATCGAAAAAGAAAATGTCGATGTGATCTTCGGCTGCTGGACGTCGGTGTCGCGTAAATCCGTTCTGCCGGTCATTGAAGAATTGAACGGCATGCTGTTCTATCCGGTGCAGTACGAAGGCGAGGAAAGCTCGCGCAACGTGTTTTACACCGGTGCAGCGCCGAACCAACAGGCCATTCCGGCTGTCGACTACCTGCTGAGCGAAGACGGTGGCGGTGCCGAGCGCATCGTGCTGCTGGGCACCGACTATGTTTATCCGCGCACGACCAACAAGATTCTGCGCTCCTATCTGAATTCCAAAGGCATCACGGATGCCGACATCATGGAAAACTACACGCCGTTCGGTCACTCCGACTGGCAGACCATCGTCGCCGACGTGAAGAAGTTCGCGTCTGCCGGCAAAAAGACCGCCGTGGTGTCCACCATCAACGGTGACGCCAACGTGCCGTTCTACAAGGAACTGGGTAACCAGGGCATCAAGGCCGAAGACATTCCGGTTGTTGCGTTCTCCGTCGGTGAAGAAGAGCTCGCCGGTCTGGACACCGCGCCTCTGGTCGGTCACCTGGCCGCTTGGAATTACTTCATGAGCGTCGACGCCGACGTGAACGAAGATTTCATCGCCAAGTGGAAAGCCTTCATCAAAGACGACAAGCGTGTCACCAACGACCCGATGGAAGCCACCTATATCGGCTTCAAGATGTGGACCCAGGCTGTTAAACAGGCGGGTTCCACCGACGTCGACGCCGTGCGCCAAGCCATGTACGGCCAGACCGTTCCGAACCTGACGGGCGGCACGGCTGTGATGAACACCAACCACCACCTGTCCAAGCCGGTCCTGATCGGCGAAATCCAAGATGACGGTCAGTTCGACATCGTCTGGCAGACGGACGGCGAAGTGGTCGGCGACGCGTGGTCCGATTTCATTCCGGAAAGCGCCAAGCTGACCGCCGACTGGACCTATCCGTGGGTCTGCGGCAACTGCGAAAAACCGATGTTCGAAGAAATGGCGGCGAAATAATCCGCGCCTCCATCGAACTTAGGTCTCCTTGAAAACGGGGCGGGTATGGTCCGCCATCCCGCTCCGGTTTCTCTCCCGAATATTCATTAAGCCCTTTCACACCTCACCGGACACTTAAACGCCAAGAAGCTGAGGACGGATGTTGCGCAAGTTTTTCACATTCAGTTGGGTGTTGCCTTTGGCGATCATCTTAGGCTTGGTCACGGCAACTAGTGCACCGGCTCACGCCGATGAATTTTCCGACGCCGTCCAGGCGCTCAACGCCAAAAGCAAAAAACAGATTGGCCAAGCGATCGACGCTCTGGTCGCCACGGGGGATGAGCGTGCGGTGCCTGTCTTGGAAGCTCTGCTGAACGGCAAACTGTTCTACCGCAAAGCTGACAAACAGGTCTTTTTCGCCGAAAAATCCGGCAAGGTTTACGTTCTGACCGACCCTGTGACTGGCAAGGAAGCGGGCGAAGCCACCCGAAAAGAAGCCAAGAAGATCGGCATCAACAACAAACTGCGTGGTCAACTCAAAGGCGTGTTGGGGGCCATGACGTTGATGAGCCCGGACAGTGCCAAGCGGATGAAAGCCGCCGATGAAGTGTTCAAAGCCAACAGCCCCGGTATGCTGCCGATGCTGGAAAAGGCGCTTAAGCGCGAAGACGACGCGGACGTCCGCGACCGTATGACCCGCGCCCGGGCCGCCATCGTGTTGGAGTACGGCACGGACACCCAAGCGCGCATCGAAGCCGCCAAGGTCTTAGGCGACTTTACCGATCCAGACGTTTCCGCCCTGCTCAGCAAGGTGGCGGCGAATGCGGATGACGATGCGGTCAAGGCCATGGCCCAGGACATGCAAGTCAGCGTCGAAAACCGTCTCGCCACCTGGGCGTTCGTCGGCAATCTCTTTCAAGGCGTGTCGCTGGGCTCGGTCTTGTTGTTGGCCGCCGTGGGGCTCGCCATCACATTCGGCGTGATGGGCGTGATCAACATGGCGCACGGCGAAATGGTGATGCTAGGCGCCTACACCACGTTCGTGGTCCAAGAAATTTTCCGCAACAATTTTCCCGGCGCGTTCGACTGGTCCCTGGCCGTTGCGGTGCCGATGGCGTTTTTGGTGACCGGACTTGTCGGCATCGCGATTGAGCGCGGCATCATCCGTTGGCTTTACGGTCGCCCTTTGGAAACCTTGCTGGCGACCTGGGGGTTGAGCCTGATCCTGCAGCAACTGATTCGCTCCATCTTCGGCCCGACCAACCAGGAAGTTGGCAATCCCAGCTGGATGTCGGGCGCGATCGAAACGTCGACCGGCTTGGTGCTGACCTATAACCGCATCTGGATCATCGTCTTTTCCCTGGCTGTGTTGGTGATGCTGGCGTTGATCGCGCGCAAGACCATGTTCGGCCTGCAGATGCGTGCGGTGACACAAAATCGGTCCATGGCCAGTTCCATGGGGATCCGCTCCGGTTGGGTCGACGCTTTGACGTTCGGGCTGGGGTCCGGCATCGCCGGCATGGCGGGCGTGGCCTTAAGCCAAATCGACAACGTTTCGCCCAACCTGGGCCAGACCTACATCATCGACAGCTTCATGGTGGTGGTGTTCGGCGGTGTCGGCAATCTGTGGGGTACGCTGGTGGGCGCGTTTTCGCTGGGAATCGTCAACAAGTTCTTGGAACCTTACGCGGGCGCTGTGCTGGCCAAAATTCTGGTGCTGGTGGGCATCATCCTGTTTATCCAAAAACGTCCACGGGGACTGTTCGCCCTCAAGGGCCGCGCGGTGGAGAGCTGAGCCATGACCCATCAGCCGATGATCCTGCGCATCCTTCACGACCGCGTTGCTGCCGCCGTTCTCGGCATTTTGGTTCTCGCGGCATTTCTGGTGCCAGTTTTAAACCTGATGGTTCCGGAAACCAGCCCGTTCCATGTGCCCAGTTATGTGGTCACACTTTTAGGCAAATATCTGACCTACGCCCTGTTGGCGCTGAGCGTCGACCTGGTGTGGGGATATTGCGGCATCCTCAGCCTTGGGCACGGCGCGTTCTTCGCGCTGGGCGGTTACGCCATGGGCATGTATATGATGCGCCAGATCGGTGACCGCGGCGTCTACGGTGATCCGACCCTACCGGACTTCATGGTGTTCCTGGACTGGAAGGAACTGCCCTGGTACTGGTACGGCTTCGACAATTTCGGTTTCGCCATGTTGATGGTGATGCTGGTCCCAGGTGTGCTGGCGTTCGTGTTCGGCTGGTTCGCGTTCCGCTCCCGCGTCACGGGCGTCTATCTTTCCATCATCACCCAGGCGATGACGTATGCCTTGTTGCTGGCGTTTTTCCGCAACGACATGGGTTTTGGCGGCAACAACGGGTTGACCGATTTCAAGGACATCTTGGGCTTCGACATCCAGTCCGACGGCATGCGCGCAACTTTGTTCTTCCTGTCCGCCATGGCGGTGGTGGGTGGTTATTTGGTGTGCCGCTTCATCGTGGACTCGCGTTTGGGCAGGGTGATCATCGCCATCCGCGATTCTGAGAGCCGCGCGAGGTTTTTAGGCTACCGGGTGGAATACTATAGACTGTTCGTTTTCACCGTGTCCGCCGTACTGGCGGGAATTGCGGGTGCGCTTTATGTGCCGCAGGTGGGCATCATCAACCCCTCCGAATTCGCCCCGGCGAACTCTATTGAAATCGTCATTTGGGTGGCGCTGGGCGGGCGCGGAACCCTGGTGGGGCCGATCATCGGCGCATTGGTGGTGAACTACGCCAAGACGTATTTCACCGGCGCACTTCCGGAAATCTGGCTGTTCATGCTGGGCGGATTGTTCATCCTAACCACCTTGTTCCTGCCCAAGGGCATTGTCGGCACGGAATCCATCGTAGCCGCCTTTGAGGCCAGACGCCTGCAACTCGCGAAGTGGCTACGCCCCTATGACTATGCGGATAAGGAGGCCGGCCAGTGACCCAACATACCCAAACCATTTTGTACCTCGACGGGGTATCGGTCAACTTCGACGGTTTCAAAGCCATCAACGATCTCAGCCTCTACGTCGAAGAAGGCGAACTTCGCGCCATCATCGGCCCCAACGGCGCCGGCAAAACCACCATGATGGACATCATCACCGGCAAGACCCGCCCCGACACCGGGGACGTGATTTTCAACGGCGGCATCGATCTGACGCAACTGGATGAAGCCGCGATCGCCAATTTAGGTATCGGACGCAAGTTTCAAAAACCGACCGTATTCGAAAACCACACCGTGTTCGACAATCTGGAGTTGGCGTTGAAAGGCAACCGCAGCCCTTACCAGAGTTTGTTCTTCCGCCTATTGTCCGAGCAATACGATCGCATCAACGAGGTGCTTAAGATCATCAATCTGGCCGAAGACCGCCAACGCGAAGCCGGTGCGTTGTCCCACGGACAGAAACAATGGCTGGAAATCGGCATGCTGTTGATGCAGGACCCGGACTTGTTGCTGGTGGACGAACCGGTGGCGGGCATGACGGATGCGGAAACCGAAGAAACCGCAAGACTTCTGAAAGATATTTCCAAGAGCCATTCCGTAATCGTGGTCGAGCACGATATGGAATTCGTCAAGGCCTTGGATTGCCGTGTCAATGTGCTGCACGAAGGTTCGGTCCTGGCCGAAGGCAGCCTGGATGTGGTGCAGGCCAACGAGCAAGTGATCGAAGTGTATTTGGGGCGCTAAGTTATGTTGAACGTGGAAAGCATCGATCTGCATTACGGCGCATCCCAGGCTCTTCGCGGCGTCGACCTGAACGCGGAAATCGGTCAAGTGACCTGTGTCATGGGCCGCAACGGCGTGGGCAAGACGTCCTTGATGCGCGCCATCGTCGGTCAGCACGACGCCAGCGCCGGAACGATTTTGTGGGACGGGGAAAACATCACCAAGCTCTCGCCTCATGAACGCGCCCGGCGGGGTATTGCCTTCGTGCCTCAGGGACGTGAAATCTTCCCGTTGATGAGCGTCGAAGAAAATCTCAAAACAGGTTTCGCCGCCGTGCCCCGCCCGCTGCGCCACGTCCAAGACGAAATCTTCGATTTGTTCCCGGTCCTCAAGGACATGTTGGGGCGCCGCGGCGGCGACCTGTCCGGCGGTCAGCAGCAACAACTCGCCATCGCCCGCGCGTTGGTGACGCGCCCGCGCTTGTTGGTGTTGGATGAACCGACCGAAGGCATTCAGCCCTCCATCATCAAGGACATCGAACGGGTGATTCGCTTGCTGGCGTCCCGGGGCGACATGGCGGTTTTGTTGGTGGAGCAATATTTCGAATTCGCCCGCGATCTGGCGGACGCTTTTTGCGTCATGGATCGCGGCGAAGTGGTTCTCTCCGGTGCAAAAGCTGATATGGTGGAAGAAGATGTACGCCGCCACCTTACCGTCTGATAAATCTTTGAACGCGCAAAACGATCCCACGCCGCTCACCGGCATGCGGGGCCGTGCGGAATTGGGCTTCGCGCATGATGCAGACCAGACGCGGCTGAAGCACCTTTACCATGCGTCGCCCTTTCGCGTGTTGTTTCCCACTTTACCCAAGGACGAACTCACCAGCGCCGTATTGGTGACGACATCCGGCGGTTTGGTTGGGGGCGACCAGTTGGATGTCGATGTGCGTGTACGTCGGAATGCCCACGCACACGTCATGGGACAAGCGGCGGAAAAAGTCTATCGCTCCACCGGGCCGGACACTCATTTCAATGCGAACTTAAACGTCGAAGACGGGGGCTATCTGGAATGGTTGCCCCAGGAAACCATCGTGTTCGACCAAGCCCGCCTGCGCCGCACCACCCGGGTCGACGTCGCGCCGAACGCCGTCTTCAGTGGGGCGGAAATGCTGGTTTTCGGGCGTATCGCCATGGGCGAAACCGTCCGCACCGGTTTGATTCGCGATGTCTGGGACGTGCGCCGGGAGGGCCGACAAATATGGGCCGACGCCTTGCACTTGGATGGCGACATCCAAGCCAAGCTGGACCACCCCGCCGGGTTCGATGGCGCAACGGCCGTCGCGACCTTCGTGCACGTTGCGCCGGATGCGGCGGATCGTTTAGACCTCGCCCGCAAGATTCTGGGTGAAGGGGACGATCGGGTGCGCAACGGCGCGACCGTGATCAACGGCGTTTTGGTTGCGCGTTGGCTGGCTTTCGATGCACTGGCCATGCGCGAGTCATTTGGACACTTCTGGGCCGCGTTTCGCGCCCACACACAGAACCTGCCGGAACGTATGCCCCGGCTCTGGCACGTTTAAAGACACGTTTGATTGGGAGGCTCCGTCATATGCAACTGACACCCCGTGAAAAGGACAAACTTCTGGTGGCGATGGCCGCCGAGGTCGCGCGCAAGCGCTTGGCGCGCGGCGTCAAGCTCAACCACCCCGAAGCGATCGCCTTGATCTCCGACTTCGTGGTCGAAGGTGCGCGTGACGGCAAGACGGTCGCCGAATTGATGCGCGACGGTGCGACCGTTCTGACCCGCGATCAGGTGATGGAGGGGATTCCTGAGATGATCCACGATATCCAGGTCGAAGCCACGTTCCCCGACGGCACCAAGCTCGTCACCGTTCACGATCCTATCCGTTAAAGGAGGCCGCCATGATCCACAAGATGATCCCAGGTGAAGTCATTACCGCCGCTGGCGACATCACTTTGAACGATGGCCGCGATACGCTGGAGCTCACCGTCGCCAACACCGGCGACCGCCCGGTGCAGGTGGGCAGTCACTATCACTTCTATGAAACCAATGAAGCGCTGGACTTCGACCGCGAAGCGGCCCGTGGTTTCCGTCTGGACATTCCGGCCGGGACCGCCGTTCGGTTCGAGCCCGGGCAATCGCGCGACGTTCAACTGGTCGCCCTGGCGGGCGACCGCATCGCCATCGGGTTCAACGCCAAAGTCGATGGCCCCTTAAACAAAAGTGCGGAGGGCTAAGAGATGGCATACGCAATCGATCGCACCTCCTATGCCTCCATGTTCGGCCCGACCGTGGGCGACAAGGTTCGCTTGGCGGATACCGAGCTGTTCATCGAGGTCGAGGAAGACCGCACCACCTACGGCGAAGAAGTCAAATTCGGTGGCGGCAAAGTCATCCGCGACGGCATGGGCCAGGCCCAGACGTCCCGCCAACAAGGCGCGGTGGACACCGTCATCACCAACGCTCTGATCCTCGATCATTGGGGCATCATCAAGGCCGACATCGGTATCCGTGGCGGGCGCATCATAGGTATCGGCAAGGCCGGCAATCCCGACACCCAGCCGGATGTGGACATCATCGTCGGTCCCGGCACCGAAGCCATCGCCGGAGAGGGACGCATCGTCACGCCCGGCGGCATTGATGCGCACATCCACTGGATCTGTCCGCAACAGGTCGAAGATGCGCTTTATTCCGGCGTGACCACCATGCTGGGCGGCGGCACCGGCCCGGCGGAGGGTACCAACGCCACCACCTGCACGCCGGGACCCTGGCACATCGAAAAGATGATACAGGCCGCCGAAGGCCTGCCCATGAACTTAGCGTTCTTCGGCAAGGGCAATGCATCCCGCCCCGATGCCTTGATGGAACAAGTGCGCGCCGGCGCATGTGGACTAAAGTTGCATGAAGACTGGGGCACCACGCCCAGCGCTATCGATACTTGTTTGAACGTTGCCGAAGACACCGACGTGGGTGTCGCCATCCACACCGATACGCTTAATGAGTCGGGCTTTGTGGAAAACACCATCGCCGCGTTCAAGGGCCGCACCATTCATGCGTTTCACACCGAAGGTGCGGGCGGCGGTCATGCGCCGGATATCATCAAAGTGTGTGGCGAGCAGAACGTTCTGCCGTCTTCCACCAACCCGACGCGACCCTATACCGTCAACACCATCGACGAGCATCTGGATATGCTGATGGTGTGTCATCATTTGGACAGCCGCATCCCCGAAGACGTGGCCTTCGCCGAAAGCCGTATTCGCAAGGAAACCATCGCGGCGGAGGACATCCTGCACGACTTGGGCGCGTTCTCCATGATTGCGTCCGATAGCCAAGCCATGGGCCGCGTGGGCGAAGTGATCATCCGCACCTGGCAAACGGCGGACAAAATGAAGCGACAACGCGGCGCGCTGGTGGAAGAAACCGGCGATAACGACAATTTCCGCGTCAAACGCTACATCGCCAAATACACCATCAATCCGGCTATTACGCACGGCATCGCCCAGCACGTGGGGTCCATCGAAGTGGGCAAGATGGCCGACATCGTGCTGTGGAAACCGGCGTTCTTCGGCACCAAACCGGATGTGATCGTCAAGGGTGGCGCTATTGTCGCGGCGGCCATGGGTGATCCCAACGCTTCCATCCCGACGCCGCAACCGGTGCACTATCGCCCCATGTTCGGTGCGTTGGGACGGGCGCGTACGGAAACTTGTGTGACGTTCGCCAGCAAACTGGCTGTCGAAGAAGGTATGGCTGAAGCCTACGGCATCGATAAGCCTTTGGTTGCTGTCGACGGGTGCCGGAAAGCCCAAAAGGCGGACATGGTTCTCAACGACTACGCGCCTGCTATCGAAGTCGATGCGGAAACCTACGAGGTCCGCGCCGACGGTGAACTGCTGACGTGTGAACCCGCCGACGTGCTGCCCATGGCGCAGCGCTATTTCTTGTTCTGAGGAGAAACCGATGCGTCGCGCCACCCGTGTCATCCCCAAGTCCGACTGGACGCCGCAGGAAGCCAAAGGGACCGTGACTTTGAGCTTCGAAGACCGCTTCCGCCGCCGCATTCGGCTGACAGACGACAGCGGTGAGCCGTTCCTGCTGAACCTGGCCCAAGCCACCCGGTTCGAAGACGGCGACGGCTTGGCGTTGGAGGGGGGTGGCGTGCTGCTGGTGCGCGCCGCGTTGGAAGACGTCCTGGACGTGACGGGCGCGGACATCCAACACACCGCGCGTTTGGCGTGGCACATCGGCAACCGCCACACGCCTGTGGAAGTCCTGGACGACGGAAAGCTGCGCATTCAATACGACCACGTGCTTCAGCACATGCTGGAAGGCCTGGGCGCAACGACGGAACGCGAAACCGCGCCGTTCGTGCCGGAGCCCGGTGCTTACGACACCCCTTCATCAGCAGGAGGCGGACATGGCCACACCCATTCCCATCACGGATAAGGGCCTTCTGCGCCTGATGGCGTGGCTGTCCCCATCGTTTCCGGTAGGGGCCTACGCCTATTCCCATGGAGCCGAGTCCGCTGTGGAAACGGGACGCGTCTTGAACCGGGATCAGGCCATCGATTGGATCACCTTCATCCTGAAACACGGCGCCGGGCGTATGGATGCGGATTTGTTCGTTAGCGCCTATCTGGCCGCTGAAGAGCAAAACACCCCAAAATATCTTGAGATTGCAACCCAGGCCGATGCGTTAAAAGGTACCAACGAATTGGGATTGGAATCGCGCGCTCAGGGCCAAGCCTTTTTCGATGCCGTGTCGGCTGCATGGCCCAATGATCGACTTTACGCCATCACCCAGGTGATGAAGACCCAAAACGTTCAACCCTCTTACGCCACCGCGGTGGCCCTCGCGGCGGCTTTCGTGGACGTGGGGCTTGAGGCTGCATTGGGGGCGTACCTGCATGCCTTCGCCGCCAACATCACCAGCGCCATCGTGCGACTGGTGCCCTTGGGGCAAACCGATGGGCAGAAAATCATTGCTGCGCTGGAGCCGGTCATCGAACAGGCCTTGGCGGAGACATTAGCACGCGACCGCTCCGACATCGGTTCTGCAGCCTTCATGGTGGACTGGCTGTCCATGCAACACGAAACCCAGTATTCGAGGTTATTTCGATCATGAGCTCCAACCCCTTACGCATCGGCGTCGGTGGCCCCGTCGGGTCCGGCAAGACCGCTTTGTTGAAAGCCCTGTGTTTGCGCATGCGCGATGGTTACGACATCGCCGCAATCACCAACGACATCTATACCCGCGAGGACGCGGAGTTTCTGACCCACAACGGCGCATTGGCGCCGGAACGCATTGCCGGGGTGGAAACGGGCGGTTGCCCGCACACCGCCATCCGCGAAGACGCGTCTATGAACCTAGCCGCAGTGAAAGACATGGCGGAAAAGTTCCCGGATTTGGAGGCCGTGTTCGTGGAATCCGGCGGCGACAATTTGTCCGCAACCTTTTCGCCGGAACTGGCTGACATCACCATCTATGTCATTGACGTCTGTGCGGGTGAAAAGATTCCGCGCAAGGGCGGGCCGGGCATCACGCGCTCGGACCTTTTGGTGATCAACAAGATTGAACTCGCTCCGCTGGTCGGCGCGGACTTGGGTGTGATGGAGCGCGACGCTAAGAAGATGCGGAGCGATCGCCCGTTCGTGTTCGCCAACGTCGAAAAGGGTGACGGCGTTGATGAGATCATCGACTTCATCATTGAAACCGGCGGGCTAAAAAGCTTAAACCTTCAGGCCGGAGAATGATCAGAGACGTTTTCCGTTAGGGCCATTAGCGGACCTAAACAGGGCTCTGGAAATAGGACCGTTTTCAAACTGAAACTAGATCATTTCTGGCCCGAAAACCCGCAGTTCCAGGGTCTTTGGGGCGGTTTCGGATGCCCAGAGGCGCGGCAAGCTTACGCCGGGCTTTCAATATGCGCATTTCTGAAAAATTTTTCTTAGGAAGCCGGGTCCAACAGCGTAAGGAACTCCGCCACGACCGGAGAGACATCCTTGGACTTCGGAAAGGCGCAGATCAAACGCCGGTCGGACCAGGAATCGGAGACCGGCGCGCCCTTAAGGTTTTCCAGTTCCAGGTAGGGTTTCACCGAGCTTTCCCGCAAGAAGCCCAGGCCCAACCCCGCACTGACACAGCGGCGTAGCGCATCGAAGCGCGCGACGCGGATGCGGCGCACCGGTTGGCGTCCCGCCCGGCGCGTGGCCGTCGCCACCAGTTCGTCGAGCACGCCACCTTCGTGAAGCGATAGGTGTTCGTAATCCAAGGTATCGGTGAACTGGATCGGTTCGCCCGGCGCGTGGCCTTCGAATAACGGATGCGTTTCGTTGCCGAGCACCCATACCGGATCGCTGGCGTAGGGCTTCACGTCGAAGCCGCGCGTATCGACGGTGTCGGCGATGATGACCAGGTCGGCCAAGTCTTCGCGGAGCTGGCGGATGCCGTCCGCGGAATAAATTTCTGTCAGCGATACCGCGACGTTGGGATTGGCGTCTTGATAGGCCTTTAAAAGCTTCGGCAGGCTTCCCGCCACGACCGAGGTAACGGCGGCGATACGCAGTTCACCCACGATACCTTCGGAGAAACGTTTCAAGTCCGCCCGGATTTCGGAGAATTGATTCAATACCGTTTTGCAATGTTCCGCTAGGACCTGCCCTGCGGGTGTGAGCGTCACGCCGGATGGACTGCGTCGGATCAGCGAAACGCCGAGGTCGTGTTCCAAATCGCTGATGCGTCGGCTGACGGCGGAGGCTGCGATATGTTCGTTTCGTGCGGCAGCGCCGATGCTGCCGGCCCGCGCGACGGCTAGAAAGACGCGTAATGTAACGATATCGAAGCTTTGCACGGTGATTCCGTTGTTATTGCAGCAGCGATTAATCCATCAGGCCCAAGCGCCGTAAATCCTGAACGTCCAGCTTCCGGCCCTGTTCGCAGAGGTGCGCGGCCTGGTTGGCAGCGTAAAGGGTTTTGAAGGCGTGAACCAGCGCCTGTTCCAGTTTGTGCAGCAGTCCGGTCACGGCTTCAAGCGGATTGTGTTTAAAGGTCATCGTGTACATGGCCTCGCTCCTCGGTCGGGAAGTTGTCGTTGAAACCAAATTACGATGGATCGATTGAGGTGTGGTAATGCTCAATGCAGCAACGAGCCATCTCGTTTCAGCATGACCTAATATAAAAACTAATCCATTGGAAACGATAAGGAAATTCTAGCACCTTCGTCAGAAGACTCGATCTCGGCGCGTCCGCCATGCACAGCGGCGATCTCTTCGACGATGGCCAATCCCAAGCCGCTTCCCTGGCTGGGAGAAAGTTGCCCAAACCGCGAAAAGGCGACCTCGCTGTCCTTGACATCCAGCCCAGCCCCTTTGTCCGAAACGCACAAATACGCCATGCCATCGCGCAGCGCGACGGCGACATTGATTTCCGTGTTGTCGGACCCTGTATGGATCAAGGCATTGTCGATCAGGTTCTGCACCGCTTCCTGAACCAGCAGTTCATCGACCCGAACGTCGAGCGGTTTCTCATGGGCATGAAAGCCGAAATCAAGGCCTTTACCCAACACCTTGGGCGCATTGCGCTCACAAACGGCCCGCACGACTTCGTTTAGATCCTTGCGTTCGAAACGCGTCTGATCGGTTTGCCCCTTGGCGCGTTCCAGAGACAAGAGCTGGTTGGTCAGGTACGATGCATGGCGCGCGGCCTGGACGATTTCATCGACCCGCGACACCCGGTCTTCCGGGGACTTCGCGTCTCGCGCAGCCTCGGCCAGGGACAACAAGCCTGCAACCGGATTGCGCAATTGGTGGGCCGCGTCGGAAATAAAGCGATCGCGGCTCTTCATGGCGGTTTGGACCTGTTGGAACAGGGCGTTCAGCGTTCCGACAACGCCCAAGACCTCGGGCGGGACGGGCCGCTTGATTTTGCTGAGATCGTCCGATGACCGTTGAGAAATGGCGTCTTGCAATTCTGTCAGGGGCTTGAGACCCAGGTTAATGCCGAACCAAACGACCGCCGCAACGGTTAAGTAAAGAGACGCGATCAAGGCCAAGGCGCGGAGCGCCTGTTGGCGGACAAAGGTTTCGCGTTCCGCCATCGGTTGCCACACAGTGACCGAGGCAAATCCGCTGACCGTATCAAACGTCGCATATTCCTGAAGCCGGGCCGCACGAACCTGATCGCCGCGATAAACGGAATCGAACAGAAACGGCTCGTTTCCCTTCAACTCCACCCCCGGCGGCATGACCGGCGGGGTGGCGTAGCCGGTGATGAACGAACCGTCCGGTCCGTAGACATGGTAAAACACATGGCCCTCGACCGCGTCCCGCAGCATTTGATACGTGGTTTCGGATATTGCGTCCCCTTCAGACACGATGACATCGCGCGAAATCGCCAGGGTCAGGGCGACCAGCGTGCGGTCGAACACTTCGCGCGTCGTTTCCGTCGCTTCGGAGATCCGCCAATAGCCTGCGAAGACGGAGATCACGGTCAGCGGCACCAGGATCAAGATCAACAACCGAACGCGGAGCGACATGGTGGGAAACAGCAGCATCAGGGGTCTTCCATCATGTAACCTAGCCCGCGTGCAGACTTGATCACGATGCCGTATTCAGCAAGCTTCTTTCGTAGACGCGATATGGGGACTTCGACGGTCTTTTCATCAAAGTCGGAACCGATGCCATAGATGTGATCGACCAAAGTGGCCTTCGACACCAATCTGCCGCGGCGTTCGAACAGGCATTCGAACGCCGCCAGTTCGCGGCGTTGCAGGTCGACGACCTCGTCACCGGAGCGCAGGATGCGCGCGCCAAGATCGAAGGTCAGCGGGCCGATGGTTTGCATCGCCGTCTGGTCTTGCCCCCGGCGGCGGGACAGGGCGCGAATGCGCGCTTCCAACTCATCCATCTCGAACGGTTTGACCAGATAATCGTCCGCGCCTGCGTCCAGGCCTTCGACGCGATCGGATGTTTCCGTTCTGGCCGTCAGCATCAGGACGGGGGTGGCGTCTTGGCGGCGGCGCATGTTGCGCAGGATATCCAGCCCGGACATACCCGGAAGGTTGATGTCGAGGACGACGATGTCCGCCCCTTCGCCTGCCAGGAAGGCGTTGCCTTCTTCCCCATCGTGCAACACATCGACGGCATGTCCCTGGTCGCGCAATCGATGGGCGATTCCGGAAGCCAGGGAGGTGTTGTCCTCGATAATCACAATGCGCATGTGCGGGCCCCTGATAGCTTCATGCAAGCTTGCTACGCCAAACTGCCATTATCAAGCTGGTAATCAGAGGTGTTCCAGCACACATAAAAAGGGTTCTCCCCCGGAAAGAGGGTTACCCCTAAAAACAACGTTTGGGAGATAAACATGTCAACGTTCACTAAATATACGCGCCGTGCCATGTGTGGCATTGCTGCGGCTGTTGTGTTGGGGAGCGCAGTTTCAGCGCAGGCCACTGATATGGCAGGTAAAACCGTAGAATGGACCATTCCGTTCTCCGAAAAAGGCGGTTCCGCCAAGTGGGCGAATTTCTTCGCTCCGCTGGTGAGCGAAGCTTTGCCCGGCCAACCCACCGTGGTCGTGAAATTCATGCCCGGTGCTGGTTCGACGAAGGGCGCCAACTGGTTCCAAAAGCAAAAAAATGGTGACGGCACAGTGATGTTCGGCTCGTCCGGCTCCACCCAATTCCCGTACCTGCTGGGCGATCCGCGCGTTCGCTACGAATACAAGGATTGGAATCCGGTGATGGCCACCGGCACCGGTGGCGTCGCCTATCTTCCGCCGGATCTGGGCGCGAAGTTCGATGGCTCCGCCAACAATCTGAAAGACGTGAACTTCATCTACGGTTCGCAAGGTGCGACCCGTCTGGATCTGGTTCCGCTGCTGGCCTGGAAAATGTTGGGCCTGAAGGTTGAACCGGTGTTCGGCGTCAAGGGCCGTGGCGATGGTCGTTTGATGTTCGAACGCGGCGAAGCCAACATCGACTATCAAACCTCTTCCGGTTATCTCAAGGGTGTGGTCTCGCTGGTCGAAGCGGGCAAGGCTGTTCCAATGATGACCTGGGGTTCGCTGGACGCGGACGGCAACATCGTGCGCGACCCGACCTTCCCGGACGTTGCGACGTTCAAGGAAGTTTGTGAAAAGACCGATGGCTGTGAAACCAAGGGCGAAGCCTGGGATGCGTGGAAAGCCTTCTTCACGGCGGGCTTCCCGGTGCAGAAAATCGCTTTTCTGCCCAAAGGCACCCCGCAAGAGGTGATCGACACCTTCGTCGAGGCCTTTGGCAAGGTCAAGGCGCGCGATGACTTCGCGACCATTTCCGCCAAGCGTCTGGGCAAGTACCCGATGTTCGTCGGCAAGGACGCCCAAGCTGCTTTGGATCAGGCTACGTCCGTTCCGGACTCCGCAAAAGCCTACGTCGTCAACTGGTTGAAAGAAGACTACGGCGTCGAATTGAAGTAACGCCGTGAACCGGATGTCCCGTCCTCCCCCAGGCGGGACATCTTCTTCTTTCCGCATAGACCAGGAGACGAGTCATGGATGTCCTCGCTACCGTTCTGCCTGCGTTGGGTGATGCGTTTGCCCTGATCTTGCAGCCAAGCGTTTTGATATATCTCTGCCTTGGCGTTGTTATGGGTTTGGCCGTCGGCGTGTTCCCCGGCCTTGGGGGGATTGCAGGCCTGTCGCTGGTCTTACCGTTTATGTTCGGCATGGACACCGTCAGTGGCCTAGCCTTGATGATCGGCATGGTCGCCGTGGTTCCGACCTCGGACACCTTTGCCTCCGTTCTCATGGGCATCCCCGGATCGTCCGCATCCCAGGCGACCGTGTTGGACGGTTTTCCCCTGGCGAAAAGGGGCGAAGCCGCCCGGGCTTTGGCCGCGGCCTTTTCGTCCTCGCTATTCGGTGGGTTGGTCGGGGCGTTGTTCCTTACTTTCTTTATCTTGATTGCCCGCCCGATCGTTTTGGCGTTCAAGCTGCCGGAAATGCTGATGATCACCATCCTCGGCCTTTCCATGGTGGCGATCTTGGCCGGGCGCATCCCGTTGAAAGGCCTTGCCGCCGCGTCCTTGGGTCTGGCCGTCGGCACCATCGGCGAAGCGGATGCCGGTGGTTCATTGCGCATGGCGACCTACGACATTCCTTATCTGACCGACGGCCTAAAACTGGTCATCGTCGGCCTTGGCATTTTCGCCGTGCCGGAAATCGTGGCCCTGCTGCGTCAAGACCGCTCCATTTCCCAACAAGCCGTGCTGGGCGCGGGTTGGTTCGATGGCGTCAAGGATTGGTGGCGCAACAAGTGGCTTTCGATGCGCTGTTCGCTGATCGGGGTTGTCGTCGGCGTCATTCCCGGTCTCGGCGGATCGGTGGTGGACTGGATCGCCTATGGTCATTCGGTCCAGACCACCAAGGATAAGAGCAACTTCGGCAAAGGTGAAATTCGCGGCATCGTCGGGCCGGAGAGTTCCAACAACGCCAAAGAAGGCGGCGGCCTGGTGCCGACCCTGATCTTCGGCATTCCCGGTTCGGGTTCCATGGCCATCTTCATGGGGGCAGTCGCGTTGCTGGGTTCCGGCGACCTGGAAGTCGGCCCGCAGATGCTGTCCGCCGACTATCTCGACATCACCTACTCCATCGTCTGGCTGTTGGCCTTCGCCAACGTGGTCGGCACGATCCTGTGCATCGGCTTGTCCGGCTCCATCGCAAAACTGACGACGATTCGCTTTACGCTGCTGGCGCCGTTCCTGTTCATGCTGATTTCGTTCGCGGCGTTCCAATCGGGTCAGAACCTGGCGGATCTGGTGGCGTTGTTCGCCATTGGCCTGCTGGGCATTTTCCTGCGCCGTTTCGATTGGTCGCGCCCGGCTTTCCTGATCGGGTTCGTGCTGTCCAACCCGGCGGAGACTTTTGCCAACCAGGCCTATCAGGTCGCTGGGTCGAAATTCCGTCAGGGTTTCGACGTCGGTATGGATTACTTGTTCGGGCCGATCGTCATCGTGCTGATCATCATCACGGTGGTGTCGGTGTACTTTGGCATCCGCCAAGCCAAGATGATCATGTCCGAAGGCGAAGTGAAATCCGGCTCCAAGCGCGCGCCCTTGATCTTCCTGTTGGCGATCACCGCGTACTTCGCGATCAGCTTTTTCGATGCCTCACAGATCAACGACCGGCTGATCACCGATAAGATCTTCCCGATGATCGCCTGCGGCGTGGGATTGCTATGCTGTTTCGTGTTGTTGGGGCAAATGCAGCGCCGTCCCGAAACGGACACCATCTTCGCCGACCGTGAAGTATCCGGCGACGACGCCACCGCCGCCCACGGCCTGTGGGCGACCCTGGCGTGGTTCGGTTTCTTGCTGGTGCTGTCCTCGCTGGTCGGTTTCATTCTGGCCTTGCTGGTGTTCCTGCTGACCTTCATGCGCTTACGCGCGAGTCTCAGCTGGGCCATGGCAGCGATCTACACGGCCAGCGGCATTGCGTTCATGTGCGCCATGGCGTGGATCTTGAACCGCGATTTCCCGCCGGGTCTGCTTCAGAGCTACTTCGACCTGCCCTGGCCGCTGACGTAAGGATGGATGACATGTTGCAAACCGGCATTCCCTTTCTGTTCATGCGTGGCGGCACGTCGCGGGGACCCTACTTTAACCGTGCGGACCTCCCCCAAGATCTGAACCAACTTGCGGATATCCTCATCGCCGCGGTTGGTTCAGGTCATCCGCTGAATATCGACGGCATCGGCGGCGGCAATGCGGTGACCACCAAGGTCGCGATGTTGTCGAAGTCGGAAGAGAACTGGGCGGACGTGGATTACTTCTTCGCCCAGGTCGCGGTCGAGGAACATCTGGTCGACTTCAAGCCGACCTGCGGCAATATCCTGTCCGGTGTCGGCCCGGCGGCCATCGAAATGGGCCTGGTCCAGCCGCAAGGCGACGTGACGGAGATCAAAATCCGCGCCGTGAATACCGGGGCGCGGGTGGTCGCGCAAATCCGTACGCCCGGTGGACAGGTCGACTACGAAGGAGAATTCGCCATCGACGGCGTTCCCGGCACAGCCGCACCGATAGAGCTGAACTTCATGGATGTCGCCGGATCGAACACCGGTGCTTTCCTCCCCACGGGCAACTTACGTGACGAAATCGACGGGATCGAAGTCACCTGCATGGACGTCGCCATGCCGATGGTGATCGCGCGCGCCAGCGACTTCGATTTGAGCGGTACTGAAGGCCGCGAAGAACTGGACGACAACAAAGACTTCTTCACCCGCATGGAAGCCATCCGCATTCAGGCTGGGGAACGCATGAGCATGGGCGACGTGACCCAGTCCGTTACGCCCAAGTTCGGTCTGTTGGCCCCCGCAAACCAAGGCGGAACCATCGCGACGCGCTATTTCATGCCGTGGACGACGCACCCCACCATGGCGGTCACCGGCTCGCAGTGCCTGGCGTCGTGCGCGTTAACGCCCGGAACCGTCGCTGACGGATTGCTGGATCGTCCGGACGGAAGTCCCGTCACGGTCACCCTGGAACATCCCCAAGGACTGATGGAGGTGATCGTCGACTACAGCCTGGACGACGGCTTCAATCTTAAGTCCGCCGGCCTGGTGCGCACGGCGCGCAAACTCGCCAGTGGTGAGTTGTTTGTTCCGTCACAGGTTTGGAGCGGTCCATGAAGATCACCATTCTGGACGATTGGTTCGACACGCTCAGGAACTTGCCTTGTTTCACCAAGTTGGAAGGGTTGGACGTAACCGTGTGGACGGATCATGTGCAAGAGACCGACACGTTGGCCGAACGTCTGCAGAATACGGATATTCTAGTCCTCTTTCGTGAACGCACAAAGATCACCAGCGCGCTGTTAGACCGCCTGCCAAACCTGAAAGTCATTAGCCAACGCGGCGTTTACCCCCATGTGGATGTGGAGGCGTGCACGCGAAACGGGGTGCTGCTGTGTTCCAAGCAGCCCAAGGGCGGCGCACCGAACTTCGCGGCGGCGGAATTGACCTGGGGCCTGATCATTGCGGCCATGCGCCAGATCCCTCAGCAGATGGCTTCCACCAAGCAGGGCAAGTGGCAGATCGGCGTGGGCAAGACGTTGCATGGGCGCACCCTGGGCCTCTATGGCTATGGGCGCATCGCCAAGGTCGTCTCTCACTACGCGGAAGCCTTCGGCATGAAGGTGGTGTGGTGGTCGTCCCTGGCCGGGCGCGACCGGGCGCTACAGGATGGTAAAACCGTCGCCAAAAACCGGGAGGCCTTTTTCAGCGAAAGCGATGTGGTCAGCGTTCACCTGCGCCTCAAACCCGAGACCAAAGGCATCATCACGCGCGATGACCTGATGGGGATGCGTAAGGATGCGGTGTTCGTCAACACCTCGCGCGCAGGTTTGATCGAGCCCGGCGCGTTGCTGGATGCGCTAAACGCCGGAACCCCCGGCACGGCCGCGATCGACGTGTTCGATACCGAACCCCTGACCGATGCGGACGATCCCTTGCTGCGCCATCCCAACCTGATCTGCACCCCACACATCGGCTTCGTGACCGAGGATGAATTCGATCATCAGTTCACCGACATCTTCGATCAGATCGTCGCGTACCTGAACGGCAGCCCCATGCATATGATCAATCCGGAGGCTTTGAATGTCTGATGGACATCAGCTTGGATGCGATGGGCGCGCCGGTGATGACCAGGATGATCCGGGTCAGGTGATGAACGATCACATAGCCCAGATCCGCGCCGACGACGATCGACAACACCGCCATTTCCGCCTGACCGCCGGGGGCGAAGGCCAAAAAGCCCTCCAGGGGCGCGGCCAACCCCAAATTCGTTACGATTTGGGAGAACAGGGCCGCCAACACCGCCAACAGCGCCACGTACACCACGCCGGACAGGACGAACTTGCGGATTTCTTGGGCCGTGATGCCAACGTAGTTGACGCCGATGCCCATGCCGATGAAGAACTGCGCCGCCAAGATGGCTTCGGCGGGGGGGCGGTGTTCGATCCACCCCGCCAGCGACATCCCCGCCGCAACGATCATCGGGCCCAATATGGATGCGCCGAACAGGCCGATCCGTTCCCCGCCTTTCCAACCGGCGATGGCGGCCAACGCCATCAGACCCATTTCGCCCAACGGCAAATCGATGGCTGGACGGCCAATGGGGTGATCCAGGGTCGCGCCGAAAAAGTTGGTGATGATCAGAGGCGCCAAGGTGACGATGAACAAGACCCGCGTGGCGTGGATCAGGGACAGGGCGCGCACATCCCCGCCGGCCTCCTGGCCGAAAATGACCATGTCCTGCAGACCGCCCGGCATGGCGGCGTAGTACGCCGTCGGTCTATCAAGCCCTGCGATACGATGGAAGTACGGCACCCCCACGACGCCGATCACCAGGATGTAAAGCGGGATGAACGCCACCGACATGGCCATGGACGGCAACTGATCGACCAACGCCGGCGTCACCGAGGCGCCCACCGCCACGCCCAAAATGGTCCGCATGCCCTTGGAAACCTGCCCCATGCCTTTGAGAGGTTGACCCAAGAGCGCCGCCATCAAGCACGCCGCCATCGGTCCGAACAGGAACGGCAGCGGAAATTCGATGGCCCAAAACAGCCAAGTGCCCAGGGCCGCGAAGGCCAGGGTTCGAACTCTGTGGCTCATATCCAAGGGCATGGTGTGGGAAGGTCCCAGCAGTTGGTGCAGATCGACAAAGAAACATGTGAATTTATCCTAAATCGAAAAGCTATCGTGAACCTTTCACGGTTCCATCAGGACTAAGGCGGTATGACGAGCATTGAAACTCTATCCACCGTGAACTGGGACGTCGCCGTCGTCGGCGGCGGCAACGCAGCCCTGTGCGCGGCGATGACCGCCGCCGAAGCCGGTGCGCGGGTCGTCATCTTGGAGGGTGCTCCCAAGCCATATCGCGGCGGCAACAGCCGCCACACCCGCAATTTCCGCTGTATGCATAAAGATCCGCTCGGTCCCCTGACGGACAGTTATGGCGAAGACGAATACTTCGACGACTTGATGCTGGTGACCAAAGGCAAGACAGATGAGAACTTGGCCCGCCTTGCGATCCGCACGTCGGAAGCGTGCCTGCCGTGGATGGAGCGGCATGGTGTGAGATTCCAGGCTTCCCTGTCCGGAACGCTGAGCCTGTCGCGCACCAACGCGTTTTTCCTAGGTGGCGGCAAGGCGCTGGTGAATGCGTATTACAACACCGCCGAAGACTTAGGAATATCTGTGGTCTACAAAGCCCAGGTCAAGCATGTGGGCGTCAATGGCGGCACGTTCGAAAGCTTGGAGGTCGAAGTGGCGGGGCATCCCTGTACGGTCCAGGCCAAGGCGGTGGTCCTGGCGTCCGGCGGTTTTCAGTCCAATGTCGATTGGCTGGCGGATGCCTGGGGACCGGCGGCGCGCAACTTCCTGATCCGTGGCACGCCTTATAACAAAGGCGTGGTTCTGAAGGACATGCAAGACCAGGGCGCGAAAACGGTCGGCGATCCGACGCAATGCCACGCCGTGGCCATCGATGGCCGCGCGCCGAAGTTCGACGGCGGCATCGTCACGCGCCTGGATTGCGTTCCGTTTTCCATCGTCGTCAACAACGCCGCCGAACGCTTCTACGATGAAGGCGAGGACGTCTGGCCCAAGCGCTATGCCATCTGGGGACGCCTGGTCGCGAACCAACCGGAACAAGTGGCTTACGCCATCATCGATGCCAAAAGCCTGGAGCTGTTCATGCCGTCGGTCTTCCCGCCGGTGAAAGCCGACACCATCGAAGAGCTGGCGGAAAATCTGGGACTGCCCCCGGGCCGTTTGCGCGAAACCGTAGACGCGTTCAATACGTCCTGCCGCGATGGCGCGTTTTTTCCCACCGAACTGGACGGCTTGGCGACGGAGGGCATCACACCCGCCAAGACCAACTGGGCGCGTCCCATCAGCGAGCCACCGTTTTACGGCTACAGCCTGCGTACCGGGGTGACCTTCACCTATCTAGGGCTCAAGGTCGATGAGACCGCACGGGTGACGGGCCCCGAAGGTCGTTACGAAAACATCTGGGCCGCAGGCGAAATCATGGCTGGATCGATCCTCGGCCAAGGTTACCTGGCCGGGTTCGGCATGACCATCGGCACCGTGTTCGGCCGCATCTCGGGTGAGGAGGCCGCACGCCATGCCGTATGATGCCACCCAAGAAGCCCGCCGCCAGATCGAAATCTGCAATGCCTGCCGGTATTGCGAAGGATACTGCTCTGTCTTTCCCGCGATCACGCGAAAGCGGGTATTCACGGATGGCGACATCACCCAGTTGGCCAACCTGTGCCACAATTGCCGGGGATGCTATTACGCCTGCCAGTATATCGAGCCGCATGAGTTCGATTTGAATATCCCCGCCGTGTTGGCCGAAGTCCGCACCTTGAGTTGGGAGAAGTTCGTCTGGCCCGGCGTGTTTGCGCGCCTGTTTCAACGCAACGGCACCATCGTGATGTTGATGATGGTGGTCGCCTTCGGGGCCTTGTTCGCCATGCGCGCTTCTGATGACAGCGGCCGGTTCTATGACGTCATGTCCCACAACGTGATGGTGGCGATTTTCGCGCCGTTGTTTGTCCTGCCCCTGATGACTGTCTTCATTGGTCTACGCCAATACTGGCAGCACATCGAAGGTGCGCCGGTTCGTATGTCTCATATGTTACGCGCCGCTGGCATGGCGGCGCATATGAAGGACCTGTCCGGTGGACAGGGTCAGGGCTGCAACTTCGAAATCGGCGATCGCTATTCCAACGCGCGAAAATGGGCGCACCACGCCGTCATGTATGGCTTCTTTCTGTGCTTCGCGGCCACGGCGGTGGCGACCTTGATGCACTACGTCCTGGATATGCCCGCGCCCTATGGTTGGACCAGCTTGCCCAAGCTCCTGGGCGTTCCGGGCGGTGTCTTGCTGACGACAGGTGCTGCGGCGATGGCGTTCCTGAAGACCCGGGCGGAACGCAACCTGGGCGCGCACAATACCTGGGGTGGTGAAATGGCGTTCATCTTGCTGTTGCTGATCGTCGCTGCCACAGGACTGGTGCTCGCCGTAGCCGCCGGCACCGCGTGGGTGCCGGTTCTCCTGGCGTTGCACTTGGGCGCCGTCCTGACGTTTTTTGTGTTGTCGCCCTATACCAAGATGGTACACGGCTTCTTCCGCCTCGCGGCCTTGGTTCGAGATGCGCAGACTAAGGATCACAAGGAGTAACGACCATGGAGGACACCAAGTTCGCCAAAGCCCGACTTTAGTAGTTGCGGGCACCGCACCTTGGTGATGTTATGATTGACTACCATATACCCCTAAGCCCCCGATGTTTCAGTATGGTTGGAGACACCATGAGCCTCTATAAGGACTACTTAACGGAAATAGAAGACCGCAAAGGCCAGGACCTGCATCCCAAGCCCATTGACGACAGTGCCCTTCTCTCCGAGATCATTTCCCACATCCAAGATCCCGGCCACGAGCACCGTGAAGCCTCCCTTAAGTTTTTCATCTACAACACGCTTCCAGGCACCACCAGTGCGGCAGGCGTCAAGGCGCAGTTCCTCAAGGCCATTATCCTGGGCGAAGAAAGCGTTCAGGAAATCACCTCGGAATTTGCCTTTGAGCTTCTGTCCCACATGAAAGGCGGACCATCTGTTCAAGTGCTGCTCGACCTCGCACTTGGAGATGATGCGGCAATTGCGACATCAGCCGCCGAAGTCCTGAAAGCCCAGGTTTTCCTTTATGATGCCGATACGGACCGGCTGGCCGAAGCCCTCAAGGCGGGCAATGCCGTTGCCAGGGATATCCTTGAAAGTTATGCCGAGGCTGAGTTTTACACCAAACTTCCGGATATCGAGGAAGAGTTCAAGGTTGTCACCTATGTTGCCGCTGAAGGCGATATTTCTACCGACCTGATGTCACCGGGCGCCGAAGCACACTCCCGCGCTGACCGTGAACTGCATGGCAAATGCTTTATCAGCGATAAAGCCCAGAAGGAAATCGAGGCGCTCAAGATCCAGCACCCTGGCAAGCGCATCATGCTGATCGCCGAAAAAGGCACCATGGGTGTCGGCTCTTCGCGGATGTCCGGAGTTAACAACTGCGCGCTTTGGACTGGCCAACAGGCCAGCCCTTACATTCCGTTCGTGAACATCGCACCGATTGTGGCCGGGACCAACGGCATTTCTCCGATATTCTTGACCACAGTAGGTGTGACGGGCGGCATCGGTATTGACCTTAAGAACTGGGTTAAGAAAGTCGATCATGATGGCAATGTCATCGTCAACAATGATGGCAATCCGGTTCTGGAGGAGAAGTACTCCGTCGCGACTGGCACAGTGATGACGATCAATACCAAAACCAAAAAACTCTGCAGTGAAGATGGCACTGAAGAATTTTCTGACCTCCGTGATTCCTTCTCGCCGCAGAAAGTCGAATTCATGAAAGCCGGGGGGTCTTATGCCATCGACTTTGGCAAGAAGCTGCAGACGTTTGCGGCTGAAACCCTTGGCGTGGAACCGAAGCAGGTCTTCGCTCCCCCCAAGATTGTTTCCAATCCGGGCCTAGGCCTCACGGCTGTGGAGAAAATCTTCAACAATAATGCCGTTGGCCTTCCTGAAGGAACCGTTCTGCACGCGGGCTCTGATGCCCGGGTGAAAGTCAACATCGTGGGCTCCCAGGATACGACCGGTCCGATGACGGTGCAGGAACTGGAGGCCATGGCCGCAACCACCATTTCTCCGATTTTGGACGGGGCTTATCAGTCCGGCTGTCACACGGCTTCTGTCTGGGACAAGAAAGCTCAAGCCAATACGCCCAAGCTGATGGCCTTTATGAACAAGTTCGGTTTGGTGACCGGCCGTGATCCCAAAGGCGTCTACCATTCCATGACGGACGTGATCCACAAGGTGTTGAACGATATCACCATTGATGACCGGGCAATCGTCATCGGCGGTGATTCCCACACGCGCATGTCAAAGGGTGTGGCTTTCGGGGCGGACTCCGGAACTGTCGCGCTCGCCCTTGCAACCGGTCAGGCAACCATCCCCGTACCTGAGTCCGTCAAGGTGACCTTTAAGGGCAAGATGGGGGATCACATGGACTTCCGCGATGTCGTCCACGCCACCCAGGCCCAGATGCTCGCCCAGTTCAACGGCGAAAACGTCTTCCAGGGGCGTATCATCGAAGTCCATATTGGAACGCTTCTGGCGGACCAGGCCTTCACCTTTACCGACTGGACAGCCGAGATGAAAGCCAAGGCGTCCATCTGTATTTCCAACGATGAAACCCTCATTCAATCCCTGGAAATCGCCAAGGCCCGCATCCAGGTCATGATCGACAAGGGCATGGAAATCGATTCCGGCATGCTGCAAGGCCTTATCGACAAGGTCGATGCGCGCATTGCCGGGATAAAGTCCGGAGAGCAACCGGCCCTGACACCCGATGCCGACGCCAAATACTTTGCGGAAGTGGTGGTCGATCTGGATCAGATCAATGAACCCATGATTGCTGACCCGGACGTGGAGAATATCGATATTTCCAAGCGTTACACCCACGATACCATCCGTCCGATTTCCTATTACGGTGCGGAGAAAAAGGTCGATCTGGGCTTTGTTGGGTCCTGCATGGTTCACAAGGGCGATATGAAGATCATCGCCCAGATGTTCCGCAACATTGAAAAATCCCAAGGCAAGGTGGAATTCAAGGCCCCGCTTGTGGTGGCCCCGCCGACCTATAATATCGTTGATGAGCTGAAGGAAGAGGGCGACTGGGATATCCTAAAGAAATATGCCGGTTTTGAGTTCGATGACGACGCTCCGAAAACAGTAGCGCGCACCGAGTATGAGAACATCCTCTACCTGGAACGCCCGGGCTGTAACCTCTGTATGGGCAACCAGGAAAAGGCGACCAAGGGTGATACCGTCATGGCCACCTCCACACGTCTCTTCCAGGGGCGCGTTGTGGGTGACTCGGATGAGAAGAAAGGAGAATCCCTGCTGTCTTCCACCCCGGTTGTGGTCCTGTCCACCATTCTAGGCCGCACCCCCAGTATTGATGAGTACAAGTCCGCTGTGGAGGGTATCGAACTTACCAAGTTCGCACCGCCTTCATCCTGACGTGTGATACCGGATCTGAAGGCATGATCGGATTGAACTGGCTTGAGCCCGTAAGCGGGCTTTAGCCTCTGGGCATGGTAAAACCTAATCCCTTTCGGTATTTCAAAACCGTGCCCGAGATCATCCGTTTGGCAGTGATGCTTTATGTCCGGTTTCCGCTTTCGCTGCGTCATGTCGAAGCCTTTCTGCATGAACGCAGCGTCGACGTCAGCCATGAAACCGTACGATGCTGGTGGAACAAGTCCGGTCCCATGTTCGGCTGCGGAGGTCCGGCGAAAGCGCGTCTCTCGGCAGAAATACCCCAATTGGAAATGGTATGTGGATGAGGCCATCGTGACGGACCGGCCCGCCTCTTACATGTGTGACCTACAGTGCCTAATATATAACGCAAACGTCCAGCCGTGAACATCACACCATGTTCGGCAACACAAGCCTTTGCATCCAGTTGCGCGGTTCCGTCCGGCGCACATCATCGACCATAAGATCCGCCTCAACGCCAAGCTGCCAAGCCAGGGCCTTGTCCGCAGGGTTTTTGTGCAGTTGCTCGAACCGATGGACCAAAGACTGCGCTTCGGTTTCGTCCTGAAAAAAGCCTTCCTTGATCAAAGCCGCGCGGCGGCAATGGATCAAGCGCGCCATTTCATACAGGTCATATTCAGGGTGGTACTGCAGTCCCCAAAACGCGCCTTTTTCATGATAGACACTTAAGGCCTGGACACGTGTAAATGCGTTCGCGGCCAAGACTTCCGCCTCTGGTGGCAGATGGGTCACTTCATCGAAATGGCTGACGTATCCGTCGAATGCAGTCGGCTTGTCCACATATATGGGGTGCGCGCGCCCTGAGGCGGATAAGGTGATCTTGCGCCCGATGCCCATTTCCCGTCCGCCTGGATTGGCGGCCACGGTGCCACCTGCGGCGACGGCGGCGATTTGTATCCCCCAACACGTTCCGTATTGGGGAACGCCTGCCCGATAGGCTTCCCGCGCCAGCTCGATATGGCGTTTCACCCGCGCATCGGTTTCATCATGAATGGTCAAGGAACAGCCTGTCCAGGCGACGCCGTCGAAATCGGACACGGCCATACCCGCTTCAAGAGCGCCATCGCCATCGGACGGATAGAGCACCTTGAACCGGGCATCGGGGCAGATGGTCCGCAGCATCGAAACATATAGATCGCCCGCCGTGGTCATGCCGCATCCGGAGAGGTTTTCCCGGTCGTCTTTCGGATAACCGTCAACGATAAGAATGTTTGGCGCGCGCACCGGCATCATGAATTCTCCGCCACGTTTTTGACCTTGATGAAGACATCAACTATCGCAGCATTTGTCATCGGCGTGCAATGTTTGCCTGAATAAATGGGACCGTTAATTGCACACAGAAATTCCGATTAAGGTGTTGATCATCCACACCAAGTTCCGTGAAGCCCTTACGAATGCAGTTGCCAATTCGGTTTCCTGGTCATACCCTTATAAGGAGATGTACCGGCGAGGCCGTTTCAAGACATAAGGCCGGATGGGGAGGTACAATGAACCCCAAAACGATTGATGAGCACCTCATCATTCTGAGCGGCCCGCGCGCGTTTTCGCGTTTGTGTGGACTGCGGCTTCGACACTCACAAAAATCGTGTTTTGTTTTGGGCGAAACGAACGGCCCGGTTTTTGGCTACGCGAAATGTTCGGCACAAAACACCCATATGGGTTTGGAAAATCAAGCATGCGTGCGCGCATGACAACGGTTGAGTTAGGAGAAGTTAAGATGTTTAAGCCGAAGACCAATCTCATCCTTGGCGCGGTTCTGAGCGCGACTGTGGCCCTGACGGCCAACACAGCCGGCGCCGAAACACTGCGTCTTTTGACCTGGGGCGGCTATGCGCCCGAAAAGGTCGTCGACATGTTCAAGGCTGAAACCGGCATCGATGTTGAGGTGACGAACTCCAACAACGAGGAAATGATTTCCAAATTGCGCGCCACCGGCGGCGCGGGTTTCGACCTCGCACAACCTTCCCAGGACCGTATCACCAGCGCCCAGGCTGAATACGATATCTACAAGCCGATCGATCTGTCGAAGATCGACACCAGCTTGATGATCGGTTCCATGCTGGAAGGCACCAAGAAGAACACCATGTTCGACGGCAAGGTATACGGTGTGCCGCATGTCTGGGGCACCAGCGCCTTGACGGTCAACACCACCAAAGCGCCGGACGTGAAGGATTACTTGGATTTGTGCAATCCTAAATATGCGGGCAAGGTCTCATACCGCATGAAACGTCCGACGCTGATCGCGTTCGCCTTTTCCATGGGGATGGATCCGTTCGCGGCCTACAACGACAAAGCGAAGTACCAGCAGATCCTCGACAAGGTTCAGGCCAAGCTGATCGAATGCAAGCCGAACGTCAAAGCCTATTGGACGGGCGGCGACGCGCTGATCAATCTGATCCGTTCCGATGAAATCGTCGCGGCCATGGCCTGGGACGGTTCCGGCTGGAAGGTCAATGCCGAAAAGCCCGAAGTCAAAACCATCGCGCCGACGGCGGGCGCGCTCGGTTGGATCGACACGTTCGCATTGCCGAAGAAAACCAAGGCGGAAGATGCTGCCTATAAGTGGATTAACTTCGTGATGCAGCCGAAAATCGCGGCGATGATTACCGAAGCGGCGGGGAACTTCACCGCCGCCAAGGATGGTGATAAGTACGTCACCGAAGCCAAGCGCAAGGTTTATCAAGAAACCTTCCCGCCGGCGGCCATCGACAACATCAAATGGTATCCGCCGGTTCCGGCCGGATTGGAAGACATGGAAGGTAAAGTCATGGACCGCGTGCAAGCGGCGAGATGATGATTGCCTCCACATGAAAAAGAGGCGCGGGGTGTTTCGTGCACCTCGCGCCGGTTTTTTCTGTATTCTATGGGGTGTTGTGAACTGAGACCGAGGGGGCGATGCTTGAGACCACAGACAGTTTTGATCTGGAATGCCGTTCCCTTGTGCGCCGCTTCGGCGCTTTTGTCGCCGTGGATAACGTTTCCTTCGGCGTTCCCCAAGGCGACTTTTTTTCCATTCTGGGCCCTTCGGGATGCGGGAAAACCACCATATTGCGCATGATGGCGGGGTTCGACCAGCCCACTTCGGGCGACATCCTGATCAAAGGCAATTCGGTTCTGGACGTGCCGCCCAACAAACGGCCGGTCAACATGGTGTTCCAGCAACTGGCCCTGTTTCCCATGATGTCAGTGGCGGAAAACATCGCCTATGGCTTGGTGCGCAAGGGCCTGGGAAAATCGGAAATTGCCGATAAGGTCAAGTCCGCGCTGGATCGCATCGGTCTGCCGACATCCGGCGATAAAAGCATCAAGCAGCTTTCCGGCGGTCAGCAGCAACGCGTCGCCATCGCCCGCTGTCTGGTGCTGGAGCCCACGGCCCTTTTGCTGGATGAGCCGTTGGGTGCGTTGGACCTAAAATTGCGCGAGCACATGAAGGTCGAGCTGAAAAAAATGCAAGACCAGTTCGCCACCACATTCGTCTACATCACCCACGACCAGTCCGAGGCGTTGGTCATGTCCAATCACGTAGCGGTGATGAACGAAGGCCGGTTCGAACAGATCGGCACGCCCCAGGACTTGTACTATCACCCGGATACCGCTTTCGTCGCGGGGTTTGTCGGTGACAGCAATCGATGGCATGGTACGGTCGAACGCGCGGACAGCTCGGGCGTCAAGGTGGTGACGGCGGATGGCGTGTCTTTGCTCGCCACGCCCGCCGGTGATGCGCCTTTGAGCAAAGGCGGTGAGGTGGACATTTTCGTCCGCCCGGAATCGGTGGTGCTGTCTCTCGAAGCCGAACGCGTGTCCGGCATGGACAACCGCATCAGCGGCGAATTGATCAGCATCCTGTTCAATGGCGCCAACTCGCGCGCTTTGATCCGGGACTCGAAAACCGGCGGTGAACTGGACGTGGCCCTGCCGCAGACGGGCGAATTCTCGACCCTTGCGCAGGGCGCGGAGGTACACCTCGGGTGGGGCTTGGCGCAAGCCAAGGCCTTTGCGGTGAATGGGGAGCGGCCATGACGCTCGGCACATCGACCAGGCTTGGGTTGTTTTTGCTGCTCGCGCCGATCCTGGTGTGGTTGATTGCGTTGCTGGTCCTGCCCCACGCAGACATGTTCCTGGTGTCCATGCGCGAAAAGGTCGCACCCCGGACGTACGAGTTCAGCCTCGCGAACTACGCGGAGTTTTTCACCGAACCCCTTTACTGGCGCACGTTCGCGCGCACCGCGATCATGTCCATCGCCGCCACCGCGATGACCTTGCTGATCGCGTTTCCGGTGTCCTATTACATCGCCAAGATGTTGCGTGGACGGCTCAAGAGTTTCTTGTTCCTGCTGTGCCTGGTGCCGTTTTGGGTGAGCGAACTGGTGCGCACCTTCGGATGGATGATCCTGCTGCGTGAATCTGGAGTGTTCAGCAATGTGTTCCAATGGGTCGGGTTGGCGGACGCCCCTGTGGAAATGCTTTATAACGACGCCACCATTATGGTCGGCCTGGTCTATACCTCCATGTTGTTCATGGTGGTGCCGTTGGTCACCACGTTGGACAGCCTCGACGATGCCCAGGTCGAGGCCGGGTACGACCTGGGCGGCAATGCTTTTACGGTGTTGCGTGAGATCATCGTGCCTCACGCCATGCCGGGCATCGTGTCGGGGTGCATCGTGGTGTTCATGTTGACGCTCGGCAACTACCTGACGCCGGTGCTGTTGGGCGGTAAGGATTCGCTGTGGTTCACGGCGCAGATTTACACCCAGTTCATCACCCGTTTTAACTGGGAGTTGGGCGCGGCGTTCGGTTTTCTTTTGCTGGCGCTGTCGTCCCTCATTGTCTGGGCCGGCCTCAAGGTCACCCGTCAGACCTTGACCGAGACCATGGGTTAGGAGAGCTGAGATGATTCCCTCCATTCCCCAACCCAAGGCCTTTCGCTTTCTTTACGGCAGCTATGTCGTGCTGTTTTTCATCTATCTGGTGATGCCGCTCACCGTGGTGGCGGTGTTCGCGTTCAACGATTCCATGTTCCCATCCCTGCCGTGGGGCGGCTTTACGTGGGACTGGTTCTTCAACGATACAGAACCGCGCCTTGGCCTGTTCCACGACAGCCGCCTGCTGGAAAGCATCTGGACCTCGTTCGTCATCGCGTGCTGGGTCACGGTGTTGTCCGTGACGGTGGGCACCACCAACGCCTTCCTGTTTGAACGGCGCGATTTTCCGTTCAAGAACGTTTTATACATGCTGATGTTGCTGCCCCTGGTGGTGCCCGGGGTGATCTTGGGGATTTCGATCCTGGTGTTTTCATCGACCATCGCCAACTGGCTGGAAAACAGCTTCGGCCTGGATTTGATGTTTCTGCGGCCCAGCACCTTCCTGGTGATTTTGGGCCAGTTTTCGTTCATCGCCACCATCGCCACGCTGGTGATCGCCGCGCGGCTGCGCAAGTTCGACACCGCCCTGGAAGAAGCGGCGCAAAGCCTGGGCGCGTCACGCCTGACGGCGGTGTGGACGGTGACGATCCCCTACCTCAAGCCGGCGATCATTGGCGCGGCCATCGTGTCGTTCCTGATGTCGTTCGAAAACTTCAACACCACGTTGATGCTGGTGGGGTCCGACCAGCCGTTGACCATCGCCATGTACGGGCGCTTGCGGGAAGGCTCCACCCCGCAACTGAACGCCTTGTCGATGTTGCTGATGGCGGTGTCGGGCACCTTGGCGTTGATGAGCGTGTTCGTGCAACGCGATCGAAACTGACGAGGCGAAACGGCCATGAGCGATTTACATCCAGCCCATATGCCGAAAATCATCGCGCACCGCGGCGCCAGCGGCAGCGCCCCGGAAAACACCATCGCCGCGATCCGCCGCGCCGCCGAATTGGGCGCGCGGGCAGTCGAATTCGACGCCACCGTCAGCGCCGACGGCGTCGCCCTGGTGATGCACGATTTCAACGTGGAGCGCTGCTCCGACGGCCACGGCCCGGTGGTGCTCAAGACCCTGGAAGAGGTTGAGAAGCTGGACGCAGGCGGCTGGTTCGATCCGCGGTTTGCGGGCGAGCCGATCCCGACCCTCAAACGCGCTTTGGAGACCGTGCGCGCCACGGACATGATGCCCAACCTGGAGATCAAGCCGACACTGGGCTGGGAAGAGCCCACGGCGCGCGCGGTGGCGCAAACGCTCCGTGAGACGTGGCCCATGGATCGTCCGGTCCTGGTGTCGTCCATGAGCCCCTTGGCGCTAGATGCATTTCGCGACTTGATGCCGGGTGTGTCCTTGGGGCTGATCGTCTACGCCATTCCCGAAAACTGGCGCCAACGCCTCAAGGATCACCATTGTCACAGCCTGCATTGTTATCGCGATTTCGTGACCTATGACTTGGTCCAGGACGTTCACGCCTTGGATGCGCGGTTGCACGTCTATACGGTGAATACTCTAGACATGGCCAAATCCCTGTTCGCCATGGGCGTTGATGCGGTGTTCACCGATCACCCGGAAAACCTTCTGGAACTCTTATAAACAAAGCCAACGCCATCTTTACCGTCTTCATGGCGCGTCTAATCCCCACTATCTTTTGTGTGATTCATCGCCCAGGCGTATCATGAAAAGAGGGGAAGATCATGGAGGCCGTCATGCAAAACATCGGTGTTTTGGGCGCAGGTGCATTTGGCACGGCGATGGCGATCATTGCCCGACGCGCGGGAAGAAGCGTCACCATCTGGGCGCACGAACCGGAAGTCGTGGAAGCCATCAATGTTCGCCACGAAAACGAAATCTTTCTGGCGGGATATTCTCTCGATCCGGAAATTCGCGCGACCAACGATCTCGGCGAGGTGTGCGCCAACGATGCCGTGATTGTCGCCGTGCCGACGGTCTTCCTGCGAACCGTCGTCACAGCCGCCGCCCGGCATTGGCGTCCCGGCGTTTCGGCCATGATTTGCTCCAAGGGGGTCGAGCAGGATAGTTGCAAATTGATGTCCGAAGTGGTGGCCGATTGTTTGGGTCCCCAGACCACCATCGCCTCAATGGGCGGCCCGACGTTCGCCAAAGGGCTTGCCGCGGACAAACCATCCGCGGCAACCTTGGCATGCCCGGACCTGAACATGGCGAAGCGCCTATCAAACGCCTTGGCGTCGCCGAACTTTCGCACCTTTGTGACGGACGACATCATTGGCACCCAATTGGGCGGGGCGACCAAGAACGTCATCGCTATTGCGTGCGGCGTTGTCGCCGGGAAGGGGCTCGGGGACAATGCCCGCGCCGCGTTGATCACGCGCGGGTTGTCGGAAATCCACGACTTGGGCCTCGTGTTGGGCGCTCGACCCCACACCCTCATGGGGCTGTCATGCCTGGGCGATCTCAGCCTGACCTGCAATGCCATGCAGTCGCGCAATTTTTCAGTGGGTTATCGGCTGGGGCAAGGCGAAACCCTCGAACACATCATGGGCGGGGGGCGCAAGACGGTTGCCGAAGGTGTGCCCAACGCCGAAACGGTGACCGAGTTGGCGCGCCGCAATCAAGTTGATATGCCGATCTGTCTTGCCGTTGAGGCTGTCTTGGCGATCGAGGCCGATTTGGACGCCATCATCCACGGATTGCTGTCGCGTCCCATCACCGACGAATAATGTGCGCCGCATACGCGTCAGAAGCAGGCCTCATAAAGCCCCTTTGCCGCATTGAGCGTCAGTTCCACGGGGTTGCCGCCGGCGCTGGGATCCGCGCACGCCATGACCGCCAATTCATCAATACGGCTTCGATCCGCACCCAGATCGCTGAGCTTGGCCGGCACGCCCAGATCGGCATTCATCTCCACCGCGAACGCATAAAACCTGTCGAAACCGCCGTCGATGCCCATGTAGGCGGCCGCGGCTGAGATACGGTCTTCGATGGCCGGGCGGTTGAACCGCAACACCGCGGGCATGACCACCGCGTTGGTCGTGCCGTGATGGGTATTGAACAGCGCACCGACGGGATGGGACAACGCGTGCATGGCGCCCAGACCCTTTTGAAATGCGGTTGCGCCCATGGCTGCGGCGCTCATCATGTGGCCGCGCGCTTCGATGTCGTTTGGATTTTCGAACACCTTGGGTAGGTTCTCTTTCACCAAGCGCATGCCTTCCAGCGCGATGCCTTGGCTCATGGGGTGGTAAAACGGGGAACAAAAAGCTTCCAGGCAATGGATGAAAGCATCCATCCCCGTGCCCACGGTGATGGCTTGGGGCATACCAAGCGTCAGTTCGGGATCGCAAATCACCGTTACCGGCAACATCTTGGGATGGAAAATGATTTTCTTCACGTGCGATTCAGAGCTGGTCAAAACCCCCGCGCGGCCGACTTCCGAGCCTGTGCCCGCCGTGGTCGGCACGGCAACCACGGGCGCAATGGCGTCCGCATCGGCACGGGTCCACCAGTCACCGACATCTTCAAAATCCCAAACGGGACGGCTTTGCCCCGCCTGAAACGCAATCAGCTTGCCGAGATCGAGGCCCGATCCTCCGCCGAAGGCGATCACGGCGTCATGGTCGCCTTCTTGAAAGGCTTGGATTCCCGCCTCCAGGTTCCGGTCGTTGGGATTGGGGTCGACCTGGGAAAACATCGCACGACCCAGTCCCGCTTTCTCCAGCACATCCAGCGTTTGTTGGGTGATCGGCAAATCCGCCAGACCGCGATCCGTGACCAGCAACGGTTTTTTGATTCTCGCCGCATCGCAAGCCTCGGCCAATTCTTGAATACGCCCCGCGCCAAACCGAATGGCGGTGGGATAGCTCCAGTTCGCAACGGTGGACATGTGTTACGCCTTCTTCAGATGGTACGATTTCGCACGGGTCAGATTGTGATAGCCGATGACGGACAGCGCGCCGCCGCGCCCGGTGCCCTTGCACCCGGTCCAGCAGAGCCCCGGATCGACATAGTCCGCGCGGTTCATGAATACGGTCCCGGTCTGGATTTGTGCACCGATATGCGCCGCACGCGCGGCGTCCTGGGTCCACAGCGAAGCGGTGAGGCCGAAGTCGCTGTCGTTCATCAAGGCGATGGCGTCTTGGTCATTTTTGACTTTCATGATCCCCACCACGGGGCCGAATGTTTCATCCCGCATCACCCGCATATCCTGGGTCACATCGACCAGGATTTGCGGCGCCATGTACGCGCCGCCATCGTCTTCGGGAAACAACGCCGGATCGACCAGCCCTTTGGCCCCTGCGGCCAGGGCTTCGGAAATCTGCGCGCGCGCTTCGTCCGCAAAACGCCTGTGCGCCATCGGACCGAGGGTGGTTTCTTGGTCGAGAGGGTTGCCGAGCTTGTAGGCGGAGACGATATCAGCGGCCTTTTCGACAAACGCATCGAATAGGGTTTCGTGAACGTAGATACGCTCGATCCCGCAACAGCATTGTCCCGAATTGAACATTGCGCCGTCGATCAGTGTGTCGACTGCTGCGTCCAAATCGGCGTCTTCCATGACGTATCCCGGGTCTTTTCCGCCCAGTTCCAGGCCGACGCCCGTAAACGTGCCCGCCGCTGCGTGTTCGATGGACCGGCCGCCACCGACGGAGCCGGTGAAGTTGACGAAGTCGAAGCTGTTGTCCGCGATCAGAGCGGAGGTCGTCTCATGGTCCAAAAACACATTCTGGAACACATCTTGCGGCACACCGGCTTCAACAAATGCCCGCACCAGACGCTCGCCCACCAACAAGGTTTGCGTTGCGTGTTTGAGAACGACCGTATTGCCCGCGATCAGCGCGGGCGCGACGGTGTTGATCGCTGTCATGTACGGATAGTTCCAAGGCGCAATGACCATCACCACGCCCAGGGGTTCGCGCAGAATGCGCCGTTCAAATGCATCGCTGTTTTCCACGATGATGGGCGCAAGCCCCTCTGCGGCAATACCGGCCATGTACGTCGCGCGTTCTTCGAAACCGCGGAACTCACCGCCATAGCGCACGGGACGCCCCATCATGCGGGCGAGCTCGGGAACGACTTCGTCGTTCATTTCGCCCAACCGTTTGACCCCTGCCAGCACCAGGTCGATGCGCTCTTGCAACGGGCGTGCGGCCCATGCGGGTTGCGCCGCACGGGCGCGGCTGATGAGGACCTTGGCCTCATCTTCCAACAGCACGGCGCGTTCGGCAAAGATAGTTCCGTCAATGGGGGAGATGCAGCGCAAGGTTGCCATGTTGGTTTCTCTTAAGCCCTCTCAAAGCCGCGCCTAACTTCCCAATCGGTCACGCGGCGGTCTTGTTCGTATTGTTCCCATTTTCCGGCGTGGACATAGTGATCGATCACACCGTCGCCGAAGGCTTCGCGCAGCAATTTGGATTGATCCAAAGCGTTGACGGCGGCGCGCAAGGTCTGGGGAATTTCGCGCACATCTTTTCCGCCATAGGCATCGCCCACAAAGGCGGGTTCCAACTCGCGTTTGTTTTCGATTCCATCGATTCCGGCGGCGATCAGTGCTGCCATGGCCAGATAGGGATTTAAGTCCGCACCGCCGACGCGGCATTCAATGCGCACGGCCTTGGTGTCGGCGCCGCAAATGCGGTAACCGGCGGTGCGGTTGTCCAGGGACCAGATCGCCTTGGTGGGTGCGAAGGTGCCCGCCATGAAACGTTTGTATGAGTTGACGTACGGTGCAAGAAAGTAGGTGATCTCACTGGCGTGCGTCAGCAGGCCCGCCAGATAATGGCGCATCAAATCGGACATGCCGTGCTCCGCAGCCGGGTCGAAAAACAACGGCTCACCTTCCAGGCTGCAGAGCGATTGGTGGATGTGCGAAGAGTTGCCCGCATAGTCATAATGCCATTTCGCCATGAAACTGATGGACCGTCCCTGGGCCCAGGCGATCTCTTTGCACCCATTCTTCATAATGGCATGACGATCGCCCATGGTCAGGGCATCGGTGTAGCGCACATTGATTTCCTCTTGTCCGGCGCAGGCTTCGCCCTTGGTGTTTTCCACCGCAATGTCCGCATCGTTCAAGCCATTGCGAATGGCGCGTATGACGTCTTCTTCCTTGGTGGTTTGGAAGATATGATAATCCTCATTGTAGGGACTGATGGGGGTCAGGTCCCGGTAGCCTTTGTCAACGGCCTCTTCATAGCTTTCACGGAAGAGAAAAAATTCAAGCTCCGTCGCCACCATGGCTTTGAGCCCCATGGCGGCCAGGCGCTCCACCTGGCGTTTCAGCACGGCGCGCGGTGAATGGGGGACTTCTTGGTGTGTGTGGTGATCCAGCACATCGCACATCACCAACGCCGTCCCATCCAGCCAGGGAATGCGGCGCAAAGTATCCAAGTCGGGCTTCATGATGTAATCGCCGTAGCCCTTTTCCCAACTCGACGCTTTGTAGCCGTCGACCGTTTCCATTTCCATATCCGTGGCCTGCAGGTAGTTGCAGCTATGGGTTTCTTCCCAGCCGCTGTTGACGAAAAACTCGGCATGCAGGCGTTTGCCCATCAGGCGGCCCTGCATATCGACCTGCACGGCAAGAACTGTATCGATCTCACCAACGGACACGGCTTGCTTCAATTCATCGAATGTCAATTTACCCGCCATCGTGATCACCTTGCTGTTTGCCGGAAAACCTATAGCTGATGTGTCCTCATTTCGGGACAAAGGTCTAGAGCCGGATCGTCTCAATCTGAATCGCTTTAGCGATGCAGATTAAGACGTGAATCCGTCTCTAATCAAATGTTTAGAGCGCGATCAGGTTTGGAGTATACAGGCCTTGACGCGGGGCGTCCGCTTTCGATCGACCGTAGCGGTCTAATTTGCAGACATCGAGACCACTGACAGTGTGGTGACTTCCAGCTGGCGCGCCAGTGTGGACAATCACACTGCTGCGATCACGTCGTCGGATGGCCTTGCGTGGCCAAGCGTTTTTTCAGCATCACGAAGTCATAAAGGTCGCTCAGCATGAAATGCCGGTTTTCGGGATAGCTCATATGGCGCACGGTTTTGACGTCGCCGGCCAAGTACTTCTGCGCGGTGATGCGAAAGGGCGTGGGCAGAGTGGCGTTAAAGGTGGACGGTTGCGCCAGCATCCGTGCGGCCTGCTCGAACAGAAACTCGTAGCGGGTGTCGTTGGGCTTGAGATAGGCGGAGCCGATGTCGTCCCCATAGGCGTCGAACAGGCGGACATAATCATCCAAAGTGGGCGGCGAAAGCGTCATCTTATTGATCGCGGCGTTCGACCATATCCGGATCGGCGGTGATGGGGCGGTAGATTTCCACCCGGTCGCCGTCGTTGAGCTTGGCGTCAAGCTTGCTGATCTTGCCGAAGATGCCGACCTTCTGTTGCTCCAGATCGATTTCCGGAAATTTATCCAGAATACCGGACTTTTCGATGGCGTCCTGGATCGTGGCGCCGTCCGGCACTTCGATGTTGGTCCAGACTTGTTGCGCGGCCTTGGCGTAAGCGACACCGACGATCATGACGACAACCTCTCAACCTTTTTAAGCGGTGTGACACGCGGGCGCGTCTTCTTGACGGGCCTTGCGGCCTTCGCGCCACGGCGTCAGCTTTTCATCCAGCACCCGCTTGCCCGCCAGCATGAAGCCCAACACGATGAAGCCTCCCGGCGGCAAGGCGAACAGCAGCATGCCGTCGAACCGGGGGATGTTCATCTCGATCAGCTTGAACGCATCGCCCAGCAGGATCGACGCGCCCGCGAACAGCGTGCCCGCGCCCAGGACTTCGCGAATCGCACCCAAAATCACCAGGGCGACGGTGAAACCCACGCCCATCATCAGGCCGTCGAAGGCTGCCGGCAGGGCGGGTTTTTTGTAGGCGAAGATTTCCGCGCGGCCCAGAATGGCGCAGTTGGTCACGATCAGCGGAATGAACAGGCCCAGGACTTTGTGCAGTTCGTGCACCCACGCGTTCATCGACATGTCCACCAGGGTCACCAAGGTGGCGATCACCAAGATGAAGGCGGGGATGCGCACGTCCGCCGGGATCCATTGGCGCAGCAACGCGATGGCGAGGCCGGAGCCGACCATCACCGCCGTCGACGCGATGCCCATACCGAGCCCGTTGGTCGCGGTACCGGTCACCGCTAGAAGGGGGCAAAGTGCGAGCAATTGGGAAAACACCACATTGTTGTCCCAAATGCCGTCCATGGCGATGGCTTTGTAGTTCTCGCGCGGCTTGGGGTCCGCCGGCGTTTTGGGCGCGCTGGATTCGGGGGCATCGGCCACGGTGGTGTCTTCAGCCATCGCTCGGCGTTCCTTTTTCTACGGTTGTTGCCGGTTTCGGTGCGGTGAACAGTTCGGCCTGATGGGTGTGGTAGAAGTCCAGGCCTTGCTTGACGCCCGCCACCACCGCGCGCGGCGTGATGGTGGCGCCGCTGAACTGGTCGAACACGCCGTCGTCTTTTTTCACGGCCCATTTCTCCGGCACCAGATTGGCGAACGACAGACCATTGAAGCCCAAAATCCAATCGTCCTTTTGCACGTCGATCTTGTCGCCCAAGCCCGGCGTTTCTGCATGCGCCAGGACACGCACGCCCAGGACTTCGCCTTGGGCGCTTACGCCCATGACCAACTCGATGGGGCCGGAATAGCCGCCCTGTGCGGTGACGGGATAGGCGAAGCCGATGATCTCGTTTTCGCGGCGCGCACGGTAAACGGTGATCTCCTTGCCCTGGAGGTTTTGGATCCGGAGCGTGTCCTTGCTCAGCTCGTTGTCGTGCAGCTCCGCCGGCACCACTTGGGACAAGATCGCGTTCAAATCTTCGGCCAGACGCAACGCGATTTCCGGGCGCGTCTTGGTGTCGCCCACCGCCAGGAGCGCGGCGGCGATGGTGGTGAACGCCGTCAGCGTCAAGGCCAGCATAAACGGCGTCTTGTCGAACTTCGCCGAGGTGGGTCCGGAGGGGGCCGGTGCGGCGTCGCTCATTTTACGGCCTCCTCGGGCACCAGGGGCTCGCCGCGCCGGGTGCGGCCGTAGACACGGGGTTTGATGTAGCGATCGATCAACGGCGTTGCCGCATTCATCAGCAACACTGCGAAGGCGACGCCTTCGGGATAGCCCGCCCATGTTCGAATGACGTAGACCAAAATACCGCAGCCTGCGCCGAAGACGATTTTGCCCAGCGGCGAAACCGGGCTGGTCACCAGATCGGTGGCGATGAAGAACGCTCCCAGAAGCGTCGCGCCGGACAACAGATGCACGGTGGCGCTGGGATAAGTGAGCGGGTCGACCGCGTTCATCACGCCGGCTAGCACCGCGATGGCGGCCAGCATGGACACCGGAATGTGCCAGGTGATGATGCGCGCGCCCAACAGCAACAATCCGCCTAGGATCAAAAGCAGCCCGGACGTCTCGCCGAGGCTGCCGGGCACGGCGCCGAACACGAAACCGCGCATCTCGAACGTGGATGAGAACGCCGCTGTCCATTCCGCGCCCCGGCCCACTTCGGTCTTGATGTGGCCCAGAACGGACGCGCTGCTCAGCGCATCGATGGATGGACCCACACCGTAGTCGAAGGTCACGGCCAGACTTTCGATGGGGCCGGGCGCGTTTAAGTCCATGAACGGAGTGGGGACGACAAAGGCGGTCATGTGCACCGGGAACGAAATCAGCAGCACCACGCGCGCCACCATGGCGGGGTTGAACAGGTTCTGGCCCAGACCGCCGAACACCTGTTTGCCCAGCCAGATGGCGATAAGAGACCCCAGGACGCCGATCCACCACGGTGCCCATGGCGGCAAAGTCATGGCGAGCAGCCAGCCGGTCAGCAGTGCGCTGCCGTCGTGCAGCGCGGGCCAGACCGGACGGCCCGCCATCTTCAACCATGCGGTTTCGGCAAGCAGCGCGGAACCCACGGTGACGAAGAACAGATATACGGCCGGCCAGCCGAATTGGTACAGGCCGTAGAGTGTCGCCGGGGTAAGCGCGAGCATCACCACCAACATGATGTGGCTGACGCTGGGGCTTTGCTTCAAAAAAGGCCCGCCGATGATGGGGGGGGAAGTCGTCATACCGTGGCCTTTTCTTGGTGTTGGTTTTTTGCAGCTTTTTCAGCTTTCTTGCGCGCCTGTTCGGCCTTGCGTTTGGCCATGGCTTCGCGCTTGGCGGCGGCGATGCGCTCCATGCGTTCCGTGCGCAATTCGGCCAGTCTCTTGGTTTCTTTTTGTTTGTGCTCCGCGCGCTGCAAGTAGGTGATGCGGCCCTTGGCGTAGTTGAAGTATTGCACCAGCGGGATATTGGATGGGCACACGTAGGCGCACGATCCGCAGCCGACGCAATCCATCAGGCCGCTTTGGGTGGCGATTTCCATTTCCTCCTTGCGGATGGCGGCGGCCATGTCCAGGGGCACCAGGCCGCAGGGGCAGGCATCGACACAGCTTGCGCACCGGATGCAGGACGCCTTGACGCTCTTGGTCGCGGCCTCTAGGCCGGACAGCGCCAGAACACCGTTGGTGCCCTTGACCACCGGCACCTTCAGATCAGCCAGGGGTTGGCCCATCATCGGCCCGCCCAGCAAAAGGCGTTCGGGTTCGGTTTTGAGCCCGCCGGCATATTCGAGCAGTTGGGCGACCGGGGTGCCGATGGGCACGCGCAGGTTCGCCGGATTGGTAACAGCTTCGCCGCTGATGGTGACCACGCGCGAAATCAGGGGGCGGCCCTTGACCACGGCTTCATAGACGGCGAAGGCGGTGGCGGCGTTATGCACCACCGCGCCGATTTCCGCGGTCAGGCCGCGTGCTGGAGTTTCCAAGCCCAGCAGAGTCTGCGTCAGGTGTTTTTCAGAACCCATGGGATAGCGGGTCGGGACTTCCACCACCTGGACGCCGTCCAAATCTTTGACGGCTTGGCGCATGCGGCGGATGGCGTCGGGCTTGTTGGCTTCGATGGCGATGATGGTGCGTTTCACCTCCAACGCGCGGGCCATAATGCGCACGCCGGTGGCCACGTCGGCGGGATGTTCGCGCATCAGGCGGTCGTCGCATGTCAGATAAGGTTCGCATTCCGCGCCATTGATGATCAGGGTGTGCAGGTCATATCGATCCCCTAAGTTCAGCTTCACGGCGGATGGGAACGTTGCACCGCCCATGCCGACGATGCCTGCGTCCTTGACGCGCTGGGCGATGGCCTGAGGACTGGAGGTAAACGGCTCCATGGGAGCCGGCAGATCGTCCGTCCATGCATCGCGGCCGTCCGTGCGGATGGTGATTGTGCGCCCCGGCAGGCCGGACGGGTGCGGCGCGGTATAACGCCCCAGACCGTTGACGGTGCCGGACGTGGGGGCGTGCACGGGGGCGGAAATGGTGCCCTGCGCCACGGCGATGACCTGGCCTTTTTTCACGGCATCGCCCTTTTTCACGACCGCAACCGCGGGCGCGCCGATGTGCTGCTGCAATGGCACATGCAGCAGTTCGGGCAAGGGCAGATTCGCGATGGGCTTGTCTTCGCTGAGATGCTTGCGCCCTTTGGGATGTACGCCACCACGGATGCGAAACAGTTTCATATCGTCCTCGTCCCCTTAAGACGCCAAACGGATTTCATCAAAAGGCTCGGGCGGTTTCGGCCAATACCAGGTTTCCAGGGTCACCGGCACGTCGCGCAGAAGAATGCTTTCCGTCGGGCAGACGTCGACGCATTTACCACACCCCGTGCAGGCGTCCTTGATGACCACATGAATTTGACGGTTCGCCCCGACCAGTGCATCGGTGGGGCAGCGCTTGAAGCACTTGGTGCAGCCAATGCAAAGCTGCTCGTTGATGAACGCCACTTGTGGGGCTTGTTCTTCCATGCCGCTCAGGTCCGCGCTGACGCCCAGCATGTCGGCCAAAGCCTGGGCCAAGGTCCGCCCGCCCGGCGGGCACATGGTGACCTGGGCCTGGCCGTTCGCGACCGCTTCCGCCGCCGGGCCGCAGCCGGGAAAACCGCATTGGCCGCATTGGGACCCCGGCAGCATCGCTTCGATTTCCTGGACCAACGCGCCGGCCTCGACTTTCAGGTACTTGGCCGCGAAGCCCAGCATCACGCCGAGGCCGAGACCGAGAAGGGCAAGGGATACGATTGCGCTGATCATCCGTCTCGCCCCCTCAACCCAGGCCCGCGAAGCCCATGAAGGCCAATGACAGCAAGCCTGCCGTGATAAAACCGATGGGCGCGCCGGCGAAAGACCCGGGCACGTCGGCCAGAGCCAGACGTTCGCGCAGGCCCGCGAACAACACCATCACCAACGTGAAGCCGACGGCGGAGCCGAACCCGTAGAGCAGGCTTTCGAGAAACGTGTGTTCTTCCTGGATGTTCAAAAGCGCCACGCCGAGCACCGCGCAATTTGTGGTGATCAACGGCAGGAAGATGCCCAGCACCTGATAAAGCGCAGGCGAGGTCTTTTTGATCAACATTTCGGTCAGCTGCACCACGGCGGCGATGACCAGGATGAAGCTCAAGATGCGCAGGAATCCGATGTCGAACGGGATCAGAACGAAGGTCTCCAAAGCCCATCCTGAAACGGACGCCAATGTCAGCACGAACGTGGTCGCCAGGCCCATACCCACCGCGGTGTCGACTTTATTGGACACGCCCATGAACGGGCAGAGGCCAAGAAACTTGACGAGAACCACGTTGTTCACGAGGGCGGTGCCGATCAATAGCAGCAACAGGTCTTGCATGACGTTTGCGCGCGGAGGCGTCGCTCCTTTCGGGTTGGAGTGTTGTTTTGGGACGGGGAAATGCATCAACCGTACCAATTTCGGGCATGCATGCTGCGCGTGCTAAGCCAGCGTTGATTCTGCGCATTTTCTGGGCGGATTGTGAGGGGGTGCCTATTTTTTGCGCTGCACAAATCCTGTCGTTTTGTGTACAGAAACCGGCACTTTCCGGCACATTTGTCGCAAATCCTACAAGAACCAACGGCTTAATCCGTAAGGTTTCCGCTAAACCTGAAATTGGCACGCGCTTTGCGACAAACCTGACAAATGGTGACCCAAATGAACGATAACGGACATTTAAAACACCCCCCCGGCGGTTCCGACGGGAGCGGGGTGGCGACGTCGATTGTGCCGGATGTGTTTCAGAAAGCGATCGAGCACGTGCCTGTGGCGACGTCGATCACCGACATGCACGCCAATATCCTCTACGCCAATCCGGCATTCGAAGCTTTGACCGGTTATGCGCAGGATGAGTTGATCGGCAAGAACGAATCCATCCTTTCGGACAAAGCCACACCGTTGAAAATTTACCAAGAGCTGTGGAAGACCATCACATCCGGCGAGGCCTGGAACGGGCGCCTGGTCAACCGGCGCAAGGACGGTTCGAAATACTTGGCGGATTTGACCGTGGTGCCGGTGATGGATGATGACGGTCACGTCATGCACTACATGGGCATGCACAGAGACGTCACCGATCTGCACCAGTTGGAACGCAAGGTGAAGAACCAAGATGCCTTGATCACGTCCGTGGTCGAGGCCGCGCCCGTGGTCATCGTGTTGGTCGACACGCAGGGTCGGGTGGTGTTCTCAAATCCGGCGTATAAGGATTTAAAGCGCGAGCTGGGCGGCATGGAAGTGGCCGACCGGTTTGCGCAAGGCCTGCAAGACAGCCTGGGCCAGAACATCAAGGACCTGTGCGAAAAGGGTTTCGACTTCGCCGCCGTGGAGGTTGGCGTCAAAACAGAGGCGGGCGACACGCGCTGGTTCGCGTGTTCCGCGACCAAGGTCGAAGAACAGGATATGACGGCATCGGGCTATTTCGCGGGTGACGGCTTGTGCGGCATGTTGTTGGTCGCCAGCGACATCACCCACCAGCGTCGCCGCTATGAACAGGCACGCACCAACGCGGTGCGCGCGCTGATGGCCGAGCAGCAGATGGTTCAGGGCATGCGCGAGGTCATTTCCGGCGCGATCTTCCAGTTGCAAGGGCCGCTCAACGTGATGAGCGCGGCGGCGTCCATGATGGAGCGCCAAGGCAAGACCGAGAGCGCCCTGAAGGAGCCCATCCATCAAGTGATCAGCGCCGGACAGGCTGCACTGGAACGGCTCAAGGCCTCTATGCCGCGTATGGCGGACGAACCGATCGAGCCGCTGAACATCAATGAACTGATCCGCGAAGTGCTCGACGTGTCCATCGAAGGGCTTCTCAAGGAAGGCATCGTCGTCGAATGGCATCCAGCCGCCGTTCTGCCCAACGTTCCGGGCCGCGCCAATGCCTTGCGCTCCATGGTCAAGTACTTGGTGGACAACGCGATTCTGGCGGTCAAAGACGGTGGTGATGTGCGCGAACTGTTGATCACCACACGCACCACCGAGAGCGGCGATGTGCTGATGGAACTGCGAGACAGCGGCCCCGGCTTCGCCGACGACATTCTCATCAAAGCCTACGAACCTTTTTTTACGGCCTGGGCAAAAACGCGCTCGCGTCCTGGCATGGGGCTGGTTTTGGCGCGTCAAATCATAACGGATCAAGGGGGATCCATAGAAATCGGCAACGCGTTCACAGGTGGGGGCAAAGTGGAAGTGGTCTTTGCCGCCGGAAGCCTGGGTGCAGGCCCAAGAGGGTTTGAACAGGGAGGCCTCACCCCGTGAACACATCGCAGACAGTACAAAAAGACAGCGGTGAACCTTGCGAATGCGGGTTGATCCGCGAAGACATCGAAACCCTTTACAAGGTCAGCCAGATTTTGAGCCACTCGCTCAACCTGCGCGAAACGTTGGAGCAGGTGTTGACCCTGTTGCACGACGCCGGTGGTTTTCAAAACGGCATGATCAGTTTGCTGGATGAAGAAACCGGCAACTTGAATCTGCGCGTTCAACAAAAGCAAGGCGTCATTTCCGAAGGCGCGATCAGCTATCGCCCGGGCGAAGGCGTGGTCGGCGAGATCATGGAAACCTGCGTCGCCGTGGTGGTGCCGGACATCGCCAAGGAACCGAAGTTCCTGGGGCGTTCGCGGGCGTACGATCCTGGCCTGCCGTTCATCGGGGTGCCGATCTTCGCCGGTAGCGACGCTTTGGGCGTTCTGGCCACGCAACCGACGATGGGTCGTGAGGACTTGGATGGGCGTGCGCGGTTCATGGAAATGATCGCCAACCTGATCGCCCAGACCGTGCGCCTGTGGGTGCAATTGGAAAGTGAAAAGCGCGAATTGAAGGAAGAGCGCGATACGCTGCGCCGCGCCGTCAAACATGAACACGGCTTCGACAACATGGTCGGCCGGTCCGAAGTGATGCGCACCGTGTTCGAACAGGTGCGCCTGGTGTCCGCGTGGAATACCACGGTTCTGATCCGCGGTGAATCGGGTACCGGTAAGGAACTGGTCGCCAACGCGATTCATTACAACAGCCCACGTTCCGGCGGGCCGATGGTGAAGCTGAACTGTGCGGCGCTGCCCGACAACCTGTTGGAATCGGAATTGTTCGGTCACGAAAAGGGCGCTTTCACCGGGGCCAATACGCAACGCAAAGGCCGTTTTGAAATGGCCAATGGCGGGACCTTGTTCCTGGACGAAATCGGCGAGATCAGCGCCGCGTTCCAGGCCAAGTTGCTGCGTGTCTTGCAGGAAGGCGAGTTCGAACGGGTCGGCGGCAACAAAACCCAGAAGGTCGACGTGCGCGTGATCGCCGCGACCAACCGCGACTTGGAAGCCGAAGTCGAACGCGGTGAATTCCGCGAAGATTTGTACTACCGCTTGAACGTCATGCCCATCAACATGCCGCCGTTGCGTGAACGTACCGAAGACATTCCCGACCTGTCGCGGTTCCTGGTGGCGAAAATCGCGAAACTCCAAGGACGCGACCTAGACATCACCGACAGTGCCATCCGCATCGTGTTGCGCCACGGTTGGCCGGGCAACGTGCGCGAGCTGGAAAACATGCTGGAGCGCGCGTCGATCATGTCGGAAAACGGCGTCATTGACCGCGACGTGGTGGTGTTGTCCGGCCTGTCGGACAAGGCCGGTGGTGCGCCCGCGCCGGTTGCCACAGGTGGCGCACCAGCTCCACAGGCCATTGATTTAAACGACCCCAATCTCGATGAACGCGAACGTGTCATCGCCGCCCTGGAAGAAGCCGGATGGGTGCAGGCCAAGGCGGCGCGCTTGTTGAACATGACGCCGCGTCAAATTGCTTACCGGATTCAAACCTTGAACATCAAAGTGCGCCAAATCTAAGACGCTCGCATAAGAGCGGGCAAATGTGACTGTAAAAGGGACGGTCGATCCCTGAGGTCCAAATAACAAAAGAAAGAGCTAGGAATGAGCACCGCAATGTTGAAACCGTTTCCCGGCCGGGATGAAGAGTGCGATACGTTTCGCGATATCTTCGAAAACGCAAACATCGGCATTTTCCAAACCACTCCGGAAGGCCGATATATTCGCGTCAATCCCGCCCTGGCGGAGATGTATGGGTACAGAACCGCCGAAGACTTGATGGTGGGGTTGACCGACATTTCCAATCAGTTGTACGTCGAAGATGGACGGCGTGACGAGTTCTCCACGATCTTGGAACGCGACGGGCAAATCGAAAACTTCGAAAGCCAGATTTATCGCCGTGACGGCAGCGTGATTTGGATCTCCGAAACCGCACGGGTGGTTCCGGCCGCATCGGGACACAGCGCCTATTTTGAGGGGTTTGTCAAAAACATCACCGAAAAAAAGAACCTTGAGCACCAAGTCTCGCAATTCACTCAGGAACTGGAAGAGCGGGTCCACAAACGCACCAGCGAACTGTTGCTCGAAATCGAGCGCCGGCGCATCGCGGAGCAGTCTCTCAAGGAAGCGCTTAAAAACGCGGAAGCAGCCACCGAAGCAAAGAGCGAGTTTCTGGCGTCCATGTCCCATGAGTTACGCACGCCCTTGAACGCTATCATCGGGTTCGCCGATCTGATCCGTGAAGAAACCCACGGCGCGATGCAGCCCCCGGCCTACAGCGAGTATATCGACATCATTCGCAATTCCGGCAATCACCTGCTAGGCTTGATCAACGACGTCCTGGATTTGTCCAAGATCAATTCCGGCACCGTCGATCTGGACATGGAGCGCGTGGATGTACGCGCTGTGATGGTCGAATGTCTGGATTTGATCAGCCATCGCGCAATGCAAAGCGGCATCGATTTGAATGCGGACATCGATCAAAGCGTCGGCGCGGTGATACGCGGCGATGTGCGGCGTATCAAGCAAGTGTTCCTCAATTTGTTGTCCAACGCCGTTAAGTTCACACCCGAGGATGGACACGTGAATGTCGCCATCAAGGATACGGCACCGGGATTGCTTTCGATCGCTGTCTCTGACACCGGTGTCGGCATCGCGCCGGACGACATTCCCAAGGTGCTTAGCGAATACGGCCAAGTCGAGCACGGCTTGGAACACGTTGTGGAAGGCACGGGACTGGGCCTGCCGATCACCAAGAAGTTGGTGGAATTGCACGGCGGATCTTTGAGCATCGACTCTTCACGAGGACGCGGCACCACGGTTTGCGTGACTTTGCCCATTTAAAAGGTAAAACCGGCATGTGACGGTTTTGTCGTACTTGCAACATGCGGCGGACCGCGTTTGTCGCAAAAACCACTGCCGAATATCAAAATTTATCAAATTATTTCAGTCGGTTGAGGGATTCCGGAAAGTGGCATGGACCTTGCTGATGTCTAACCGTGAAAGTTGGGGAAGCAATCCCTCGGCAAGAGAAAGGGTGAGACATGGAACTCAAAGTCCTCGGCCAAGACAACACGCCCCCCCTGACGGATAGCGCACCCAGCGGCGGTTGCAGCTCCGGCACGTGCGGGTCCAGCGAAGACGGCATGAGCCACCTGCCCGACAGCGTGCGCGAAAAGGTTCACAATCACCCCTGCTATTCCGAGGAAGCCCATCATTTCTACGCCCGCATGCACGTGGCCGTGGCGCCTGCATGCAACATTCAGTGTCATTACTGCAATCGCAAATATGACTGCGCCAATGAAAGCCGCCCGGGTGTGGTTTCCGAACTGTTGAGCCCCGATCAGGCGGCGAAGAAGGTTCTGGCGGTCGCCAGCGAAATACCGCAGATGACGGTGTTGGGCGTCGCCGGTCCGGGCGACCCGTTGGCGAACCCCGAACGCACCTTCGCGACGTTCCATGAAATTGCGGACAAAGCCCCGGACATTAAACTGTGCCTGTCCACCAACGGTTTGGCATTGCCCGATCACGTCGATGAGATCGAGGCGCTGAACGTCGATCACGTGACCATCACCATCAACTGTGTCGATCCGGAAATCGGTGCGCAGATCTATCCCTGGGTGTTCTGGAACAACCGCCGCATCAAGGGCTCCAAGGGTGCGAAGATTTTGATCGAACGCCAGCAAAAGGGCCTGGAGATGCTGATCGAACGCGGCATCCTGGTCAAAGTGAATTCGGTCATGATCCCGGGCGTCAACGACGAGCATTTGAAAGAGGTTTCCAAAATCGTCAAGGGCAAGGGCGCGTTCCTGCACAACGTCATGCCGCTGATCGCGGAAAAGGAACACGGCACCTTCTACGGCGTCATGGGCCAGCGCGGCCCGTCCAAGCAGGAACTGTCTGATTTGCAGGACGCCTGCGCGGGCGACATGAACATGATGCGTCACTGCCGCCAGTGCCGCGCCGACGCGGTGGGCCTGCTGGGCGAAGACCGCGGCCAGGAATTCACGCTCGACAAAATCGAGGCCATGGACATCGATTACGAAGCCGCCATGGAAAAGCGCGCCAACATCCACGCGGGCATCGAAGCCCACCGCGATGCCTTGCGCGTTGAACAGGCTGAAAAAGAAACCCCGGCACTGATCGCTCCCGCCAGCGCGCCGCCCGCCCGCATCGCCATCACGACCAAAGGCGGCGGCGTCATCAATGAACACTTTGGCCACGCCACAGAATTCCTGGTCTACGAAGCCTCCCCCGAAGGCGTGCGCTTCATCGGTCCGCGCAAAGTCGACAACGCCTATTGCGTCGGCCCCGATGTCTGTCCTACGGGCGACGACAAGGGCACGGTGTTGGACGTCATCTTGGATGCGTTGGAGGACTGCTCCGCCGTGTTGTCCGCCAAGGTCGGGATCGAACCGTGGTCCCGTCTGGAAGAGGCCGGCATCACGCCCAGCGGCGAATACGCCATGGACCTGATCGAAGAGGCCGTGCAAGGCATGTACGGCGATCTGATCGAAGCCGGTTGGGCGGCTAAAGATTTAGAAGCCCAGGCGGCAGGGTAAGGAGACGGAATATGGCATTGAGCATCGTTGAAAGCTGCGTGAACTGTTACGCGTGCGAGCCCCTGTGTCCGTCGGAAGCCATCACCAAGGGTGAAGAAATCTTCTTGATCGACGCTAAGAAGTGCACCGAATGCGAGGGTGATTTCGCCGATCCGCAATGCGCCAGCATCTGCCCCATCGAAGGCGCGATCCTGGATGCGTTTGGGGAAGCGATTAATGCCCCAGGTTCGCTCACCGGTATTCCGCCACTGAAACTGGCGGAAGCCATGGCGGAAATCCAGGCCCGCTAAGAGACGAGTAGACCATGGCCAAAGCAGACATCACCTTCGCCGACATCAACCTGACCATCACGGTTCCGGTGGGGACCCGCGTGATCGAAGTTTCGGAAAAGGTCGGATCCGGCATCATGTACGGCTGTCGCGAATGCGATTGCGGCAATTGCATGATGGAAATCGTGGACGGTCTGGACAATCTTTCCGTCCCGTCCGTTTTGGAAGAACGCGTGCTGCGTGAAAACCTGGCGGGGCGTAAAGAACGTTTGGCGTGTCAGGCCCAGGTCCTCGGCGCGGTGACCGTCAAACCCAGATGACGCTGAAATGACATGGCTCTGTCCAAACGCAAATTGATGCTCAAGGAACGCCCACGCCAGAAAATGCTGACGCGCGCGCGCGGTCACGGCAACGATGCGGCGTTCGCGGCGATGGCCATCAACGCGCGTCTCGGCCACAGTGCGCTTGGCGGTTGGATGGGCCTTTCGGCGCTCAACTTCCGCACCTTGATGAAGCGCCATTTCCCCGGTGCGAGGTTGCCGGTGGGCGTGCGCTCTTGCCTGGCGCGGCCCAAGGCTCGCTCGCTCGAATGGGACGAATTGCGCCACCTGCTGTTGAGTCATCGTGCCGGGCGCGATCTGTCTGAAATCCACATGGCGGAAATCGTGTGCACCGCATGCCTGGGCTCCAACCATCTTTGGGAGGATTTGGGGCTGTTCAACCGCAAGGAACTGACGGCGTTGATGCGGCGCAACTTCCCCACCTTGGCGGCCCGCAACGTCAAGGACATGAAGTGGAAGAAGTTCCTCTATAAACAGCTTTGCATCATGGAAGGCATTTACGTTTGCCGTGCACCGAGTTGTGAGGAGTGCACCGACTACCATGTTTGCTTTGGTCCCGAAGAGTAGAGCGCATTTCGAACCGGACGGCTTGGTGTCCCGCGCCCAAGGAGCGTATCTGGGTCTTGCGGTGGGCGATGCTTTGGGCGCCACCGTGGAGTTCATGACGCCCCGCGAAATCCAATCCCAATATGGCGAACACAAAGACATCACGGGAGGGGGGTGGTTGAAACTCAAGCCTGGGCAGGTCACCGACGACACGGAAATGAGCCTTGCTTTGGGTGACGCCATCGTCAACGCAGGCGGCGTCAACGCGTTGAGCATTTGCCAAGCGTTTGACGATTGGCTGCGCACCAAGCCAGTGGATGTGGGCAACACCGTGCGCCGAGGGGTCGTGCGGTTTCGCACCCATGGCACACCGCGCGGAGAGGTGGATGAATTCGATGCCGGCAACGGTGCGGTCATGCGCATGTTTCCGGTCATTTTGGCGAGCCTCGGCGCGGACCGGGTGACCGTCGCGCGGGCGGCGGAGGTCCAGGCCCACGTTACCCACAACGCGCCCTTGGCGGATGCGGGCATGATGGCGGTGGCGCACATGACCCAGCGCGCCTTGCTCAATCCCGACAAGGCTTTTGCGGATATGCTTGCCACTGCCCACGAATTGGGTGTGCGATCGAAAAAATACATTTTCACCAAGAAGCGTGAGGAAAACCCCAGTGGTTTCCTGCCCGACACGCTGCGCGCGGTGTTCCAATCCTTCAGCCGCACCGACGGCTTCGAAGCGGCGCTGATCGAGGTGGTCAACCGGGGCGGCGACGCGGACACCACCGGCGCGATCTTAGGCATGATCGCGGGCGCGCTCTACGGCAAGGCGGCCATTCCGAAGCGTTGGTTGAATGCCTTGGACAAGAACATTCATCAGGCGTGCGAGCGCCAAGCGCTGCAATTGTTGGAGCTTTCGCCCATCCTCAGTGAAAAACCGCTACGCGTGGAGACATAAAATCAGGTGCCTTGCACGGCTAGGACGCGCTTCAAGTGTGCAGCCAGGGCGCTGTCCATGGTTGCCAAGTGTTGGGTGAACCATTCGGGCATGCCGTTTCGGACATATTCGCGCGGCATCATCATGCGTCCACGTTGAACCCGATCCAGCATATTTTTCAAATCGCCGAGCACCCGGCAGTGATCGCTGATGTGCTCTTCCATGGCTGGAAAGTTGGTGTCATGCATCAGTTTTTCTTCGTGCGCGAAATGTTCGTGGGTATGGCGGACCAATTGCGGGAACAGTGTGGCGTATTCGCCGTCGGACGCAACCGTCAACGCGGATACCAAATCGACGAAACCCTTGTGATGATCGTCCATCAGATTGAGGTCGAGACTATGGCGTTCGTCCGACCAGCTTATGGGGGCCGTCATGTTGGTCATGATGCGGCTTCAAGAATGGGACTGGCGGCCAGCAGGTCATCGATGCCCGCGTCCACGATCTCCAGTCCGGCCTTGGCGCAGAAGCGCCTTTCCTTGTCCGTCGCTTCCGGGATCAAGGCCCAGCCGCGGTGCTCGGGGGCGTCGTAGGTGATGTCGGACATCACCATGCGCTCTGTATCTCGGGTCAGACGCATACCCAACAAAACGTATTTCAGGCCCTTTCGTTTTTCCTTCAAGAACGTCGGGATGGCGAAGCCGCCCATCAACTCGGTGATGTAATCGACAAAATCGGCATCGGACGCCAGATAGGTCGGATCCGGCAGCGGGCTGCCGGTGGGCTTGAACAGCACGGGCAGGGTGGGGTCGACGGCATCTTGTTCGATTTCGGTGTAGATTTCACCGTCGTAGCTGTGAATTTGGAAGCGGTAATCGGTGCCGCCGATGCGCGCGATGCCGCGGATCAAAGTGTGCGGCGTGTCCGCATAGCTGTCTTGCAATTGGGTGTCGCGGTTGATGTCGATGACGTAGCTGGGTTTGGTTTTGGCGATCCAGTCGTGCAGCGGCGCGCGGGTCCAGGTTTTTTCGCCATAAAGGTCGGTCAAGAAGCGGGTGATGAAGCTGCGGCCCTTTTTCAGCTCCAGGTTCATCGCCGCGCGGGGAAATTCGAACATCAGCTTTGGCGCCATGGGGCGGCCGTTGTTCATCGCCAGGATCAAAGAATCGCTGTCCGCCGGCATCGGCGCGTCGCCCCCGGAACTGTGGCAACCGGCCAATACGCCCGGACCTAAATAGGGCACGGCCTGGCCGCTTTCGATTTCGTCGAGAATGGTGGTGATCTGTTCGTCGGTGCTCATGTCGGGCCTCTTGTTGGGGCAATATGGCTTTAAGGCATATGAGCAAGCGTGCAAGAAGCGAACCAATTCAGCCCCCCAGGTTTTCAAGGGTTTATCCATGACAAGCTTGAAGGCTTTGCGACAATTGTCGGCTTTGGCGTTTAAAAGGTTGCGGTTTCGACGGCGTAGACTCCGCCCAGCACGATGTATTCACTCTCACCTTGCATGCGCCCCGGGAGCAGGCCGGAAAAAAACAGGATTTTGCTGACAGGGATTTGCACCGTGAAAATGTGATCGCCGAATGCGCCCGCCACGTCCCGGTCCGAGGTGAAGGAGTTGACGTTGTTGAACAGCATCACCTGATGGGTGGCGTCCTGTTTGTCCAGCACCTCGAACGCATTCAGCCGGTTGACTCCCCTATATAGAGTGACGTGCGTTTTTTCGGGGAAACGCCGCGCCAGCTCCCACTGGCAATAGGCGTGGACCAAGTCCAGTTGCGACTCCAGCGCATTGGTGTTGTGCAGGCCCCGGGCCCGGTCGCGTTGGAAAAGTTCCAGCAAGGGATCGTCCGGATCATGGATGATGCCTTTGTGGTGGCGCGTGATGAGGCCAAAGCGGGATTCCGCCCAGCTTTTGAGAACCGCGCCCTCGCGTGCGTCTGAATCGAAGAACCAACCGCGCAACAAACGCAGGTAGTCCGCCTTGGCCCGGCCCCGGCCTTTTTCTCCGCCCGCGTCCTGTGGTTCGTCCAGGCGGAATTTGACCACCATGTAGTCCTGGAACTGGCGCGCTCGGTCCCGCGCGTCGTCGATCGCATCCAGACGCGCGAACAAATCGGCGTGAAAGGTCCGCACGCCGTCGATTTCGATCGCTTGCGGGTGGGCCTGAAACGTCAGGCTGCCGAGGATCACCGGCGGCAGATTGCAGCGGTTGATGGGTAACCGCGCGCGCGCAGGCAGGGTTGCGGCAACGGCAGTTCGGGGGGCGCTGGGGGACATGTCAGTAACCATACAAAAACTAAGGAGTTGTCGAGTCCCACACTTGATTGTCGGGTTCGCTCCCAATGCTCCGGTCTTTATAAAAGTCTATATATCAACGACTTAAATACCCATTCCAGCACTGGCACACCTTTTGCTGATCTAGCCGCGACGAACAATTCAATCCGGCGTGCGTTACGCCACCGACAGAGAAACTTTAAGGAGACACCATCATGGCACTTCGTCAAGCCGCCATCTACGGTAAGGGTGGCATCGGTAAGTCCACCACCACGCAGAACTTGGTCGCCGCGCTCGCGGAACTGGGTCAAAAAGTTATGATCGTGGGTTGCGACCCGAAGGCGGACTCGACCCGCCTGATCCTGCACTCCAAAGCGCAGAACACCATCATGCAAATGGCCGCGGACGCGGGTTCGGTCGAAGACCTCGAACTCGAAGACGTGTTGAAAGTCGGCTACGGCGATATCGCCTGCGTCGAATCCGGCGGTCCGGAACCGGGCGTCGGTTGCGCCGGTCGCGGTGTGATCACTGCCATCAACTTCCTGGAAGAAGAAGGCGCATACGAAGAAGACCTGGACTTCGTGTTCTATGACGTTCTGGGCGACGTTGTGTGCGGCGGCTTCGCCATGCCGATCCGCGAAAACAAGGCGCAGGAAATCTACATCGTTTGCTCCGGCGAAATGATGGCGATGTACGCCGCCAACAACATCTCCAAGGGGATCGTGAAGTATGCGAACTCCGGCGGTGTGCGTCTGGCCGGCCTGATCTGCAACTCGCGCAACACGGACCGCGAAGACGAACTGATCGAAGCCCTGGCTGCCAAGCTGGGCACGCAGATGATCCACTTCGTTCCGCGTGACAACGTCGTGCAGCGTGCTGAAATCCGCCGCATGACGTGCATTGAGTACGATCCGACCGCCAAACAGTCTGACGAGTATCGCATGCTGGCCAAAAAGATCATCGATAACACCATGTTCGTGATCCCCGAACCGCTCACCATGGATGAGCTGGAAGATCTGCTGATGGAATTCGGCGTCATGGACGAAGAAGACGAAAGCATCATCGGCCAGACCGCCGACGCCGAAGAAGGCGCTGCTGCTTCCGCTTAATGACTGCCGGCGGGCTGCGCCAAACGGTTCGGCCCGCCACCCCGGCACACCTAAACTCGTTTAGAGGAGTCTGTCATGTCTGATATGACACGTGAGGAGACCCAGGGCCTGATCGAAGAGGTTCTCGAGGTTTATCCCGAAAAAGCTCAAAAGATCCGTGCGAAGCACCTGACGGTGAACGACCACGAGATCGAACAGTCCAAAAAGTGCATCAAGTCCAACCGTAAATCGGTTCCGGGCGCGATGACCATCCGCGGTTGCGCCTACGCCGGTTCCAAGGGTGTGGTGTGGGGTCCGATCAAGGACATGATCCACATCTCCCACGGTCCCGTCGGTTGCGGTCAATACTCCCGCGCTGGCCGTCGCAACTACTATGTCGGCACCACTGGCATCAACACCTACGGCACGATGAATTTCACGTCCGACTTTCAGGAAAAGGACATCGTGTTCGGCGGCGACAAGAAGCTCGCCAAGTTGCTGGAAGAAGTCGAAACCCTGTTTCCGTTGAACAAGGGCACGACCATCCAGTCCGAATGTCCTATCGGCCTGATCGGCGACGACATCGAAGCCGTCGCCAAGAAGCACAGCGCCGATACCGACAAGACCGTCGTTCCGGTGCGTTGCGAAGGTTTCCGCGGCGTGTCCCAGTCCCTGGGCCACCACATCGCCAACGACGCGGTGCGTGACTGGGCTTTGGACAAGCGTGACGATGACGACACTTGGGAAGCCACCGATTACGACGTCGCCATCCTGGGCGACTACAACATCGGCGGTGACGCCTGGGCTTCGCGCATCCTGCTCGAAGAAATGGGCCTGCGCGTCGTGGCGCAGTGGTCCGGCGACGGTTCCATTTCTGAAATGGAATTGACCCCGAAGGTCAAGCTGAACCTGCTGCACTGCTACCGTTCGATGAACTATATCTCGCGCCACATGGAAGAGAAGTACGGTATTCCCTGGATGGAATACAACTTCTTCGGCCCGACCAAGATCGAAGAAAGCCTGCGCAAGATCGCCGAGTTCTTCGACGACAAGATCAAGGAAGGCGCCGAGCGTGTCATCGAGAAGTACAAGGCCGAATATCAGGCGGTGATCGACAAGTATCGCCCGCGTCTGGAAGGCAAGAAGGTCATGCTTTATGTCGGCGGCCTGCGTCCGCGCCACGTGATCGGCGCTTACGAAGATCTCGGCATGGAAGTGGTCGGCACGGGCTATGAATTCGCCCACAACGACGACTATGACCGCACCATCAAGGAAATGGGCAACGCCACGCTGATCTATGACGACGTCACCGGCTACGAATTCGAAGAATTCGTCAAGAAGGTGAAGCCCGACCTGATCGGTTCCGGCATCAAGGAAAAGTACATCTTCCAGAAGATGGGCATTCCCTTCCGCCAGATGCACTCGTGGGATTACTCCGGTCCCTATCACGGCTACGACGGCTTCGCCATCTTCGCCCGTGACATGGATATGACGCTCAACAACCCCTGCTGGGACAACCTGACGCCGCCTTGGCAGAAGGACGAAGGCAGCGAGGCGATGGCCGCCGAATAACTCCCCGGCCGGTCCCCGTGTACGACCGTGTGGGATTGGCGAATGTTCACCCTTTAACCCGTGTTCACAGATTGGTGACCGGGAGGAGGAAAAGAAAATGTCGCAAGCAGTTGAAGACATCAAACCGAGCTATCCTTTGTTCCGCGATGAGGACTACAAGGAAAGCCTCAAAAACAAGCAGGATGCATTCGAGGAGCGTCACGATGACGCCAAGATTCAAGAGATGTTCGAATGGTCCACGACCGAAGAGTATCAGGAACTGAACTTCCAGCGCGAAGCGCTCACCATCAACCCCGCCAAGGCTTGTCAGCCGTTGGGTTCGGTTCTGTGCGCGTTGGGGTTTGAGAAGACCTTGCCGTACGTTCACGGTTCGCAAGGCTGCGTGGCTTACTTCCGCACCTACTTCAACCGTCACTTCAAAGAACCCGTTGCATGCGTGTCCGACAGCATGACCGAAGATGCAGCCGTGTTCGGCGGTCAGAAGAACATGTTCGACGGCCTGGAAAACGCCAAGGCGTTGTACAAGCCCGACATGATCGCGGTGTCCACCACCTGCATGGCGGAAGTCATCGGTGACGACTTGAACGCGTTCATCAACAACGCCAAGAAGGAAGGCCACGTCGAGCAGGAATTCCCGACCCCGTTCGCTCACACGCCGAGCTTCGTCGGTTCCCACACCACCGGTTGGGACAACATGTTCGAAGGCATTCAGCGCTACTTCACGCTGAACGAAATGGATGACAAGGAAGTTGGTTCCAACGGCAAGATCAATTTCGTGCCCGGTTTCGAAACCTATCTCGGCAACTTCCGCGTCATCAAGCGCATGATGGACGAAATGGACGTGGATTACTCTTTGTTGTCCGACCCGTCCGAGGTTCTCGACACGCCTGCCGACGGTAAGTACCGCATGTACGAAGGCGGCACCACCCAGGACGAAATGAAGGATGCGCCGAACGCCATTGACACGCTGCTGTTGCAGCCCTGGCAGCTGGTCAAAACCAAGAAGTTCGTCAAGGGCACTTGGAACCAGCCGGCCACCGACGTGACCGTTCCGATCGGCCTGAAAGCGACCGACGATCTGCTCATGAAGATTTCAGAGCTGACCGGTAAGTCCATTCCGGAAAGCCTGGAAAAAGAGCGCGGTCGCTTGGTCGACATGATGACCGACAGCCACGCATGGCTGCACGGCAAGAAGTTCGGTCTCTACGGTGATGCGGATTTCGTCATGGGCATGACCGCCTTCCTGCTGGAGTTGGGCGCGGAGCCGACCCATATCCTCTGCAACCACGCCAATAAGCGTTGGAAAAAGGCCATGGTCGCGATGCTGGCCGAAAACCCCTACGGTGCGAACTGCGAAGTTCACATCGGCAAGGACTTGTGGCACTTCCGTTCGCTGATGTTCACCAACAAGCCGGACTTCATGATCGGCAACAGCTACGGCAAGTTCATCCAGCGTGACACCCTGCACAAAGGCAAGGAGTTCGAGGTTCCGTTGATCCGCATCGGCTTCCCGATCTTCGACCGCCATCACCTGCACCGCATGACCACGTGGGGGTATGAGGGCGCCATGTACATCCTCACCACCCTGGTCAACGAAGTGCTGGAGCGTCTCGACGAAGAGACGCGCGGCATGGGTACTACGGACTACAACTACGACCTGGTCCGCTAAGGCGGATCGGCGGCGGGCGCTGGAGGAAATCCCTCCGGCGTCCGTTGCCGATCCGCCTTTGTGAGGCAGGGGAAAGGAGTATCCGATGCCCAGCGTGATGATCCGCAAGAACGAAAACGGCGAGCTGCTGTTCTACGTGGCCAAGAAAGACTTGGAAGACATCGTTGTTTCGGTGGAAACCGACACTCCGGAATCCTGGGGTGGCAACGTCGAAATCGGCGATGGCTCCACGTGGTACATCGATCCCATCAGCCCGCCCCCCGAATTCCCGACAACGCTCAGGTTCAAGCGCGGCGCATAAGCCGCTCACCTGGGTTTCTTGTTTTTTGACTTAAGGAGATAGCACCATGGCCGTTCAAATCGACGCCAACATTTGCACCGCCTGTGGCGACTGCGAACCTGTGTGCCCGACCGATTCCATCGTCCCGCACAAAGGTCTTTATACGGTGAAGACCGATACCTGCACCGAATGCGATGGCGATGCCGATATGCCCCAGTGCATCGACGTGTGCATGGAAGACGACTGCATCGTTTTCCTCGACTGACGTGTGTGCGGTCACCTTTCCCAGGGGTGACCGCATCGCATGACCACGCCCCCCCCAAGCGAAACCCTTAGGAGGACTTGAGATGAGCGAGCCCCAGCTCACGGAAAACATGGCCCTTCGCATCGGTTTGGCGTCCAAGGCTTTGCCCGACGTCAGCCCGGCTGAGATGCTCGGCATCGTCGGTGACGCCGTCGGTTTGCCGCCTAGCGAAAAAAAGATTTCCGGCCTCAGCGTTGAAAAATTGCGCACCGCGGACGGCGGGCGGTTGTTCGGTACGCCGAAGGATGCGTTGAAGGAGGCGCTTAAGATTCTCAAAGGCAAGACCGGCGAAGTCGACGTCGAACTGCCGCAAACCGATACATATGCCGATGGCGACATGCCTCAATCCATCCGCGTTGCCATCGCGTCCAACGGGGCTGAAGATCTGGACGGTCATTTCGGATCCTGTTCGCGCTTCTTGATTTATCAAGTCTCCGCGGATGAGGTGCGCTTGATCGATGTACGCCTGACCGAAGACGATGTCGAAGTGGAAGACAAGAACAAGTTCCGCGCCGACCTGATCAAGGATTGCCAAGTGCTCTACATCGTGTCCATTGGCGGTCCCGCCGCGGCCAAGGTGGTGCGTGCCGACGTGCATCCCATCAAGCAGCCCAAGGGCGGCAAGGCCCGTGACGTCTTGGCGGAATTGAGCGAGGTCATCGCCCACAATCCGCCGCCGTGGTTGGCCAAGGCGATGGGGCATGACGCTGAAGAGCGCGCAAGGATTCAGACGTCATGATCGAGTCCCAAGTCCTTGATGAAATTCTGGCGTTCGTGAACGCCGAAGGCGGTGAGACGGATGTGATCGCAAAGCTGCGCGAACGCTGGCCGGACATGCATTTCACCCACTGTCTGGAAGATGAGCTGTGTCTGGAAGAGCCGGTGCGTGAAGGCGAAACCGCCAACGTCTACGTGGTGGACGGTTCCGAGCACTGTATGAAGATTACCAAGGACCCGGACGCCGCTACGGGCATTTTGATTGCGGAGCTGGATGCATGAATGCAATTTTACCCCCCGACCGTCTCACTCAACTGGTCGGAAAAATCGCCGAAGTGCGCCCCAAGCCGGGGCATGGAGAATTGGTGCAAGTTCTCGAATCCGTGTTTCCCGATCTGGATTGGGTGCTGGTCTTGTCGCGTAAAGGCTGGCATCGGGTCGGCGGCGTGGTCGATCAACGCGGCCACCGCATCGCCGACAACATCGAACATTGGATCGAGGATGAGGGCGCGGACGATCTGCTGGATCTGTTCGTGCGCCATGAAGACGATGGTTTGCTGGCGACCAAGCTGTGCGGCACCACCCACTACCTCACCGCCAAGACCGGCGACAATCCGTGGGAATTCGTTCAGGTGGAGGTCGATGAACTGCGTGAAGTGACGGATCGCCAACTGTTCGATCCCGACAACGCACCCGACAGCGTCGAAGATGTCCTGGAGCCGGAAGCGCCGGTCGCGGTGGACCCGACACCGCTCGGCAATGCGCGTTACAGCCTGCGCGAAGCCTGGAACATCGCCGACACCTATCAAGGTATGACGTCGGGCAGTTATGGCGACAGCCTGTTCATGCTGCGCATTTTCGACGATTGGCTGGCGAGCAGCGCGCACGGCAACGGGTTCTGCCGCAACTTCGTGCTGCGCATCGCCAACTATAAGGACCGTTTCGGTGAAATGCGTCTGCAGGCAACACCGGTCAGCACCGTCAATGGCGGTATGCCGCCGCTGCCGGGTTTCGTCGATCGGGGCATCGAGTTGTCGCGTTTTATTGCGGCTTACGACAAGGCCGCGGGCTACCCCATGGCGTGGTACTTCAATGCCGTCGCGGGCACCGACGAAGGGCTTGCCGGTGTGGCGCACGCGGTGTTCGAAGACGTCACCGGGGCTTACGACTATCTGCCCGAACGCGATATCGTCGTGCTCAGGCAGTGGACTGCGGACGGCTACACCTTCTGATCGCTACATTTCAACTGTGTCGATTGTCGCGTTTCCGACAAATTTTGTTGCGTGGGTTTTATTCCAAATCAAAGTGTTAGCTGTTGGCAAGGGTGTTGCAAAGGCACCTTGAGCAACAGCAACGAAGTGGACGTTTCACAATGAAGCCACAAGACATCGCAGAACTTCTCGACGAACCCGCTTGCGGACATAACAACAAGGAAAAATCGGGTTGCGCGCGGCCCAAGCCGGGCGCGGCGGCGGGCGGCTGCTCGTTCGACGGCGCGCAGATCGCGCTTTTGCCCATCGCCGACGTCGCGCACATCGTGCACGGGCCGATTGCCTGTGCCGGATCCAGTTGGGACAACCGCGGCACGCGTTCTTCCGGCCCGACCCTGTGGCGCGTGGGCATGACCACCGATCTGACCGAACAGGACGTGATCATGGGGCGCAGCGAAAAGCGCCTGTTCCATTCCATCAAACAGGCGGTGCAGGATTACAGCCCGGCGGCCGTGTTCGTATACAACACCTGTGTGCCCGCCCTGATCGGCGACGATGTGGACGCGGTGTGCAAGGAAGCCGAGGAGCGCTGGGGCGTGCCGGTGGTGCCGGTGGACGGCGCCGGTTTCTACGGCACCAAGAATTTGGGCAACCGCATTGCCGGCGAGGCCATGGTCAAGCATGTGATCGGCACCCGCGAACCGGACCCGGTGCCGGATCACCTGAAACGCGACGGCATCGACGTTCATGACATCACCCTGATCGGCGAATACAACATCGCGGGCGAGCTGTGGCATGTCATGCCGCTGCTGGACGAATTGGGCCTGCGGGTTCTGGGCTCGCTTTCCGGCGACACCCGTTTCGCCGAGGTGCAGACAATGCACCGTGCGGAAGTGAACATGATGGTTTGCTCCAAGGCGATGATCAATGTCGCGCGCAAGCTTCAGGAAAAATACGCCACGCCGTGGTTCGAGGGCAGTTTCTACGGCACCTCCGACATGAGCACGGCGCTGCGCAAATTCGCGGAAATCATTGACGATGTAAGTTTGACGGAACGCACCGAAGCTTTGATTGAGCGCGAAGAAAAGCACCTGGACAAACAGCTGGAGCCTTGGCGTGACCGGCTGCGCGGCAAACGCGTGCTGCTCTATACCGGTGGGGTGAAGTCCTGGTCCGTGGTCGCGGCGCTGCAGGACTTAGGCCTCGAAGTCGTCGCCACCGGCACCAAGAAGTCCACCGAAGAAGACAAGGCCCGTATCCGCGAACTTATGGGCCAGGACGCGGTGATGATTGAAGACGGCAACCCGCGTGCCTTGCTCGACACCGTCGCGAACCTGAAGGCCGACATCCTGATCGCCGGTGGGCGCAACATGTACACCGCCTTGAAGGCCCGCGTTCCGTTCCTCGACATCAACCAGGAACGCGAATTCGCGTATGCCGGCTACGAAGGCATGGTCGAACTGGCGCGCCAGTTGGCGTTGTCTTTGGAGAATCCCGTGTGGGATGCGGTGCGCAAACCTGCGCCTTGGGATATGGAAGGGGAGGCCTAAGTTATGGTTGAGTTGGTTAAACGCAATAAGGCGCTGTCCGTCAAACCTTTGAAATCCAGCCAGACCATCGGCGCGGCCCTGGCGTATTTGGGACTGTCGCGCGCGATCCCCATGCTGCACGGTAGCCAAGGCTGCACAGCGTTCGGCAAGGTGTTTTTCGTGCGCCACTTCCGAGAACCCATTCCGCTGCAGACCACGGCGATGGATCAGGTGTCCACTGTCATGGGATCGGAAGACAGCATCCGCGAAGGTCTGGCGACGATCTGTTCGAAGTCCAAGCCGGACATCATCGGCGTGCCGACCACGGGTTTGACGGAAACCCAAGGATCCGACGTGCGCATGGCGATCAAGGAATTTCGCGACCAGCATCCCGAGTTCGAAGACACCGTAGTCATCCCGGTGGACACACCGGATTTCACCGGATGTTTCGAGACCGGCTACGCCAAGGCCGTGGACGGCTTGATCGAAGCCTTGGTCCAACCCGTGACCGAAAAAGATGCGTCGCGCGTTAATATTCTTGCAGGCTCCCACATGACGCCCGGCGATGTGGAAGAGATCAAGGATATGGTGGACATGTTCGGCCTCACCCCGGTGGTGATCCCCGATATTTCCGCCAGCCTTGACGGGCACCTGCCCGAAAACGATTTCAATCCGCTGACCACCGGTGGTACGCGTGTCGAACAAATCCGCACGGCGGGCGCCGCTGTCGCGACGTTTGTAATCGGCGCATCGCTAAAACCGGCTGCGGATCGCCTGAAAGACGTCACTGGTGTTGAAGATTACCGCTTCGATCACCTGATGGGCTTGGACGCGGTGGATGCATTCGTTGCCGCACTCGCCAAGATCAGCGGCCGGCCGGCGCCGGCGAAGCTCAAGCGTCAACGCACCCAGTTGCTTGACGCCATGCTCGACGCCCACTTCATGGTCGGTCAGGCGCGTATCGCCATCGCCGCCGATCCGGACTTGCTCAAGACGCTGGCCGATTGGGTCAGCGGTTTGGGCGCGGAAGTGGTCGCCGCGGTCACGCCCGCGGGTGCGCAGTCGCTTAAGACTTTGCCGGTCGAAAGCGTCAAGGTCGGCGATCTGGAAGATTTGGAAATGCTGGCCAAGGGGGCGGATGCGGAATTGCTGATCGGCAATTCCCACTGCGTGCAATCGGCGGGACGTTTGGGCGTTCCGCTGTTGCGCGCAGGGTTCCCGCAGTTCGATATCTTAGGGGGGTTCCGCAAAACCTGGGCGGGCTACGCCGGAACGCGCGACGCGTTTTTCGAGCTGGCCAATCTGATGCTGTCGACCCATAAGGGCGAGGTGGAGGCCTACGATTCCGTCTATGCACAGCGCAATTACGCCAATTCAGACCAAAGGGAGGAAGAGCATGCCCATCGCACGGCATCTCCGGGTTCTGGATTGCACCACTGAGGAGGACGCCATGCCCAGTCACAATACAGGGGCCCTGAAAATCGCGTTCGCCTCGACCGATATGCGCCATGTGAACCAGCATTTCGGCTCGGCGAAGTCCTTCGTCATGTACGAAGTCGATATGGACGCGGCCACCATGACCGACGCCGTGGAATTCGGCGAATTGGCTCAAGACGGAAACGAAGACAAGCTGGATGCGAAAATTCAGGCGCTTGCCGGTTGCGCCGCCGTGTACGTGCAGGCGATCGGCGGCTCGGCGATGTCCAAATTAGCGCGCATCGGCGTGCAGCCCATGAAGGTGGGACCGGGCACGCTCATCACCGGGTTGGTGGCGGGGTTGCAAGATGAGTTGCGCGCCGGGCCCAGTGCCTGGGTTGCGCGTGCGCTCAATCCCGGAAAGGACGCAGACCGGTTCGACGACATGGAAGCGGAGGGATGGAGTGAGTAGTCCCGTTCCCATCACCGGTTCACCCCATATGACCACCGTCACCGGACGGGTGGTGCGTGATGGGGACGGCCTGTTTGTCGATGTGCCGCGCCGTTCCGCCTGCCAGAGTTGCGGCAAGGAAAGCGGCTGTGACATGTCGCTTCTGAGCGGATTGGCCGGAGGTGGCTCCATGCGCATGAACGTGCACGAGGGCGTGCCCGAGCCCGGCTCCACCGTGGTGTTGGGCTGCCCGCAGAATGGCCTTTTGAAGGCCGCATTCATCGCCTACGCCCCGCCCGCTTTGGGTTTGGTTTTGGGGGCTGTAGTGATGGCCCTGAACGGTTCGGGCGAAGGCGTTCAGGCGCTGGGTGCTTTGGGCGGCCTGATCGTGGGCTTGATGTTGACCCGCGTGGCGGCGGCGAAAACCCGCCTGCCCGCGATGCGTATTTTAAAGATGCGTATTTTAAAGGAGTGAGAGCATGACTGAAGAAGCCGTGATCGCCGCGGACGATCCCGTACTGGGAACCGATTTCGTCAGAGAAATGATTCGCCAAATCCGCGCCATAGATTCCTATGGCGTCTACGACACTGCGTCGGATATGGAAGTGCTGGACCCGCTGATCATGACCAAGGAACGCAAGCGCGAAATTCCCGTGGTCGGCGACCCGGACGAGGAAACCCTGGCGCGCGTCAAGGCGTTCTACAACGCCATCGCCGCCCAGACCGAAGCCGAATGCGGCAAGATGGCGGTGCCGATGGTCAACATCTCCCACGAAGGTTTTGGCCGCGCGATCATCACGGTCGGCAAGCTGGTGGTGATGGACAAGTCGTTGCGCGACGTGCACCGCTTTGGGTTTCAGAGCCTGTCCAAAATGAAAGACGAAGCCGACAAGCTGTTGTCCGTGGCAACCGGCATCGTCGGCCAGTACCCGGAAGTGGCCGGTATGTAAGCACAAGGACCCAAGACATGACCGACGAAGACATGAAAGCCATCAAAAAGGCCGAAAAGAAAGCCAAGCGCATTGCGTCTGAGAAGGCGATGGAACTGCATGACCTGGTCGAAGATCGCCTGCCTGCCGCGTTCGAAGAATTGCCGCAAATCGCCCAGGAAACCTTCGACGCCTGCAAGGCTTGGAAAGAGGCCAGCAACGCCGTGAAGGCCGCCGAAGAGGCCCAGGGCTAAGACGCCACACACGAGAGAAGCGATAAGGACAGAGCACCATGAGCAACATCACCGGCATTACCCGGGGCGGTACGGAGTACACCCCCGAATTCATCATGACTTTGGATCAAACCAAGTGCATCGGTTGCGGGCGTTGCTTCAAGACCTGCCCGCGCGATGTCTTCGACTTGGTGGACCGCGACGATCTGGATTTGGGCGATGACGACGATTGGGATGACGATGACGGCTTTTCCGATGACGCCGCCATGGTCATGAGCTTGAAGGACCCGATGGACTGCATTGGTTGCATGGCGTGCTTCAAGGTTTGCCCCAAGGCCTGCATGACCCACGCGCCTCAACCCGCCGCGTGAGCCATTCCCCGGCTTAAGCTAGAAAAGGAGAGGCGGCATGCCCCGTCCCAAAAAACACGTCTTCGTTTGCACCCAGCAACGCCCGGAAGGTCATCCGCGCGGGTCCTGCTCGCAGTTTAGCTCCGGTGACGTCATGGAAGCTTTTTTGATGGCATTTCAGCAACACGATCTGTGGAACGACTACAAGGTTAGCGCGTCCGGTTGCATCGGCCCGTGTTTCACCGGCCCCAGCGTGGTGGTCTACCCGGAAGGCGTGATGTACATCAAGGTCAAGCCCGAAGACGTGACGGAGATCGTCGAAACCCACATCAAGGGCGATCAAGTGGTCGAACGCCTTGTGGCCCCCGAGGACGTCTGGTGAGCAAGACGCTTGGTCAATAATGACTGCCCCCGCCCGCCTGATCCTGGTTCACAAACAACGCACCAGTGCGATGGTGCGGTTTCTGCGCTATGCGGACGGCATCGTCGCGCCGGAACCGTTTCCCAAGCTCTCCCAAGTGTTGGGGGAAGACGAGCAACATCGGGATGAGGCCAAAGTGGGGCATGTTGTGGCACATCCGTCCATGTTGGTGAACCAGGCGGCGCACCGGCTGGGCCTGGGTCAGGATGACATCGCGGTGGAAACGGATTTCTTTTCCAACGTGGATACCCCGGACGGCGTGTCCGCCATTTATCTGGGACGCATCACCACCATCGACCCACCGTTCGGTGCGGCGGACAAGATCGATGCGCGCTTCATCAACATCACCGAGGCGCGGGACATGAGCCCGTCGGAGCTGGAGCTCTTGCGCCGCGCTTATTTGTGTGTGATGGAATGAAGCCGGTTCGTGGCGCCTGCCGCCGTAACCGGGCACATGTTCGTATTTGGTATGGGGGTGGATGCGAAGGGTTTTGACCGTGTTGAAACGACAGATAACCGTGCAACGCCTATTTTTCGCTTCGATCGCCTTGGCTTTTGTCCCGGTGTGGGTCGGCGCGACATCTACGGGAGCTTGATTGTATGAGGCGGGCACTCGTCTTGCTGGGCGTCGTTTGGCTCGCGGCCTGCGGCCCGGCGGAGGTGGAATATAAAGAAACCCGTTACGTCTTTGGCACGTTGGTGGAATTCATCATCCGCGGCGTGGATGAAGGCAAGGCCAAGCGCGCCGTCGCCGCCGTCGACCGCGATTTCCAACGCATGCACAAGGACTGGCATGCTTGGAAGCCGGGCGGCGAGTTGGTGGCGCTGAATGAAACCTTGGCGAAAGGGGAAAGCCGGACCGTGTCCGATTTCGTGTTGCCGCTGTTGGAGCAAGGTCAAGCCTTCGAAGCGAAAAGCGGCGGTTTGTTCAACCCCGCCATCGGCGCCGTGGTCAATGCCTGGGGCTTTCATGCCGACGAACTGCCCAAGGGTGCGTTGCCCGACTTCGATGAAATCCGCGCGCTTGCGGCCAAGCAACCGTCCATGGCCGATGTGAAGATCGAGGGCAACCGGGTCAGCAGCACCAACACCGCGGTGCGCTTTGACTTCGGCGGCTTCGCCAAGGGGGTGGCTTTGGACATGGCCGCGTCGAAGTTGAAGGCGCTTGGCATCGAACACGCCATCGTGAACGCGGGCGGCGATCTCAACACCATCGGGGATGCGGGAAAACGCCTTTGGACGGTCGGCATCCGCGATCCGCGCGATTGGGGCGTAATCGCGTCGGTTGAACTGATGGGCGGAGAAAATCTCTATACTTCAGGAAATTACGAGCGTTTTCGTGAAGCGGACGGAATCCGCTACGCTCACATCATCGATCCGCGCACTGGCATGGCGGTGGACCACACCGTGTCCGCCAGCGTCATTCACGAAAACGGCGCGTTGGCCGATGCCGCCGCGACAGCGTTGATCGTCGCGGGGCCGGACGACTGGGCCGACGTCGCGCGCGCCATGGACATCACCTACGCCATGCTGGTGGACAAACAAGGCACCGTTTACGCCACGCCTGAGATGCTTGCGCGCGTCAAATTCGAAACGTCCAAGGAACTCACCATCGTCGAAAGCGGTGGGTAAGGGCGCATATTTCGTCAACGTGGCTTGCAACGAGACCCGAACGCACCCCATAATGCAAAAATCACGGGGGGTGGACGTATGGGGGACGGCCATGAACGGGCGCAATAAATCATATCTATCCGTATGCCGAACTGTTGTGTTGTCGGCTGTTTTGGCGGCGACGCTGCTGACGGCATTGCCGGCGTTGGCGATCGATGCGCTGACCGTCGGGGTGTTTCCGCGCCGCGATCCGGCGGTGACCATGAAGTTGTTCAAGCCGCTAAGGGCCTATCTGGAAGAAAACCTGGGAATTCCGGTCCGCCTGGAAACCGCCAAGGATTTCACGGCGTTCGAGGCGCAAGTCGCCCAGCGCCGCTACGATCTGGTGCATTTCAACCAGTATCAGTACCTCATTGCCAACAAGGCGTCCGCTTACGATGTTTTGGCGCAAAATGAGGAATTCGGCGAAACCCGGATCAGTGGCGCCATTTATGTCCACAAAGATGTGGGCATCACGGACCTGGAACAGTTGAAAGGCAAAACCATTATCTTCGGTGGCGGTGAGCAAGCGATGATGAGCTATATCGTTCCCACCTATCTGCTCCGCCAAGCGGGCCTGAACAAAGGGGATTACACCGAACAATTCGCCAAAAGCCCGCCCAATGCCGTGTTGGCGACGTTTATGCGCCAAGCGCATGCCGGCGGTGCGGGTGAGGTGGTGCGCCGCCTACCGTTGGTGACGGGAAAGATCGATGTCATGCAGCTCAATCTGATCGCGGTGAGCGAACCATTGCCGCACTTGCCTTGGGCGGTGAAACGGGAATTGCCGGATGCGTTGAAAGATCAAATGCGCACGCTGCTGTTGGAACTGAAAGACACGGACGCGGGTAAGGAAATCTTGAAATCCGCGAAAATGACCGGATTCAACCCCGCTCAGGACAGCGATTACGATGCGCATCGCGCCATCATCGAAGCGGTTGAAGGGGGCGTGGATTAGGCATTGGCGGTATTGAAGAACATCTTCAGCCTGCGCATCAAATTCATCGCTGCGATCTCCGTGATCTTGGCGGTGACGCTCAGTTTGACCGCCATGTATGGGCATCGCGCCCAAGAGCGCCTGCTTCTTGAAAGTCTGGATGAGCGTTTGCGTTCGCTTGGTACCTTTACGGCGTTGATCAGCCCGGAATCCCTCTACACCTTCGACATCACGACGCTGGACCGCTTTGTTGAACAGATCAACGCCGATCCCGATATCCGCTATGCGGTGATCACCAATCCGGTGGGCGGGGTGATCACCACGGTTAGACCCAACGGTATCACCCTTGAAGACATCAACAAGGATTTGGCGGATGGTCCGCGTACGGACCATGTGCATTTGGAGCGCTTTGTCATCACCGATGGAGGCGAACACCTAGGCACGGTTGTCATATGTGTGGACTTAGAGCGCATGCAGGACCTCACCCGCCAGAACCTCTACGAACAATTGTTGCTGTATTTGGCGATTATCGTTTTTTTGGGCTCGGTCATTTTCTTCGTCTTCCACCTCAATGTCCTGCGCCCGGTTTACTCCCTGATCGCGGGCGCGAGTAAAGTGAGCGAGGGGCGTTATGACGCCGTCGTGCCGGTAACCACGTCGGATGAGTTGGGGCGCCTTGCGGAATGCTTCAACTATATGACCAGTAAGATCAGCGTGGAACAATCGGAATTGCACGATCTCAATGACGTGTTGTTGAAGGAGATCGAAATCCGCAAAACGACCGAAATGGCTCTGTATGATGCCAAAGAGGCCGCGGAAAACGCCAGCAAAGCGAAATCCGAATTCCTCGCCAGCATGAGCCACGAATTGCGTACGCCGCTCAATTCCATCATCGGCTTCGCCGAAATGATGAAGTATGAAATCAAGGGACCGCTCACTTTGGAATACCGGGAATATACGGATCTTATCACCTGCAGCGGGCGGTTGCTGTTGGAAACGGTGAACTCCATCCTCGATATCGCCAAGATCGAAGCCGGAAAGTTCGAGCTCTATCGGGAACCCGTATCCATGGGCGCGCTCGTCGATGAGGTGGTCACTTTGATGGACGTTCAGGCTCAGGACAAAGGCATCGCGCTCAAGAACGAAACCCACGACATGCACTGCCTGGTCGTGGATTCCATGCGGATGAAACAGGTCTTTTTGAACATCATCGGCAATGCCATTAAATTCACCAATACGGGCGAAGTCACGGTCTACAATCACTGCAATGAACTTGGACACAATATCTCGGTGACGGATACGGGCATCGGCATGAGCCCGGACCAGATCGAGCTTGCCTTGAAACCGTTCAGCCAGGTGCACGGCACGGTCTTGACACGGCGGTTCCAGGGCACGGGATTGGGGCTGTCGTTCAGCTCGCAGATCATGAAACTGCATGGCGGCGAATTGACCATCACCAGCGAAGAACACAAAGGCACCACCGTAACGTTGCATTTCCCGCCGGATTTGGGCGACGACCAAGCCTTGGCGTCGTAGCCTCGGGGTATGGATGTTCACGAAATTGTCGGAGATGCGACAAAACGTTTTCTCCGAATCTCCTTGAATTTAAAAGCATTTTAATCTGGCACGTTACTTGCTCCTACCTCTGCAAGATCGCTTGAAGCGACCCAACAGAGACATTAGGAGCCGACATGCTAGAGCTGACAGAAAACGCCCAAAAAGCCCTGACCCAGGTGATCGCCGGATCGGATAAGGATATCGCAGGTCTGCGCATCGAAGTGAGCAGCGGCGGCTGTTCTGGTTTTCAGTATGCCTTGAGCCTCGAAGAGGCTGCGCCCAGTGGCGACATGGTGATCGCCGCCGGTGATTTGTCGGTGTTCGTGCACCCCGCGTCCATCCAGTACCTGGAAGGCGTCACCATCGATTTTCAAGAAAGCATCGAAGGCGCCGGTTTCATCTTCGACAACCCCAACGCCAAGTCGTCCTGCGGCTGCGGCAAGTCCTTCTGCGCATAAAAGACAAAGCGAAAAAGCGAGATCAGTCCATGTGGGATTATTCCGAAACCGTCAAAGAACATTTTTTCAATCCGCGCAACGCCGGTGAAGTCGGTGAGGCCAACGCCACCGGCGACGTCGGCTCCATCTCTTGCGGCGATGCGTTGCGTTTGCAATTGAAAGTGAATCCCGAAACGGAAGTCATCGAAGACGCAGGCTTTCAGACGTTCGGTTGCGGCTCCGCGATCGCATCGAGTTCTGCGCTCACGGAAATCATCAAGGGCAAGACCCTGGACGAAGCGCTGCAAGTGTCCAACCAAGACATTGCCGACTACCTGGAAGGCTTGCCGCCGGAAAAGATGCACTGTTCCGTCATGGGACGTGAAGCGTTGCAGGCGGCCGTCGCGGATTATCGCGGTGAAGAGTGGAAGGACGACCACGAAGAGGGTGAACTGATCTGCAAATGCTTCGCCATCGATGCGGTGATGATCGAAGACACCATTCGCGCCAATGACCTGCGCACCGTGGAGCAAGTCACCAACTACACCAAAGCCGGCGGCGGCTGCTCGTCGTGCCACGAAGGGATCGAGGACATCCTCACCAAGGTTCTGGCCGAACAGGGCGTCGAATTCGATCCTGAAGCGACGACCTGGCCCGAACCGATTCCGTCCGAGACCATTCCCGCGCCGACGACGGGGCGCCTGACCAATCTGCAGCGCATCAAAAAGATCGAAGAAGTCATCGAAAGCGTGCGTCCGGCGCTGCAGGCCGACCGTGGCGACATCGAACTGGTGGACGTCGACGGCAACAAGATCATGGTGCATCTGGTCGGTGCGTGCGCCGGCTGTCAGATGGCGGGCATGACTTTGGGCGGCGTGCAGCAGCAACTGATGGAAGCGCTCGGCGAATTCGTTCAGGTCATTCCCGTGGAAAAGAAGGCCGTGCATGCGGTTGCGGGGGCTTGAACCATGAGCAAAGACATTTCTGGCGGCATTTACTTAGACAACAACGCCACCACCCAAGTGGATTCCGAAATCGTCGCAGCCATGCTGCCGTATTTTACGGAGCAGTTCGGCAACCCGTCTTCCATGCACCAATTCGGCAACCAAGTCGGTCATGCCATCAAAAAAGCGCGCGGCCAAATCCAGGATTTGCTGGGAGCCGAGCACGATAGTGAAATCGTATTCACGTCTTGCGGCACGGAATCGGATTCCACCGCCATTCTGTCGGCTCTGAAGGCTTATCCGAAGCGCAAGGAAATCATCACCACCACCATCGAGCACCCGGCGGTTTTGGAACTGTGCAAGCACTTGGAAAAGGAAGACTACACGGTTCATTACCTCAAAGTGGACGGCAAAGGCCGCCTGGACCTGCAGGAATACAAAAGCCTGCTGGGTTCCGGCGTCGCGGTGGTATCCGTGATGTGGGCCAACAACGAAACCGGCACCTTGTTCCCGGTGGAACAGATGGCGGAGATGGCGAACCAAGCCGGTGTGTTGTTCCACACCGATGCGGTGCAGGCGGTGGGCAAGGTTCCCATTGATCTGAAAAACTCCAAGATCGATATGCTGTCGCTGTCGGGGCACAAGCTGCATGCACCCAAGGGCATCGGCGTGCTGTATTTGAAACGCGGCACCCGCTTCCGTCCGTTGTTGCGTGGCGGTCACCAGGAACGCGGACGGCGCGCGGGTACGGAAAACGCCGCCTCCATCGCCGGTCTGGGCCTAGCCTGTGAATTGGCGCAAAAACACATGGATTTCGAAAACACCGAAGTCGCCACCCTGCGCGACCGCCTGCAAGACGGCATTTTGGAGGCGGTGCCCAATTGCTTCGTCACAGGCGATCCCGAAAACCGCTTGCCCAACACCTTGAACATCGCGTTCGAATACGTCGAAGGCGAAGCGATTCTGATGCTGCTGAACAAGGAAGGCATTGCGTGTTCTTCCGGTTCGGCCTGCACGTCCGGTTCTCTGGAGCCGTCGCATGTCATGCGCGCGATGGACATCCCCTTTACCGCCGCGCACGGCACCGTGCGTTTCTCCCTGTCTCGATACAACACCCCCGATGAGATCGAGAAGGTCATCGATGTGATCCCTGGCATCATGACCAAACTCCGCAAGCTCTCCCCCTATTGGGGAGAGGACGGGCCGGTGACGAACCCTGAAGAGGCGTTCGCCCCTGCCTATTCCTAAGTGCAACTTTGCTGTTGCCTCCTAGCACTTGGCGGTGAGGGCTTGCCCTCACCGTCTTTTTTTGTGGGGTTTGCGACACGGACATATCCCAGAGATCATTAACCCGTTGTTATATAAATATAAAATAACTGGCACGAGGGTTGCTTAGGTATGCGGAGAAACCGGAGCAACGACAAAATGAGCAACAGCAAACCCGGACCCGAAAGCAAATTTATCGTCATTGACGACACCACGCTGCGTGACGGTGAGCAGTCCGCCGGTGTGGCTTTTACCCTGGCGGAAAAGATGGAAATCGCCCGCCAGTTCGATCTGTTGGGGGTGCCTGAGTTGGAAGTCGGTATCCCCGCCATGGGTGAAGAGGAACGCGAAGCCATCCGCACCATCGTGGATATGGGTCTGAACGCCTCCCTCGTGACGTGGTGCCGCATGAGCGACGCCGATCTGGGTTTGTGCAGTGGGTTGGGTGTGGACATCGTCGATTTGTCCATGCCGGTATCCGATCAACACCTGTTCCACAAACTCCGCCGTGACCGGGATTGGGCGCTCAAGGAAATCTTGCGCGTGGTGCCGATGGCGTTGGACGCGGGCATGGATGTTTGCGTCGGTGGCGAGGATTCATCGCGCGCCGATCCCGATTTTCTCGATCAAGTGCTCGAAGCGGCGGCCCGCGCGGGCGCGCGCCGCTTTCGCTTCGCCGATACCGTCGGTGTGATGGACCCGTTCGCGACGCGTGACGCGTTCGCGCGGATGCGCAAAAACAGCGATCTGGAATTGGAAATTCATGCCCATGATGACTTAGGGATGGCGACAGCCAATACCATCGGTGCGATCTTGGGCGGGGCGACGCATGCCAACACCACCGTGCACGGCTTGGGCGAGCGCGCTGGCAATGCGCCGTTCGAAGAGGTCGTGATGTCGCTCAAGCGTCAAGACGGCTATGAAACGGGTATCGACTTGCGCAGCGTCGGCGAATTGTCCGCCATCGTGGCCGCGGCCTCGGGCCGTCCGGTTCCGGTGCAAAAGAGCTTGCTGGGTGACGGTGTGTTCACCCATGAGGCCGGCATCCACGTGGACGGTCTGCTGAAGAACCCGCACAACTACCAAGGCGTCGATCCCGCAGACGTTGGGCGCAGCCACCGGATCGTTCTGGGCAAACATTCCGGCACCAGCGCGGTGTTTTTGGCGTACGAGAATTTGGGACTCGATATCGACCGCATGCAAGCTGAATGCATTCTCGAACGGGTGCGCCACTTCGCCACCGTCGTCAAGCGCGCGCCGGAAGATATCGATCTTTTGCGTTTTTATCAGGAAACCACCTATATGGCGGAGCGCGCTTATGCCTGATCAGGCCCGAACCTTGCCGAATACCGAAATCGAAAAACCAGGTCTGCTGGGTCTGATCCGCGAGGACGTGGCTTGCGTATTCGATCGCGATCCTGCCGCGCGCACCAAGATGGAAGTGTTGACCACCTATCCTGGTGTACATGCGGTGATCAATCACCGTATCGCGCACAAACTGTGGAAAAAGGGCTGGCGCTACGGTGCGCGGCTGTGGGCGTTCCTGTCGCGCATGTTCACCGGCATCGAAATCCATCCCGGCGCGACCATCGGGCGGCGTTTCTTCATCGATCACGGCACCGGCGTGGTGATCGGGGAGACGGCGGAGGTCGGCGATGATGTGACGCTGTATCACGGTGTGACATTGGGCGGCACGTCGTGGAGCCGGGGTAAACGCCATCCGTCCTTGGAGGACGGCGTGGTGGTCGGCGGCGGTGCGATGATCCTGGGCCCCGTGGTGATCGGCCGTGGCGCCAAAGTGGGCGCCAACTCCGTGGTGATCAGTGACGTTCCGGCGGAACGCACCGTGGTTGGCATTCCCGGGCGTGTGGTGCAGAGCCAGGACACGGGACATCTGAACCCGGCGGGTGTGGACTTGAACCACCATCTCATTCCCGACCCGGTGGCGGATGCCATGTCCTGCGTCTTGGAACGCTTGGCCGCCATCGAGATCCAGATCGGTATCAAAGACGGCAACTGCATAGAATGCGAAGGTGATGCGGTGTGCACCAACGTCAGCGACGAGGCACGCAAACGCGGGCGCAATCACATCCCGTCAACCCGTGTTGTGGGGGCCGAGTGATGGACTTGCTCGCCTATGAAGCCGGTGAGATGTATTTCGACGAACCGCTGGACGCCAAGGCCGAGGCCTTGATCCGCCAGGCCAGCGAGACTTACGGCGAACCCGAAGCCGAAGGTTTCCTGCGCGAAGCCTTAAAGATCGCACCGGAACACCTGACAGTGTTGGTGGCGTTTTACCGCTTTCACTTTTATCGCCAACAGTACGTCGAAGCGTTGGCCATCGCTACGCAGGTGTTGGAGATCGTCGCGCGGCGCCTCGACATCGCACCGGATTGGCGGGATGTGTCGTTGAGCGATATGGCCCGTGCGGCGGACCTGGGCGCGGAATTGGTGCGGTTTTATCTGCATGCGTTGAAAGGCGCGGGCTACCTGCTTTTGCGTTTGGGTGATTCTGAACGCGGGCTTGCACGGTTCGACAAAGTGGCGGAACTGGATACCAAGGATCGCATCGGCGCGGCCGCCTTGGCCGAAGTCGCGCGCGAAGCCTTAGGCTCCAGCGCCACCTGACAAGAACACACATAGGAGAAACAGACATGTTCGATTTTGACGCGGAATTGGAAGACGACCTGTCCGAACTGGAAGGCGCAGAAGATTTTCTGAATTACTTCGATATCCCGTTCGAGGCGAACGTGGTGCATGCCTACCGCCTGCACATCTTGCAGAAATTCCACGACGATCTGGCTCAGGTCGAAAGCCCGCCCGAAGACGAGACTGAGCGCAAAGCGTTGTACGCCGACCTGCTGAGCAAGGCCTATCAGGCGTTCATTGATTCGGATCCCAAAACCGAAAAGGTCCTGCAAGTTTACAAATCCCTGGACCAAGATTCTGAGCCCGCATTCGTGCCGCTCGACAGTTTGCTGAAATAAAGGCCAGACCATGATCGCAGAATTCGAAATCGGCGACGAAGTCCGCGTGATCCGCAATGTGCGCAACGACGGCACGTTCCCGGGACTGGAAGTCGGCAACCTGATCATGCGCCGGGGCTCTGTCGGGACCGTGGTGGACCGCGGCACCTTTCTACAGGACCAGATTGTCTACACCGTGCACTTCCTCGGTGACGATCGGGTTGTGGGATGCCGCGAAGAAGAATTGATCGCGGCCGACGCACCGTGGAACCCGTCCAAGTTCGAATTCCGCGATAAGGTCGTGGCGCTGAAAAGCTTTGCGGTCGACGGCGAGGTCATCGCCGAAGCTGGAGCCGAAGGTGAAATCCTCAAAGTCTTGCGCGAGACGGAAGGGGAGATGGCCTATCACGTGCGCTTTCCCGGCCACACCTTGCAAATCCTCGAAAGCCGTCTCGATTGGGCCGATCCGGAATACGGCCGTCAGCAGGAACAGTGGCTCAAGGAGCATTCGGCATGAACAAGGCATCGCCCTCCACCTTGCCGCCCCTGGACGACCGTGGTCTGCACGCCTATCACATCTTGCGTGCGGCGGTGGAAATCTATGGCAAGCAGCCCGGTGAGTTGGAAGCGAGCGAACTGAGCACCGCAACCGCACGGGCCGAACAGGCGCGGGAGCTGGAAAACCTGGTGTTGCGCAGCGATAACGGGCGGCGCGTGTCCATCCCAGACGTCGCCGTCGACGATGCCATAGACCGTATCCGGGCGCGCTATGAAAACGACAACGCGTTCAAACAGTCGTTGTTGGAAAGCGGTGTAGTGGAATCCGATCTGCGCCGCGCATTGTGGCGCGAATTGGCGTTCGATGCGGTGCTGTCCATGGTCAGCGACGCGTGCGAGCCGGTGACGGATGCAGAGATCGAGGCCTACTATGAGAACAACCCCAGGCATTTCAATCGTCCCGAATTGCGCACCGTGCGCCACATCCTGATCACCATCAACGACGACTACGCCGAAAATACCCGCGAACAGGCGCTCAAGCGCATCACGGATATTGCGGAGCACTTGGCCATCGATCCTGGCGATTTCGCGGATCAGGCCAGGACACAGTCCGAATGCCCCACGGCCTTGGAAGGGGGGCTGCTTGGGCACGCGCCGCAAGGCAAGCTCTATCCGGAATTAGACGCAGCGCTGTTTGCCCTGAACGAGGGCGATATCGCGGGTCCCATCGAAACGGAAGCGGGTTTTCACATGATCCTGTGCGAAAAAATTCAGCCCGGCGCCGTGATTACACTGGATGAGGCGCGTGAAAAGCTGCGCGAACACTTGACCAACACGCGGCGCAAAGCCGCACAAAAGGCCTGGATCGAAGGTCTCAAAACTTAAACCCGCCCAGACAACCCATCTTATTGGAGACAGGTGAATTCCCATGGCGAATATTTATTTCAGCTCCCCCATCATGAAGAAAAACAAAAAAGTCGAGGCCGTCGCCGGTTCCCTCGACACCATTTTGAAAGTGGCCAAGGCCAACGGCGTCGGCATCCCGCACGAATGCGAAGACGGCGAATGCGGGTCGTGCCTAATCAAGGTCACCCACTTGGACGGCGAGCGCATTAAAGGCCAGATGTTGACTGACAAGGAACGCGAAGTTTTGAAGTCCGTCGGCAAACTGTCCAACAAGGAAATCGAGAAGGCCTACGTCAACGATCTGCCACCGACCTACCGCCTGGCGTGTCAGTGCGTGGTCACCGACGAGGATTTGCTGGTGCAATTCACCGGTGAACCCGGCGGGGCGTAATAAACGGCGCCAGTGAGAACCGTCCGACTTTAGCGCAGAGTTAACCTCGCAGTTGCGTTTCGATTTTCGTTGGCACAAAGTGGGGGGACTTCATCACAACAGGTCCTCCCCGCCATGTCCGAAACTTACGATCCCGACACGTTAGCCCAAGCCGTCGCGAGAGGCATGACCGCGCGCGACAACGCCGCACAGGCCATGGGCGTGGAAATCTTCGACGTCAAAGCCGGTTCGGCTGCGGCGCGCATTGTCGTGCGCGAAGACATGCTGAATTTTCACGGCACCTGTCACGGCGGTCTGATGTACGCCTTCGCCACCAGCGTGCTGGCGTATGTGATGAACGGTGACAACCGTGCGGCGGTGGCGCAGGCGTGTTCCATCAACTACACCCGTCCCGCGCAATTGGGGGACGAACTGACGGCGCGCTGCCGGGCGGTCAACCAAGCGGGGCGCAGTGGCGTTTACGATATAGAAGTGACCAACCAGAAGGGCGAGACGGTGGCGTTGTTGCGCGGCCAGTCGAGCAAGATCAAGGGCGAAGCCGTGCCTGGGCTCAACGTGGAATTCGGCATCGAGGGTATGGGCTAACTCAGCTGGCTGAAAACCTTGAGGTGATGCGTGTGCGCCGGGACTTGCGTGTGAAGCATGGCGGCTTTGCTCCGGATGCACGGATTTTCGCCTGTCGGATCATGGCGTTCTGGCCTATAGTCCATCGACACTGTACAATTTCCAAGAATACCGCGCCGTTGGGTTGGATTGACGGATAATCCCCGTACAATTCATGCCTGTGCTTTATCGGCGTGGAGCTTTGGCGTCCCCAGGCGCCGTATAGATTTTTTAGGACCAGGCCGCAATACATCATGACCCGAAGCGTAAACCGCGACGCCGCTCTGTCGTATCACGAGAACCCGAAACCCGGGAAACTCTGCATCACCCCCACCAAACCACTGGCCAATCAGCGCGATTTGTCTCTGGCCTATTCGCCGGGGGTCGCGGATGCCTGTGAAGCCATTGTCGAGGATGCGGCCAACGCGGCGCGTTACACCACACGGGGCAATTTGGTCGGCGTGGTGACCAACGGCACGGCGGTACTGGGTCTTGGCGACATCGGCCCGCTGGCGGCCAAGCCGGTGATGGAAGGCAAAGCGGTGCTGTTCAAGAAGTTCGCGGGCATCGACGTGTTCGACATCGAGTTGGACGAAAAGGACCCGCACAAACTTTCCGAGGCCATCGCCATGCTGGAACCCACTTTCGGCGCGATCAACTTGGAAGACATCAAGGCGCCCGATTGCTTCATCGTCGAAAGCACACTGCGCGAGCGCATGAATATTCCCGTCTTTCACGATGATCAGCACGGCACCGCCATCGTCGTCGGCACGGCGGTTTTGAACGGTCTGCGCTTGGTGGGCAAGAACATCGAAGATATCAAAATCGTGTCCACCGGCGGGGGCGCGGCGGGCATCGCGTGCCTGGACATGCTGCTCTTGATGGGGGCAAAGCGTAAAAACGTCTACCTGTCCGATCACATCGGCGTGTGTCACCAAGGCCGCGAAGAGGGCATGACCGACCAGAAAGCCGCCTATGCCCAGGATACCGACGCACGCACGCTCGATGACGTGATTTCCGGCGCGGATTTGTTTTTGGGCCTGTCCGCGCCCGGCGTGCTGTCGGGCGACATGGTCGCCAAGATGGCGTCAAACCCGATCGTCTTGGCGCTCGCCAATCCGGAACCGGAGATTCGTCCCGAAGCGGTGCGTGAAGTCAGGTCCGACGCCATCATCGCCACCGGACGCTCCGACTATCCCAACCAAGTCAACAACGTTTTGTGTTTTCCGTTTATTTTCCGCGGTGCGCTCGACGTTGGCGCGACCCAAGTCAACGACGACATGAAGCTGGCGTGCGTCAAGGCCTTGGCTGATCTGGCGCACGCGGAATCGTCGGCGGAAGTCGCCGCGGCGTATCGCGGCGAAGATTTGGTGTTCGGTCCCGATTACCTGATCCCTAAGCCTTTCGACCCACGTCTGATCGTCCAGATCGCGCCCGCTGTGGCGCGCGCCGCTATGGACAGCGGCGTGGCGACCCGGCCCATTGAAGATTTCGACGCTTATCGTGAAAATCTGGAACGTTTCGTCTACCGCTCCGGCATGTTGATGAAGCCTGTGATCGAAAGCGCCAAACGCGACGTGCGCCGGGTGGTTTTTGCTGAAGGTGAAGACGAGCGCGTCTTGCGGTGTGTGCAGGCGCTCTTGGACGAGGGCATGGCGGAACCGATATTGGTGGGCCGCCCCGAAGTCATCGGGCACCGTGTGAACAAACTGGGTCTGCGTATAAGCGACGTGGAAATTTGCAACCCGGAAGACGATCCGCGATACCGTGAATACTGGCAGCTCTACCACAGCCTCAACGAACGCAAGGGCGTATCGCCGGAAGCGGCCAAGACCATCATCCGCACCAACACCACCGCGATCGGCGCGATCATGGTCAAGCGGGGCGAGGCGGATGCGATGATTTGCGGTGCGTACGGCCAGTACATGTGGCATCAGCGCTATGTCATGGACGTGATCGGGCGACGTCCGGATTGCTCCATCATGGCGGCATTGAGTGTCATGATCCAGCCCACCGGCACCGTGTTCCTGGCGGACACCTACGTCAACCCGGACCCGACCCCCGAAGAGCTGGCGGAGATCACCTTGCTGGCGGCGGAAGAGGTGCGTCGTTTCGGCATCGAGCCCAAGGTCGCGTTGCTGAGCCATTCCAACTTCGGAAACGTGAACAACCCTTCGGCGATGAAGATGCGCCGGACGGTGGAAATCCTCGACGAGTTGGCGCCCAGCTTCGAATACGAAGGAGAAATGCATGCCGACGCGGCGCTGGATGAAGATATCCGCAAGCGCATCTTCCCCAATTCGCGCCTCAATGGTCCGGCGAACCTGTTGATCATGCCGAACCTGGATGCGGCCAACACCTCTTCCAATCTGCTCAAGATTATGGGCAATGGTCTGCGTGTGGGACCGGTTCTACTGGGTGCGGCGCAGCCGGCGCACATCGTTACGCCTTCCGTCACAGCGCGTGGTTTGTTCAATCTGACGGCGTTGGCCTGCGTCGAAGCGCAGTTGGCTGAAAGCAGCCCAAGGCTGGATGGGATTTGAGGCTCGAATTGAAGGCGCGACCCCTAAGCGTACTTGGCGATAATCGCTTTCTGAGCCACGTCGGCGCCGGCCAAAAATGCGCGGACGTCGTTTGCGATCGCTTCTTTGTGATTATCGACCATCGGCAAGTTGTAAACGAAGTGACGGATGGCGCGATAGAAGAACATGCCGTGCAGGCTCCATGTCAGTTCCACCTCCTCGTCACTGATGGGGATCTCATCCACCGGCGGCAGGCCGAAGTCATGGCGCATTTCGGTGCAGTATGGCTCCAGTAGGTTCGCGCGCACATGGCGCAGATAGCGGTGGTTGATGTCCATGCCTTTCAGGCCGGAAAAAACGAAGATGCGCACCCACACATAATCGTAAATGGCGTCGGCGTATTCATGATAGAAACGGATCATGCGGTCGGCCAGCGGTTGGCTGCGGTCCGCGATCAGGTCTTCCCATTCCGGATTCCAACGGCCCACGTACACTTCATCGTAAACCCGTTCGATCAGGCTCTCTTTGCTGGGAAAGTAGCGATAAAGCAAGGGTTGAGTAATACCGATGCGATCCGCCAAATCGCGTGTTTTGCCTTCCAAGCCATGTTCGGCAAAGAATTTGATCGCCTCTTCGACGATATGCGCTTCACGTTTTTCGCGGTCCATGCGTTTGCGCGGCCGTCGTTGCGTGTCGGTGGCCGCAGATGTTTGTGGATTTGACATGCCTAATTTGTCCTCCACGCGAGAGCTAAAACTCCACTCGCCGACGTCATCCACAAAACCTGTTTTCAGGCCAATTATGATTTTTATATGGGCGGTTTTTTGCCTTTCGGCTCATTTGCGGTGGCGTCGGCACTGTCCACACCAAGGGCGCACCCTAGAAGCCAGCTTTCCCGGTACACGGGCGAGCCATGGGGGCAGTGTTATACTTAGGTTATATATGGAGCCGGACCGGCGTTGGAAAAGGACTTTTTCAACATCCCTATTCAGGGGGGGCTCAGTCGTCGGTGCGTTCGGAAACTGTGCCTGACCGGGGGCAGGGCCCAGATCATGCGGGGGGATGTTTTATTCCGCGGCGGTCGGAAGCATTTCCGGTGTGCGCGCGCCGGATTGCAAGTGTTCGCCCCAACGCAGGATAAACAGATCGCCGCTGTTGTCTTCCACCAAGGCGGAGCAGCTTTCCACCCAATCGCCGTCGTTGCAATAGAGCACTTTGCCGATCTGGCGAGTTTCCGGGTGGTGGATATGACCACAGACAATGCCGTCCAGGCCGCGTTTTTCGACCATGGCGGCGACGGCCTCTTCATATTCGGCGATGAACTTGACGGCGTTTTTAACCTTGTATTTGAGATATGCGGACAAGGACCAATACTTGAAGCCGAGCCTTGTGCGCGCACGGTTGAGCCAACTGTTGAGCACCAACAGAAACATATAGGCCCCATCGCCGACCATCGCCAGCCACTTGGCGTAACGCACGATGGCGTCGAACTCATCGCCGTGAGTGACCAGAAGCTTGCGCCCGTCCGCGGTTTCGTGAATGGCCTCTTTTTGCACTTCGACCCCGCCGAAGTGCAGGCCGGCATAGTCACGGGCGAATTCATCGTGATTGCCGGGCACGTATACCACGCGGGTGCCTTTGCGCGCCTTGCGCAGAATTTTCTGCACCACGTCGTTGTGCGCCTGGGGCCAGTACCAGGACCGCTTCAAGCGCCAGCCGTCAATGATGTCGCCGACCAGATACAGCGTGTCGCATTCCACGCTGCGCAGGAAATCCAGGAGTAAATCCGCTTGGCAGCCGATGCTGCCCAGATGCAAATCGGAAATCCAGACGGTGCGGTAGCGGCGCGTGGTGTTCATTGTGTTCATTGGCCCGGCGCTCCAGAAATTCACCCTGGATCATAAGAACGTGTTCCTGGATGCGGATATGACACGCACTCGTTTACAATTGGATGTCAGTTTGGCGGTGTCCCGAAAGATTCACGGAGCCTACACAGAGCCTTAACCAAACCGCCGCCGAGCATTCACAAAACCAGCGATTTGACGCAAAACATGGTCGTTTCATAGGCTCAACAACCATATGTTGGGCATGGTAACGACGCTTCATACTAACGGGAAACAAGGCATGATTCCCCGATTCGCGCGAAGGATGGGAACGTTCAATCGGCTGAAACGTGGTTGAGCGCCAAGTCGAAAGCATCGAAGTTGCGCAGGCGGCGCTCTTCAATGCCATGGACCGGGCGATTGAGCAGCATCGGCACCTTTTGTTCCGATGTGCCGCCGTGGGACCGCAACGGCACCGTCAGGCCGGACAAATCATGATCCTTCTTGCGCGTGCCCAAAACGAAATCTTGTTCGGATACCACCGTCAAATCACCGATGCGCTCACCCGGCAATTCAAAAAAGTCGCACGCTTCTTGGCGGCTCAGGACCTTGTCGATACCAACGATTTCGTCGATGTGCTCGGCGATTTCGTCGACGATGCTTGCATCCGTATAGATGGTTGCGAATGACCCAAGCGCACCATGATGCACCACATACGGATCGGTGATGGACAGAATCACCCGGCAGGCATTTGGGCCGAAGGCACGGTCTAACAAGTCTTGCAGGTAGATCACATTGGGCTGATGGGTTTCGTGGTCGTGCTTGGCGTTCATGCCGTGGTCGGCGGTCAAGGCGATCACCGCATCCATGGCGTCCAAGCGCTCCAAGTAGCCGTCCATCATGGCATAGAAGTCATTCGCTTCCGGTGCGCCCGGTGCGAATTTGTGCTGGATATAATCGGTGGTGGACAGGTACATCAGCGCCGGGCGGTCACGCTCCATGATCTTCACGCCTGCGGCGAAGACGAATTCAGACAGCGCCGCCGAATAGACATCCGGTGCGTTCATGCCGACCAGATCCAAGACGTTCTCGATGCCGTTCTCTGCCAGTGTCGCGGTGTCGGCGTGTTCGGACGAAAAGCAGGTCGCGCCCTCTTGCCCGAAATGCAGACCGTGGCCCAGCAGGCGGCGCAATTTGTCCTTGGCGGTGATGACCGCGACTTTCCCGCCGGCGTCCTGGAAAGTTTGAAACACCGTCGGGGCGCGCAGGAACTTCGGGTCGTTCATCATCACTTCCTCACCACTTTCGGAATCGAGGAAGTAATTACCCGATATACCGTGCACATGCGGCGGGCAGCCGGTAACGATGGACAAGTTGTTGGGGTTGGTGAAGCTGGGGATCACACAGTCCGCGCTGAGGTAAGCGCCATCGTTGATGACGCGGTCGAAAAATGGTGTTTCGCCCGCCGTGACCGCAGCTTCAATGTAGCCCGGCTGCGAGCCGTCAATGCACACCACCACCACCGGTGCATGAGGCCAGGCGTAGGTGCGCTCATTGACGGTGAAGGACTTAGGTATGGGCGTGTGCATGGTCGGAAGGTCTCACGCTTTTTGGAACGGTTTTTCCGCGACGATGTGCCAGTGGAATGCGCCGGGGCGCTGTTCGTAGTCCTCAATGGTGAAGACCTCGAACGCGCCGAACAGATCGAGCAGCCTTTTTGCATCGCAATAATAATGGGGGTGCGCTTTGTCTTGAACGCCGCCGTTGACCCAGGTGTCCGGTGCAACTTCTTCGCCCACGCCATAATTCGCATTGCGTTTGGACAACATGGTGCCTTGATAGATGCCGCCCGGACGCAATACGCGGTGGATTTCGGCGATGGCGGTTTTCACGATCTCTTCATCGCCGTGATAGATCACGTTCCACGACAACACATAATCGAACTGGCCGTCGGGATAGGGCAGGTCGGTGAATTCGCCTTGATGAGTGTTGAGGGTCAAGCCCCGCGCCTGGGCCTTTTCCTGGGCGCGCCCAAGGCCGGTGGGCGCACCGTCCAGAGCTTCGACGCCGTAACCCATATCCGCCAAAGCGAGGGCGTGGCGGCCGACTCCGCAGCCCAGATCCAACGCATATTTTGCACCGTGCTCCCAGTGGCGGCGTGCGACGGTAAGCACACGGTTCTCCGCTTGTTCCCACGCGGCGCGTTTGGCCGGATCGGCCCATTGCTGGTCCCAATGTCGGGGGGCGGTGGCGAATTCGTTCATTTATCTGTCCCGTCACATCACATGATCTTGCGGCGTAAGTGCGAGCTCACACGCTCCACCAAAAGCACCAGCAAGAAGATACTGAGGATGATGGTCGCGGCTTCGGCGTATTCGAACATGTCCATGGAGACCTTAAGCTCGATGCCGATGCCACCCGCGCCGACGAGGCCGAGAATGACCGAAGACCGGGTGGACTTTTCCAGGGCGAAGAGCGAGGTGTTGATGAACGACGGCATGGCCGCGGGCAACACCGCGCTGAACACCGTGCCGCTCTTGCGCGCGCCCAGCGCGGTCAAAGCTTCTTGCGGACCTTGATCGATCTCTTCCATGGCCTCGGCGAAGAACCGCGCGCAAAAACCGATGGTATCGACCATGATCGCAAGCGTACCTGCGAAGGGGCCGAGGCCGACCATGATGACGAAGATCAGCGCCCACACCAGATCGGGCACCGTGCGCGCGAGCGCGATGATGCTGCGCGCGCCGCCCTGTATCCAGCGCGACGGCGTCAAGGTGCGGGCCGCCAGGATGGCCAGCGGCAGGCTCAAAATCACGCCCATGACCGTGCCGACGAACGCCATTTGGAAAGTTTCCAGCAGCGCCCAGGAAACCTGTTCGGCACGTTTTAAGCTCGGCGGGAAGGCCTCGGACAGGAAGGTCACGAGATTGGGGATGCCTTCGATGAAAGCGATGAAGGACCATTCCGTTCCGCTCAATGAAACGATGAAAAACGCCAGCGCGGCGACGTAGGCGATGAATTCGAAAGGACCGGGGCGTTCGAACCGACCCGGCGCGGCGCGGCCCCCGCGTGGTTGCACGTGTGCGTCCGCGCCGATGGCGTCCGTCTCGCGCACTTGTGAAGATGGACCAATGGATGGATTAGTCATAGAGGCCTCGCAAGGAATTCACGTTTTGGCTGTTGGATTCGCCATCAAGCGCCACCACGCCGCCACGCAAGCCGAGAATGCGGTCCGAATACCCAATCGCGTGCTCCAGATGATGGGATGAATAGAACAGGGTCAGGCCTTGGGATTTGATCAAGCGCACGAACAGCTCCATGACTTCCTCACCGGCCTTGGGGTCCAGGCTCGCCACCGGCTCATCGGCCAGCATGATGCGTGGGCGTTGCATCAGGGCGCGGGCGATGGCGACGCGCTGCGACTGGCCGCCGGACAACTGATCGACCCGGCGTTTGGCGAAATCGGCCAAACCCACCAAGTCCAGACAGTACATGGCTTCTTCGCGTACCGCTTTGGACGCCAGGGCCTGATGCCAGGTGCGCGGGCCGCGCGACCAGGCTTGCGCGCCGTGCACCACGTTTGAAAGGGCGGAGAAGCGCGGGACCAGGTTGTGGCGCTGGAAAATGAAGCCTGCTTGGGCGCGCACGTCGCGCAGCGCCTTGCGGGAAAGTCCGGTGATATCGGCACCCAGAATTTTCACTCCGCCGGCGTCGGGTTCGATCAGGCGCAGACAGCAGCGCATCAAGGTGGATTTGCCGGTACCGTTGGCGCCAACCAGGGCGACGGCTTCGCCGCGGTGAATTTCGAATGAGATATCACGCAACACCGGAGCCTGACCGTCGTAGGATTTGGTCAGGCTCGAAATGCTCAGGTCTTGAATTCTCGAAGCGTTCGACGGGGAGGCCATAGCCCCCCCGCCCAACTTAACGTCCAACTGTGCGGTCAAGTTCATCAGTCGCCTACGAATTCGGAGTACTGCGGATATCCAATGGTGGAGTACATGGAGCGGACCAGGTTGTAGTCCTTATCCTCGATTGCGGTGAGGAACTTCATGCCCGCGTACTTCATGTTTTCTTCGTTGGTGGTGATGGCGTCGACGAAGTCTTGGGAGTGGCCGTCGAGCGCCGTTTGGATTTTCTTGATGGCGCTTTGATCGACGTGTGAGCCGGCCATCAGCACGTCGTTCGGCAGGTCGCCGGAACGGGCCAGGATGCGGAACGCGCCCGGGGGCAGGGTGTCTTTGTCGCGGGCCTTGCCGACCCAGGAGCGATAGTTGTCGCCCAGCGCGTCGGCGGAGCCGTTCTTGATGGACTCATGCATGATGTTGCGGGCCACAAATTTCAGGTTCACGTCCTTCTTCGGATCGATGCCGTAGTCCATCAGCAGCTGCGACGGACACAGGTGGCCGGAGGTGGAGCCCACGGATTTGAACACCACGTCCTTGCCCTTGAGCTGTTCCATCTGGGTGATGCCGCTGTCAGCCATGACAATGATGGCGCAGAAGTAGTCCGGACGCGAGAAGCCCGCGATCGGCTTGGCGTTTGTGCGCTTGTTCATAACGACGTATTCGGCGGGGCCGGTCAGCACGAAGTCGACTTTTTTGAACCTCAGCGCTTCGGCAGCGGCGGTACGGTTGTTGACAGGGAAGAATTCGAACTTCAGGCCGGACTTTTCTTCCAGAACCTTTTTGAACGGGCCCCATTCGACCTGCAGTTTTTCCAGGCCTTCGACATCGGTTACGGCGAATTTCAAAGTATCGGCGGCTTCGGCGGCGGTGACGGCGGCAGTGAACGCAGCCGCGATGGCGAAGCCCTTCAGGTGGCGGATCATCAGGAAGCTCTCCCCTAGGAACGGTGGTGGGTATTTGGGCGATGACTACCGTTTTAGTCCTGGGGCGTAACCGAAATATGCAATGTGTATGTCACCTCCATAACATTGTTATAGACAAATGACGGATTGGTGCCTGTTCTCTGTATGGGCGTTTGTTTTCTGTATTTTGGTCTTGTTTAGAATGCGTTAGCAATCCTCGATCCATAATAGCCATATGCGATTCGCGACGAGACGATTCGCACCTAAAGGCTTGAGAAATATGGAAGAACAAAGCCTCCGCCATTGTTCCGTGTTGGTGATCGACGACAGCGCGTCGTCGCGCACGCTGCTGGCGACCACACTGCAAGACATCGGGGTGGGTATCGTCAACACCGTGCCCAGCGGAGTCGCGGCGATCGAACATTTGCGCCATTCCGCCTACAATGCCATCACCAGTCCGACACCGCCGGTGGATTTGATCATTTCCGAATGGGAGATGGAACCGCTGGGCGGTATGATGCTGCTCAATTGGATCCGGCGCAACGTTGCTTCTCCCGACCGTTTCACCCGCACCGTGATCATGAGCGGGGAGTTGGATGCGGAAAAAGTGGAACGCGCCCGCACCGCCGGGGCCAATGCGGTGTTCGCCAAACCGTTCACCATCAACTCCATGCGCAAGCATCTCTTGAGCGTTCTGTTCGACAATCCGCCGTTCTTCAAGACCGCATCCTATTTCGGTCCGGACCGCCGCCGCCATGCGCAAGAGGTGGTGTTGGAAGACCGCCGCCGAATCCGCAAACCCTATCTGGAAAAAATCGGCACCGGCGCGAACCCGGATGTGGGATGTTTCGATATGCCGCATTACTTAAGTGAGATTGCGGTGGGGCGGCCGCGCGAACGGATCGATTTCGAAGAGCGCAACTTCGCCCATCAACTCCTCGCGCGCTTTAACGAAGATTATGCCGACTGGGTGCTGGGCGATGTGGAGGTGCTGCGCCTCGCCTTCAATTTGGCGGATGAAAATCCCGAGATGCGTGCGCGCAACATGTCCTTAATGACCAATTTGGTCACGCGCCTGGAACATGAAGGGGCGCTGATGGGCTATCCGTTGATATCCGCGTTCGCCCATACGCTCAACACCGCGATCCGCGCCGACGTTAGGCTGTGGCGTCAAACGTCGGAAATTTTCGATGCTGCGCTCAGCGGTCTGGACACTGTGGTGCGTCAAAACATCCGTGGCGACGGTGGTGCCGTTGGGAAGGCATTGAACGACTCGCTGGGTCGGCTCAACAAGAAGCTTTTATACCTGCATCCGCAAAACCTGCACCGCCAGGGCGTGGCGTTGTTACGTTGATGGGGTGAGACTTGTCAGCTGTGGCTTAGACGCACTTTCTTCAACCAGTCGAGGATTTCGGCATCCAAGTTCTGGGCCTTGCCGCTGGCGCAGTATCGTCCTTCGGTCATGCCTTCTGTGCCTCTGCCATTACGCAAGCTTAAGTGTGCGCCATAATTGCTTTGCATGAAAAAACAGGACTGATCATCTTCCTCTAGGGTAACGTAGTGGACCACGCCAATAGGCATATTGGTCGTTTGGATCGGGGAAATGTTTTGCGCTGCAGGGAAGATTTTGTTCACGCGCTTTAAGAAACGGCTGTCGGTTACGTTATAGAAACCGCCGAAAAAATAGCGCTCGTAAGCGTACCAGCCACCCGTGAAATAAACCGTTTGACGCTCGTAGCTGCCTGCGGTGTAGATTCTCGCGCCTTTGAATTTGAAACCTTTGACGTCATTCAGTTCGACCGGAAACCGGATCAGGGTTTCGCTGGGATCAACTTCGCGCTTTGTTGTGTACGGTGTGGTTTGACAGGCCGCCAAGACAAGTACCGTTGCGACAACGGAAATTTTTTTTATCTGCTGATACATGTTCAGCCCCCCTTAAACAAATCTGCTGCCCGGAAGTAACCTTTGCTCAATGGGCGTCATCATCCAAAACAAACGGTAATCAAGCCGTCCGCTTGACACAACCCATAATGTGGCGGTTTTCGCCTGAGTGATTGTGAACTCCATTTTATGTGGGCCGCTTTATTTTATGTGGGCCGCTTTGACGGCGGGTGGCGAGGCCGGGCTTGATTCCTGATCCCCTTTAGGCCATGTCTTAGCCATGAGTGACAAAACCGATTCCCCACCACCCCGGGCCGCCACCGTTTACGTTTGCACCAACCTACGTATGAGCGGCGCATCCTGCGCCGGGCAGAAATCCAAGGCGGTCCTGCAGGCCATGCAACGCCGCGCGGACGAACGCGCCCTGACGGGCCATCCGATGGTCACCGTACGTTCCAGCGTATGTTTGGGTTATTGCGGGGACGGGCCCAACGTGAAAGTCATCAACGGTGATTTTTACCACCATGTCGGGCTCGACGATATCGATGCGATCTTGGATGCAGCGGAAAAGCCCAAGCGCGCCTGAATCGTATTAAGCCCCCGTATTTTAAGCCCCGTATTGAGCCCGCCCGCCGGATGCGCTAAAACCGCTGATCCATATTTTTTCCATTATTCGGAGTGCGCAAGTCCATGGCGTCGTACCAATACATTTACGTGATGAAAGGCCTCACCAAGGTGTTCCCCGGGGGCAAGGAAATCCTCAAGGGCATCACGCTGTCGTTTTTGCCGGGTGCGAAGATCGGTGTTTTGGGCCACAACGGCGCGGGTAAATCGACACTGTTGAAAATCATGGCCGGAATCGACACGGACTTCGGCGGCGAAGCCTGGGCGGCCGACGGCGTCAATGTCGGATACCTGGAACAGGAACCGGAACTCGACAACAGCCTTACCGTCGTCGAAAACGTCATGCATGGCTTGGGTGAGACTAAGGATTTGCTGGACCGCTTCAACGAAATCTCCATGAAGTTCGCCGAACCCATGGACGATGACGAGATGGCGAAACTGTTGGAAGAGCAGGGTGAGCTTCAAGAAAAGATCGACGCCTGCGACGGCTGGGAGCTGGAGCGCACCGTCGAAATCGCCATGGATGCACTGCGTTGCCCGCCCCCCGATCAGGAGGTCACCAACCTCTCGGGCGGCGAAAAGCGCCGCATTGCACTGTGCCGCCTGTTGCTGCAAAAGCCCGACATCCTGCTGCTGGACGAACCCACCAACCACTTGGACGCGGAATCGGTCGCATGGCTGGAGCGCCACCTGCGCGAATACGCGGGCACCGTGATGATCGTGACCCACGATCGCTACTTCCTGGATAATGTCACCGGTTGGATTTTGGAACTCGACCGCGGCCGCGGCATTCCTTACGAAGGCAATTATTCCAGCTGGCTGGAACAGCAGGAAAAACGCCTTGCCCAGGAAGAGAAGGAAGAAACCGCCCGCCAGCGCACCCTCAAACACGAATTGGAATGGATTCGCCAAGGCGCCAAAGCGCGCCACGCCAAGTCCAAGGCGCGCATCGCGGCCTACGATGAGTTGCTCGCTCAGGACAAGGAAAAACGCATCGGCCAAGCGCAGATCACCATTCCCGCAGGGCCGCGCTTGGGATCGCTGGTGATCGAAGCGGAAGGCCTGCAAAAGGCTTTCGACGACAAGCTTTTGATCGATGGGCTCGACTTCAAGCTGCCGCCGGGTGGCATTGTCGGCATCATCGGCGCAAACGGCGCGGGCAAGACCACCTTGTTTCGCATGATCACCGGACAGGAACAGCCGGACGGCGGCTCACTTCGCCTGGGCGACACGGTGAAGCTCGGTTACGTGGATCAGAGCCGCGAAAACCTGGATGCGAACAAAAGCGTGTGGGAGGAAATCTCCAGCGGGCTCGATATCATCGATCTGGGCGGCAAGGAGGTCCAATCCCGCGCCTACGTGTCGTGGTTCAACTTCAAAGGCGGCGATCAGCAAAAGAAGGTCGGCCAGCTTTCGGGCGGTGAGCGCAACCGCGTGCATCTGGCGAAGATGCTGCAGACCGGCGCCAATGTGATCCTGCTGGACGAACCGACCAACGATCTGGACGTCGATACGCTCCGCGGCCTCGAAGACGCGCTGCTCGACTTCGCCGGTTGCGCGGTGGTGATTTCCCACGATCGCTGGTTCCTGGATCGCATCGCGACGCACATCCTGGCGTTCGAAGGCAACTCCGAAGTGGTGTGGTTCGAAGGCAATTTCTTTGATTACGAAGAAGACAAGAAAAAGCGCTTGGGTGACGACGCGGTGGAGCCGCACCGAATCCAGTACAAGCCGCTGACGCGGTAAGTTTGGACTTATGCTCCCTCGTCGTTCCCGTACCCGCCTGCGCGGGTACAGGCTCCGGCGGGCGCCTAGCTGTCCTATCCATGGATGCCTGCTTGCGCGCGAATGACGAAAGAAACAACAAAGCCCGCTTCGTTGGAAGCGGGCTTGTGTTTGAAATATGTGGGGTTGCTCAGTTCTTCGTCGCCAGCACCGGATCGATTTCGTCCGGGTCGTCCATGGGGTCCATGGAGTACAAACCGGGCGTAGAGCCATCGTTTTTCGACATGACGGGCAGGCCGCCGGTGCCTTTGGATTCGCCATTCCTGATCGCATCAGAACGGACCTGACGATACAAATCGCGCACGGCGGCGTAGTAGTCCAGCGAGGTCTTCTGCAGATCGTTGATCTCTTCCAGGTTACGGGCGCGGAAATCGACGGCTTCGGCCATAACGCGCTTGTACGGCACATATTCGCGGTCCGTGTTCTGGGCCCAATGCCACACCGGATCGGTCAGGGTGTCGACCACACGGCCCACCGCGTCGCGCGGGTTGGACGGGCCCAGGATCGGCAACACCAGGTACGGGCCCTCACTCGCGCCCCAGGTCGCAAGCGTTTGCCCGAAGTCTTCCGCGTGATCGGGGTAGCCCATGTCGGTGGCCGGGTCGCCGAGACCCAGGATACCGACCGTGGTGTTGATGGCGAAGCGCGACAGCGTATTCATGGCGCGGTCGCCTTCACCCTGCAAAACGTCGTTGAGCAGCACCACCGGGGTCTTCAAGTTGTTCAGGAAGTTGCCCACCCATTCCTGGATCGGCGGCGGCGTCATGCCCTTGTAGAACGTCGCGGCGGGGCGCACCAAAAGCGTATCCAGTCCGCGGTTGAATTCGAACATCACACGGTTGAGCGGTTCCAGAGGATCGTTGATTTCTTCGTATTCGGCGACCGCTTCCGGATCATTGGGGTCCGGCGCACTGGCGCAGGCGGTGACCAGAAAGCCTGCCATCAGGACGACACTCAAGCGTACAAACACGGGGCGCACAAACACGGGACGCAAAGCGCCAAACAGGCCGTTCAGAAAGGTGCGCTCAGTGTCGGTCATGCAAGGCTCCGTCACAAAAACATGGCGCGCTGTCACATTCGAACGCACCATAATTCTCGTTTAATCATTCGCGGCGCGCACAGCACACGCCTCCCCCAATTTCCGTTCTTCCGGTGTCCACCCTATGGTGTAAGGCGTTCAAGACCGGAACTTAAATGGCATTTTCACCACACCTTACCGAATTAGCATACGACTCACCTGAAAACCAGCGCCCTGTTGCCAAAAATGCGCACACGCCGAGCCGTGTGGCAAAAATACAACACGAAGTCATCTATTTGTCTTAGGGCGGTGCGACTTTGCTATGGACACATTAACAATCAATGCATATAAAGATATCATTATATCAATATGTCGTATTGAGTTGAGGCGGCGGTATTCATGGAGATCGTACTGGAAGCCTTGCGCGCGGCGGCGGACCCGACCCGATTGCGCATTTTGAGCCTGCTGGAATCCGGAGAGCTTACGGTGAGTGAGTTGATCTCGATTCTCGGGCAGAGCCAGCCGCGCGTCTCGCGCCATTTGAAGATTTTGGTGGACGCCGGATTGTTGGAGCGTTTCCGCGAAGGCAGCTGGGTGTTTCATCGTCTGAGCCTGGGCGAAGCGGGGCAGCGCGCCCGGGCGATCGTGCATCTGATTCCCCAGAACGATCCAGTGCATGCCCAGGATTTGGCGCGGTTGGAGGAAATTGAATGGCAACGCGCCCGCGCGGCGGAAGACTATTTCGCCAAGTACGCCCCCGAATGGGACCGGCTGCGTCAATTGGACGTGGATGAAGAAACCGTTGCCACCCATGTGCGCGAAATGCTGCCGCTGACGTCCAAGCAACGCCTGCTGGACTTGGGCACCGGCACCGGGCGTATGCTGCAGGTGCTGGGCCCGGATGCGGGGGAGGCCTTGGGGCTCGACAACTCCCACGAAATGTTGGCCGTGGCGCGCGCCAACCTCAAACGCTGGGGGTTGGATAACTGCCAGCTTCGCCAGGGTGACATTTTGGCGTTGCCGTTGGTATATGGGACGTTTGACGCCGTGGTGGTGCATCAGGTATTGCACTTCCTCGACCGGCCCTGGTCCGCCATCGCGGAAGCGTCCCGCGTGCTTGCGCCCGGAGGACGGTTGCTGATCGTGGATTTATCGCCGCACGATGTCGAGGAGTTGCGCGATGTACATGCGCACCGCCGCCTCGGCTTCGCGGATGACGAGGTCAAGGACTGGCTGGAAGCCCAAGGCCTGACGTTGGAGACCACCACACACTTGCCCGGAACCCTGGGCGTAACCATCTGGTTGGCGCGGCGCATCGGTGCGGCCACCCATGGCTTGGAGCCCCACACTTTGACTCAAGGAGCCCCCTTATGACCGCCATCACCCGTCACGGTTTAAACGCCATGGCCGTGTCCTCGCCGCTGCCGAAGGACGCCAACGTGTCGTTCGAGTTCTTTCCGCCGAAGACGGAAAAGATGGAAGCCAACCTGTGGGCTTGCGTGGAACGCCTTGCGCCCTTAGGCCCGCAATATGTATCCGTGACGTATGGCGCGGGCGGCTCGACGCGCGAACGCACCCACGCCACCGTGACCCGTATCCGGCGTGAAACGGATTTGGAGCCCGCCGCGCATCTGACTTGCGTCGGCGCGACCCGCGAAGAAATCGACGCCGTTGCGCGCGCGTATTGGGACGAGGGCATTAAGCACATCGTTGCGCTGCGTGGCGACCCGGTGGAAGGCATCGGCGAAGCTTATGTGCCGCATCCGGGCGGCTACGCCTACGCCGAAGATTTGGTGAAGGGATTGAGGGACATTGCGGATTTTGAAATCTCCGTCGCCGCGTATCCGGAAGTGCACCCCCAAGCGGTAAGCGCCGAAGCGGATTTGGATAGCTTGAAGCGCAAGATTGACGCCGGCGCGACCCGTGCCATCACCCAGTCGTTTTTCGATGTGGAAGTGTTTTTGGAATTCGTCGAGAAATGCCGCACGGCGGGCATCACCGTGCCGATCGTGCCGGGCATCCTGCCGGTCACCAATTTCAAGCGCATTCGGCAATTCTCGAATGAGACCGGAACCTCGGTGCCCGGTTGGATGGCCGATCTGTTTGAAGGCTTAGATGACGATCCGGATACGCGCAAGCTGGTTGCCGCCAGCGTGGCGGCTGAGCAGTGCCGGGTGCTTTATGCCAACGGTATCAAGGACTTCCACTTCTACACGCTCAACCGCGCGGACCTGACATACGCCATTTGCCACATCCTCGGCGTTCGTCCCAAGTAAAGCGCCCGAAATAACACCCGAAAGCAAGAAACGAGTTTGCATATCATGTCTCTGAAACCTCACAACCCGGACGCCAAAACCCAGCTCGAAACCGCGCTGAAGAACCGCATTCTCATTCTGGACGGCGCCATGGGCACCATGATTCAGCGCCACAAGTTCGAAGAAGCAGACTTTCGGGGCAAGCGTTTCTCTGCGCACAATTCGGAGCTTAAAGGCAACAACGACCTGTTGATCCTGACCCAGCCGGAAGCCATCCAGGGCATTCACGAAGCGTATCTGGAAGCAGGTTCGGACATCATTGAAACCAACACCTTCAACGCCACCTCCATTTCCCAGGCCGACTATGGTTTGGAAAGCATCGTCTATGAACTGAACCTGGAAGGCGCGAAGCTGGCGCGGGCGGCGGCGGATAAATATTCCACACCGGACCGGCCCCGCTTTGTCGCGGGCGGTCTGGGCCCCACCAACCGCACCGCCAGCATTTCGCCGGACGTGCACGATGCGGGCATGCGCAACATCACCTTTGATGAGTTGAAGGACGCGTATGAAGAAGCTACCCGTGGTCTGATCGAGGGGGGCTCCGATCTCATCTTGATCGAAACCGTGTTCGATACGCTCAACGCCAAGGCTGCGATCTATGCGGTGCGCACAGTGTTCGAACAAGAAGGCTTCGAACTGCCGGTGATGATTTCGGGCACCATCACCGATGCGTCGGGCCGCACGCTGTCCGGCCAGACGGCGGAGGCGTTCTGGAATTCCCTCGCGCACGCCAAGCCCGTGTCCATCGGCTTCAACTGCGCGTTGGGCGCGGAAGATTTACGCCCGCACGTGCAGGCGGTGGGGGCGATCGCGGACACGCATGTGTCCGTCTACCCCAACGCGGGCCTGCCCAACGAATTCGGCGCGTACGACGACACGCCCGAATACATGGCGGAAGTGTTGAAAAGCTTCGCGGACGAAGGCTTGCTCAATATCGTCGGCGGGTGCTGTGGCACCACGCCGGAACACATCAGGGCCATCGCGGACGCCGTTGAACCGGTCACGCCACGTGCACTGCCGGATGATCAGCCCGTGTGCCGTTTGTCGGGGCTGGAGCCGTTGGTGATCGATGACGTCACCGGTTTCGTCAACGTGGGCGAACGCTGCAACGTCGCGGGCTCGGCCAAATTCAAAAAGCTGATCGCCGCGGGCGATTATCAGACCGCCACCGAAATCGGGCGCACCCAGGTGGAAAACGGCGCGCAGATCGTCGACGTCAACGTCGACGACGCTATGCTTGACGCCGAAAAGGAAATGGTCACATTCCTGAACCTGATCGCGGGTGAACCCGACATCGCGCGGGTGCCGGTGATGATCGACAGCTCCAAGTTCGAGGTGATCGAAAAGGGCCTCAAGTGCATCCAGGGCAAGGGTGTGGTGAACTCCATCTCGCTCAAGGAAGGCGAAGATGCGTTCAAGGCCCACGCCAAAACCATCATGAACTACGGCGCGGCGGTGGTCGTCATGGCCTTCGATGAACAGGGGCAGGCCGATTCGTACGATCGCATGATCGAAATCTGCAAGCGGTCCTACGACGCGCTGGTCGAGATTGGCTTCCCCGCCCACGACATCATCTTCGATCCCAACATCTTCCCCATCGCCACGGGGTTGGACGAGCATCGCAACTATTCGGTGGACTATGTCAACGCGTGCAAATGGATCAAGGAGAATCTCCCGGGTGCGATGATCTCCGGCGGCGTGTCCAACATGTCGTTTTCGTTCCGTGGCAACAATCCGGTGCGCGAAGCCATGCACTCGGTGTTCTTGTACCACGCCATCGAAAACGGCATGACCATGGGCATCGTCAACGCCGGTCAGTTGACGGTTTATTCCGATATCCCCGACGGCCTGCGCGAACGCATCGAAGACGCGGTGTTGAACCGCCGCGATGATGCAACCGAACGTCTGTTGGACGTGGCCGAGGAAGCGCGCGGCCTCGGCACCAAGGACACCGGTCCCGATCTGTCTTGGCGCGAACAGCCGGTGGAAAAGCGTCTGGAACACGCCTTGGTCAAGGGCATCACCGACTTCATTGAAGAAGACGTGGAAGAAGCGCGCCTCAAGGCCGCCGCGCCCATCGACGTGATCGAAGGCCCGCTGATGGACGGCATGAACGTGGTCGGTGACCTGTTCGGCTCGGGTCAGATGTTCCTGCCGCAAGTGGTCAAATCCGCGCGCGTGATGAAGCAGGGCGTCGCGCACTTGCTGCCCTTTATCGAAGCCGAAAAAGCCGAGGGCGCGGCCAAGGGCAAGATCCTCATGGCCACGGTCAAGGGCGACGTGCACGACATCGGCAAGAACATCGTCGGCGTGGTGCTGCAGTGTAACAACTACGAAGTCGTGGATTTGGGTGTGATGCAGCCCTACGCCGACATTTTGGACCGTGCCGCGAACGAGAACGTCGATATTATCGGGCTTTCCGGCCTGATCACGCCCAGCTTGGAAGAAATGGTCACGGTGGCCAAGGAAATGGAGCGGCGCGGCATGGACCAGCCGTTGCTGATCGGCGGCGCTACCACGTCCAAGGTGCACACGGCGGTGAAGATCGCGCCGTCGTATGCGGGTCCGGTGGTGCACGTGAACGATGCGTCCCGCGCCGTGGGCGTGGCCTCGCAACTGCTGTCTGAAACCCAGCGCGATGATTACGTGGCCCAGATCGCGGACGACTACGCCGACATCAAGGAACGCCATGAAGCCGGTCAGCGAGACCGTGACCAGTTGACGCTGCTGGCCGCGCGCGAAAAACGCCTCGACATCAATTGGGATGAGACGAACATCGCCACGCCTGCGTTTTTGGGCACCCGTGTGTTCGACGACTATCCGTTGGACGAGCTGGTGGAGCGCATCGACTGGACACCGTTTTTCCGCACGTGGGAGCTGAAGGGCAATTACCCTTCAATCCTGGAAGCCGCAGGTGAAGTAGGCGACAGCGCACGGTCGCTCTGGGCCGACGCGCAGGAGATGTTGAAACGGATCGTCGATGAAAAATGGCTGACAGCGAAAGGCGTGATCGGCTTCTGGCCCGCCGCCTCGATCGGTCACGACGATGTGGAGCTGTTTACCGACGACACCCGCGGCGAAACCCTGGCGCGCGTGCACTTCCTGCGCCAGCAGATGATCAAGGGTGACGGGCGCACCAACGATTGCTTGGCCGATTTCGTCGCCCCCATGGGCGCGGACGTGAAGGATTACATCGGTGGTTTTGCGGTGACGGCGGGCGTGGGGCTCGAAGCCAAGTCGGCCGAATTCCAAGCTGCGCACGACGACTACAACGATATCTTGTTGAAGGCCCTGGCCGACCGTTTGGCCGAGGCGTTCGCCGAGCGCATGCACGAACGGGTGCGCAAGGAATTTTGGGGCTATGCGGCCGAAGAAGATTTGGCCAACGAAGACCTGATCAAGGAAGCTTACGACGGCATCCGTCCGGCTCCCGGCTATCCCGCGTGCCCGGACCACACGGAAAAAACCACGCTGTTCAAACTGCTCGACGCCACCAACGCCACGGGGATCGAGCTCACCGACAGCTACGCCATGCTGCCCGCATCTTCGGTTTCCGGCTTTTACCTGTCGCATCCGGATGCGAAATACTTCGGTATCGGCAAAATCGGCCGCGATCAGGTGGAAGACTACGCCAAGCGCAAAGGCGTCACGCTCGAAGAGGCCGAACGCTGGCTCGCGCCGAATTTGGGGTATACTCCAAGTTAGGATATTGGAGGAGGTTTCGCATATGGATTTGCAAAGACTTGCAGCAGTAGCAACTGTTGTTGCTGCTGGTTTTGCGATTTTGTCTTACTTTAGCAATAACTCCGGGGGTGTAATCATAAATAAGAGTTCCCCTAGCGTAATTGTAGAGGGTGGTAGCGCCTACGCTAGTGGTGGAGGAAACGCAACGTCGACCAACTCTGTCACTGTAATCGATAATAGTATTGCTGTTTCAGGCGACGGCTCTGTAGTCGTCGGGCCTGGGACTAATGTGAATATCCGAACGTACAACAAATCGCTTAATGACTAGCTCACTCACTGAAGGTTTAGTTCGCCTGATTCGCGCCAAGGACGTTACACAGGACGACTTGGATGCGGCGGCGTTTTTCACGCTCGATGCCGCGGCCAATGCCGTCGGCGGGCGCTCGAGTGCGCCGGGCCGGACCTTGTTGCAATGGGCGGGCGATGTGTCGCCGCATGATGCCGGACGGCGGGCGCTGATGATGGGCGCGCTCACCCATATTTTGGAGATGGACGATCTGCACCGCGCCTCGGTCGTGCATCCAGGTTGTGTGGTGGTGCCGGCGGCGTTCGCGCTTTCCGGTGGCGATGGCCGCGATTTTTTAACGGCGGTTCTCCATGGGTTCGAAGCCGCCTGCCGGGTCGGCATGGCGGTGGGCAAAGCGCACTATAAAATCTGGCATTCCACCGCAACCTGCGGGCCGTTCGGCTCCGCCATGGCGGGGGCGCATTTGTTGGGGTTGAACGACGACGAGGCCGTGCATGCGTTGGGCAATGCGGGCACCCAGTCGGCGGGGCTGTGGCAGTTCATGGAAACGGGCGCGATGAGCAAGCATCTGCACGCGGGCCGGGGGGCGGAGGCGGGTGTGGTCGCCGCACAGCTGGCGAGGCAGGGCTTCACGGGCCCGCCGAAGGTGTTGGAGGGTGAACAGGGGCTGTTCGCGGGCGCGTGCCCCGATGCGGACCCGGATGCGGTTTTGCGCGACCCGGATCACCGCTGGCAGCTTCACGAAAGTTCCATCAAACCGTGGCCGTCGTGCCGTCATACGCATCCCAGTATCGACGCGGCATTGGAGCTTTCAGACCGGATCGACGATCCTGCGCACATTGTCCATGTAACGGTCGAAGGTTACGAGTCCGTGCGCGACGTGTGCGACCGACCCACGCCAGGGAGCGTCTATGAAGCCAAATTTTCCATCCAGCACTGCGTGGCCGCCGCGCTTACGGATGGACAGGTGGATTTCGATTCCTTCGAACAGGATGCCCGCGACAATTTGGCGGACGTGCGGGCCAAAGTCGGTCTGAACATCATGGAACCTTTCGTTCGCGCGTATCCTCAGGACTGGGGCAGCGCCGTCGAGGTGGAAATGGCCGATGGCACACGCCACCGGGTGGAGCGGAACCATTGCAAAGGCGATCCCGAGGCCCAATTGACGCAAGACGAGCTGCGTGCCAAATCCCAGATGCTGATGCGTCTGGACGGCATCAAGGAGCCGGATGGCTTGATCGATGCGGTTTTCAATATGGCGAATGGCGGCCCTGTTCCCGATTTGGTGGCTTTTGCGGAATTCATTTGAGAAATGTGGATGCAGAGCGTCCGCCATCCAGATGAAAAAAAAGCCGTCCCGGGAAATCCCGGAGACGGCTTGAAGTTGACGAACAAGCGGGAGGTAAAAAAAACTCCATCGGTCCACGCCGTTACCGCAGGGGACACGCCCGGGGGCGATGTCCACGCCAGCGGCCCTGGCGCTCATCATACGCGCTGTCACGAAAGACCCCTCACACGGGCGCTTCGCAACGACCCTATAAGTTTCCCTTGAGCCTGCTTATTTTGCAAGAAAATTGTGTAAATTATAATGATCCTAAAGTGCCGCTGGAGGAGAGGGATGTCGTGCGGCTTTGGGAGTCAGGCGGAGGGTTTGGCCGATGCGGTGGCGTGCAGGGGGTGATTTTGCGGTCCGACCACACCTTTTTCGATGAGGAAGGAGACGAACTGCAAATCGCCCTTGACCACATCCTCGATCAAGAGCGTCGCCATTTCATCGAAGCAGCGCTCGATATGGTCGGGTTTGCTCATGTCCATGCACAGCACTTTGACCGATTTGGCTTTGAGAATCAGTTCCTGGTGGAACGCGATGTGGTCGTCGAGTCCCGGATAGCCGAGTTCCGCCAGCAGGTCTTCTTCGGTCTTGAAGTGATCCATGCAGACTTGCAAAAAGTCGTCCAGAAACGCGGCGCACTGGTCGTAATTGCCGGCGCGGATGGCCGCCGAAACCTCGTTGATGGCGTGTACGATCTTGCGGTGTTCCGCATCGATCACGGGGTGGCCCGTGATGAAGGTTTCCAAAAGCTCGATTTTCATATCAAGGGACCACTCTTCATCTTTGCCGCGCGCGCGCATTTGATTTTTCTAATATTAACCCGAACAGGCGCAGGAAGGAAGGACGCGTTGGGGACTATTCGCCCACCACGTAGAGGCAACCTTGGGAGCCAATCCGGGCGCGGTGAACCTGGCCCGCGGGCACGTCGAAACGGTCGCCCGGGCGGTAAGTTACGATTTTGCCTTCAGAAGTAATGGTGATTTCGCCTTCCAGCACCACGTGCGCGGTTTCGCCCGCGTGGGTGTGGTCGGGATATGTTGCGCCGGGGCCGTCACGCCAAACGAACACGTGCACGTACCCTTCGTCTTTGAGTTGGCGGATGATGGTATCCGGATCGGTCATTGTTTTTGTACGCCTTGCTTTCGCCGCTCCAGCTTGCGTTGTTGGACCAAGCGGTTCATTTCCGATTTGATGCGTGCGCGCTGGGCGGAATCGGCGGCGTGGGACAGACGTGCGGCGAATGCCGCGCGTTCTTCGGGCGTGAGCAGGTCTTTTTCCGATGCCTGGACGCTCGACGTAGACAACAAAGCACCCATGAGCGCCAGAGAGAGAAGAAAAAAGCGTGTATGTTTCATGACCTTGAACATATCGAAGCGGGTCCCTGGGTCAACGTGCGCCGTCTTTGAGGCGGTCGAGGCGCAGGCGGTCGCGCTCGTCGCTCAAACGCCGGGCCGTCGCCAGCACCGCCATCAGCGCACCGATGGACGTGGTGCCGGCGATCAGAAACATGATGAGGATCTGGTATTTCACCGCTTCGGTGGGGTCGACGCCGGCGAGGATTTGCCCCGTCATCATACCGGGCAGGGAAATGATCCCCGCCGCCGACATGGCGTTGATGATCGGCATCAGGCCCGCGCGCATGGCCTCGCGCACGTAGGGGCGGAACGCGTCGCGCCGGGTGTGGCCGAGGGCGAGGCGCGCTTCGATGGCGATCTTTTCGCGCTTCAACGTGGCATTGAGCCGCTCCATCCCCACCGACACGCCGGTCAAGGTGTTGCCCAGCATCATGCCGAGCAGCGGCAGGGCGAAACGCGGATCGTACCAGGGTTCCGGCCTGACCGCCGTGGTCAGCGCCAGGATGGTGACGATGCCGCCGGCCACGATCATCGACGTGGTGGCGATGGAGTAGCCCCATCCGCCTTTGAGTTTCAGGGTCTGGCGCGCGGTGACTTCGTAGCCCGCCAACATCACCATAACCAGCGCCGCCAAGCCGGTCCACCAGGGCGAGACCAGCGCGAACAGGATTTTCAGGACCATGCCGATGATGGTGAGTTGCACGGCGGTGCGCAACGCGGCGATGCCCAGCGACTTTTCCAGGCCCAGATTCATCGCCACCGACAACCCGCCCGCCAGCAACAGCAACACTGACGCGATGGCCAAATCGATGTAGCCCAACTGAAGATAGACGCCGGTCATGCGGATACCTCCGCCAATCGGCCGTCCGTCAAATTCAGGTGGCGGTTGCCCAGGCGCTCGGCTTGGTCCAGGTCGTGGGTGACGAACACGATGCCTAAGCCGTCTGCCGCGCAAGCCGTGATCAGCTTTTCGGCGCGGGCGACGTTGTCGGGGTCGAGGCCCGAGGTCGGCTCATCCAACAGCAGGACATCCGGCTTGTGCGCCACAGCCCGCACCAGGGCGAGGCGCTGGCGTTCTCCGGTCGACAGATTCTGGACTTGCCAGCCGAGCGCCGTGCTTTCCAGCCCAACTTGGTGCAGCGTGTCTTTGACGGTGCTGCGGCTCAGGCCTTCGAAGTGGGGCTCGACCGTGTCGGCCCACCAGCCCGCATGCGCGGGCACGTACATCACCCGCTTGCGCCAAGCGGGCGCATCCATGTCGGTACGGGCCTGGTTGTGTAAAGTCAGCTTGCCATCGTTGGGGTCCAGGTCCGCGATGGCGCGCAGCAACAAAGACTTACCCGCGCCGCTGGGCCCGGTCAGCGCGGCGATGTCGCCTGCCTGGAGGTCTAGGTCGATGGGGCCCAAGGACAGGCGTTTTAATTGGCGCACGCACAGCATGGCAAAAGCCTTAGCACGGCGGTGAAACGCGGGGAAGGCCTGTCGGCATGACAACCGAAGCTGGCTTTGTTAGGCTGCCACCATGAGGGTGGTGCACGCGCGGGCGCAATCATGACGTATTTTTATAACGGCAAAAAAATCCATACGATCATGTCTGGGGTGTTTCGTTTTGCTGTCGTCCTTGGCGTAGTCCTGGTGTTGCAAGGATGCGTGACAACACAAGAGGCGTCAGTTGGGCAGGGCTTCCACGAAACCTCATCCGGTGAGAAGAGCACCGGTAAAGTGACGTTGTTCACCAGATACTACCACTGGAATATTCAGGCCCGCCATGACATTTCATCAGGCCAATTCGACAGCTGTTTCGGAAGCTTTGTGAATACGGAAAAAGCTTTTGTTGGCATTTTACTAGACCGACATTTGAACTTTAGTATTTCTATATACAACCCGCATTGGAAGTTTACGCCCAATGAAGAGTATGTGGCTTCGTATGCCCTCAAGCATGGGCACATGTATTCAGATCATTGGAGAGCCTTTAATGAAGGGGGTATCTACAAGTCTTGGGGGCATAATGAGCATTCAAAATACATTTTAATCCGCGATGCCGAGTTCCTAAACGTAACGGTCAAAAGGATTACGACCAGGGTTGAGTTAGATCACGTGCCAGGACTGCTAAGGGGGCTCGAAAACTGTGTCAAAAAGTATAATGCTACGACCGAGGCGGCATCAGCCAATTCACCTGTGTTTGAGAAGGATTCAGCATCGCGCAATCCATTCAAATTTGAAACAACAACAGGATCAAAAGGTTTACCTGAGAGGTTTTTTCGTGGATGGACGATTCTGACAACGCTTGAAGGTGAAACGGGTGAATTCGAGAGCTGTATCGGCGCCTTTACATCTTCCGACGGCACAAGTTTCTCAATATTGATGGCTCCGGGCCGGGTTTATGGCATTGGTATGGACAATCCGGAATGGACATTTTCTCCATCGAGGAAATATGACGTGGTTTATGCCATCGATTCCGGTGAAGCCATTTCAGATCGTTGGCAGGCATTTGACTATAATGGCCTCTACAGAATCTGGAACGATCATGGCAGCGCTCATTTCAACAGACTTCGAAACGCGCGAGCGCTCAAGGTAAGCATTGGCGCAATTCGTTCCAACATGCGGTTGGATGATATGAATGACTTGTTTCAAGAGCTTGAAAACTGCGTTGCGAAATATAGTTCTGAAACGGACACGGCTTCGGCAAATCCATTTGCACCGAATTCCGAAACGGCCTCTGCCAATTCCACGAGTGGCGGGCAAACTTCAGACGAGGGCGCCACGGCCCAATACTGGGCTCAGCGCATGAATGGCTTTGCTGACGATATCTTGGAACATGCAAATTTGCCGGATACCACACGCATGCCTCTATCGGAATTGCCACGGGGGTTCGAATATATCGAAGCGGCTTGGAAAGGCCCGGGTGTTATCGGCGGGGTCTATCATAAGATGGGGGCGATCAGCCCTTATGTCGGCTCGACAATGGTATCTAGCCTAAGCGAAGCGTGTGACGGAAAAAGCGCCTCGCGCACCGAACGGCGGTTCCTGCCCAATGACGGCGTCGTGCACAGAATTGTATCAAAGTGTAAAGAGGCGGAGCCTTATACGGTTATTGTGACATTGTACCCGTTAACCGACAAAAATGCGTTTTATGTGATGTTCCACCGCAGTTTTACGCCGGGAAGAGCCGAGGCCATGGATGAGCGGATCTATGCCACCATCTCTGACGGTATCGACCATCAAATGATGGCCACTGAATAAGGGGGCTGGCAAATGTCCGCGCGATTGGTGGTTTTGGGTTTGGCCGTATGGCTCGGTGTGCTGCTCATTTTACCAGGCAAGGGCTTTGCAGAATCTTTCGTCGTATTCGAATCGGATGGCTGGACCGGTATGAAGCGCTTTGATAGCGAACAGCGAATCTTTTCGCGGTGTTCAGTCAGTATGCATTACGTGTCCGGTACGGAACTGGACGTCAGTTGGAACCGGCATATGGAACTGGAACTCTGGCTCGAAAATGATGCTTGGGAATTGGAAGAGGGTACGAGTTATCCAGTTCGTCTGCAGGTCGATCAACACCAGATTCTTCATGCCCGGGCCGAGGCGGAATACGCAGAGGGTGTGTATATTTATGTGCGAAAAGGGGAGTGGTTTTTCAATCTGTTGAAAAAAGGCCGGTTTCTCAAGGTCTTCACCCAAGCTGAAATGTTGGACTTCGACTTGACCGGGAGCGCTACGGCTCTGAACAAAATGCGCGCGTGCACCGTGGCGGCACTTAAAGAGGAAAAGGCAACAAAACAAGCAAACCCTTTCGAGCAAAAGAGCGCCTCTCATTCTCAGACGAAATCTAAGTTTGACGACTTGGAGTATACTCAGGCTGGACCCGATGATGTCGATACCAAAGCGTTTGCCCTGAACGCATTGATGATGCCGTCATTGCGTCATTATGAAACTGTTCCCTCAGAAGAATTTGGAGATAAATTTAAAGATGTTCCCGTGGTGTGGCGTGGAGCTGGTTCGCTTGGCATTATCTTCAGATTGGAAGGTCTTGACCTGGAGAAGCTGGCCATGGCGTTGACGCTCGAGGTTTCGGCGAAGTGTGATGGACCGTTCGATTCCTCCAAGTCGCCGTTTCGCTTGCGTGATGGTGGCAATGGTATGCAAGTCCAAATTCTTTGCCACGGGGATGAAGAACTCAATCAAGTGATTTCTCTGTATCCGGCCGAGGCCGGTGGTTATTTCGCCGTTATCAACCTCTCGAAAGACACGGAAGATGCCCAAAAAGCGGCTTCTCAATTCCACATGGCCGTTGAAGACATGATGCGGGGATTCTGAATCCCTTTCCCGTATTCCCATTCTGGGGTGGCGGCTATACTCCCCCCATGTCGAATCACCCCACGCTTGAGCCCCAGATTCTGTTGCCCGAAACCTTCACCGTCGTGGCCGGGGTGCGTGCGGCCTATGTGGTCGAGCCCACCGGCGAGGTGTTGACGTTGAGCTTCCAAGACGCCGCCCAACGCATCAAGACGGAAGGTCTGCCGCTGGTCTGTCATGCGCGCCAGACGGCGGGACGGTTGGGCATCGAGCCCTTTCGCGCCTTCGACATCTTGGAGCTGTTTGCGTTCGTGGAGGCGGCGCGGTTCTGCCTGCCCACCCCCGGCGGCGTGGCGGAAGCGTTGGGGCTTCGCATTCCGCGCGGGCACGAAGACGAAGCGGCCGTTCTGATCGACTGCGCCCGCACGCTGTTGGAAAAGATGGCGGCGCGGTTGGGGGCCGATTCCAAGGACGCCCGCGCCGCGGCGCGCTTGGCCCACGCCATGAACGCGGGCGGCTGGCCGTGGGGCAAACCGGTGCTGGCGGCCTTGGGGGAAGGCGAGACGCCGCACTCTCAAATCGCCATCCGCGCCTTTCGCGTGTGGGACGGCTTGCCCAAGTGGGAGGACCGGGGCGGCGAAGTCCCGCCGGGCGACGCACCGGTGTCTCCCCAAGAGGCGCGCCAGCGCTTGGATGCGTTGCTTGCGGGGCGTAAAAGTGAAGCTCGGCCTGAACAGCAGAAATTCACCGCAGGCGTCACGGCGGCGTTCGACCCGTGCGATGTTCCGGGCCAGCCTCGCTTCGTGTTGGCCGAAGCGGGCACCGGGGTCGGCAAAACACTGGGCTACGTCGCTCCCGCAAGCGTGTGGGCGGACAAGAACGACGGCGCGGTGTGGTTGTCCACCTATACTCGCAACCTGCAACGTCAGCTCGATGGGGAAATGGACAATTTGTATCCCGATCCGAACCTGAAAAAGCGCTACGTGGTGGTGCGCAAGGGCCGGGAAAACTATTTTTGTATCCTGAATTTTCAAGAGGCTTTGAGCCGTTTGAACACGCGCCCCGATGGAGCCATCGCGCTGGGCTTGGTGGCGCGCTGGGCGGGTGCGACCCGCGACGGTGACATGGTCGGCGGGGATTTTCCGGCGTGGATCGGCTCGCTTTTGGGCCGGGGCCTGACCAATGAGCTCACCGACACCAAGGGTGAGTGCACCTATACCCTTTGCGAACACTTCAACCGCTGCTTCATCGAACATTCCAAGCGCCGCGCCAAACGCGCCAAGCTGGTGATCGCCAACCACGCCCTGGTGATGGTGCAGGCCGCGCTCAACGCAGGGGGCGGGGCTGCGGCGGAGGGCGGCGCGCCGACCCGCTTTGTCTTTGACGAAGGCCACCATGTGTTCGACGCGGCGGACAGTGCGTTCGCCGCGCACCTGTCCGGCCAGGAAACGGCGGACCTGCGCCGCTGGATTTTGGGTGCGGAGGAAGGGCGACGGTCCCGTTCGCGCGGGCTCAAGACGCGGCTCGACGATCTGGCGGCGGACGATGAAAAACTCGACCACCTGATTCAGGACGTGCGCTTCGCCTCCCATGATCTGCCCGGCCCCAATTGGCGCGCACGCCTCACGGAGGGCCAGTCGAAAGGTCCGGCGGAAGCGTTTTTGGCCCTAGTCCGCCAGCAGGTCTACGCCCGCGACAAAGGCGCGGGCGGGGGCTATTCCCTGGAATGCCACAGCGACCCGCCCATCGATGGCTTGCTGGAAGTGGTGGCCGACCTGGACCATGCCCTGTTGGGCCTGGAAACCCCGGTGAAGGGCCTGATCAAGCTCCTGCTCGCCAAGCTCAACGATGAAGCGGGTGACCTGGAAACGTCGGAGCGTACCCGCATCGAAAGCGTTGCCGGGTCGCTGGAACGGCGCGCGCTGCTGCCTGTGCAAGCCTGGCGGGCGATGTTGAAGTCTTTGCAGGGTGGCGCACCGTCGGATACGGATGCGAACGGCGATTTCGTCGACTGGATGAGCGTGGACCGCTTGGCCGGACGCGATGTGGACGTCGGGCTCAACCGCCACTGGGTCGATCCCACCAAGCCGTTTGCAGACACCATGGCGGATACGGCGCAAGGTGTGCTGGTGACGTCGGCCACCCTTCGCGACGAAGGCAACTGGCCCAACGCCGAAGCGCGCACCGGGGCCAAGCACATCCAGTCCCCCATCGTCTACGTGGCGCAGAAATCGCCCTTCGATTACGCCCGCCAAACCCGCATCCTGGTGGTCACGGACTTGAACAAAAATTCCGCCGATCAGGTCAGCGCGGCGTACCGGGAATTGTTCCTGGCCGCGGGGGGCGGGGCGTTGGGGCTGTTCACCGCGATCCATCGCCTTCGCGCGGTCTATGAGCGCATCGCCCCGGATTTGGACAGCCAGGGCTTTCCGCTTTATGCTCAGCACATCGATCCGCTGGACGTCGGCACGTTGGTGGACATCTTCAAGGCGGAGCGCGATGCCTGTCTTTTGGGGACGGATGCGGTCAGGGACGGCGTAGACGTGCCGGGCGACAGCCTGCGGCTGATCGTGTTCGACCGGGTGCCGTGGCCGCGCCCGGACATCATCACCAAGGCTCGGCGTGCGGCTTTCGGCGGGCGGGCGTATGACGAAATGCTCACGCGTTTGAAACTCAAGCAGGCTTATGGGCGGTTAGTGCGCAAAAAGGACGACCGGGGCGTGTTCGTCATGTTGGACGGCGCGTTGCCGTCCCGCATCGCCACGGCGTTTCCAAAGGACGTGGAAATTCAACGCGTTGGGCTGAAAGAGGCGATTTTGGAAACCAATACTTTTTTGACGGAGTACCCTTGAAGCCATTGGGGGTACTTCCCAAGTCTAGGGTCAGAACCTATTATTCTGTTGCGTTTGGTTTTCGCAAATCCTTCTGGCGTATCGTGGACGGGACGCTTTTTTGCTTGGGCATCGTTATCAACCCCTTGTAATGAATAGCATTACGGCGGTCTTGCCGCCTTGCCCAAGCAAAAAATCATCACCGCCAAACGCATCACAATAATAGGTTCTGACCCTGATTTGACACCACACGAAAGGGGCAGCGTTCATGGGGGAACGTATCAGCATCGCCAAGGCAGCCAGGCTTCTCGGGATCAACCGTCGCGAGTTGTGCGACCGTTTGTGCCATGCGGGCATCGAAGGCTTCGAAGGCGCGGTCGATCTCTCCGACGTCAAGCGCATCGCGCCCAAACTCAACATGGATGATGCACGCATTTCGGAACGCACCCGCCTGATCCGTCAGACCGCGCGCCGCCGCCAGGCTGTGCGTCCGCCCAGGAAACGCGAGTTCGAGTTGCAGGACGACCTGGACAAGATGCATAACCGCTGGTTGATGGAGCGCAAAAAGGCCCAGGAATACTCCATTCTGTTCGATGCTTTGGTCGATGAATTGGGCCACTGGCAGGCGTCTGAAGACGAGGACAAAGCGCAATTCGCCATTGAATTTTCCAAGTGGCTCTGCGATCAGTTGGACTAAGAAAGCCGTATTACTTGTCATTGCGAGCGTAGCGAAGCAATCCAGTCAAGCGTTGGACGGACTCTGGATGGCTTCGTCGCTTCGCTTCTCGCCATGACGTTCAGGTGGCGAAAAAACGGTCCAATATCTCTAGCTGTGTCGGTACGTTCAGCGCGGGGGCGTGCCCGCAGCCGGAGACTTCCACCACTTCCGCCTTGGGACCGCGCCGGGTCATGTCTTGGGCCAATTCCGGCGTGACAAGGTCGGAGTCTGCGCCGCGCAGCAACAGCGTCTTGGCCGCCACCTGGTCATAGGCGTCCCACATCAAATAATCGGTGGGGTAATTGACCAGTTGGCGGATCATCTTGGGGTCGTAGTGCACGGTGATGCGACCGTTGTCCTTGCGCCGCGCTGACGTTTCGGCCATGCGTTGCCATTCGGCGTCCGTTTGGAACCCGTAGGGGGTATAAATGGTGCGCAGATACGCTTCCAGCTCGGTGACGGCATCGAATTCCGGTGGGTTGCCGACATATTCGATGATGCGTTCCACCGATGTCGCCGCCGGCTCAGGCCCGAAGTCGTTGAGGCAGAGATGCGTGATGCGGTCTTTGAGCGATCCGGCGGCAAGCTTGATGCCCATGGCGCCACCCATAGAGGTGCCGAGCCAGCGCATTTCCCCAAAGCCCAACCGGTCCACCAAGTCGACGGCGATCTTCGCATAGGTCTCCAACCCATAGTCCAGTTCATCCGCCGCCCACTGGGACAACCCGCGTCCGATGGTGTCGGGACAGATGACGCGGAACCGGCCCGAAAAGTGCGCCGCCGCCACGTCGAAATCCCGCCCGGTGCGCGCCAGCCCGTGCCACATCACCAGCGGCGGCGCGTCCTGTTCGCCCCAAGCGGTGAAGTGGATGTCGAAACCCGCGCAGGTCAGGTATTCGGAGGTCATGGTGGGCGAATTGGTCATGGGCGGAAGGTCCTTATCCGTATTTGCGAAAACTCTACCCCAAAGCCAAAACCCCCGCACCTTTCGATGCGGGGGCTGTGCCGATTTGAACGGGCACCCGGTTTATTGGGTTTTCAGGAATTCGATCAGGGCCATGCGTTCGTCGTGCGACAGCGCGCGCCCGATGACGCCGTTTCCGAAGGTGGAACCGTCGCCGGTGAACTCATGCCCGATGTTTCGGTTGCCGGATTTAGCGGTGTCGAACTTGAACAAGCCCTTAGCTTTGTCGGCGATGTAGCCGACTTTTTCCACGTCGTATTCCTTGTTGCCGACGTAAAATGTGGCGCGGCGTTCCTTGACCGGCGACAGCAATTCGTAAAGCGTCGGGACCGAACCGTTGTGCAGGAACGGCGCGGTGGCCCACACGCCGTTCAGCGGCCGTGACTTATACGCCATGGTTGCCTGCAGGCAATTGGGCCGCCCGCCGTTCATCCAGTCTTGCTCTTTCTTGGTCATACCCTGTTCTTTGTACCAGCGGTCGTTGACGTTTTGCACCGCGTCGCCCAGCGCCAGGGCGAACAGGTTCACGTCCAAATTCCGCTTCGAGCGGGTGGTGAAGGCGTTGGGCGTGATCATGCCCACCGGCGTGGTCACGGTGCGCGATGTGAGGATCTTGGCCTGCGCCGGGTCGGTGCCGACGACGCTGGTCGGGATGATCGGCAGGCGCAACAGACGCCACGGATATTTGAACGGCTTGTCGCAGTTAGTGACGACCTTCTGCGCGCCTTCACCTTTTTTGCCATGACGCTCACGATAGTTTTTGTAAATGTCCGCGGTCGGTGTGTATTCGTCGACCCAGTATTTGGTGCTCCAGAACGTCTCTTCTTCCGGGATCGAAACATTGCCGTCCAAAGGATGGACAGGTGGAAGGTGGCAACCGGCGCACATCTCGTTGTAGAGGTTTTCGCCCGCACGGGCTTTGCCCATGTCGATCTTGCCGAGGATGTGCTCAGGCCATTTGGGCGACCACAGGCCGGTAAACTTCTTCATTTTGAACGGTGTCGGCGTGTTTTCAAAGCTGGTGCCCAGCCCCGCCAACATCGACTCCATGCCGTGGATATCGCCGACCTGAACGGTGCTGTCCCAATAGTTGGACGGCGTCACCATGTCGACCATGGCGGAAACGCCCATGGCTTCGCCCGAATTGCGGATGCCGACCGCCATGATCGAAGCGTCGTATTGCACCCATTCGAACCACGACACGTCCCAAATGAACGGGAAGCTGACCGGCGCGGAGATCGGGGCGGTGTTTTCGCGCATCAGCCCGACGTCGCCGATGTTTGCCAACTGGTCCTGACCGAACACGGTGTTGCCGATGCGCGACAGGGCGTCGATGCGCGCGTAGCCCTCGGACACCGACCCTTTGGTCTTGGTACCGAGAAGCGCGGTGATTTCAAAGCGCCGGATCGCGGATTTGAGATTGGCTTTCAAACCGGCCACCGCTTTGGGGTCGGAATGCGTTTCGCCCAGCACGAATTCGGCGAAGCGTGAAAAGCGTTTAGGCGAACTGCGGGTCACGATCATCGCTTCCAACAGCTTGAGATTAAAGGTGATCAAATCGATGTTGGCTCCACCGCCGTCGATGCCGATGGCGGCGCCCTTGTAGTTGATTTGTCCGGTGTGGCACGCGGCGCAGGTGAGCCCGATGGCGTCCAGCTTGCCGGTTTGTGGATCGTCCATATAGCTCATGCTGGAAATCGTGCGCGTGATGTTTTTCTTGTTTCCGTTCAAGCGCGCAAGGCCCACGGGCAACGGTTCGCCCGCGACGTTGGTTTGGTTGTACTTGCTGTGTTGACCGCGGATGAAGCCCATGCGCCCCAGATACTCGGGATCCGAAAACAGGCCTGTGCCACTGGGGCGTTCCAAAGCTATGAACCATTTGAACGGTATTGGGATCGTCACCGTACCCTGAGACGTGTTGTGGAACCACGCGCGGGCATCGTCGTTCCAGCGCGGCCCACCATCAAGCCATTCAACCTTTTTCAGGTTGGCCGGGTCGACATCCGGCAATTGCGCGCAGCCGCCAAGCGCAGCCATGGTCAGAATGCCAACGGCCAAGGCTTTGGCAGGTTTGATGAGTGTGGTGACGTCCATGCTTCCCTCCCCAGACAACTTCAGAGCGTTCGATTGTTGAGAGGGAGTATGAACATCTTATGATATATTAATCAACACATAATGTATACATAAGATTGTGCTCGACAAGGATGTTTATAAATAGTTTGCTCATCTAATGAGTGTGCATCTGATTGTTTGGGGAAACAGTGATCACCGCAAGACCGGTAATGTGAAAAAGAATGTCGTGCCCGGCCCATCAGTATTGGGCGTGAAACCAATTGTTCCACCATGATAGTCAACGATGGCCTTGGCGATGCTGAGCCCCAGGCCTGTGCCGCCGGTTTTCCGGTTATCGGCGGAATCGAGTTGCGTGAATTTTTCGAACAGCCGCGAGCGGAAGTCCTGTGGGATGCCCGGTCCTTGGTCTTTCACACTCGCCCGAATGTCTGCATTGTCACGGGCGACCGACAATTCTATCTGGCTGCCAGGCGGGGAAAATTTTGCGGCGTTCGATAAAAGGTTCGAGAGCACTTGAATCAGGCGGTCCTTGTCACCCTCTGTCCAGGCTTCCGCTTCTACAGCATTGTTGACGAGCGTGACGCCATGTCGATCGGCATATCCTTGATTGATTTCCAGCGTCTCATTGGTCAATTCCACCATATCAACCGGCTGCATGCAGAAATCCATTTTCCCGGATTCAATTTTCTCAATGTCCAGTAAATCGTTAATCAGCGACATCAAGCGATCACTGTTGTTTTCAGCGATATCGAGCATCGACCGGGCCTCGTCGGGCAGCGCACAGACGGTGCCTGAACACAGCAAGCTGAGGGTGCCTTTGATCGATGTCAGGGGTGTGCGCAGCTCATGGCTCACTGTCGCGATAAAGTCATGTTTGATTTTTTCCACCCGGTTGCGTTCCGCGATTTCGGCGTGCAGCTTTTGGTTGGTGAGCTGTAGGTCCTGGGTGCGCGTTTCCACCAAGTCTGACAGGCCTTGCACGCCGGGAATCCACATCACCAGGCCAACGGCCAGCAAGACGAAACCGCCGAGAAAACCGACAAATTTTTCCAAAAAGGCTTCGACTTCAGTGTCACCAACGACGATGAATGGATTGAGCTGTTCGAAATTGTCGCTGATGTCGAGAACACTGCCAAACAGCAACAGCCCGAATCCGGCAATGATGAGATTCCAGCCTGTGCGAAAGTGCAAAAAACGTTTGCGGCCGGACTTCCACAAGAAGATCACGATGCCGAGTAAAACGAAGGCGCGGATGGTTTCGAGGATGATATCCGTCAAGACAAGGCCTCTTTATTCAACACACAGGACGCCATGCAAACTTGTTGTGCACTTTTACAGGGTGTTTATCATGGCCAAGGCATTTTGCAGATGCAACGTCGCTAATGGATTTTCAGCAAAAAACCCCCGCATCCGAAGATGCGGGGGTTTGCGTTCGAGCCTGAGCTCGGGCGTTTGACTGGCCGGCTTAGAAGCCCATGCCGCCCATGCCGCCCATGCCACCCATTTCGCTGCCCGGCATGCCGCCGCCGGCCGGTGCTGCACCGCCTTCGTCCGGTTTTTCGGTGACCATGGCTTCGGTGGTGATCAGCAGGCCCGCGACGGATGCGGCGTCGGTCAGGGCCACACGCACGACCTTGGCCGGGTCGATGATGCCGGCTTTGATCAGGTTTTCAAAGACCCCGGTCTGGGCATTGTAGCCGTAAGCGGTGTCCTTGGATTCCATCAGCTTGCCTGCGATCACGGCGCCGTCGGCGCCGGCGTTTTCGGCGATCTGACGGACCGGCGTTTGGATCGCGCGGCGCACGATGTCGATGCCGACGTTCTGGTCGCCGTTGTCGCCTTCCAGCTTGTTCAGGGCTTTGGTGGCATAAAGCAGAGCTGTGCCGCCGCCCGGGACGATGCCTTCTTCGACCGCGGCGCGGGTGGCGTGCAGCGCATCGTCGACACGGTCCTTGCGTTCCTTCACTTCGACTTCGGAGCCACCGCCGACGTGGATCACGGCCACGCCGCCCGCCAGCTTGGCGAGGCGTTCTTGCAGCTTTTCACGGTCGTAGTCGGAACCGGTTTCTTCGATCTGCGCGCGGATTTGGTTGCAGCGGGCCTGGATACCCTTCTTCGCACCCGCGCCGTCGACGATGGTGGTTTCTTCCTTGGTGATGTTGACGCGCTTGCACGTGCCGAGCATGTCCAAGGTGACGTTTTCGAGCTTGATGCCCAGATCTTCGGAAACCACGGTGCCGTTGGTCAGGATGGCGATGTCTTCCATCATGGCTTTGCGGCGCTCGCCAAAGCCCGGGGCCTTGACGGCGGCAACCTTCAAACCGCCACGCAGCTTGTTGACCACCAGGGTCGCCAGCGCTTCGCCTTCGATGTCTTCGGCGATGATCAACAGCGGGCGCGAGGACTGAACCACGGCTTCCAGAACCGGCAGCATGGCCTGCAGGCTGGTCAGCTTGGTTTCGTGGATCAGGATGAAGGGGTTTTCCATTTCGCACGTCATCTTGTCGGCATTGGTGACGAAGTACGGCGAGGTGTAACCGCGGTCGAACTGCATGCCTTCGACGACGTCCAGTTCGGTCTGCAGGCCTTTGGCTTCTTCAACGGTGATGACGCCTTCGTTGCCGACCTTTTCCATCGCCTGGGCGATCATGTCGCCGATTTCGGCTTCACCGTTGGCGGAAATGGTGCCGACCTGGGCGACTTCGGCGGAGGTCTTGACCTTCTTGGAGCGCTTATCGACGTCGGTGACCACGGCGTCGACAGCCAAATCGATGCCACGCTTCAGATCCATCGGGTTCATGCCGGCGGCGACGGCCTTCGCGCCTTCACGCACGATGGACTGGGCCAGAACGGTGGCGGTGGTGGTGCCGTCACCCGCTTCGTCGTTGGTGCGCGAAGCCACTTCCTTGACCATCTGCGCGCCCATGTTTTCGAATTTGTCGGCCAAGTCGATTTCCTTGGCGACGGAGACGCCGTCCTTGGTGATGCGCGGCGCGCCGAAAGCTTTATCGAGGACCACGTTGCGGCCTTTCGGGCCGAGGGTCACTTTGACGGCGTTCGCCAGCGTGTCGACGCCTGCGATCATGCGGCTACGCGCATCTGCGCCGAATTTCACGTCTTTAGCAGCCATAATTCAATTCCTTACGTCTGATTGGCTTGAAACTGTACGGGGAGGGAAGAAGCGGCAAGACGCCTTACTTCTTCTTTTTGCCCTTGGGCGCAGCACCTTCGATCACGCCGAGGATGTCGCTCTCTTTCATGATGAGCAGGTCTTCGCCGTCGATCTTGACTTCGGTGCCGCCCCATTTGCCGAACAGCACACGGTCGCCTGCCTTGAGTTCCAGGGCGACGACGGAGCCGTCATCACGGCGCACGCCGGTGCCGGCGGCGACGATCACGCCTTCGGACGGCTTTTCCTGGGCGGTGTCGGGGATGATGATGCCGCCTGCGGTCTTTTCTTCGGTTTCGACACGGCGCACGAGGACGCGGTCGTGGAGAGGCCGGAACTTCATATGTAAATCCTCCAGAAGTCCTTGAAAAACAGAATGATTGGGGAGATATCCACACGGGTGTTAGCACTCCCCCCAACCGAGTGCCAGGGATTTAAGGGTGCTGGCCCCCTCCTGTCAACCGCGCGGACATGAATTTTTGAAAAAAGTGCGGGTTTTGGGCGTTTTTTGCCCTTAGGGCGCTCTTTAAGGGACTTCAAACCCCGCCGCGTCCCACATGACCAGGAATTTGCCCCGGTAGGGCTGCACCGACAGCGGCTCCGGTTGAGGCGGAATTTCGCTCTTGCGCCGGGTGGCGATGATCATCCCGGTGGGGTTGGCGCGCGCCCAGGTTTCAGCGTCCTTGAAGGTCTGCATGGTGGTGAGCGGCTGGGTGAGCCGCCCTAAAAACTGGAATTCGCCGTGGTACTTGCCGACGTAGGCCACCGGATGGCCTTGGTCCTGATGGGTTTTGACGCGCTCCGCCGCGGGCTCCAGATCATAGGCGAGGGTGAACACCGGCTGGGCGCTCATGTGCAACATCACCACCGCAGTCGTGGCGGTCACGGCGATCAGGCGCACTTCGGACTTCGCGCCGTAGGTTTTGGTGAAAGCGGCCGCGAACGCCAGGATCGCGACGGGCACCATCCACAAGGGCTCCGCCACGTGGGTCCAGGCGGGCAGTGGGCGTTTCAACATCGGTTCGATCAGCGGCAGGGCATAGACGACCGCGATCACGATCACCGCCACCGCGCCCAACAGCAGCACCGGCACCCGATGGCGGGTGGTGGGTTGTGTATCCAGGTCCTGGCTTAGCAGGTAGGCCGCGAACAGCGCCAGCGCCGGAAATGCGGGCAGCAGGTAATGAGGTTGTTTGCCGCTGATGGCGGAGAAGATTAAGAACGCCGCACCCGTCCAGATCAGCAGCAATCGCACGCCGCCGTCAGACCAGGCGGCGCGCAGACCACGCTTTTCGATCCAGGCCTTGCGACCGCCGATGCCCCGCCACAGGCGTGGCCACAAGGTCCAGGGCAACAGCATCAACGGCAACACCCACACGAACCAATAAAACGGGCGGCGGTGCGCGAAGGATTTCACCATCCGGTCCGCGCTTTGCTTGATGAAGATGGCGTCGCGGTATTCCGCACCGCCCAGGATCGCCGCCGGAATGGCCCAGGCCAGGGTCACGCCCACGCCGACCAGCGCGGACAGCAGCAGGCCCGCGTACCATTTGCCCCAGCCGTTCTCGCCCCGGCCGCAAGACAGGGCCGGTCCCCAGATGGGGGCGAACAGGGCGGCGGGCAGGGTGTGTACCAGGATTGCCGGGCCCTTGGCCAGACCGCCGAGCCCCAGGCCCAGCCCGGCGATGATCATGCCGAGCCAGAAACCGTTCCCGCTGACGAATCCCTTCCACGCTTTGACATAGCCCCAGATCGCCACCACGGTGGCGAACGTGACGAGCATGTCGAACATGGTCATGGTGGAAAACACGGTCCAATAGAGCCCCGTGAGGACCATCAATGGCGCGAGACCCGCGCGCATGGACATCGCTTCCGCGGAAGCTTCGGGCCACAATTCGCGCGCCAGCTTCGCGGTCAAGATCAGCACGCCCAGGCCGAACAGCGGCGCGATCAGGCGCGCCCAGGCTTCCGACACGCCGAACACGCCCCAGCCCAGGTTCATCAGCCAGAAATAAAACGGCGGTTTGTGGCTGTACATTTCACCGTTCTTGGTGGGCACGATGAAATCGCCGTTGGACCACATTTCCCAGGCGACACTCACATAGCGAGTCTCGTCGATGGGCAGCAGCGGGCGTAAAATCAGCGCGGCGGCCATCAGGGCGCACCAGATCAGTGTCGTCAGCCAGACGTCAGCTTTGGAAGGTGAGGTGTTCAAAGGGAGGTCGCCTATTTACCGTTATTGTCTTGTTCGCCGTCTTCGCCCAGTTCGGCATCGATGCGGCGTCCGATCGATTTTCCGTGGCGAAACGTGCGGTAAAGATATACGCCCAGCAGCGCGGACGCCACGAACAAAACAACACTTAATGTAATACGAAATTCCGGATCGACGGCAACGCCACTGCCCAGCAGCGCGAAAACCAGAGTTTGCGGAAAATATCCCAAAGCGGAACCCGCAAAAAACGGCGCACCGCGCACGCTGGACACGCCTGCGGCCAGATTGGTTGCGACATTGGAGCCAAGGGGCAGCATGCGGACCAGCAGCGTCATGGAAAATGTGTTGTCATGGAGGAAGTCGTCCACCCGTTTCACGCGGTTGGACAGGCGCTTTTGGATCGAACTGCGGGCAATGAGGCGGGCATAATAGAATGCGGCGATACAGCCCAAAACCGTGCCCAGCAATGCCAATCCGACGCCCACCAGCAATCCAAACGCATAGCCCGCCAGACCGCTGACCACTTGGCGCGGCAGGCCAACGCTGGTGGCCAAAGCGGCCAGGCCGACAAACAGCAACTCGCCGGTCAGGCCCTGGCCTTTGATGTGGGTGTCGATCCAATCGTTGGTCAGAACACGACCAAGATCCTGTGTTTCCCACAGATAGAGTGCTGCGGCGATGGTCGCCATCACGGCGACCCCGCGCAAGATTCGACTGGGGTTCAACATCCGGCGCATAGGCCTATTTGTGCTCCGATTGACGCGCGTCTTGCTCCACGTGCGATTGACGCACGTCTTGCTCCACGCGCGATTGACGCGCGTCTTGCTCCACGTGCGATTGACGCACGATGGACACGTCGGGTTTCGAGCCCCGCGCCTTGAGCCACATTACGCCCAGCAAATCACGGATCGCCACCGACAGGCGGTCCCACATGCCATATTTGGAGACACCGCGTTCGCGGTGGCGGTGGTTGACCTCGACCGACACCACTTGACCGCCGCGCCGGATCATCAGCGCGGGCAGGTAGCGGTGCATGTGATCGAAGCGTGGCATATCAAGAAACGCTTCACGGGTGAAGACTTTGAGGCCGCACCCCGTATCTGGCGTGGCGTCGCCCAACAGTCGCTGACGGATGCCGTTGGCGAGCTTGGACTGGAATCGTTTCCACTTGGTGTCCTTGCGTTTGGCGCGCCATCCCGCGACCAACAGATAGTTCGGGTCCGGCGCATCCTTCAGCTTGGAGAGCAGGGTCGGAATGTCGGCGGGATCGTTCTGGCCGTCTCCGTCGAGCGTGGCGATGAAGGTTCCCCGCGCGTGTTTGACGCCCGTCGCCACGGCGGCGCTCTGGCCGCAGGCGGTGGCGTGACGGTAGATGCTGAGACGCGGTTGTTCCGCGGCCATTTCGTCGAGTTTGGCGGCGGTGTCGTCGAGCGAGCCGTCGTTCACGTAGACGATTTCGTAATCGGCCCGTTCTTCACCGTACATGGCGTCCAGCGCCGCCGAGATTTCCTCGACCAACGGGCGGATGTTTTCGCTTTCGTTGTGTACGGGCACAACCACGGTGATTTCATAAGGCTGGCGGGTGTCAGAGGGCACGGGTTTGGTGGCCTTAACGGTTTCAAACACTGCGAATCCGCGCCAAAGGCGCGCGCGGGACGCTTTGTACACGCTCTCAGGTGTGGTGGAAAGAGTTGATGGTGGGAAACGGTCGAAAAAGGCCTGTTTTTCGCGCTTAGGAAGAATTCTTTCTTGGCCTTTGGCGCAAACTGTTTATCCTACGAACATATGATACGTACTATGTTTCGTTAAATACGGCGAAAGCGGGGTAAACGGGCGAAACGGGAGCACCGTGCACGATTCATTCGAACAAGCACTGGATTATGCGCGCAATGCGCTGGAGCAAATGGTGGCGCACAACGTGCCCGCCACGCCGAACAATTTTATGGTGTGGTATACCCACGCTTCGGGGCGGGAACCGGATTTGTCGCGTATGATCTCGATCCTGGAAGACAACAACCAAGACTTTACCGAGTTGGTCAACGGCGATCTGTACATGAAGTTCTTCACCACCGAGGTGGAGGGCCAGACCCTGCATGAAACCACCAACCGTATCGAAGAGGAATTGCAGCGCATTCTAAGCTATGTCGGCAATGCCGGCGACGACGCGGCGAAGTACGGTGAGACGCTGGCCAGCGCGAAAGGCGATCTCCTTGGCGCGACGGATATGTCGGGCCTGAAAAGCGCGGTGACGAAATTGGTCACCGACACCCGCAAGATGGAAGAGATCAACCAGGCCTTGGAATCCCAACTCGCGGAATCCACCGATGAAATCGGTCAGCTGCGCGACGACCTGGAAGACATGCGCCGGGAAGCTTTGACCGATGCGCTCACCGGCATCGCCAACCGCAAGTTGTTCGATATGGAGCTGCGCCGCCATGCGCGCGATGCGATGGAAGCCGGCGAACCCCTGAGCCTCCTGATGCTCGACATCGATCATTTCAAGACATTCAACGACACATATGGTCACCAGACGGGGGACGAGGTGTTGAAGCTGTTGGCCAACACCATGGGCAAAGCGGTCAAGGGCGATGATATTCCGGCGCGCTACGGCGGTGAGGAATTCGCCGTGATTCTGCCGCTGACCGATTTGGACGGCGCGGTGCATGTGGCCGAAAACATCCGCCACCGTATTACGAACAAGAAACTGGTCAACCGCGCCACGGATCAGGATCTGGGACGTATCACGGTGTCTATCGGTGCGGCGCTGTTCGAATTCGGCGAACCGTTGGGCGAACTGATCAAACGCGCCGACCAAGCGCTCTATATGGCCAAGGGGAAAGGCCGCGACCGCGTCGTCAGCCAGGCCGATCTGCAAAGCACGGAACTTGCGTTCGATTGATGGGGATCAGAATGCATGATTGTGCTGCGTTTGGCGGTTTGCGCAAACCCAACACACCAGAATCGTGATTTTTGCCCTAAGCGCTCTGGCGTAAATCATTTTCTTTCTTTAGTATCAAGGTATTGATCGCCTCACTCGGACGATTGAAAGTGGCCCCTCGCGTTTCGAGACTTCCCCATGACGGGTTCGTTCCTTTCCATGTCCAAAATACTGAACGTCTTGCGCAACCTGCTGCGCAACGACCAGTTGATCTTGGCGCTGCTGTCAGTGTTCGTCGGATTGGTCGGCGGCGCGATGGTGATCGCATTGCGCGAGGGCATTCTCTTTTTCCAGTCCAATTTTTACGGTGCGCCGGGAGAGCGACTCTACGACACCGTTGCCGCGCTGCCGTGGTGGCAGGTCCTGTTGGTGCCAACCTTGGGCGGTTTGGCGGTGGGTGTGTTGTTGCGTGTCATGCCGCACGGGCGCAGCCAAGGCGTCGCCGACGTGATCGAGGCCAGCGCGCTTAAAGGCGGGCGCATGTCGTTGACCACCGGGCTGCGCGCGGCGGTGATCAACGCCCTGTCCATCGGCTGCGGCGCTTCGGTGGGCCGCGAAGGGCCGGCGGTGCATTTGGGTGCGTCCTTGGCCGGCTGGATCGCGAAACGTTTGCACTTGACCCGGTCCTTGTCGCGCACGCTGTTGGGGTGCGGCGTCGCAGCGGCGGTGGCGGGGTCGTTCAATGCGCCGATCGCAGGTGCGCTGTTCGCCAGTGAAGTGGTGATCGGGCATTACGCCTTAAAAGCCTTCGCGCCGGTGGTGGTCGCTTCGGTCACCGGTACCGCGGTCTCGCGGGCTTACTACGGGGATTTTCCGGCGTTCGTCCTGCCGCCGCACGAAATTTCGTCGTATTGGGAATTTCCGGCCTTCGTCATCTTGGGCGTTCTCGCCGGGCTGGCCGCCAGCGTTCTGATGCGCGCGATCTTCGTCGCCCAGGACGCCTCGCAAAAGATGCGGGTGCCCGCTTGGACGCGCCCCGCTGTCGGCGGTTTTTTGGTCGGTTTGATTGCGCTCTTCCTACCCCAGGTCATGGGGGTTGGTTACGGCATCACCGACGATGCGCTCAGTGATCAGGTCGCTTTGTGGCTGCTGATTGCGGTGCTGGTGGGCAAGATCGTGGCGACGGCGGTCAGCCTCGGCTTCGGCTTCGGCGGCGGAATTTTTTCGCCGTCCCTGGTGGTGGGCGCGATGCTGGGCAGCGCGTTCGGCCTGATCGCCACGGGGTTTGCGCCGCAACTGCACACCGGCACCGGCGGCTACACCTTGATTGGCATGGGGGCGGTGGCGGCGGCAACGCTGGGCGCACCGATCTCCACCACCTTGATCGTGTTCGAAATGACCGGCGATTACGAACTGACCATGGGTTTGATGTTGGCGGTGGTGGTGTCCACCGGGATCACCCGCCATATTTCCAAGAACAGCTTCTTCGGTCTGCAACTCGAACAGCGTGGCCTGGACTTGAAGGGCGGTTTCGAACGTGCGCTGCTGCGTGCGAACCGGGTCTGCGACGTCATGGAAGAGAACGCCGAACTGGTCAGCCAGGACATGCCCTTGTCGCAACTGCGCACCTGTTTGCAGGACTCCAAATCGGGCGAATTGTTTGTGGTCGATGATGATGGGCGGCTCATCGGCACCATCACCCTGGCCGATTTGAGCGAAACCGCGTTCGACCCGGCAATGGACCTGTTGATCAACGCCGCCGACGTGGCGCGGCGCAAGCCGCCGGTCCTCAAGTGCACCGATCACCTGGAAGACGCGTTGAAAAAGATGCGTGATTCGGGCGAAGGCCTGATCGCCGTGGTCGATAATTTGGAGAACCGCAAGTTCCTGGGCGCGGTGGAGGAAAAGCACGTCATGGCCGCCTACAACCGCGCTCTTTTGCGGGTCCGCCACGAAGAACGCGACGTCTGAGCGCCCGGGAAGACGATTGGCTGCACACCGAAGGCCTTGGAGCTCGCCAGGGTGGGGGGATTATTGGTCTAGAATACGATCGATGATTTCAGAAAAAATAGACCCGATATACGCATCCGGGCGCTGAAGGTATGTTTTGAAATCGGAGATCGTCCGGATATCGAAGCTTCCGCCGATGGACCTGAAGTCATTTTCATCCATGACGGCGTAAGCCATGGCCCATTGGCTGAAATATCGGTTGTCGACATCCTCATCGATGAGAATCTCAATGTTTTCGTGCCTGTTGTCTTTTGATATTTTTGAAAATAAGTCCTGAATGTCCGATTTTCGGCCTTCTAAGACTTGCACGAATTCGCCGTCGGAGAAAAACAAAACCCCGGTAATGTTCAAGGTGGAGTTGTTGCGGCGACATACGTCCAGGATGTCTTCAATGTCTTTTTTTGTCAGGCCAGGCTTGGCCGATGAAGCATAAATAATGCGATGGATCATCATATCCTCTCTCGTGACGTCCCATGCATACGTTTAACACTGTACATGCATTTGACCTGAACGGCGCAATCCTGGCGGCACACGCATCAACATGATTCAAAGCCATTTTATATGATGAACTAACGCAGCGCACTCCGATATTCAATCTTGTGCGTGTCGGTGCATGCGGAATTGCTATGATTGGGGCGTACAGGCGGTCTTGTCCGCGAAAAGCCAACGTTCAAAAGCGCGGATGCGCTTCGAAGCCGCAACCGCATCATGTCTCTTTATCTTTTCGCCGTGTACACCCGTGCTATATATCCCCCATGAACGATCCTTTCGAACTCACCGACCCCGTGGACGAGCCCGCGCCTGCGCCGCCGAGACCGGCTCAGTATCTCGATGGTCTCAACGACAGTCAGCTGGAAGCGGTGGAGGCCATCGACGGCCCGGTTCTGGTTCTGGCGGGCGCCGGCACCGGCAAGACCCGCGCGCTGACCACGCGGCTCGGCCACATTTTGATGCAAGGCCGCGCGCGTCCCGGCGAAATTCTGGCCGTGACGTTTACCAACAAGGCCGCGCGGGAAATGAAGGAGCGCGTCGGCCAGATGCTGGGCACGCCCGTGGAGGGCTGGTGGGTCGGCACCTTTCATGCCTTGGGCGCGCGGATTTTGCGCCGCCACGCCGAAGCCTTAGGCCTCAAGTCCAACTTCACCATCTTGGACACCGACGATCAGGTGCGTCTTTTGAAACAGATTTTGGATGCGCGCGAAATCGATCCCAAGCGTTTTCCGCCGCGCACCTTTTCCGCCGTGATCCAGCGTTGGAAGGACCGCTCTCTGATGCCGGACAAAGTGCCGGAAGCGGAAGCCATCGACGCTTTGGACGGCCACGCCATTGATGTCTACCAGGATTATCAGGAACAACTGCAACGGCTCAACGCCGCCGACTTCGGCGATTTGTTGATGCTGTGCGTGCACCTGTTCCAGACCCAGCCGGAGACGCTCAAGTATTATCAGGAACGTTTCCGCTACATCCTGGTGGACGAATACCAAGACACCAACGTGGCGCAATACCTGTGGCTGCGTCTGCTCGCCCAGGAACACAAGAACATCTGCTGCGTGGGCGACGACGACCAATCCATCTATTCCTGGCGCGGCGCCGAAGTCGGCAACATCTTGAGGTTCGAGCAGGATTTCCCGGGCGCGCGCGTGGTGCGTTTGGAACGCAATTACCGTTCCACCCCGCATATCCTGGGCGCGGCGTCGGAATTGATCGCCAACAACGAAGGGCGGCTCGGCAAGACCTTGTGGACCGATCTCAATGAAGGCGAAAAGGTGCGTGTGCACGGGGTTTGGGACTCGGCGGAAGAGGCGCGCTGGGTCGGCGACGAGATCGAAGCCAATCACACTCGGGGCGAGGCGCTCAGCTCCATGGCGATTTTGGTGCGCACGTCTGCGCAGACGCGCGAGTTCGAAGAGCGCCTGATCACCCTGGCGATCCCCTACCAAGTCATCGGCGGGCTGAGGTTCTATGAGCGCCAGGAAATCCGCGACGCGGTGGCGTACCTGCGCGTCATCGCCCAGCCCGATGATGATTTGGCGTTTCAGCGCATCGTCAATGTGCCCAAGCGCGGCCTCGGCCAGGCGACCTTGCAGATCGTGCATATGCATGCGCGTGCGCGCGCCATTTCCATGGTGCAAGCAGTCAGGGAGCTGATCACCACGGATGAGTTGAAGCCCCGGCCGAAAAAAACGCTGACGGATTTGATGACCGATTTCGACCGCTGGCGGGTGGAAGCGCAGAACCACACGCCTGCGGAGCTTTGCGACATCGTTCTGGACGAGTCCGGCTATACGGAAATGTGGAAGCTGGACAAATCCATCGAAGCGCCGGGCCGCGTCGACAACCTGAAGGAGTTGGTGGTGGGGTTGAGCGAGTTCGATACGCTCACCAGCTTCCTGGAGCACGTCTCCTTGGTCATGGAAAACGAGGACAACCAGAGCACGGACAAGGTCACGGTGATGACGCTGCACGGCGCCAAGGGGTTGGAATTCGACACGGTGTTCCTGCCCGGATGGGAGGAAGGCCTGTTTCCCCATCAACGCTCCTTGGATGAAACCGGCACCCAGGGGCTGGAGGAGGAACGCCGTTTGGCCTACGTCGGGCTGACACGCGCGCGCAAGCTGGCGAGCGTGACCTTCGCCGCGAACCGGCGCATTTACGGCCAGTGGCAGGCGTCCCTGCCGTCACGCTTCGTCGATGAACTTCCGGCGGAGCACATCGAGCGCGGCGGGGAGCAGGGCTTGGCTCAGGGCATGTCGCGGGGTTTCTCCGAGGACGGCGTGTCCGTTTCCGGTGGAGGGCAGGGATATGGCACAGGGTGGAAGCGTGCAAAATCGCGAAAACCCCAGGACGACCTGGTGTTCGCGCCCGCGCGCGTCTCGGCGGACGGGCTGGAGCCGGGCCAGCGGGTCTTCCATCAGAAATTCGGCTACGGTCAAATCCTCGCGCTGGACGGCGATAAGCTCGATATCCAGTTCGAAAAAGCCGGGCTCAAAAAGGTCATGGCGAGTTTCGTTGAGAAAGTATGATAACTTCATCGTGTAGGGGCGCAAAAAAAGATTGGCCGTGACTCAAGACACCCCCATCTGGCGCATCGCCATCGATATCGAAGACGCCCATGTGGATGCGTTCGAGCAGGTGCTCGAACCCTTGGTCGAATCCATCATGTGGACTGTCGACGAGCCGCGTGGGTTTCAGCGTATGGAAGGCTTTACCACCACTCAACCCGACGCGGCCGAAGTCGCGGCGGCTCTCAAGGCCATGGCTGAGACCCTGGGCGTCGACGCGCCGCCCGCCACCATCGAAGAGCTGGCGCCGCGCGACTGGGTGGAAGAGAATTTGAAGGATTTCCCGCCCATCGATGCGGGACGGTTTTTTATCTATGCCAGCCACGTGAATGAACGCCCGCTAGCGGGCCGTATTTCCATGCGCATCGATCCCGGCGCGGCGTTCGGCACCGGCACCCACGCGACCACGTCGGGCTGCCTGCGGGCGATCGAGGATATGGACCGCAAGCGTTCTTTTCGCAAACCGCTGGACGTGGGCACGGGGTCCGGCATCCTCGCCATCGCCATGGCCAAGCTGTGGAAGGTCGAGGTGCTGGGCACCGACATCGACCCCACGGCGGTGCGTGTCGCGGGGGAGAATGCGGCGCTCAATGCTGTCAGCGATGACACAGATTTTCGCGTGGGGCCGGGGTTCAAGCCGGTGTCCCGGCATGCGCGGTTCGACGTGATTTGCGCCAACATCCTGGCCCGTCCCTTGGCCGCCATCGCGCCCGATCTCGGGCGGCGCTTGGTGCGTGGCGGGTATGCGGTGTTATCCGGTTTGATCGTGCGCGATGAGCGCTTCGTCGTCACGGCCTACATGGCCCAAGGGCTCAAATTGGAAAAACGTTATGTGCGCGACGGCTGGGTGACGCTGGTGATGCGCAAGCGGTAGGGGTGATGCGCAAGCGCTAGAGGTCATGCGCAACGGGTTGCGGTAGATCATCTGGTCATTGCGAGGCGCAAGGCGACGAAGCAATCCAGAACTGCTCATGATGCGGTGATTCTGGACCGTTGCGCGTCCTATCGCCGCTTGCGATGACGAAAATTTCTAAGAGTTAGCCGGCTTTTTTCGCCGTGTGTTGGGCGTGGCTGGTGGGGGTGAAGCGTTGCCCCGTTTCCGGGGCGGCTTCGCCTTTTTGAGCGCCCTTGTTGGCCAGGGCGGTGAGGGTTTCCGCTTGGCGCTTGCGTTGGGTGCGCAACTCGGTGGCCAATTTTTCCACGTGATAGGTGCTGTTTTCCAGTTTCTGGATGCGGGTGGTGGCCTTGAACAGGGCGGCTTCGAGCTGCTGGGTGCGATGCGCGGCGCGGCGCATCACTTCGCTGGCGAAGAACAAGGCCAACAAGGACAAGACAAAACCGAGGATGCCGAAGGTCTGTACCATATGCTTGTATGAATAATCCGATTCGCAGGCGCGGAACAAGCATGGCCGGGAATGTTTAAAAAAACCGTAAATAGCTGATTCGTTTGTGGATTCCCGCGGCACAACCTAGATTTGCAATGTGCCCAAAGCCACCAGGACCAATGCGCCCGCGAGCACGCTGATGCCGATGTTGCGCTTGCTCAGCACGAACACCAAAAGCCCCGCTCCGGCGGCGGCGAAGCGCCACCAATCCGGCGTTTCGGCCAACGCGCCGATGGGCAAGGCGATCATGCGCACCACCAGACCCGCCAGCAGGGCGTAAGTCACGCAGGTGATCCAGTCGATTACCGGGGACTCGACCGAGATCTTGCCGGACAAGAAAGTGCCCAAAGCGCGCGACGCATAGGTCGCGAGCGCCGCCAGCGTGATCACCAGGACCGGGGCATAGAGGCTTTGCTCAACCATCATCCCTCCCCTTTTTGAGTTCTTTGCTTACCTTTTGGCGCACCCATCCGTTCCGGCCCAACCACCATGCCGCCGTGCCGCCGATCAGCCCTGTGAACACCAAGCTCCAATTGGGCGCGATCAAAAACAGCGCCGGTCCCAAGATCGCGCCGAATAGCAACGACAAGACCTTTTGCGGTTGGTGCAGATCGAACAAAAATAACAACATGAAATAAAGCGGATTGAGAAACACCAGCGCCAACGTGACCGGCTGGGGCACTTGACCCGCGATCAAGTAGCCTGCGACCGTAAACAGGGGCGAGCCGGTATAGAGCAACAAGCCGTAACCGGTGAGATAATGCAGCCGTTGGTCCTGGCTGAGAGACGCCAACCGTTGCATGGTGCCGACCCAACTGGTCGCGGCGATGAGCATGGAAATCGCATAATATTTCCAGAGACTCACGTTATCGCGCCGAACGTGGGGCAGGAGCGAAGCCACCAAAGGCAACAGCCGTGCGTTGATGAAGCCCACCGCCAAAATAATGGAAATCAGCGGCGCGCCGCTATAAGCCATTTCCGCCATGGCGATCTGACCGGGCAGCGCCCAGGTGCTCAAGGTTGAATAGAGCGCATGCCACACCGACCAGTCCACGTCGCGGATCATCGAGCCGAAGCCTAAGAAACTTGCTCCCATGACCAGCATGGGCACGCCCAGGGCTTCCCTGACGCCGCCCCAAAACGCGGCTTGGGGCGTCGCGAATGCGGACGAGGCGGGGAGAGGGGCGTTCGTCATCTGTCTCAACCTGGAGTGCGGTCGGGTATTGTGCAATGCAGCAAAGCGAAGCGCAAGATATTCACACACTTGGTTTTTATGTTGTGTGGGGTTTTGCACCGTATGGACAACCTTGCCTCGGTGGCTTAAACAGAAAGGCATCCTGAGGGCAATCCATAATGACCACGTCATCCCCAAACGCCAAGGAGCCCCGCTGCCCGGTTTGTTCGGGGTCGGCGATGGCGCCTTACGGCGACAAAGACGGTTATAGCTTTCTGAGTTGTTCGGATTGCGGATACGTCTTCTGCCACCCCCGCCCCAGCCAGCAGGCGTTGGATGAAATGCACGCCGAGCAAGGTGGCTCGGACGGCATTCGCGCGGACTACTACCCCAAGGCGCCGTCGCGCGCCCGGCGTGGCTTGATGAACGCGTTCAAGCTGGTCCGCTATGTGTTTGGGCAGCGCGTTTTGGATTTGGGGTGCGGCGGTGGCTTTGTGGTGGGCGGCTTCAAACGGGCGTTCGCGCGCGAAGCCGTGGGGCTCGACATCAACCCCAATGCTATTGAATACGCCCGCGCGCACTATTCCGATTGCACCTTCCATTGCGGCACGCTCGACGACTTCAAAGGCGGCCGGATCGGAACATTTGGCTTTGTCTATTCGTCCGAAGTCATCGAGCATGTGGAAAACGTGGAAGCCTATATGAACTTCCTGGCCGAAATTACGCAGCCCGGCGCGGTGGTGTTCATCACCACCCCGGATATCGCTGGCGAACAGGTGCCGGACGTGGTCACCGACTGGGATTTGTTCTCTCCTCCGCTTCACATTCAATTTTTTAACGAAGATACCCTGACGCGCCTGTTTGTGCGGTTTGGGTTTACGCCCATCAAGCGTGTCCCTGACCGTGGCGGACCGGGTCTTAAAATGCTGTTTCGCAAGGACGCTTGAGCGTTTTTGTTGCAGCACTTTCTCCTCCGGCCTAGGCTCTTTGTGCAAGCTTGCGCGGAGAGTTCACCGTGGACGAAAAATTCAACGTCGAAACGCTCAACCAGATTTACGAAGACCTGCTGGGCTTCGTGCAGACGCATGTGTTGGTGATCCCCAATCTGGTGGAATTGGGCGTGGTGCTGTTGACCTATTTCGTGGCCAAATTCGCCGCCCGCCCGTTGGAACAGTTGCTCGACAAAACCTTGGCGGCGAACTGGGTGGCGAAATACCGCGGGACGCTGGAAAACATTCTCAAACCCTTGGTGATGCCGCTCACCTGGCTGGTGTTCGCGGGCATGGCCCATTTCACCGCGTTGCAAATGGCGTGGCCGGGCGGCATCGTCGGCATTGCGGTCAGCCTGCTCACCGCCTGGGTGGTGATCCGTTTGGTTTTGAACTTCATTGCGGATCCCTGGTGGTCGCGGGCCGTGGGCGTGTTCGTGTGGTCTGTAGCGGCTTTGGATATCGTCGGGTTGTTGGACCCGACATTGACGTTCATGGATCGCCTCGCCATCAACTTGGGCGATTTTCGTCTGTCCTTGCTGATCGTCGCCAAAGGCATCGTCGCCATGGTGCTGTTGCTGTGGCTCGCCAACTGGGCGGCGCGGTTGGTGGAAAAGCGCCTCAGGGGCATTCAACAATTCACGCCGTCGCAAAAAGTGCTGTTTTCCAAACTTGCGCGCGTGCTGTTCATCACGCTCGCGATCCTGGTCGGCATCAACATGGTTGGCATCGACCTGACCGCGCTGCATGTGTTTTCCGGCGCGCTGGGTCTGGGCATCGGCATCGGCCTGCAAAAGGTGGTGAGCAACTTGCTGTCTGGCGTGATCTTGTTGATGGACCGCTCCGTCAAACCCGGCGACGTGGTGTCTATCGAGGGGACATACGGCTGGATCAACACCATCGGGGCGCGTTATGTCTCGGTGGTGACGCGCGACGGAATCGAACACCTGATTCCCAACGAAGTGCTGATTTCCACGCCGGTGGAAAACTGGTCGCACTCGGACCGGTTGGTGCGCCAACGCCTGCCCATCGGCGTCGACTACGGCGTCAACATCCGCTTGGCGATCGAACTGGCTGAGCAGGCGGCGGATGGGTTTTCGCGCATTCTCAAGAAACCGGCGCCGCGTTGCCTGGTGAAAGGTTTTGGCGAAAGCTCCGTGGACCTGGAATTGCGGGTTTGGATTCAAGACGCGGAAGAGGGCGTGTCCAACATCAAGAGCGAAGTCTATCTCAAGATCTGGGATTTGTTCCACGAGCACGGTGTCGCCTTCCCTTATCCGCAACGCGACATTCACGTCAAAGGCCCGGTGCATCTGATGTTCGATGGGGAAGTGGCCCCGCCGGAGCCGACATTCACCAGCGGTGCGGTGGAAGGCAGTCTGCCGCCGGGCTTCAAGCCAAAGGGCCGTTAAATCAACGGATCGTAAGCCCACTGCAGCAACGCTTGGCGTTGACGCGGACGGCAGAAAATGTCGCCCGGATCGCAGTTCTTTTTCACTTGTGGAATATGGCGTGCGCCGAACGCCTTCCAGCGTTTGATCTGGAATTCATCGACGCCGGGCAAACGGCGGCCAAGCGTATAGCGGCAATACCACTGGAACCAGCCGAGCGGGTCTTCCGGCGTGATCCAGCCTTTCGTCTGCCATACATCGCGCGGTTGCCCCGCCGCGACGCCGAAGTGATTGAGGCTTTTGTCGAACCCAGCGCGCGAGATTTTGGCCGCTGCAAACCACTCAGGCGGCAGATCGTCCGGCACATGGCCCACGTCTTCGAAATACGCGCCGCCGAAGACGCCCAATGCCAACATCTCCTGCGGGGTGAGTTCGGGGGTGAAATCCGGGTCGCTCATACCTTGCCATATGGGATCAAAGGCGTCGTTGCACCAGTTCCGCGATTTCCGCGTCCGTGAGCACCACAGGATTGGTTTTCATGCTGGATCCCCGGCTGTTTGCGACGATGCGCGCCACGTCCGCGTCCGTGACGCCGTATTGGGACAAGCGTGGCAGGTCCAGGCGCTCGGTCCAGTCTTGAAGGGTGCGCACCAGCGCATCCAGCGCGGCGTTGCCGCTCACGCCGCCGCCGGCCAGCGTCGCGCCCGCGCGGGCGTAGACTTCCAGCGCCGGGCTGGAAGGGTTGCGCTCCATCAGGGCGCGGATGTTGATATCGGACGCATCCGCGACCAAAGTGCCGCACACCACGCCATGGGGAATGGGGAACAAGGACCCCAACGGCTGGGCAAGCCCGTGGACGGACCCCAGTCCCGTTTGCGCCAGGCAAATGCCCGACATCAAGGACGCATAGGCCATGTGGGTGCGGGCCTCTTGCGCGCGCACGCCGTCTTCGTCCGCCAGCATATACATGTCCCAAAACCCTTGGGCAAAACGCTCCAGTCCCGACCACGCCAGCGCGGCGGTCATGGCGTTGGAGCGGATCGAGGTCAGGCTTTCCAACAACTGGGTGAAGGCGTCCATGCCGTTGGCGGCAATCACGGATTTGGGGCAGGTCGCCAGCAGATCGGGGTCGACGATGGCGGCCCTGGCGACCAGGGTGTCGTCGCGGAACGATTTCTTGAAGCCGTCTACGCCGTGGCGCGACAGAACGGCGTTCTTGGTCGCTTCCGATCCGGTGCCCGCCGTGGTCGGACAACAAATCAAAGGTGTGGCGGGACCTTGGTAAGTCAGTTCCGGTCCGACCCCTTCCAGATGGTCCATGACCGTATTGCCGGGTTTGAGCAGTCCGGCGACGGCCTTTGCGGTGTCCAACGCGCTGCCCCCGCCGATGCCGACCACCACGTCGAAAGACGCGCCCTTGTAACCCACGACAGCGTCGTCCACCAGCTCGGGGGACGGTTCGCTCGGCACCTGCATCACCGTAATCTTTACGCCCGCGTCTTGCAGTTTGGGCTGCAACTCTGCCCAGGCTTCGGATTCGGTGAAGGATTTCGCCCCCGTCACGATCAAAGCATTGGGACCGAAGCGCAGCACTTCATCGGGCAACCGATCGATCACACCTGCACCAAAAATGATCTTAGGCAATGACGCGATGGTGAACGGTGGCGGCAAAATGGGGTTCGTCACGATTTAAGCTCCGGAAGCAGTCCACGGTGGCGCACGCCCCGGCGCTTTTCGGCCATCATCGGACCCACCGTTTCCGCCCACGCGGCGTAATGCACCGTTTGCTTGTGCGCGGCCACGTCGGCGTCCGTTTCGTACCACTCGTAGAAAACGAACCGGGTCGGGTCGTCTTCTTGCTGCAGGAAGTCGAATCGGTGATTTCCCGCCTCTTGGATCGAGGCTTGGTGATTGGCCTTGGACGCGGCGATGAAATCATCGACGCATTCCGGCTTCACGGAAATGTAAACCAGCGTAACAGGCATGGTGGCGGTCTCCTCCCCACGATGTGTGTTCGAGATTTTTCGACTTATAGCATGGTGGCGGCGCACCCGGAATGATCGCCGCTTTTCTTTTTCGAGATTCTGGATACACTCACAACAAGAGGGGCGTGCCGTGTAACCCGTGGGGGCTGACATGGACGATACTGCATGACATTCACCGACAATGTAATGACATGGCTTGAAAGCTTCGGCCGCAGTACGCGCATCGCGTTTGCGGTCCTGGTGGTGGTGTTTGTCATGGTCGTTGCCGAAATGGTCGTGTCCATGAGCCATGAGCGCTTGATTCAGCATGAACGCGCTGATGTGGTCGAGCAACTCGCCACCGTGCGCGCCCGGCTCGAAGGCGAAATCAATTCCACCTTGCACCTTTCACGGGGGATGATCAGCTACGTCGCCACCCATCCCGATTTGACGTGGAGCGATTTTGAGCCTATGGCGGCGGAGATCGTCGCCGTGGGCCGCCACATCCGCAACATCGGCCTGGCCCCGGACAATGTGATCCGGTTCATTTATCCCTTGGCGGGCAATGAGCGGGCGCTCGGCATGGATTACACCCAGAACAAGGACCAATGGCCGGTTGTGCAGCGTGCAATCGAGCTTGGCAGCACCATTGTCGCGGGGCCGGTCAAATTGGTGCAAGGCGGCGAAGGACTGATCGCACGCACCCCGATCTACATTCAAAACAGGAACAACTACACGCAGGCCAAGCCGCGCTACTGGGGGCTGGCCTCCATCGTGATCGACACGCCGTCCTTGTTTCGCACCACCGAGATTAATTCGGGTGTGCCCGGTTTGAACTTTGCGATTCGAGGAGCCGACAGCATGGGTCTGGAGGGTGACGTGATCGTGGGTGATGAGGCCCTATTCACATCACTGGACGCCGTCACGCAAATCGTGAGCCTACCCAACGGGGCTTGGCAGATGGCGGCGATTCCCGCAGACGGGTGGGGGAAGTCGGAATCCCCTCACATGCTTGTACGTGCAGTGGGGTGGACCATCGCGTTGATTTTCGGGGTCTTGGTCTATTGGCTGCTATCGTTGGAACGGCGCAACCGCGATTTGGCGTTGCACGACCCACTTACCAAATTGCCGAACCGGCGTTTGATGTATGACCGCTTGTATCAATTGGCGGCGTTGAGCGATCGCTCCAACTTCGGATTTACGTTGCTCTATGTAGACCTTAACAACTTCAAGCCGGTCAACGACGAATTCGGCCACAACACCGGCGACAAGGTGTTGATTGAAATCGGCGAACGCTTGATGGCGTCGACCCGTAAATCAGACACCGTGGCGCGCGTCGGCGGTGATGAATTCGTGGTGCTGTTGCCGGGGGTGACGGATCAAAAGATTTTAAACGGCGTGTTGGAAAAGCTTCACAACGGTATCGGGCGACCGATGAAATTCGGCGATATCGAATTGTCGGTGCATGCGTCCATCGGCTACGCCCGCTTCCCCGAAGATGCTGACGATGTCGAGCGCCTGGTGAACATGGCGGACATGAATATGTACGAGGACAAATCCTCGCGGATCGCCCAATTGCGCGTCATCCCCGACGGCGATTGACCGCGCGCATCTGGCGACAACCTTCTTTCGCTTTATCCGATTCCCCCCTATGTATGGGGTATGAAATGTTCGATTAAGCTTGCCGTGCCCGCTGCTGCCCTTTGGGTGGGGGCTGTGATGGTCGTCTCCGAACCGGCCGTGGCGCAGGACGGGGGCTGCAAGCCTCCCGATTACGCCGGTGTGAAAGTGCGCCTGATGGACCCCGCGCCCAAGATCAAGACCAGCAATCTCAAAGGCATCAATTCAAAAGCCAAGGCGCACGGCTTGCTTAAGCGCGGCAACATGGTTCTGGGTCTGACCCAAAGCGAGGTCGAAACCGCCATGAATATGCGCTTTAGGGGTTATCGCCAAGGAAACGTGACATGTCTTAATGTTGAACGGGTCGAAGTGCGTTTTGGTCACAGCCAGTTGATTGTGCACATTCCCCGCGAGTACGCCCGCGGGACGTGCCAGTACAACACCGTGCTCAAGCATGAAATGGAACACGTGCGGGTCAACCGCGAAGGGGTGCGCAAATACGCCCGCATCCTCAAAAAAGAGCTCGACCGCGCTGTGCGGAAACTCAACCCCAAGCAGGTGCGCACGGTTGAGGACGGCCAAGCTGCGATGAAACGCGCCTTGGAAAAAACGGTCCGCGCCGTGTCGAAGAAGTTTAAGAAAGAAACCAGGCGCCAGCACGCCGTGATCGACAAACCGGGCGGGCCCTATGATGCCAACGGCGCATGCCGGAAATGGTGATGGCCTACCCGCCCTGCCCTAGGGCCAGAGTAAGGTAAAATCTCTCAATCACCCTGGATCAGTTTTTCAGGACTGGTCAGCACCGGTGCGACAATGCGTCTGAGCTTGCCGTACGGGCCGGCGCGAAGGTCCTGCGGCCAATTTGGCGCAAATCCCCATTGAGCGGATTGAGACTGGAATTGGCGCCAGTCCAGATACATATCTGTGGAACGTAACGCACAGGAAAAGAGCTGATATGATTCGCAAATCCGTCTTTCGCCGAACTGCCTTTTATAAAGGCCTTTTGCCAAGCTTGGTGTTGGGGTGTCTGCTGGGGCTTTTCACCCACGCTCAGTCGGTGGCCGCCGCCGATGTTTTCGAGACCAAGCACCATCGCGTAAAGGCGGAAACGATCACGGATAGGCTGGAACACCCCTGGGCCGTGGCGTTTTTGCCGGACGGGCGGTTCTTGGTGACGGAACGGCCGGGGCGACTGCGCATCGTTTCTCCAGGCGGTGAATTGTCCGTTCCCATTTCCGGGTTGCCCGACATCCGCGACAGCGGGCAAGGCGGGCTTTTGGACGTTGCGTTGGCGTCTGATTTCGCAAAAAGCAGCCTGATCTACTTCACGTTTTCCGAACCCGGTGATGGTGGTTCGAGCACGGCTTTGGCCCGGGCCGTATTGGATGTGAAGGCGTTCTCGATCAGCGATGTGCGCATCTTGTTTTCGCAGCAGCCCAAATCCAGCGGCGCGCGGCATTTTGGCTCGCGCATCGTGATCGCGCCGGACAGCACCTTGTTTGTCACAACCGGGGACCGGGGGCAAAGGGACATGGCCCAGGACCCGTCCATTAACCGTTCGCAAGTGGTGCGCGTGAACCCGGACGGAACCGTTCCCACTGATAATCCCTTTGTCGGGGTTGAAACCCACCGGCCGGAAATCTGGTCCATGGGCCACCGCAATCCGCAAGGTGCTGCGCTTCACCCCGAAACCGGAGAATTGTGGACGGTCGAACATGGCGCGCGGGGTGGTGATGAAGTCAACATTTCGCGCGCCGGGCGCAATTACGGCTGGCCCGTGATTTCGTACGGCCGTCACTATTCCGGGTTTTCCATCGGAGAGGGCACCCACAAGGAAGGCATGGAGCAACCGGTTTATTACTGGGATCCGTCCATCGCGCCTTCAGGCATGGCGTTTTATACCGCCGATGCTTTTTCCGCCTGGAACGGCAATCTATTCGTCGGCGCGCTCAAAGATCGTCTCTTGGCGCGGTTGACGCTGCAGGGCGGGCAGGTCGTAGATGAAGAACGGCTCTTGACCGACTTGAACCAGCGCATCCGCGACGTGCGCCAGGGCCCTGACGGCTTTCTCTACATCCTCACCGACGCCAATGACGGCCGGTTGATCCGTTTGTCGCCGTTGCCATAAGCGAAACGTCCTCCGTTATGGACTTCAACAAGCGGTGTGAAATTCAACCCGACAAACTCTATCGCCTAGATGCGATCCATCGTTTCCGCGAAGGATTTGGATGAAATGAAAGGTTCGGATGAGCCTCGGGGGCAAAGTGAACGTGGTGACGTTACTCGAACACCAAGTCTTCACCCATATGGGCCAATTCGCCGCTCGCGCCGTCCCCGCTAAGATCGTCGAGCAATTCAAACTTTGCCGCCGGGAAGGTGTCACCCAAAACCGCCGTTGCGTACTTCAAATGCGGGTGATTGATGTCGGGAGTGTGTGCTAAAATGGTTCGCAATCAAGGCATTGCGGGAGGTGGCCATGCCCAGCCGACGTCTCAGTGACAAAATCATCGACGCCCATAAAATTGCGTGCGAGGAGCAAAAGCACGAAATCGCTTCGTTATTGCTGGAAGCCTTGGAATTCGAGCTGTCGGCCATCGGCGGTGAAAAAGAAGAACACCGCGAATGGTCCCAGGAAATGGAAAATGCCTTCGCGCTTCACGAAAAAGTCTTTAAGACGATCCAGAAACCGGGCGTCTGAGCCGCATGGTTTTTTAGAGCCTGGGCCTTAAGGGTCGCCCGCGCCGCGCGCCGCCGCGACGAGGCCGGCGGTTGAGGAATCGAAAGCCTCCCCATCGTCCTTGCCGGTAAGCGCCGCGCCGATTTCCTGGGCCAGGGTTTTGCCCAGTTCGACACCCCACTGGTCGAAGGAATCGATGTTCCAGATCACCCCTTGGACGAACACCTTGTGTTCATAAAGTGCGACCAGCGCGCCGAAGGTCTTGGGGTCCAGCCATTTTAACAGCAACGTGTTGCTCGGCCGGTCGCCGGGGAAGGTTTTGTGCGGGGCCAGTTGATCGATCTCATCCTGGTTTTCGCCGGTGGCGGCCATCTCGGTCCGCACTTCTTCTTCGGTTTTGCCGTGCATCAAGGCCCGAGATTGGGCGAAGCAATTGGCAAGCAGGGCGGCGTTGCGTGGATCAATGGCGACGTTGGGCTCGGTCGCGGCGATGAAATCCACAGGTACGAAACCTTCGCCTTGGTGGAGCTTCTGAAAAAACGAATGCTGTGCACTGGTGCCGGTGCCGCCCCAGATCACCGGCGCTGTGGCGTAATCGACGCTGAGGCCTTCCAGGGTCGTGCCCTTGCCGTTGCTTTCCATGTCGAGCTGCTGCAAGTACGCGGGAAGGTTCTGCAGCAACTGGGTGTAGGGCACCACCGCGTGCGACCGCACACCGTGGAAGTTGATGTACCACACGCCCAGCAGCGCCATGATCACCGGCATGTTGCGTTCCATCGGGGCGTTGAGGAAATGTTGGTCCATTTCGTGCGCGCCTTGCAACAACGCTTCGAAGCCGTCCATGCCGAGCGCCAGTGCGATGCAAAGCCCCAC